>CBDCZP010000001.1:0-497815 GCA_965224605.1 Thiotrichaceae bacterium
CTTTAGCGTTGCAAGACTCCATACCGTAGTTTTGTTTAGCCTTGTTTGTATCTGCATTAAGTGCAGTAGTGTTGGTCATCATGAGAGTTACTGAACCGTCTGATGAGTCAATCACTAACAAGGGCTTTGTTTGGACTGGCTCACTCAGCAGTTGATTTTAGTGTGTTAGCTTCGGGGTCAGTAAGCAGAGAATCATGCTAAAGTAGTTTCAAACGCCAGCCCAACAAGCAAGCGTTATGTCCCAAAAGCTCAAACATCTCATATGCGTCACTACATGCTGAAAAAATCACACAGTAAGAAATTACATCTTTTGCTATAATGCTCATTAATCTATACACAAAAGGTAAAGGCAATGTCTGAGCAAACAATCAACATATCGTTTCCAGTCAAAAAAGGAATACTTAATTCACTCAAGGAAAGTCAGGCTGAATTTACAAAGGAAGTCCTCTTTTCTACTGCTTTGCTTTTCTACAGAAAAAGAAGATTATCTCTAGGTAAATCTGCTGAATTAGCAGGTTACAGTAAAGCATCCTTTATAAAGAAGCTACAAGATGAAAAGGAGTTTATCTTTGATTATAACGAACAAGAAATAGATGATATTTTTGATGATGTTGTAAAAATCAAGTGATAACAGTATCTAACACAACACCTATAATGTCGTTTAGTTCTATAGGTAAAGTCGAAATATTAAAAGATATATTTCAAGAAATCATCATTCCACAAGCCGTATACGATGAACTTAAATCTACACAAAGCATGTACGGTTACAATGAAGTAGATCTACCCTTTATAACTGTAAAAGAAGTAAAGAATATTGAAAAAACAACAAACTTGCTAACTCAGCTAGACCTTGGAGAAGCTGAAACAATTGTACTATCGAAAGAACGGTTCATCCGGAAAGTGCGTACCTTACTCCGCCAGTTGAAATTCAAAAAAGAGTGTGAACATGCCTAAATACAATCTTTGCTACCAACAGAGATTACGGCATGTCCACTTCACTACTTTACCATGCATGGGGGATTGATCACTGTGATTACTCCCGAACCAACTATCAACAAGGGGCCATCAATTTCAAAATAGAAGTACGAGATAGACTTATTTGTTGCTCCCACTGCAAGTCACGAGAGGTCATTCAAAAAGGTAAAATAAACCGAAGGATTAAGACATTACCCATTGGCAGGAAACCTGTTTTCATAGAGCTTGAAATACCAAGAGTGTACTGCTTGCACTGTCAAGTAACCCGACAAATAGAGTTGCCCTTTGCCAGAGCGCACAGCCGAACCACTAAAGCACTGGAGCGCTATGTTATAGAATTGTCCGGTATGATGACCATCAAGGATATTGCCCACTTGCTCCAAACGAGCTGGGACTTTATCAAGAACATCATTAAAAGACATTTAAAAAAGAAGTATGACAAACCCAAGCTTGGAAAACTCAAATATATAGCGATTGATGAAATTTATCTCGGTAAGAAACAAGGCTACATGACACTTGTTCTTGATCTGAAATCAGGAGCAGTTGTCTTCACCGCTCTGGGGAAAAAAGGAGAAGTACTTAATCCTTTTTGGGAAGCGGTTAAAGCGATTCAAAACCACCATCCAAGCCGTAGCAACAGATATGGGACCCGCCTATATCAAAGCGGTACAAGATAACTTACCCAATGCCACATTGGTCTTTGATCACTTCCATATCATCAAGCTGTTTAATGAAAAGCTGACAAAGCTACGAAGAGACTTACATACACAGGTTGAAAATGTTGAGCAGAAAAAAGTCCTCAAAGGAACCCGGTGGCTATTATTAAAACGGGCAGATAACCTGAATGAAGAAACCAATGAGAAACAACGGCTAGAGGAGGCACTAAAGCTCAATGCACCACTAGCTACAGCGTATTATCTCAAAGAGGATCTTGGCTTACTCTGGAAACAGGAGAGCAAAGAAGATGCTACAAACTACCTTAAAGGTTGGATAAAAAGAGCTGAAGCATCAGGGATCAATATGCTGATAAAGTTTGCCAAGAAACTAGCTACATGGCGTAGCTGTGTATTGGCTTATTATGATACGGGTGGTTTATCAACAGGCCCTCTGGAAGGAGTAAACAATAAGGTGAAAACTTTGAAAAGAATGGCTTATGGTTATCGCGATATGGAATTCTTTCAACTTAAAATTAAGGCTCTACATGAATGTAGGTACGCACTTTCCTGATGAACCGAAAGAACTAGGTGCAGACAATACTATCATTGATGAAAACATTGGTTATTACATTGCTAAAGAAAAAAACCTAAATGTAATACGAACGTTATCAATATTGCTAAAAGCCAAAGAAGATAAAATCATAACGGAAGTTAAGCCTCTCATTGAGGAAATGATAGTCAAAGGAAGATGGTATTCAAACCATGTTTATCAGTCATTTTTAAGTAAGGCAAATGAACTATAAATAGTCTACAAGCATGAAGAAGCAAGATAAAACACCATCTTGATAAATTAGAAAAGCCAGTTGTCGATTATCTTTGTGAGATATAACATTTTTAAAGATCTACAGATCTTGTATAATTCTTCTCATAGCCTCTTTCGTTGGAAACAGTCGAGTATACAAGCAGAATTTCCTTTATTTAGGTGGTGTAATAAAAAACCTCCTTAAATCAATATCTTGACATAACAAGTAAATTGAAGAGGGACTTTTCTACTCAGCGGTTGATTTACGTTCAGCGCATTCTGTGAGTTTATCTTTGATTAACCTTCAGTTATGTCTGTCCGAAAAGCCCCTTAATTTGGCGTTAGATGAAAACAATTGACAACTTTCTCTTATGTATTACAATTAGTAATACATGGTTATTGGGAGTACAGCATGATTACACTTAGACTTGACCCACAGTTAGAGCAAACAATAAATTCCGTAGCTTATCAATTAGGTGTTAGTAAATCAGAGTTGATAAGAAAAAGTATAACTGACTTTCTGGGTAATCTAGAAAAGCCATCACCTTGGGAGTTAGGCAATGACTTGTTTGGTAAGTATGCAAGTGGACAACATGATTTATCAATCAATAGAAAGGTACTAATCAAAGAAAAAATAAGAGCCAAGAGATGAAAAAAATCTTAATTGATTCAGGTCCACTTATTGCGTTGTTTGACAGTAATGATGATTATCACGCTGCTTCTAAAAATTTTATAAAATCTAACCATAGTGAGTTAATAACCACTATTGCCTCAATTACAGAAACATTACATTTACTAGATTTTAACAGAAATGCACAAATAGATTTCCTAGGTTGGGTGAATGCTGGGGCAGTAAGTATTGAGCCAATTACAGCAAATGACCTTTTTAGAATAAAAGAACTAACAATAAAATATGCAGATTTACCGATGGATTTTGCTGGTGCGTGTTTAGTCTTTCTAGGTGATAAATTAAAAATAAATGAGATAGCGACTGTAGATAGAGACTTTGATGTATATAGATTAAAAGGGAAAAAGACATTTACAACTTATATAAAATAATTCTGGAATAAGAGTTACGTCATCGCAAGGCTCAAACACATGTTTTTAGAATTGAAATCGCAGAACAAAAGCAATGCTTGATTCATCACACTCATATTGGAGTTGAGGTTATGCAATAGTCAAAATCACATCACCTCTATTGGTTGGTGCTAATTTAATACATATTCTATCATGTTGTAATTAAAGTGGTTTTAAAAAATATTTAAAATAATGACTGCGTGAAAAGTCCAGTAATGCACCTCATCTAACAAGTAAATTCAAGAGGGATTTTTTGACTCAGCGGTTGATTTACGTTCATTGCATTCTGTGAGTTTATCGTAGCTTCAAGTGTAGTGCCTTCGGTGTCAAAAAGGCCCTTAATTTGGCGTTAGGTGCGCGAGTAGTTCATGATGCCGTGTGAAAATATACCAAATTGTTTAGAATGCTTGTCAAGCATAAAGTGATAGTTTAGTATCACTTTATGAAAACTGAACTCGTAACTACATTAAAAAGAAAAGCCACTCAAATTCTTGCCGATTTACACGAATCGAAAGAACCTGTTTTAATAACTGAATATGGTCAACCTTCAGCCTATCTTGTTGCCGTTGATGACTATGAGTATATGCAAAATAGAATGCAAATACTTGAAGGTATAGCTCGCGGTGAAACCGCAATTCTAGAAGGTCGTACATTCAGTCATATCGAAGCTAAAAAGGTAATGGGCAAGTGGCTGAAATAATATGGTCAGAATCAGCTTTATTAGACCTAGATGAAATAGCCGACCATATAGCACTAGACAAACCTAATGCCGCTAAAAAGCTGGTTAAAAATGTATTTAATACGGTTGATCGCCTTGAACAACACCCTGAATCAGGGCGTTTTCCTCCAGAACTAAAAGGCAAACGCTATAAAGAAATAGTTGTTGGTCCATGTAGGATTTTCCATCGTATCGATGTAGATCAAGATAAAGTATTTATACTCTATGTTATGAGAGGAGAAAGAACACTTAGAAAATTTATACTTAACGATAGATCAGACGAAAACAGCTAGATAGATAGCAAAAGAAGATTTTGATAAATTATCACCTTACATAAAAAAGTCCAAGATATCTCGAACGGTTCATATGATAGAAAATCAACCATAAAAGGAACAATTGTGGCGCGGAATGCGATATCCGAAAGTGTAAGAGAGTCGGTTCTAAAAGAATATGATTATAAATATTCTGAAAAAGTTGATGAGCTTCTCGATTTTGTTGGACATTTACGAATGGGTGAGTTTTATAGTAAAAGATTAAAAAAGTTACTTAAAAGATCTCGTGCCTATAAATATGAAAAAAAATAACCATTTTGAAACGAAGTTTGCCCTTCTAGGTATTACCTATGGTCTAACCGTATGATGGTACGTTATCGTGATTCAGCTGACTTTGCTAATAATGCACCAGAGAATCACCAAGAAAGCTCGGTGTTCTATCTACTAGACAATTTATGTATTTTAGTTACTGGATGGCATCCTTATTTGTTGTTGTAGAGGACTGGGGTAAGTATGGAGTAAAGAGCGATGAAGTTAATAAACTCCTTGATTCTAAGTATCTTGTTATAATGAAAAGATATAGAAATGGTGTATTTCATTTTCAGTAGTAAGAAATTAACAAAATGTACAGGTATATATAGATTACTCCGAGATGCACAGCTCAGTTTGAGCTGTATGGTTTCTATAAAATGATAGGGATTTTTAAAATGAATGGTTTGCAGAAGTTTGTAATATCGCTGATGCTACTAATGTTCGCTATGACCCCACTGGGTTTCGCGAAGCAGGCAGTCGATGAGTTCAGTAATGTCAAAGTAGTAACCATTGAAGTGGGCAAAGGTTTATATATGCTCATGGGGCAGGGCGGCAATATCGGTTTGTCAGTGGGGGAGGATGGTGCATTTATGATTGATGATCAGTTCGCACCACTAACGCCTAAAATTAAAGCTGCGATAGCTAAACTTACGGATAAGCCCTTACGTTTTGTTATTAATACTCACTGGCATTTTGATCATACCGGCGGGAATGAAAACCTGGGTAAAGATGGGGTTGTTATTGTTGCCCATGACAAAGTGCGCGAACGCATGTCCAAAGATAATTTTATCAAGGCTTTTAATAAGGAAGTACCCGCATCTCCCAAAGTTGCTTTACCGATAATCACTTTCAATGACAGGGTGACTTTCCATCTAAATGCACAAGAAATTCAGGTGGTTCATCAGGACAATGCACATACTGATGGTGATAGCATTATATTTTTCAAGACAGCAAATGTGATTCATATGGGTGATACTTTTTTCAATGGTCTCTATCCTTTTATGGACTCCTCTAGTGAAGGCAGTGTAAACGGCATGATAGCTGCGGTTGAGAAGGTGCTTAAAATTGCAGATGATGAAACAAAAATCATTCCCGGACATGGGCCGCTGGGCAATAAAAAGTCATTAATTGCTTACAAGGATATGCTAGTAACGGTTAGAGATCGTATGCAAAAACTGATGGCAGAAGGGAAGACGATTGACGAAATCATCACTATGAAACCTAATGCAGATTTTGATGAGGCTTGGGGAAAAGCATTTCTTAATCCGGAGACTTTTTTGAAAGTCCTACATTCTGTTATGCCGTGATATAGGTAACTCGTGTTTGCTATCGTTCAATACAGGATATTCTAAACTCTTCTGTAAAATAGCTTGTAGCGATATATTATTATTTGTGTGTAAATGTTAGTATTAGCACGCTTACAATAATGCTATTTACATAGATAAACACATGAATAATAATAGAAAAATATCGGTTCTTTTTGTCTGCATGGGGAATATTTGTAGATCACCCACGGCACAGGCTGTATTCGAGAAGGTAGTTCGGGAAAACGGCTGCGAGGACTGGATACACATTGATTCTGCGGGTACGCATGCCTATCACATAGGGGAGCAACCGGATGCTCGATCACAAGCTGCAGCGCTGGATCGGGGTATTGATATGTCGTCGCAACGGGCGCGCCGTGTAGAGACAGTGGATTTTGACCAGTTTGATTATGTGCTGGCTATGGACAAGTCAAACTATAAGGATTTAAAGCTTCTTGCAAAACCGGCTCAACGTAAACAGCTTCATTTGTTTTTGGATTTCGCCAAGGGCTGGGATGTAGCAGAAGTACCTGATCCCTATTATGGAGGTAGTCATGGCTTTGAGCGTGTTTTAGATATGGTTGAATCAGCTTCTGAAGGTTTGTTGGAAGATATTCTAAGCAGAAAGCATTAACCCGTGTTTCGCTATCCTCACACAGGCTAAATCGGTGGTAATGTCGCCTGTTCTGTTTCTATCCAGTTTTTAACTTCTTCTATAATGCTGTTAGAGTCGCGTCCTTCGGTGAGTATTTTAGGGCCAATACTAATAGTAATGATGCCTGGTTTTTTTATATAACTATGACGTGGCCAGCTTTCACCCGCATTGTGGGCAATAGGTATGATGGGATAGCCACTATAACTTGCCAGAATAGCGCCACCCATTTTGTAGCGGGCTTTTTTCCCGGGTACGACACGTGTACCTTCTGGAAACATGCAAATCCAGATGCCTTCATCAAGGCGATCTTTGCCAATGGTTTTGATTTGTTCTACGGCTGAACTTCCAGCGCTTCTGTCTATAGCAATAGGTTTCACCAGTTTCAGCGCCCAACCAAAAAAAGGTATCTTTAATAGTTCTTTCTTAAGAACCCAGGCAAAGGGTGGGATGAGCGTGGGGATGGCCATGGTTTCCCATGTGGATTGATGATTGGCCAATACAATATGGGGGCTACTTTTGTCCATATTTTCAGGGTTTTTCACACGGTAGTGAACACCACAGGTGACTTTTAACCACCAGACATTAACATGCGCCCATGAGATGAGAATGGTGAATCTAATTCTGTAGGGGAAGAGAAATAAAACAGAGGTTAATAGACCATAGCCCATGGTCATAAGCGCGTAGCCTATCCAGAACAGGGTGGCTCTAAAGCCGAGCCATAGCTTATTGGGTGTTGTCATAGGTGAGCCTTGGGTTGATCATAATTTGGCTTTGAGTTGTTGTAACATATTTCTAAGTGCTATTCCACGATGGCTGATTCTATTCTTTTCATCAGGATCAAGTTCTGCTGAACTGGTTCTATGAGTGGGTACATAGAACAGAGGGTCATATCCAAATCCATTCGCGCCTGAACGCTCAAGGAGTATTCGGCCTTCCCAGCTCGCATCGGCAATCAATGGCGAAGGATCTTCAGCATGACGCATATAGACAATACAACAACGGAAGCGTGCAGTTCGTTTTGCCTCCGGCACATCCGCCAGTTCTGCCAGTAACTTGTCATTATTGGCTTCATCATCACCGTGTTCACCAGCGTAGCGAGCGGAGTAGATACCAGGACTGCCCATCAAGGCATCGACTTCTATACCGGAATCATCAGCTAAGGCAGGTAGTCCGGTATGCTTTGCAGCATGACGAGCTTTTAGTATTGAGTTTTCAACAAAAGTTAAACCGTCTTCTATGGCATCGGATACGGTGTATTCAGATTGGGGGATAATATCGAAATGCGCGTCAGCCAGTAGGCGTTTAAATTCGCGCAGTTTCCCCGGGTTGCTACTGGCTAGTATCACCTTTGTTGGTTTGCTCATGAATGCAGAACCTGATCTTGTATTACAATAATCTCTTTAATGCCTTTTTCTGCAAGCTCAAGCATGTCATTCATTTCTTCACGGCTAAAGGCATGGCCTTCTGCAGTGCCCTGCACTTCAATGAATTGACCTTCTGCATTCATGATGACATTCATGTCGGTCTCTGCATTGGAATCTTCGGGATAGTCCAGATCCAAGACCGGTGAGCCGTTATAGATACCTACGGAAACAGAAGCAATTTGTCCATGCAGTGGGCTTGATTTCAGCTTATCGTCTTTGATTAAGGTTTGGATGGCGTCACATAATGCAACATAACCGCCACTAATGGATGCAGTTCGAGTGCCACCATCGGCTTGAATAACATCACAGTCGATCACTATTTGGCGCTCACCAAGGGCTTCCATATCGACACAGGCACGTAAAGAACGACCTATCAGGCGTTGAATTTCAACGGTTCTGCCACCTTGCTTGCCGCGACTGGCTTCGCGCCCCATTCGAGTATTAGTGGAGCGTGGCAACATACCGTATTCAGCGGTTACCCAGCCAGAACCTTTGCCGCGCAACCAGGGTGGAATGCGTTCATCAATACTCGCCGTACATAACACTTTGGTATCACCAAATTCTACCAGCACCGATCCTTCCGCATGTTTAGTGTAATTTCGAGTGAATTTAACGGTTCGCATTTCATCAAGTGCTCTGCCACTAGGTCGCATAGTTCTTTCCTTTTCTAATACTAGATATATGTTTTCTTTGTCGGGGATTATACTTAAACCCAAAATAACTTAAACCAAAAATAATCGTTGCAATAAATTAACTTTACTTACACACTATCAGGATGATTATTGTGAACACTTCACTCGTGATTAAGCCTATTCGACGTCGTTGGTCGAAGGCTTATCTGTGTGTTTCAATAATATGATTTAACTAAAACGATTATTTTTAAAAGCCGCAGATTTAACCCTCTGCGGCTTTTTTTTTGACTGCCATTAATTCTTGAGAGAGTTTTGCAAAAGACTCATTAATTGTTATGAAAACGCAAATACAGTTAGCTTTTATTCTTGTTATTCTGATTTGGTCGACCACTCCGTTAGCGATTAACTGGAGCATTCAGGATGTGGGGTTTCTCTTTGGATTAACTACAAGAATGATACTAGGAGGATTTTTTACGGTCATCGCGGTGTTGGTTCTGCGTTACTCCGTGCAGTTAGATAGGAAAGCGATGCAAGCCTATTTTGCCTCTGGCATAGGTATCTACGTGGCGATGTTGTTTGGTTATTGGGGAGCGAGCTATATCCCCTCGGGATGGATTTCAGTTCTCTGGGGGCTTTCTCCTATATTCACTGGCATATTGGCACATATTTTTTTAGGGGAGAAGACACTGACCTGGCATCGAATGTTAGGTGCACTGTTAGGAGTAGCGGGTCTTGCGGTCATCTTTCTCCACAGTACTGATTTTGGTGATAACACAGAGCTGGGAGTATTGTTAATATTTGTGGGTGTGCTAGGGCAAACAGGATCGGCAGTTTGGATTAAGCATATCAATGCAAAGATAAATGGATTGGTTATGACAACGGGTGGATTACTGGTTTGTATTCCTATGTTTATTCTAACCTGGTGGGTGTTTGATGGCAGTTGGCCAGAGCGCATAGAGAGCAAAGTGGTTGGCGCTATTGTCTATCTGGCTTTTTTTGGTTCCCTGATCGGTTTTACGGTTTACTACTTCTTGTTAAACCATGTTGAAGCTTCAAAGCTTTCACTGATCACCCTCGTTACGCCTGTTACGGCGTTGTTGCTGGGACATTATTTAAACAGTGAAGCCTTGGGCTTGTCAGTGATCATGGGTACTGCTTTGATTTTGTTGGGTCTGCTCAGCTATGAATGGGGCTATAAAATAGCCCTCAGGCTCTTTTCCAAGACTAAGTAGAGTTTCTTTAAGTCGCCATTCCTTTAATCATATAGAAGAACAAGACAGATAAGATGGCTCCTGCTGGCAATGTGACAATCCACGACATAAAGATTTTACCCACAACTCGCAAATCAATAGCAGCGATACCACGCGCCATACCCACGCCAAGAACTGCGCCAACCAGAGTCTGGGTGGTAGAAATAGGTGCTCCCGTATAGGTCGCTAATACCACCGTAGTGGCTGCACCAATTTCAGCAGAAAAGCCACGGCTTGGGGTGAGTTCTGTAATGCTTCTGCCAACCGTTGCAATCACTTTATAACCATAAGTAGCAAGGCCTACAACAATGCCAACGCCACCGATGAGTAACACCCAGACAGGAACACCAGCTTTTGCAGCAATGACATCAGATTGAGCGGATTGGACAGTACTGATAATAGCTGCCATTGGCCCTACGGCATTGGCTACGTCGTTAGAACCATGAGCAAATGCCATAGCCGATGCAGTGAAGACCATCATCACCGCGAATATTTTCTCTACATTGGTAAAGCTAAAGTCTTTATCATCACTCGATTCGAATTTGATCCGGCGAATAAGGAAGGTGCCTAATAGGGTGAGCAGGACGCCGACGCCGATTGCAAGGCCGATACCTTGCGCATCACTAAAATCAAGCCCTACATGTTTCAGGCCTTTCTTAATAGTCACCATGGCTATGATGAAGCCGACTAAAAACAAGTAAAAAGGGCCATATTTTAAAGCATTTTTGAACGGATCATCGGTATCAAGAATAAGTTTTTGAATACTCATGAGCACGCTAAATGCAATAACACCGGCCAACAAAGGAGTCACTACCCAGCTTAGCACAATGCCTCCAACCTTGTCCCAATGCACAGCATTGACATCTACGGCAACAGCGGCGAAGCCGATAACTGCACCGACAATACTGTGTGTGGTGGATACGGGCCAGCCTTTTCGTGAAGCAATAAGTAGCCAGGTACCTGCTGCCAGTAACGAGGCTAACATCCCCCAGATAAACACTTCAGGCTGTCCGGCAAATACTTCTTGATCAACGATACCTTTACGGATGGTGTTTGTGACTTCTCCACCCGCAAGGTATGCACCGGAGAACTCGAAAATAGCGGCGAGTATAACCGCTTGTTTAATGGTGATAGATTTTGAGCCTACTGATGTAGCCATTGCATTAGCGACATCATTGGCGCCAATACCCCACGCCATAAAAATGCCAAAAACAGCAGCCAAGAGAATATAAACGTTTCCTGAATCCGAAAAGAAAGCTGAGAAATCCATGGGTATCCCTCCTGTTAGCGTGCCAGCATGAGTTGTAAACGACTACCTACTTTTTGAGCGTCATCAGCGATGCGCCCTGTCCATTCGACCAAGCGGTAGGTGAACATCACATCAGTAGCACGTAGTTCATCCTCCAGAGAGAACAAGATACTGCGTAGCTCACTTTGTAATTTATCTGTTTCAGCTTCAATGTCGTTGAGCTTTTTTATTTTTGCTTCGACAATATCGACTTCACGTCCGCGAAAGCCTGTTTCAACCAGCTCATCAAGGGTATTGGTAACACTCAATGCCTGCTTCACGGAATCCACACAACGACTGGCATAAGGCGCGAAAGTTTCGTGCATTTCTTCCGGTAAAACCATGTTGCGACCAACGATTAAACCGGCGATATCTTTGGCCTGATTGGCAATAGAATCTTGCATCAGCAATACATCCAGCACATCACGACGATCAATCGGCATAAACAAGCCTTTAGGCAAGTGATGGCGAAGGTCTTTCTTCATCACATCCGCTTTGTGTTCGCCCTTGACTATTTCCTTGTGTGCAAGGCCTATCTGCTCTCTATCTTCTTTGATCAATCCTTCATACAGCGGGCATAGATTTTTGATGCACTGATAAACACAATACATATGCTCTTGCAAAGGGTGAATGGGCGATTTAGCGAAAAGCCCAGTGATATAATTTGCGGCCATTATTAATACCTAGTGTAGAGGATGATCATTGGATTCGTTGTGGAAATATGGAACCTAAATATTCTCCATACAAAAAATGACAAGGTTCTTGTATGAGGAATTGTGTTGCATTCTAAAGTAAAGATGGTCTTAAACCCAAATAAAAAATTAACTTTAGAATGCTTTAATTTTGATTCGGATCAAAGAGTAATAACATTTGTCATTTGTAGATGAGCTATCCTCTATAATTGTGTGAGTGCAACCTACTTATTTTGTCTATTATGTATAGACTGCATGGAAATAGAAAATATTGAAATCGTTGACTATATTGAAGGAATACCACCTCTTGATAGTTTGAAAGAAGGCCAACTTGCTGAGTTGGTTCAATCTATGGAGATCACTTTTGTACGTAAGAACACAAAAATCATTCAACCTGATCAAGCTAATGATTATCTGTATCTGATAAGAACGGGTGCTGTAGGAGTGACCGACTCACAGAACAACCTATAGGAAAGACCTGCTGAAGGTGAGTGGTTTGGACAACATTCTTTACTTTAACCATGACGCTGAAACAGTGGTTGCTCTAGAGGATTGTTTGCTGTATCTATTACCCAATAGTGTTTTTCAAGCATTGCTTCAATCATCATCAACGATACGACAATATTTTAGGCATCGTGCCCTAGAAGATGCTATTGCTATGGCAGAGCTGTTTCTAGCACAAGTACAAAGCCGTTAAATTGGGTATTCAGTATTACGATTAAAAGATGTGTTAATTTAAATTAAGGGTTAGAGGAGGTTATGGAGGCGGAGAAAAGTTTAGCACCCAAGGTGATTGAGATTCACCATCCAGCGGCAAAATCACGGGGTATAAAATTATCTCTGCTGGATATTTCGAACCTACATCCTCTAGCAAGTGGTAATAAATTATTCAAATTATCTCTAAACCTTGATGACGCTATCGAAAATAAATGCAGTCATGTGCTCAGTTTTGGTGGGGCTTTTTCAAATCATATACATGCACTTGCTCTTTATGGAGCTTCAAAAGGTCTAAAAACCATCGGTATTATTCGTGGTGAATCTGAATATATTAATAATCCTACCTTACAAGTAGCTAAGCATAATGGCATGACGCTTGAGTTCGTTGATCGACAAACGTATCGATTGCGTGATGATCCTTCATATCTTGAGCATATAGCCAAAAAATATCCTAACGCTTTCATTATTCCTGAAGGTGGGAGTAACGCGCTTGCTGTTAAAGGCTGTAAACAATTAGCCCAAATGATTAATACTCAGCTAGATGATGTGGATATAGTCGCCGTTGCTTGTGGTACGGGTGGCACGTTAGCAGGGCTTGTTTGTGGTTTACGGGCGTCACAAGAACAGTTAGTACTCGGTTTTCCCGTTGTTCGAGATCCTACACTTTCCTCCAAGATTGATCATTTACTACGGGAGGTATCGGTTGTAGGAAACGCAGAGTATGAGCTGATTCTTGCTGATTATGGTGGTTATGCAAAAATTGATAAGGAGCTGGTTGATTTTATCCTCAGTTGGTTAGATAAGACCGATGTTTTGCTTGATCCGATTTATACTTCAAAAATGTGCAGAAAACTTATTGAATTAATTGAAAATAACGAAACTCCAGAAGTAGAGGGTAAACATATTTGTCTGCTACATACAGGAGGGCTACAAGCATGGCAGGGTATGCGCGATAAAGTCATCAAAATTAGTGGTGAATCCGCATGGGGAAAAATTGAGGAAGAATTAATAAGGCGGAATTAATGGCGGAATAAATATTAATAAGTGCCCTCAAATGTTAGAGACCAGTCTAGGATAATACAGCGCAAGGCTGATTCCGCGGAGCAACAAAAACAACATCAAGCTTGCCCATAATGCATGATTCCCCCATATGGGTATGGTGAGTAGGGCGACTACGATGTAGATGATGAGAGCGACAGCTACTGTGTTTCTCATGGTAGCGGTTTGTGTTGTGCCGATAAAAATCCCATCAAACTGATAGCTCCACACTGCTAGTAGCGGGGCAGCTATAAGCCAGGGAAGGTAGTTTTCAGCAGTCTGAATAACGGGTTGAATAGAGGTCATTAAACCGATGATGAAATGTCCAAACAATGCGTAAAACCCGGCAATCAGCAGTGCAGAAATGCCTGCCCATAACATGCTACTTTTTACGGCTGAACTGAATGCTTTTTTGTCACGCTTACCATAAGCACCACCGACTAAAGCTTCAGCAGCATGGGCAAATCCATCCAGTCCATAAGCCAGCATTTGCAACATATTAATGAGTATGGCATTGGCGGCTAAAACGACCATGCCGAATTGTGTACTTTGTGAGGTAAAGAAGAAAAAGGCGCTGGTCAGAAAAAGAGTTCGGATAAAGAGGTTGCCATTCACCGCAAACATGGCTTTTAAATCCTTACCTAGTATTATTTGTCGGAAAGTCTCTGCGGGCGTTATAAAAAAAGGCTTGATGTGTTCGCGTAATATCCAAAGTCCAAAACAAGCGGCGACATAATCACTGATAGCAGAGGATAAAGCCACGCCATCGGCATCCATTCCCAAGCTTTTTACAAAATAGATATCTAATCCTATATTGGTTCCGTTTAATACCAGTTGAGTCAGTAGCGCTAGGCGCATGCGTTGAAGGCCAATGAGTGCGCCTAGAATGCAATAGTTTATAAACGTTGCGGGTGCGCTCCAGATACGAATAGTGAAATAGTCTTCTGCAACAGTTGTCACTTCAACACTTGCGCCCATTAAGTAGAAGGCAAATTTAGCGATGGGTTGTTGTAACAGAATGATGGCAAAACCAAGTAGTAAAGCAATCATTACTGCGCGTAAGAAGGTGGTGCTGATTTGTTGCTGATTACCTTGACCGTGAGCTTGCGAAATAAATCCGGTTGTGCCCATGCGCAGGAAACCAAATGCCCAGAAAACACTGCTAAAAATGATGGCACCAATAGCCACTGCTGCGATATATCGAGGGTGTGATAACTGTCCAACAACCGCTGTATCGACGACTCCGACCAAGGGAATTGAGAGATTGGAAAGGATAATAGGCCAAGCAAGTTGCAATACTCGTTTATGCCAGCCTTGTGTGGTGGTTGGAAAATTGATGGGTTGAGTCATTGCTATGTTGTAGATAATCGTTAAAAGAAGTTCAGTGCTAGCATTAGACAATAGTGGGCTTTAATTATATAGTCATTAATATTATTAATTAGAGAAGTTAATAAATAGTTATACCGTTTTTCCGAGATATTCAACCAGTTATTGGTTATGTAATGTCTATTTTATTCGTGCTTCCGTTACTATGGGTCAAATTTATTCATCGCACCAATAGATAAAGCACGATATTATTAATACATAATATTATTATATTCTCATATTTATATGCATCTATAATGCTATTCTTTTGTAGGGGATGTATTTCATATTTGAAGCGTAGAAAAGATCAATGAAAAAGGTATTAAATATTAATTTTTTATTTAATTTCACCTCCTTACAGGAGGTCATTGAATAATTCTTTATAATCATTGGCTTGTTTAATAAGGACTGGTTTTTAAAATTTATTTCTTCAATACAACGTAGTGATGTAAGAGATTTGGTTTATTTTGGATCATTCGCTTTTTTAGATAGATATATTCGTAATATTCAATTGGTTGTATGGAAAAAATTATTGTATGTTACAATTCCACAAGGTCTTTATTAGTATTAACTTAAATTGAATCTTATTGTTATTTGTACAAAAGAAATTTCTTTACGTGTAACATATGTTAGTTGTTGGATGTAAGATACGATATACAATCGTACCCATTTTCCAAAATGGAAGTCGTATATTCATGCCGTTTAAATTATACCCGATAGAGTATTAGATATGCCCACATCTTCTAAGAAGCAAAAAAAATTAAAGTCTAACTCCACCCCTACAAAAAAACCAATACCCCGGAAAGTCGATTCACGCGGCCTTGACGCGATGCAGTTGTATCTTAAGGAGATTGAGTTCTCACCGTTATTAACTCCTGAAGAGGAAGTTTTTTATGGGCGATTAGCAATAGAAGGTGATGAACCTGCACGTAAGAAAATGATTGTTTGCAATTTGCGTTTAGTCGTTAAAATAGCTAGGCGTTATATTGGTAGAGGGCTATTGTTACCCGATTTGATTGAAGAAGGAAATCTGGGTTTGATTCATGCCGTTGAGAAGTTTGATCCTGAAAGAGGGTTCCGCTTTTCAACCTACGCCACTTGGTGGATAAGACAAAATATTGAACGTGCATTGATGAATCAGACACGTACCATTCGCCTCCCCATTCACATTAATAAAGAATTAAGTTCCTACATAAAAAATTCCAGAGAACTAACTCAGCAATATGGTCGTGAACCCAGTATTCCTGAGATTGCAGATAGAATGGGTAAAACAGTTGAACAGTTAAATCGTTTACTTGACTATAATGAGCGAACAGGTTCATTGGATACACCCATCAAAAATAGCAATGATGGGTCAAGTACCTTAATTGATTTTGTTTCTGAAAAAACAACTCCAGACCCCCGTTCTAGTCTTGAAGATGAGGACATTACTTCTTCTGTCGACCATTGGTTAGATCAACTCGCAGCAAAGCATAAAGAAGTGATTATCCGTCGATTTGGTTTATTAGGGCATGACTGTTCTACATTAGAACAGGTCGGTAATGAACTAGACCTAACCAGAGAAAGAGTGCGTCAAATTCAAATGGATGCACTGAAAAAACTACGTCGTATTCTGGAAAACCAAGGATTCAGTGGCGAAAACTTATTGGGTGAGTAGATTCTTCTCTACCCCAATAAGTCTTGCACTATGCGGTAGGCTTATTTTTTACTAAAAGCTATTCTGTCATCTTCTATATCAACATAGATGGCATCGCCACTTGAGAATTCACCACTTAAGATCAGTTGTGCGAGAGGGTTCTCAATTTCACTTTGAATGGCTCGCTTTAATGGACGTGCTCCAAACACAGGATCAAAGCCTTCTTCGCCTAACAAATCAAGCGCTGCATCACTAAAGTCAATTGATAACTCGTTATCTTTAAGGCGCTTGTTCAACTGCTTAAGCTGGATGGTGGCTATCTTGCGAATCTCTTTTTTGCCAAGAGGTCTGAAGACCACACTATCATCAATCCGGTTAATAAACTCAGGACGAAAGTGTGAACCGACAATTTCCATAACAGCTTTTTTCATCGCATCATAGTTTTCTTCGCCTGCCATGGACTGGATCACATCAGAGCCAAGGTTGGAGGTCATGACAATCACCGTATTGCGGAAATCAACGGTACGTCCTTGACCATCCGTTAAACGTCCATCATCCAGTACTTGTAACAAGACATTGAAGACATCCGGGTGGGCTTTCTCAACTTCATCCAGTAACACGACAGAGTAGGGCTTACGACGAACTAACTCGGTTAGATAACCGCCTTCTTCATAACCCACATATCCAGGAGGTGCACCGATCAGGCGTGCTACAGAATGCTTTTCCATGAACTCGGACATATCAATGCGTACCATTGCATCCGGTGTATCAAATAAAAAGGTAGCTAAAGCCTTTGTTAATTCTGTTTTACCCACACCTGTTGGCCCTAGAAACAAGAATGAACCATTAGGCCGATTAGGATCAGAAATACCGGCACGAGAACGGCGAATAGCATTAGATACGGCGATCACAGCTTCATTCTGTCCAATCACCTGTTTTCCTAGTTCATCTTCCATGCGCAATAACTTATCGCGCTCACCTTCAAGCATTTTAGAGATAGGAATACCTGTCCAGTGTGAGACAATCTCGGCAATTTCTTCATCAGAAACTTTGTTTCGCAAGAGTTGAAAATTATCGGTTACATCCGCCTCACTTGCCGCTTCCAATTGCTTTTCCAGCTCTGGAATACGCCCATATTGCAATTCAGACATGCGTTGTAGATCACTGGCTCGGTGTGCTGTTTCTAGCTCGATGCGAGCTTGATCCAGTTCTTCTTTAATATGTGCAGTGCCTTGGACAGCTGCTTTTTCTGCCTTCCAAATTTCTTCCAGATCAGAAAATTCTTTTTCAAGATCACTAATCTTGTCTTCAAGCTCAGCAAGGCGCTTTTTAGACGCATCATCAGTCTCTTTTTTGAGGGCTTCACGTTCAATTTTGTACTGGATAAGCTTACGTTCAAGCTTGTCCATAGCATCCGGTTTGGAATCAATTTCAAGACGAATTTTTGATGCAGCTTCATCAATCAGATCAATGGCTTTATCTGGCAGTTGTCGATCTGTAATATAGCGATGTGACAAGGTAGCGGCGGCAACAATGGCTGGATCGGTAATCTCCACACCATGATGCGCCTCATAACGCTCTTTCAAACCACGCAAAATGGCAATGGTGTCTTCAACCGTGGGTTCATCGACAATAATTTTCTGGAATCGACGCTCTAACGCAGCATCTTTTTCGATATATTTACGATATTCATCCAGTGTAGTTGCGCCGACACAATGCAGTTCACCACGAGCCAGAGCGGGTTTTAGCATATTACCTGCATCCATCGCACCCTCTGCGGCACCTGCACCGACCATGGTATGAAGTTCATCAATAAACAGAATGACATTGCCTTCAGACTTGGCAATATCATTCAATACGGCTTTCAAACGTTCCTCGAAATCACCTCTGAACTTTGCACCCGCTAGTAACGCAGCTAAATCTAAAGACAACAGGCGTTTGCCCTTGACACTTTCGGGTACTTCACCATTAACAATACGTTGCGCAAGACCTTCTACCAGTGCCGTTTTACCCACACCAGGTTCACCAATAATGACAGGATTGTTTTTAGTTCTGCGTTGTAATATCTGTACCATGCGACGAATTTCTTCATCACGGCCAATAATGGGATCTATTTTTCCCTGTTCTGCACGTTCTGTAAGGTCAATCGTGTATTTCTTTAACGCTTCACGTTGATCTTCTGCATTCGGATCATCAACGGATTGACCACCGCGGATGTTATCAATTGCCAACTGAACTGCTTCTTTGTTTGCTCCTGTCTCGCGGAGAATAGAACCCGATTTTCCCTTATCGTCCATCAACGCAAGCAAGAATAAATCAGATGAAATATATTGATCATTACGTTTTTGTGCCAGCTTGTCTGTTGCATTTAACAGTTTTGCCAAATCATTGGATATATGAATATCACCGGCATCACCACCACTCACGCTCGCCATGCTATCCACCGCATCGCCAAGATGTGAGCGCAATAAATTCACATTGACACCAGCTTGCGCCAACATACTGCGTGCAACACCGCCTTCCTGATCCAGTAGCGCAATAAGTAAATGAGTGGGTTCAATAAATTGATGATCTTTACCCAATGCCAGTGATTGGGCATCTTGTAATGCCAGTTGGAATTTACTGGTTAATTTGTCTGTTCTCATTGAGAATCTCCCAAATAATTCTTAGTTAGTTACTAGATAGGGATATTGATATTAAATACAAGTGTAGTAATGAACTTGCATAAGAACAGTAATGATCTGAATCAAGCTTTCTGATAGATATTTTATTTGCTGAGCGGGTGGAGGTAGATGCTTGAAAGGGGGAAAAGGAGTTTAGGTCTGGAAGAATGGGCAGCTCCGATTGAAATCGGTGCTGCCGATGACTAACTTATTTTGCTTTGCTAACCATATAGTCAACAACTGCTTTTACTGCATCGTCAGATAAATTTGCTCGACCACCTTTAGCTGGCATAGCACCTTTTCCTTTTATAGATGTTTCATAAAGCGCATCAATGCCTTTTTCGATACGAGGTGCCCAAGCTTCTTTATCGCCTAGTTTGGGCGAGTTGGCAACACCAGCATCATGGCAAACACCGCATGCTTCTTTGTAAGTTTTTTCAGCCGCATCATCATCGGCAGTGGCTGTAAACGAAACTGCTAGAAGCACAGAGGCTAAAGAGAGTTTAAGTATAGATGTGTTCATGGATTTTCTCCGTTAGTGAATTGAAATAATTGAGGTTATTAAAAAAATTGAATCTAGGGAAGTTCTGTTAACTGTGTAAAATTGTGTAAGTTATACGCGATATATCATGAACCACGAAAAAATACAAATATTGTGAGAGGTTTAACTTGTATGTAAAAGCCTAATAGGCAGCTATTTACAGAGAGATAGTAAATGGATAAACCAAAATAACTTGGAGGATAAGTGCTGCACAAAGAGTTCACAATATGTAAACACAAAGATAGATGGTGGGTTATTGACAGGGCTGTTCGATGCTAATTTTTTTCATACAATGAATAGCCAATTTGCATTTTTGGTAGGTCGAATAAGCGATAGCGCCATCCGACAAACACATTAAATTCAATATCTTGTCGGATGGCGTTCCTTATCCGACCTACCCATCATATGAAGATTCAATAGTATTTTGTACAAAAGAGCTAGCATTGAACAGCCCTGGGTTATTGACATAGGAGGTAACAATTTAAGGCTAATAGCCGCAATGCTTTTCACTACACAAAAAGTATCCATAAAACATATTGTTACTCATCCCGAATATGACAAACTAACACAGAGATATAAGAAAGGAGAATTATAATGTTAGCTTTAAAACCTAGAAACACTAACCCACTCTTTTCTAGGGTTTGCTTCAGAAGCATCAAATATCCTGCATATCAAAACAGACCAGAAGAGTTGCTTAAAAATGTTCACGGCACAATGTCATTGTGGAAATGTAAAACTTGCTACAAAGAATATTCCTGAATCATTATTAAGCTGTAATTGTTCTATTTGTAACCGTGTTGGTGCTTTGTGGGCATACTATAAAGCAGAAGATGTGGAAATAAACATCAAAGATAGCCCAATATCCATTTACCTATGGGATAAAAAAGAAATTAAGTTACATCATTGTCCATATTGTGGCTGTACAACACACTATAGTTCTAATGGAGAAAAACAGACAGTCATCAATGCACGAATGGCAGAGTTAAAAGTCACTGAAAATATTCCAGTTAAAAGTTTGATGGTGCAGATGCTTGGAAGTTTATCTCGTGAATAACTCTACAGCTTCAACTTTCTACTTGCCTGCAGCGCTATCAACTTTTTGCTGACCCGCATCTTTTTCAGTCCTAGCTTCTTGTGCTGCTGCACTATCCACCGCATTAGTTTCTTGCTGTCCGTCCGCCGTAGTATAAGTCTGGGTAGCATCGAGTGATTTGTTAACAATTTCTTTTATATTTGAAAAAGTACATATATCAGCATACTGCTCAATCTCGATATAAAAATCTTTGAATTTTATATTATTTTTTTCTTTTCGAGCCCTAGATTCAATAAGTGTTCTTTTATCCTTCATCACTTTAAAAATATGTTGTTTCACTTTCGTAGTATTAGCGAACAAGAAAGTACCCGTATAATTGTCTGCTACTCTAGTAAAAGCAGTATTTGCCGCATTAAACCCTGTAATAGTATTATAGTTTGTGCTTGAAGCACTTAGCAAAGTAGAACCTAACTGAGTGATGATGTTGTAGTTAGTTCTGCTGGTTTGCACTTTTCGTTGTGACTCGTCAAGCCGATTAAACCAGCGTAGACAATAAGCATCTACTAAACCTAACCCCTCGGTGACGTAGTTTCTGATAAATTCGGGTTTACTGGGTTTATAACAAACCTCTTTTGAGTCAATGTCGCAATTTCTGTCAGGTGAATAATAAGATTTGGCAAGCATCAGCGATCTATAATAATCTTCAACAGGGAGGTTCCTCGCAAACGCTACATTCTCATCGGGGTTATTTCCATTTGCATCATGGATCGATGTTGGATTAATAATATTTTTTTGGCTTAATGTGGAACAGCTCGTTAAAAGAATCAATGTTAAAGTAAGTAAGCCGGTTGTGTTAAATGTCATCTGAAGTCTCTTGTTAATCAGTTTGTATTCTGTCGGTGAATTCAACTTCTAAGTGAAACAGTCTTATTTGATGATAAAAAAGAGTAAGAGGAGTTTTTAAGCTCCTTGAAGAGCAAGCTATGTATGCCCTAGCTGTTTTTACACTACCCTTTACAAGGTAATTAATCAAGCTGTTGTATAGCATTTGAACTATTGGTAAGCCTTGGTTGATACTCTTTAATGCCGATTAATTTAACACTGGTATTAACACACCTATACTACCCATCTGTGATGTGTAAAAACAATCAATCTCGGTCGATCAGGCTAATGAGATCAATGTCTGTTGCGGAGAAGAAGCCTTAGTCATCTGCCCAATAGGTTCTAGTTCTAGGCCATTTTTGCGGGCAATACTGAGAAATTCGTCTTTACCTTCGTTACTGACCATAATCAACAGTCCTCCGCTGGTTTGTGGATCACAGAGGATTTCTCGTTGACGCTGGGTCATTTCTCCTAGTACATGTCCAAAGCTATCGTAGTTTCGTTGTGCGCCACCCGGTGAGCATGCTAAATCCAGATATTCATGTACGTGGGGTAATAGTGGAATTTTATCGAAATAGAGGTGTGCAGTAAGACCACTGCCTTCACAAATTTCGCGCAAATGTCCAGCAAGACCAAAACCAGTAACATCTGTCAGTGCATTGACGCCGTTGATCTTGGCTATTTGGCTGCCTATTTTGTTTAATTGACACATGGTGTCAATAGCGATATGTGTATGTTCTGCTTTTATTTTCTTGTGTTTCTGTGCGGTGGTGAGTATTCCAATTCCAAGAGGCTTTGTTAGAAAGAGGTAGTCGCCGTCTTTTGCAGTACTATTTTGCTTGAGTTCATCAATGTTAACGGTACCCGTGACGGCTAAACCAAATATGGGTTCTGGCGCATCAATGCTATGACCGCCGGCTAAAGCAATACCCGCATCGTGACAAACTTTCCTGCCGCCTTCGATGACTTGCTGTCCAACCTCAGCGGGTAATTTATCAATAGGCCAACCAAAGATGGCTATAGCCATGATAGGTTTTCCACCCATGGCGTAAACATCACTAATAGCATTGGTTGCAGCGATCTGTCCGAAAGTGAAAGGGTCATCCACAATAGGCATAAAAAAATCAGTAGTACTGATGATACCCGTACCATTACCCACGTCATAGACCGCAGCATCGTCTCGGGAGCTATTTCCGACCAGCAAAGCGCTATCTAACTCTTGAGTTAATTGAGTCTGCAAGATGACATCCAGTACCGCAGGGGATATTTTACAACCACAACCTGCTCCGTGGCTGTACTCAGTTAAGCGTATTTTTTTTGTCATGGTTAAAGCCTTGAGATCAATTAGGACTAATGGTTGTTGTGCGAAATACTACTGTTAAGCGATATCTCGCACAACAGGAATCATTAAATTTCATAGTGGATAGCGAAATACGGGGAATCAATGATTAACACTGATCAATTGCTGTGCTTTCTCAAAGACCAAGTCGAACATGGATTCAGTGAGTCGTTTAGTTTGGGTGTTGTAACGACTACAGTGATAAGAATCTAGCAACACAAATCGCTCAAGTTGATGGACTTGTGCATGACCAAACTTATAAGCTGAAAGGCGATTGTCGGTAGCACGTAGTACGGCATTATGGGCGATAGTCCCTAATGCCAGAACGATAGCGTTATCAGGCAATCCTTGCAGCTCATCTTTGAAAAAAGCATTACAGTTCACTATTTCAGTATTCAGGGGTTTGTTTTGTGGCGGTAAACATTTTACGGCATTGGTGATTCTGCAATTGTTTAACTGCAATTGATCATCGGCATTCGATACGGGATGGGTGCTAAAACCAAATTTGTGCAAACTTCGAAACAACCATTCACCCGATGCATCTCCTGTGAAAGGTCTTCCTGTTGCATTGGCACCATGTAAACCGGGAGCTAAGCCTACAATCAGCAATTGAGCCGTATCATCACCAAAAACAGGTACAGGCTTACAAAAATAATGGGGGTATTGCTGTTTCACTGTACTTAGATGCTTTACTAAGCGTTTACAGCGGCGGCACTCTGGTTTGAATTTCATTCTGGTTCGAATTTCATGTGATTTATGACTAGCTAGTTAGCTAAGTTAGCTAAGTAAGCTCGGTAGCCAGGTCACTAACTCAGGCCATATTGCCAGAATAGCCAGCGCTATCAGTTGAATAAAAATAAAGGGAATAACGCCTCTATAGATTTGTCGGGTGGTCACTGTTTTGGGCGCAACGCCACGTAAATAAAATAGTGCAAATCCAAAGGGAGGGGTGAGGAATGAGGTTTGTAGATTGATAGCAATCATAATCCCTAGCCAAACCGGGTCAATATCCATCATCAATAGTATCGGAGCAACGATGGGTACGACGACAAAAGTAATTTCAATAAAGTCGAGTACAAACCCTAGCAGGAACATAATGAGCATGACGATGAGAATAGCGGACCATTTGCCACCGGGCAGATTGGAAAGTAGCTGATGAATTTGATCGTCGCCCCCGAAGCCTCTGAAGACTAATGAAAATAGTGATGCACCGATAAGAATCATGAACACCATGCTAGTGACTTTTACGGTTTCTTCCAGACTTTGCTTGAGAGTGAGGAGGTTGAGTTTGCGGTTTAATATTGCCAGCAACATAGCTCCAACGGCACCCACTGACGCGGCTTCGGTGGGTGTGGCTAAACCGCCCAGAATCGAGCCAAGTACGGCAAGAATAAGTGTTAATGGAGGGAGTAGAGCTTTTAGTACTTTTATAATATTGAGTTTTTGATGTTCGGGGACTTCAATAGCCGGCATGGCATTGGGTTTTAGCCAGGCAACTAGCGCCAGATAAAGAAGATATAAGCTCACCAGTAGCAATCCAGGAATAATGGCTCCAGCAAATAAGTCGCCCACAGAGATTTGTTCGGGGGAGAAAATACCCTGATTAAGTTGTGCTTGCTGATAGGCAGAAGAGAGTTGATCACCGAGTAATACAAGGATGATGGAGGGCGGGATAATTTGTCCCAAGGTGCCGGATGAACAAATAATACCGCAGGCAATTTCAGGTTGATAACCGCGTTTAAGCATAACGGGAAGTGATAGCAAACCCATCGTCACAACCGTTGCGCCTACTATGCCGGTGCTTGCTGCGAGCAACATACCTACGATGATGACGGAGAAACCTAGCCCTCCTCGTAGTGAACCGAACAATTGTGCCATGGTGTCCAGCAGATCTTCCGCTAGTTTGGATTTTTCTAGCACGATACCCATAAAAACAAACAAGGGTACGGCTAATAATGTTTGATTCATCATAATGCCAGTGATGCGTTCTGGCATGGCGCTGAGTAGTGGATCGAAAGTTCCGGTTAATGTACCAATGCCTGCAAAAATCAGCGCAACCCCACCCAAAGTAAATGCTACAGGATAGCCCGCCATCAAGACAATAATGACGCTAAGAAAGAGTAAAAAAGGCATCCATTCCATTAGAGGTGTTCCTTGTCAGTGCCAGAGTTGGCACTAGATAGCGTTATCCATGCGCGAATAATAGAAGAGATCGCTTGTAGCAATAACAGCAAACCTAGTAGTGGGATAAAGCTTTTCAGGATAAAGATTAATGGCAGACCTCCTGCTTCACGTGAACCTTCTAGTTGCGTCCATGATGCGATGACATAATCAGCACTTATCCAGATGAGAAAAAACACAAAAGGGGATGAGTAAAAATAGACCGCCGAGTATGTTGACCCATGAACGAACGTTTTCTGTCATGTTTTGATAGAAAATATCCACTCGAACGTGTCCACGTTGTTTAAAAGTGTAGGCAGCTCCGCCCATAAAAAGCAGTGCATGGAAATAAAGCGCAGATTCTTGCAGGCCAATGGAACCCCAGTCGAAACCCTTGCGAAGTACAACGACAAGAAAAGTTATCAGTGCCGCGGCAAGTGCTCCCCAGGCGATGGTTTTGCCTATTTTTTCATTTAGTGTATCTATGAGCTGAGCTATTTTTTCCACGGCATTCTCCACGGTTTTATCCTCATCTTTTTTCTGGTCTAAGACCTGTTGATTTTAGGAGGGCGAATAATAGCAGATCAAGCGGTGTAAAATATATAATTTAGCTTGCTGTTAGCGGTGCAATCTGATATTTTAGCGCGCCTTATGGAATGGGAGCATTTGTTGCGTTAATGTATTGTCAGTCACAATGACAGAGCAGAACGACAGGCAGATGATTCCAGCGAATTATTACAGTATTAATTACAGATTTTTAGCGGAGAATAACAATGTCTCGTGTATGTCAGGTAACAGGTAAGCGTCCAGTTGCAGGTAACAACGTATCACACGCTCATAACAAAACAAGACGTCGGTTTTTACCGAACTTGCACACACACCGTTTTTGGGTAGAAAGTGAAAACCGTTGGGTTAAGCTACAGCTATCTGCTAAAGGTATGCGTATTATTGATAAAAAAGGTATCGACACGGTTCTTGCGGAAATGCGCAAACGTGGCGAGAAGGTTTAATATTTAAGGTTAACGGAGACTAGTTATGCCCGATAAGATAAAAATGGTTTCATCAGCCGACACAGGTTACTATTATACAACTACCAAGAATAAAAGAACTACACCTGGAAAACTTGAAATGAAAAAATATGATCCAGTAGTGCGTAAGCACGTTATGTTTAAGGAAGCTAAAATTAAGTAGTTTTTAAGCTCTTTTACTGGACAAAAGCCCGATTTATTCGGGCTTTTTTTATGCTTGAAAAATACGGATGTGAGCCTTCAGGCTTGAATCTCTCTCAATGATAGTTGTCAGCTACATAACGACTACCCGGAACAATATAGGCTTTACCGTAGCTATCGTAACAAAGTGTACCGTTGATTCTTATCTTGTTTCCATGTTTGTCATTTTGGTATTTATAGGTAGATCGGCAGTTTTTCTCACCGCTGTAATTTGAAGAACTCCCACTGTGTCCAGATGAGTAATTATAGCTATTTGATGGGTAGTAATGGCGAGTGTAATGACGACCATAGCTATAATGACGAGGGCGGCTGTAGTGTCTGCCATACCCATGATGACTGTTATGCGAACCGTAGCCGTAGCCGTAACCAGTGGCTGAGGATGTTTGTATGGGTGCGAGTGCAAGCACGAAAGTGGTTGCAGAAAATGCGAGTAGTTGTTTGATACTAACCATATTAGCTCCTTTAGAATGATGGTAGTAGTAGCTCCTGTGATGCTAAAAAGCCATCTATTCTTATTATTGATAAAGATGTAATTTAAGGATTTCTATAGAGTTAGATTTATTAGAACACCTTAAATACATTATTACACTACGAGAGAATTTATAATCCAGATGTGCATCTCTCTTAACCTATAAACGTATTCATAGCTTATTCGAGGACATTTGCTATGAAAGGATACCTAAGCGTTATATCTCTATTTCTTCTATGTGTTTTATCAACGGCCACTATTGCAGAACCTCTTAAGAACGGATTTGATCTAAAAAACAGTCTAATAGTAGCTGCCAATATCCATCAAGGTGGACCTTCCAAAGATGGTATTCCCTCCATAGATAATCCTAAGTTTGTTAGTGCAGCTCAGGCTGATTTCATGAGTGCTAATGACAAGGTGCTAGGTATCGTTCAGGCAGGTGAAGCGAAAGCTTATCCCATCAAAATTCTAAATTGGCATGAAATAGTAAATGATAGGATTCGCGGTCGAGGTGTGGCTATTACCTATTGTCCGCTATGTGGAACAGGCATGGTTTTTCATTCACACGTTAAAGGTAAAACACTTCATTTTGGTGTTTCAGGATTGCTTTATAACAGCGATATTCTACTTTACGATAGAGAAACACACTCATTATGGTCACAAATTCTTGCCAAGTCTGTGAATGGTTCATTGGTTGGAACGCCACTGCGAAGTATTCCTGTTGCACATATTCGTTGGCAGGATTGGAAAAAGCAACATCCGCACACTAAAGTATTATCAACGGATACGGGTTATTCAAGAAACTACAATCAATCGCCTTATGGGAATTATGACAAGAACCGGTCAATTTATTTTCCGTTGAGCGCAAAGAGCAACCAATACCATCCTAAAGAACGGGTATTAGGGGTTTGTATCAAACAGCGTTGTAAAGCCTATCCCTTTGTGGAATTAGTGCGATCAGGAAAGCGCAGTATTACAGATACCTTTGCAAGCCAGAGACTTATCATCAATTTTGATCCTGATAACCGTGATGGTCAGGTTCTAAGTCATGCTGGTAATGTTGGTGAGGTGGGTAGTAGCACAGCGAATTTAGTAGCAAGTGTTAATAGCTTTTGGTTTGCATGGTTTGCCTTTCATCCACAAACCGAAATTTATAAAACTGAATAGAGGTGGTGGGTAAAAAACCCACCATTTGATCTCACTAACCAAAATGTACCACGATGAATTCGGCGCCTAGTTTTTTTGTTAATGTCATTACCAACTCACGCCTAAGATAATAATTAAAAACCTTAACTAACTAATTAGTTATAGATTTACCTAATGCCTATATGACATTAGGACTTAAAGCCTAAAAAGAGTTTAGTAAAGAATAGCCATCAGGAGAGGATGATCGACGAGCGTAAAGAAATTGCATGTGAGCGGTAGATCAGGAGAGGATGATCGACGAGCGTAAAGAAATTACGGTAGATTACCCAGGGCTGTTCAATGCTAGCTCTTTTGTACAAAATACTATTGAATCTTCATATGATGGGTAGGTCGGATAAGGAACGCCATCCGACAAGATATTGAATTTAATGTGTTTGTCGGATGGCGCTATCGCTTATTCGACCTACCAAAAATGCAAATTGGCTATTCATTGTATGAGAAAAATTAGCATTGAACAGCCCTGGTAGATTACCTAGTCCCAAATTCCATTTGGGAACTCAGTTCAGGAAACTCCTGTTTCCAGTGTTTATTTCCTGCGCCAGATAGTACCCGTAGCACTATCCTCAAGCTCTATATTAAGAGCACTTAGTTGGTCTCTAATCCGGTCTGCTTCTGCCCAGTCGTTGTTAGCTTTTGCTTGAACTCGTTGAGTTACTAACGCATCTATTTCGGTATCATCAGAGCCTTCTTCTGAAGGGTCAGCGCTACCTTTAAACCAGTCTTCAATGTTACCTTCTAGAAGTCCTAGTAAATTTGCTAATTTTTGGAGCAGGGCGCCTGTGCTGTTTGCTTCTACATTAGTGTCTTCGTCGCCGTCTTTACGTAACCGATTGGTTTCGCGTGCCAGCTCAAACAACACGGCTAATGCTTCGGGTGTATTGAAGTCATCATCCATTGCAGCATAGAAACGGTTTTCATAGTCGGTATCTTGTAGTGGGTTTTCCAGCGTTAGTCCTCGTAGTGAGGTATATAGTCGATCTAATGATGAGCGGGCGCTATCTAGTTGATCAGTACTGTAGTTAAGTGGACTACGGTATTGGCTGGTTAATATGTAATAACGGATTTCTTCGCCTTTATACTCTTTCAACACATCACGAATAGTAAAGAAATTCCCAAGAGATTTGGACATCTTTTCTTTGTTGACGCGGATGAAGCCGTTATGTAGCCAGTAGTTGGCAAAGTGTTCTCCTGTGCAGGCTTCACTTTGCGCAATTTCATTTTCATGGTGAGGGAATTGTAAATCATGACCTCCACCGTGGATATCAAAGTGATTGCCTAAATGATAAGTAGACATAGCCGAGCATTCAATATGCCACCCTGGTCTGCCATTTCCCCAAGGAGATTCCCAGAAAGGCTCTTCTGGTTTGGCTGCTTTCCATAGTACAAAATCTAGTGGATCTTGTTTGGCTTGGTCGATGGCGATGCGCTCACCTGCACGGAGGTCTTCGATGTTTCTGCCAGAGAGTTTTCCATATTCTGGAAAAGAGCTGATGCTGTAATATACATCGCCGTTGTCAGCTGGGTAGGCGTTACCCTTGCTGATAAGCGTTTCTATCATAGTGATGATGTTAGGCATGTAGTTTGTTGCGCGAGGTTCGAGGCTGGGAGGCAAATTACCTAATGTTTTTTCATCCTCATGCATGGCTTCGATGAAACGCTCTGTTAATGTAGAGAACTCTTCACGGTTCTCATTGGCACGTTCGATGATTTTGTCGTCAATATCGGTGATGTTTCTGATATAGGTGACATCATATCCTGATGTTTTTAAATATCGGTTGATAATATCAAACACTACCATGACTCTGGCATGTCCAAGATGGCAATAGTCATATACCGTCATGCCGCAAACGTATATGCGCACTTTCCCTTCATCAATAGACGTAAAGGCTTCTTTGGTATTGGTAAGGCTGTTATAGACTTGTAGCATAGTGTATTCGAATTAAATAAAATGTTTGTGAATACTAGCTTAGATGAATGTTATCAACAAGGAGGAACAAGCAATTGTAAGTGGGGAAATGGGGGGGCAAGAAGATAAAAATATGGATGCCACCAAGAATGCCGTGTTGAAGTTAACATACCTTGAACCAAAAAGTTCAAGTGGGATCATACGGGTGTTTATTAGGCTTACCGACTGGATAAAAGATAAGCTATTGCTTGGCAACTATCTAGTGGGTCATGCACACAAAACACCTTCCAGAACCCGAGGTAAGTATATAAGGCTCAAGGGCTTTTTTAACTTTAATCACGAACATCTCAGTAGACATCCTTGTAGAAACAATACTACAAATGTAGTCATTTGTTAACCAACATTTCTCTATTTAAGGTATAAACTCGGTTAGATGGAGCTAAGGTTTTAATATCTAAATAAAAATAATTGCTGTGGTCATTAAATTAGATTATTAGCATTTTATAATATCTTGTATCCAGTTTTAGAAGGATTTAAGAGTCATTTTAAATCGAAAAAAAGGAAATTGGTGTGGCTTTAAAGCAAATGCTAATATAGTACCTTTCTATTACTTGGGGCTCCTATGTCTGAAGAGCATTTTACAAAAGAGAAACGCATACTGATAGCCATGCGCAAAACGCTTGGAGCTGTTATCAAGGATGTTACACCCTCTAATTCTGCCTTTAAATCACCTTTATCGGAGTCAACAATCGAAGATGTTAAGATGTGTTTTGGCTTGATTGCAGCACGTGAACGAGAGATTGCTAAAGAAGCTGGAGTAGAAATTAAGGATCGTCCCCAGTTCACGGATGAGATTAATAAAGATAATGTGGTCTCTATTGAGAGTTTGAAATCAACATTGCCTCGTAATCACTCTAAACCTAATGAAAGCTGACCCTAACCTAGCTAGATTCAATAATGGAAAACCCAATGGAAGATAAATATTCAAAAGAAGAAATGCTGGATATAACGAGCAGGGTTGTGAATTATCTTGATCAATGGCAGCTTAACCCTGAGGAAGTCATGGATATTTTAGGTATTTCCGATGTAAAGCCTCGTCATCTGCCCAAGTATCGTAAAATGGATACAGCGCTACCACAAACTGATGAGGTCTTCTCACGTATAGATCATATCGTGGGAATTGCAGATGCACTGCGTACTACCTATCCCTTTAGTGATAAAATGAGAGTTATGTGGTTACGCAAACCGCATCGCCGTTTTCGCAAAAATACACCGCTATCAGTTATTCTTAAGGAAGGAGTAAACGGTTTGATGCGAGTTCGTGTTGAAGTCGATTGCGCTTATGGTTGGGCCATTGGCGATGCTATGAATGCCGCTGCCGCCAAGACCAGTGCTGCCAAGAGTTGATTCAGGCTTTATGTTACTAGCCAGTACTTGATCGATAGATGCCGGTACTGGGGTTGTTTTACCTTTGCCCTTACCTAGTGCCAGAGCAACAACTTTATGTCTTACATCGGTAATGGCGGGGTGATAGAGATAATAGGAGTAGACCTTGTCTCTGTTAATGATATCGAGTTTTTTGTAGAACGCCCAAGTCGATGGGTAAAGTCTTTCCAGATCATATTCAAAAACATAATCAGGTAGGTCTTCTCTTAATATAGCAACGGTGCTTTTATCTTGCGGGTAGATGTTCGCTGCAGAAGCGCTCTTTGCTGATGCACTTGAGATAAAAACTATTGAGCTAATGAGCATCGCGAGTATCAGTAGAAGTAGTGTTTTCATTATTATCGTTCTCCCTGTGTATGCTTGAATTATTGTCGGGAGGCGCTATGAAGTCATGTGCTTATTGTACTAACTATGCCGTTAGGTTGATGAAAAGATAAGTGGATTATTCCGGGAAATGATCGGTATGACTCTGTTGTCTGGATTGGGTTTGTAAGTTTCTATAATCTGCGTTGAGCGATAGAGAAAGACGGGAACTCAATGTGTTTAAGCCCACGCTCATACATCGAACAATTGTTCAGAGCTTCCTTGAGTGAGCCGAAGCTTACCAATGTCCTCTGCGGTGATGATAAGGAAAGGGGCGGTAATAGGGATGATCCCACCAATAGGGGTCTCTTATTGGTTTGGCTTTCTTGCCTTGCCAGAATTGTATTTTTTCTGCTTTGATTAATGGGTAGGTATAAGGATAGCTACCTACTTTGCCTTTTTGCACTCCGCTTAAAATACCAGTGATGGTCACTCGACTGGGCGTTTTATATTCGATGGGGTCAATGAATCCAGATATTTTTGCCATGAAGCGTCCTTGAGCCTTTTTTTGATCATTAGGTTCTGCACCTGACAAAGGTCGTTTTAGCACTTCAATTTGTGTGTAGTCTTTGAAGTTCTTTACATTAATAATAGTTCCACCCCAAAATACTTTTGTCCCTTGGAGTTTTGCAGGAGAGGCTTTGGCTTGTGCAACGCTGATGGTAGGTAAATCAGAACGAGTAGCTGAGTTACTTGAACAGGCAGTTATAGTACTAATAAGCAATAAGCTGGTTAGGACTCTGAATACCATAAATTGAGGTTTCATCATTATCTCCTTGATGGGTAATTTGAATAGTAATGACCTCCTATCTTTATAGGACAAGGATGATACTCAGTAGTTCTATTTATTCCTTAGCATGGCTATAGCGCCGATAAACTGTTCTTTAGAGTCGGCTGTATATGTTAACTATTGTAATCTCGCGGAGATATATTCTTCTATTTCATCCGCAGTTAAACGCGTTGCACTCACATCAATAGCATCGTTTATTAAGGGTTCACCTCTAAAGCCAAACAGATAACGAAGTAACAATAATCCATCGGTTAGTGCCTGACTTGTACCATCACCATCGATATCTGTAACGAGCAGACTCTTGGCGATATAAGCTTCTATATCAGCAGCTGTAGTTCTTGTGGCATCCATATCGATCGACTGAGAGATGAGAGTGTCACCCCTAAAGCCAAACTGATAACGCAATAGTATAAGGCCATCGGTTAAGGGTTTCGCGGTACCGTCTTCATCAATGTCCCAGGTAAAGTCTACCAAGTCGCGACAGTCTGTCCGCGTCGCATCAAGATCAATCCCTTTCAGCATCCAGCTATAATTTAAGTCTTGTAAGACAGGGCAGAATTCAACAGGGTCGCCCTGATACTCAACACCGAATACGGCTTTATTGGCAGTGGTGAACGGTGCTAATGTATTACACTCATCAAATTCATAGCATTGTTCGTTTAACGCCCAATCGAAGAAAGGTTCAAGAAGCGGAATTTGTTCTAAATCATTCTTTAAACCCACCGATAAACCACGTGCATGAGCTTCATTGGCTATCCATAGGTTATAACGAGTTTGATCATCGGAGCTTAGTGGGAAACCAGCATTGTTATCAGTTAGATAACCATCCATATTATCCGGTTCTACTCCGTCACAGCCTTTAGTGACAGCAAGGTCAAGTCGAGCGCGCATAATAGGCGCTAACAAGTCAATCTGACGAATATCTAACCATTGTTCATCGGCAAAACCATCTAAAGTGTTGCCAAGCAACGATGCTGGAAAGTCTCCGGCATCACTACGAAAATTTTCATAGCTACCCGCACTGAGATAACACACCACTTTGCGACCATCAGCATGAAGTTGGTCAATGGTCGCCTGAGACGTATTAAAGAGATCAATATCATACATAGCCACGTCAATGCTGGTATCAATTTCGCCGGTTAATTGCCACTGCCAGCTTGTAGCAGGAGCGGGTTGCCAAATATTACCTGCATTAAGACTAAAGTCAGCACTTACCACAATCTTAGTACTGTCTACGTTCTTAACAGCCATCGTCTTTAATGTAGCGCTCTGAGAAAGCAGTATCGGATCAGTATATTGAGTAGAGGCTATAGTGGGTGTGCTTCCATCAAGGGTGTAATAAAGCACCGCATCGGCTTCATCACTGCTTAAAAGAATACCGACTCGGCTATTAAAACTGCCTCCATTAGGGAAGATAGTTGCTGTTGGAATATTATTAATATTGACGTTAACCGTATCAGTAGCTGTTGCCCCTGCGTCATCTGTCACCAAAAATTGAAAAACTAAAGTCTCATCTGCTGTAACCTCTGGTGCAATGAAACTAGCAACAGCAGTATCGGGGGAAGATAAACTGACAGACGTGCCTGATGTTTGTGTCCACGCATAGCTGGCTATCGTACCGTCCGAATCAGTAGCGTTGCCTGTAAGCTTTACATTTATACTTTCATTAATGCTTTCATCAATACTTTGATTGTCACCTGCATCCACAATGGGAGGAAGATTAACAGGTGTATTGGCATTTTCACCGAGATAGGGAGCCACAGGGGTTCCCTCTAGCAAGGATAATGGTTGACTGGTAGTTGATGTATCACGGTTGGGTTCATCAACCTCCAGCGAGGTTAGCAAGGCTTCAGACAAGGCGGCATCTGGGCGCTGGAAACGTAGGTAATCAACACGAGCAATCAGATCAGGACTAGGTGAGTCAAAATCAATAACGCTGTAATTATGAAAGAAGCTGCCCGCTTCGTTATTATATCGACTGACACGATCCCAGTCCGTATAAGTAGTAATACCTATTTGCAAAGTATCGGCAAAATCAGCGCGGGTGTAGCGGTTCTCAACCACCCAATTGCCACCCGGATGACGTCGCATCACAACCACTGTTTGACCGATACGGATAAATTGCAACCAGACTGTTTCTGGTCCGCCTTCTGCTACGTTTTCAGTTGGAACTCCTCGATTTGAATAGTATAAACTGGAAGATCCATTAACGGTGCTTTTGACTTCATAGGCGCGTTGCCCCGCATTCCCTGCGGCTCCATAGGATAAGAAAATATAGTTTTCTGAATTCGGTCGCCAATCGCTATTACCACTATTGCCTGGATCAAACACCGTTGTTGCCGGTTCGACATCTGGATTAGGGAAGGTTATATCGGGTGCACCATGACTAAAGCCCGTCGCGTTTCTAACCATAATGCCCGCTAAAGAAAAACGGCGGTTAGGTGGTTCGCTGGCATCAGCCGAGTTATGACGACTATTGACGGTAATTTTAGCCGTGGCAATAAAGTCCCCGGTGATTTCCTTGAATGCTAACACTCCACGTAAATCAGCAAACCATGAAGACGAATATGGCGTTAAATGCATCTCTCCAGAAGAGTTGTTATTTACCGACCAATCTTCAAGCTGGTTAGCGCCCCAGCCTTCTTCCTGGAAAATGCGCTTCCAGTTGACGATGCTGGACGCGTCACTAAACTCATCACCGAAACCCGCAATAGGCGCATTGCCTATCCAGTCTGAATCACAGCGATCACCTATGCCGTCGTTATCTGCATCAGCCTGATCATTAAAGTCAACTGGACAATTATCAACATCGTTATTGAATCCATCACCATCCAAATCAAGATCACAGACATCACCGCGCCCATCCTGATCTTTATCCGCCTGATCTGCATTCGCCACAGCAGGGCAATTATCGGCAACGCCAACCACTTCATCTTCATCAGGATCAAGATTAGTACAGTCTGCAAATCCCGCTCGAATCCATGCATTGACGGTAGTTACATCATATTCATTACGCCAGTGGAACTTACCTTGTTGCTTAATTTCAGTAATAAATGAATCCATTGAAGCGGTGTAGCCCAAACTGGCTTGATAACTTTCGATATTTCGTGTCGGTTCACAGAAACCCGTTTGTGTATTCGAACCGCCAGTTTCACCAGTCTGGCCAACCCAGCTGGGGAAATCACGGTCGGTTCCACCGAGTTCGAACCATTCATCAGCCGTCCGACTACTGTAATAGTTATTATCAGCAAAGGTAAAATTAGATGTGCTTGCTTCGCCGCTTCTGATCAGCAAAGAACCGAACTCGGATGCATCGATACGGTTACTTTGCACATCAATGTTCTGTTTTTCTGAATTATTTCCGAGATTAAACAGATTATGTCCACTACCAGAGCCATTGATGCCGTGGATAATATTGTCGCTCACCGAAACATTTCGGCTGGGACCGTCGAGATAGAGTGCAAAGGTGTTATTCACTGTTTGACTAGTATTATGCAGGAAGTGATTATTACGTATGTCCCCGCCGTTCAGACCATCCAACCACATACCCCAGCCCAACGTCCGCGCGGTAGGTTGTGAGTTCCCAAAATCCAGTAACACATTATTAGTAATCGCGATGTTATTAAAACGATGTGGGGCGACATCTTCAAAGTTGAAGCCCATCGAAATACCCACTTCGTTATCAAGATACAGGTTATCGTCAATGACAAAGTCCTCTGCTCCATCCTGCTCTGTGGAAGTAAACTTACTGCCTAAACTTGAACCCCGCATCAAGGCATTGCCTCGATACAGCATATTGTTCATGCCTAAAAAATAGGTGTTGTGATTGAAAATAGTCGCTTGACCAACAGATGAACTACCATCTGATTGAATCAACCAACCATTGTGATCCATGATGTTATCTTCAAAAACAAGATTGTCTATTAATCCCGCCCCTATACCCTGCGAGTGTGAGCCATCTGAAGAGTAATTATGCTCAAAGATATTACGTCGAATATGGATATCCACAGGTCGTGCGGCCCCTGATACCGTTGAATCTTCGTAGTAACGAAAGGCACAGTTCTCAATCAGTACGTTATTACCGGGTTGTCCCGCTCGCCGGAACAAATCAATAGCATCATCTCCTTCATGATCGACAAATTCTGCTGAATTGGGGTCACGCGTATGAGCATAAAAATCCAGACCGATGATGGAAAAGAACTGAAATGAAGCAATCCGTTGGATTGCAATTTGCGCACCCGTCTTCATTAGCGGACGCTGAGTGCTATCGCCATAGCTGCTAACAACAAATGGCTCAATTGCAGAACGTCCAAGACGAACAGAAACGTTTTCTGTAAAGGTATCGCCGCGTTTTAGAAGGATCCAGTCGGCTGCATTCTCACTTGTTTTAGCAAATGCTGCTGCATAGGTTTTTAAAGCAGTATTAGGTGAAAGACCATTATTACTATCATTGCCATCACTATTGCTGACATAGTAAATGATGGTGTCTGTCGCAGGCTCCATCACACTCCAACCATCCTCAATCGAGCCTGAAATCAAACCACCTTCAGTTGTATCTGCTTGATCCGTACAACCCAAATCAAACTGCCAATCAATCAGCCCGTCGCCGTCATTATCAATGCCATCGTTGCATTGTGCAGCTATCGCAGCACTGTTAAGAAAAATGCCAAAACACCCACTTAATAACAGGAATCGTATGATCTTGTTCATTGTACTGACCGTATGTAATGAGGTATTACCTCTTTATATTTTACCGATCGGCAAAAAACGCTATTACAAAGAAAAAGAATAGGTATAGATAAAACCCCTCGGATTACCAGAGGCAATGAAAAAAGGAATTTGTGTTTAGATATGTGTTTATAAGACACACCACTACATTGAGTGATTAATTGAAGATATGGTGTAGAGTGTTTCATCTCTGGCCCGATGTGTATTGGTCCCGCTCACTGCTATTTGTATTATTATTTATTTTTATAGATTAAACTTATATCACATCTGGGCAATAGCTTCACTGTAAATTTTTAATATTCTTGCTTCTATGGATTGCTCAGGGCTGTTCAATGCTAGCTCTTTTGTACAAAATACTATTGAATCTTCATATGATGGGTAGGTCGGATGGCGCTATCGCTTATTCGACCTACCAAAAATGCAAATTGGCTATTCATTGTATGAGAAAAATTAGCATTGAACAGCCCTGATGGATTGCCTAGCATGACTTCAGTGACAATCTTTATGTGGTTATTAATCAAATTTTCACTGCTTAATATATGATTCTTTAGTTGTTGCTTATTTTAAGTACTTCACAATCAAAATCGCCATCAACCAGCATAATATTAAGTTTCTGGTCTTTCTTAATTTGAGTGGTTGAATGCACAATCGTATGTGCATCCCGGGTTATAGAATAGCCGCGTTGCAAAGTTGCCAGTGGACTAATGGTATTTAGATGTGTTGACACCGTTTGAAGTTTTTCCGCAGATTGCTCTTGTTTTCTTCGCATAGCTGTTTCTAACCGGTGTTTCAGGTTAGCAATCATTGATTGTTGTTGATGCATATTGTGCGAAGGGGATTGAGCTATGAAGTGTTGAACAAGATGTTGAAGCTTTATTTTGTGTTGGGTTAGTTGCTGGGTAATGATTCTATTTATTTGAATCTCATACTGGTCAACTAGTTGCTTTTGTTGCTGTATTTTAGCTATGCCGTTTTGTTGTTTTAGACGATGCTGTAAGTTGGCTAATTGTTCGTTTTTTATTTGTATGCGTCGTTCTATTGTTTTGTATAAATTGTTTTTTAAGTTATCAAGATTACTTAACAGTGCTTCCTTGTCAGGGCTGATTAATTCAGCCGCAGCCGAAGGTGTTGGCGCACGTTGATCACTCACAAAATCGGCAATAGTGAAGTCTATTTCATGCCCAACACCACTTACGATGGGTGTTTTGGCCTGATATATAGCTTGTGCAACCATTTCTTCATTAAAAGACCAGAGGTCTTCTATAGAACCTCCGCCACGCACTAACAACAGGATGTCACAGTATTGATCCTTATCTGCTTGCAGAATAGCTTTTGCTATTTCTGCTGCTGCTGGTTTTCCTTGTACTGCGACGGGGTAAATCAGTAGTGGAATGTGGGGGCAACGTCGGTTCAAAACATGAATGACATCTTGTAGGGCAGCAGCTGATGGAGAGGTGATCACTCCAATACGTTTAGGAATGTTTGGCAGTTCTTTTTTATGGGTTGAATCGAACAAACCTTGTTCATCCAGCTTCTTTTTTAAGGCTTCGAATTCTTTTTGTAATTGACCTTCACCCGCATCTTCCATGTGTTCAACAATAAGCTGGAATTCTCCACGAGCTTCATACAAACCGATCTTAACTCGTGCTAACACCTTAAGCCCATTGTTGGGTTTTATTCTTAAGCGCATGTTCTTGTTTTTGAACATGGCGCAGCGGACTTGTGCTTTGCTGTCTTTAAGGGAAAAGTATAAATGGCCTGAAGACGGCCGTGAAAGATTTGATATCTCACCTTCTACCCAAAGCAGAGGAAAACCGGATTGCAGCAGTAGAGCCACTTCTGCATTGAGTTCTGATATTTTTAATATACTACGCTGGTTGTTGGGTTGCATTGGGCGAGTCAGGTAATAATCGTTGCAAATAAAAAAGGCCGGGTAAGTACCCGGCCTTTCTATCATTTGCCTAGTACTTTCTAAGTACTAAGCGGGTTAAGCTTTAATCCTAAACATTTAGAATGTTGGGCCAGCAACCTTATAGGTTTCAGCCTGTTTCACAGCATCGTGAGCTTGCTTAAGTGCTTTTTTGGCAAGTTTCATTGCTTTGCCAGCATCTTTTTCGTCACTGGCTTTTTTCATGAACTTTCCAGTATCACGCCATTCGTAGCCAAGTGATTTAGCTTTTTCATTGGCTGCTTTTGCTTCTTTCAAAATGGAAGCTAGATCACCGTCCGCCTGTACTGCTGTTGATGTGAAAGCAAGTAAAAGCGAAGCTAATAAGATCTTAAATTTCATTTAGGACTCCTTTGTCTAGTGATTGTCTTTGGTAAGTATTTATAGGTAATTATGTTAGATGTAAAATAATATATTCGTAGATATATTTTTATCAGTTTACCCGTACAGGGTCAATCTTTATAATGACCGACTAATTTACCAAAGGGAAAGACCATGAGAATTCTAGAAGAGGCGTTGACCTTCGACGATGTACTACTAATACCGGCACATTCTACGGTCTTGCCTGCTGAAGTTGATTTGAAAACACGCATCACGCGTGATATCGAATTGAATGTTCCCTTGGTGTCTGCGGCGATGGATACGGTGACCGAATCCAGGTTGGCGATTGCTATAGCTCAGGAAGGCGGCATGGGAGTTCTTCATAAAAACATGAGTATTGAAGCTCATGCCGATGAAGTGCGTAAGGTAAAGAAATTTGAAAGTGGGGTTATTGTTGATCCCATCACGGTGAGTTCCGACGTTACGGTACAGGATGTATTAGATTTAACCTATGCACACAGAATTTCAGGTGTTCCTGTTGTTGATGGGGAAGACTTGGTGGGTATTGTGACCTCACGAGATTTGCGTTTTGAAACTCGGATGGATGCGCCGATTACTTCTGTCATGACGCATAAAGATAAGCTGGTTACCGTAAAAAAAGGTGCTTCAAAGGAAGAAGTAGAAGCACTTTTGCACAAGCATCGGATAGAAAAAATATTAGTGGTTGATGATGATTTTCATCTTTATGGTTTGATTACTGTAAAAGACATCCAAAAATCCACTGATTTTCCTTTAGCGAGTAAAGACAGTAGTGGGAGTTTGATTGTTGCGGCGGCTGTAGGCACGGGTCATGGTACGGAAGATCGTGTTGCGGCTTTGGTTGCAGCGGGTGTTGATGTGATTGTTGTGGATACAGCACATGGCCACTCACAAGGCGTATTGGATCGCGTTAAATGGGTTAAGAGCACATACCCTGATGTGCAGATTATTGGTGGCAATATCGCTACTGCCGATGCAGCCAGAGCTTTGGTCGCAGCAGGTGCAGATGCGGTGAAAGTTGGGATTGGTCCTGGTTCTATTTGTACTACACGTATTGTTGCGGGAGTAGGGGTTCCGCAAATCACTGCCATCATGAATGTAGCAAAAGAATTGGAAAAGACCGGTGTACCCTTTATAGCGGATGGCGGTGTGCGTTATTCTGGTGATGTTGCCAAAGCGCTGGCTTCCGGTGCTTATACGGTCATGATGGGTAGCATGTTGGCGGGGACAGATGAATCACCAGGGGAAGTTGAAATCTATCAGGGACGTTCATACAAATCCTATCGTGGCATGGGTTCGTTGGGTGCTATGGCTCAAGGTTCTAGCGATCGATATTTTCAGTCAGAGAATGCCGCCGATAAGTTAGTGCCAGAAGGGATAGAAGGACGTGTGCCCTACAAAGGTTCTTTGTCTCCCATTATTCATCAAATTCTGGGTGGTTTACGTTCTAGCATGGGTTATGTGGGCTGTAAGGATTTACAGGCGTTGCGTAGTGATGCCAAATTTGTCAGAATTTCAAATGCGGGAATGGCTGAATCTCATGTTCATGACGTGACGATTACTAAAGAAGCACCCAACTATAGGGTTTAAAGTCATTGTCAAACACAATCTATTTTTGGTAGTGGGTCAACTCTGTAGTTAATGATTTTTTGATGAGTAGGTTGGGGTGGCGTTAGCAGCCCAACCACTTGGTACTTATTTGTTGGGGTTCGCCCCTCATCGTCAACCTACAAAAGATTATAGCAATAGATCAAACACAGGTTTAACCCATTACCCTATTTTTTATGCTCTAATACCTGATATTAATCCATTGGATAGTTAGACTTATTGATGAACAACACGCCGTCACTCTTCAAACAACTTTCAGAAGATATATTTAGTCCCCTGAGCAGTCCAAACCGTCAGGTTTATTGGGGAGTCCTTCATCACCTTTATGATCACTTCTTTAACGGGCAGATAGTTGCAGAAAGTGCTGGTTTTCCAAAAAGAGAAGTTACTCAAGCCATTTTGCTTTTTTTAGAAAACGTAGCAGTAGATGATTGGGAAGATGAGGAGGATCAAGAGAAAACAAACACAAGTGATAAGCAACAACTATCTAACCGTATTTATCTATATCTGGTAAAAACAGGCTGGCTTACTGAAGAAGAGGAAAGTTATCGTAAATCGGTACTTTTGGCTCCTACTGTCAACCAGCTACTTGGTAACTTAGTTGATCTGGCAAGTAATAAATCTGTCTATTTTGGTGGTAAAGTTCAAATAATCCATAACACCGTAGAGCAAGCTGTAAAAAGTCCAGCAGATCAAGCTACAGCTTTCCATGAGGTTTGCATGGATGCTGTTAAGTTCTCCCGCCATATGGGGGCAATCGTCATGCGGATACGAGATGTGAACGAAAAACTTAGTGGTAATCAGAATGCAGGGTTGGCACTAAAAACTTTCTTTGAAGATTTTGTCAGCGGGATTATGGTGGCTGATTATAAACAACTTAAAACTGAAAACCATCCTTTTCGTTATCGCCATACTATTATTGAAAATGCCCTCTATATTAGAGCTGATGACCTATTAAGAAAGCGTTTCATTAATAGCTATGCTACTAGTATGAATATTTCATTGAGTGATGCAGAAATACTACTGGAAAAAGATATCCATAACCTGATAGATGTCTTTAGCAATATAGATCGACAACTATCACGCATTGACACCATCAAGCATAAATTAGAACAACGCATCAGCAACGTTATTCGTTATACAAAAAAGTCCCATTCTGATATTTCAACAAAACTTCAGGAAACCATTAAACAACTATCCGTTCAATCATCAGATAGTCTAATATTCTTTCCTACAAGTTTTTGTGAACCCTTTTCAGAGCAACAATTATATAAACGTAAAGAGAATAGAAAAGCCCCTGAACCAAGAAAGATCAACAAGAAGACAAAAGACCCCAAAATTAAAGTATTGGCTGAATTATCACGACAAGCTCGTTTACGTCGTCATGTCACAGATGATCTATTAATCCGTTATGTCAGTTTATACATTAAGGATCAAACAAGTATTGAACTATCAGAATGTAGCATTGAAACTATCGAGGATTACTGCGCCTTTCTTACCTTATCTCGAATACCCATGAACCCTACTCACTTCAAAACAAAATGGAAGGAGTTCATGCAAAACTACTCTGTTGAAGCTGTTGATAACGAGTGGGTGGAAAATACCTATCTCAAAACACAGAGAGTGATTATCAAGAAGGTTACACATGCTGACTGAATTAAAACGTATCATTGAAAAGCATGAAAAGTTGACCATCGAGGACATGCAACTAGCTGCATCCTATTTATTATCCCATCAGTTCATTTACTTATCAGAAAGCCGTGATAGAAAGCATTACCGGCTCATTGATAACTTTCGCCTTTATTTTGAAAAGCTATTTGATGCATTGGGTTTTGGATTGACCTTTGACCCTGATTATCAATATATAGGCATCATTCCAGAACATGCATTTCATCGCATGAAGCTTGAAGACTCACTAATGCTACTTACTATGCGGCAAGTCTATGAAGATGAAATGCGAAGACTTGAATCAGAACATCGTGAAGGCATCATTTTGGTTACTTATGAAAAGTTTCTTATGCGCTATGAGGGATTAACAGGGCGAGAAAAACCAGATAGTAAAGCCAGTCCATTTAAAGATCGTATAAAATCACTTTCTCGTTTTGGGGTGACGAAACTGGAAAGCAAATCAAACGATCCACTAGAAGAGCCACGCTTAAAGATATATGCGGGAATTATGTCTTTGATTAACCTTGATACTCTAAAGCAAATTACCGAATATAAGAATGAGTATGTAAATGATGAAGTTACCGAGGAGAATGAATGAAAGTCTTAACGCGCATTCTGCTGGTGAACTGGTATCTCTTTGATGCTGAGGCTATCAATATCACGGGCAACTTATTGGTAGTTGGTCCGACAGGCTCTGGAAAAACATCTTTACTGGATGCCATACAAACCGTGTTATTGGGTGGACATGGAAAACATATCAAGCTTAATGCAAACGCATCAGATAAAAGTGCGCGCAACCTACGAGGTTATTGCCTTGGACTCATTCGTGAAGAAGCTAAGAAAAATGATGGGGCTTATCAAATACGTGAAGATGCGGTAACACACTTAGCATTGGTCTTTGAAGATGATAACAGTGGAGAAAAGGTTACTATCGGAGCCTGTTTGTCAGCAAGACGCTCTGAAGCAAAGCACCGAGTTGAAGGCCTGTATATCTTGCCTAAGCAAGCTCTAGGATTGGATACTTTTCTTGATGAAGAAAGAAAACCTATTTCGTGGGAACACTTACGTGGAGAGTTTAAGCGGAATGCAAATATACAACAAAATAATGAGCTTTATCTGTACGGCTCTCAACCCGAAAAATATATTGAACAACTGTGTATTAGTTTGGGACCGAATAACAGATTTATTGATTCTCAAAAGTATGTCCGCTCATTGCAAAAGGCTATCAATTTACAAGATGTAGAAAATGTCTCTGATTTTGTGAAACACTTTATTTTAGATGATGACCCTATTGATATTGATCGTATGGAGCGTTCTATAAAAATGTATAGGGAGCTATTAGAAAGTGCTGAAAAGACGGAAAAACAGATTAATAAATTATCTATTATTAGTAAGACTTTCCTTAAAAGCTTTACCGCAAAGAAACATGCAGTAGCTTATCAATGGATACAACAAGAATTTTTACTTCAAGAAAAAGATTTTGAAAAAAGTGAGATTGAAGAAGAATTAGTACTCTTCTGTCAACAGGTGAAATCTTCAATTCGAGATATTTGGTCATATAAAAAGCAGCAAGTTTTCCATGAAAAAGAAAAGGAAAGACTTTTACAGATTATTGCAGAAGACAATAAGGAACAAGAACTTAAAAACTTAGAGAGAGAAAGGTCGAATATAAATAGTGCTCTAAGCCTAATAAATGAAATAGTTAAAAGATCGGGGGAAATGTTAGAAGAAATAGCTGATTTGGTAAAGCATAAGGACTTATTGCCAGAAGAATTTTCTGAAATCATTCTAGATTTGGCAAAACAGTTGTCAGTTGATAGTAGTCAGTCGCTAGAACTGACTGAATGGCCAGAAGATCCTGTCATTTTTGATAAGTTGGTAATATCTATTCAAGACAAAGCTGAAGTGACAAAAGATCAAGTCCAAACATATCGTGACAATCAGCTCTTGGAGTTTAAAAGTGACGAAACTTATTTTAAGGAACAACGTGCAAGACTGGAAAACCTTAAAAAGGATGGTTCTGATCTTCGAAAAAACACTCGTATGCTTATTGAAGAATTAAATGCTCATAATATTGAAGCTACCCCCGTTTGTGATTTTGTTGATGTAACGGATGAAACTTGGCAACCTGCTATAGAAGCGTATTTAAAAAGTAATATGGAAGCACTCTACGTTGATCCAGACGATGCTGAAAATGCTGTTCGTGTTTATCGAAATGTAAATAAGCGAAAGCATATCTATGGAGCAACCGTAATCAACACCAAGAAAACGGGCAGATGGGTAAATCGAGAAATTCCTGAAAACAGCTGTGCATTATTTCTAACATCAGAAAACAAACATGCCTTGGCATATTTACAAAATCTGCTGCGGCATGTCATTTGTGTAGAGACAGAACAAGATTTAATGAATGAATCTCGTGCTATAACTATTGATGGTATGTTACATAGAAATGGTGGTATTACACGTATGAAACTTGAGCATGAGTTTTTACATTTGGGAAAACAAGCTAGAAAGAACAGCATCACGATTCTAACAAAACAAATTCAAGATTTATCACAACAACTTGTTGATAAAGAAAAAACGTATGCTGCTGCAAATACTATGCAAACAGATGTTAATAAGGCTTTTCAAGGCCTAAGCACGATCATTAGTTTCACAACAAAAGCAGATGAGATAATTCGGAAAAAAGACCAGTTAGAAAGTAATCAGCGATCCATTGATGAAATTGATTTAGAACATTTAAAAGTATGGAAAGAACAACTAGATGTTCATAAAAACAAGATAACTGAAACAAGTGGTCTAAGAGATAAAGCATTCAATAGAAAAATCACAACATGGAGAGAATACGGAACAAAACAGCATCGTGTTACTGATCTGGATAACAATTTTAAAATCATTGCTAACGAACGTACCCGTATTGAATCGGTTTCAGCATTTGATAGTGAGCTGGTAGCTAAACACTCTGAGGACTTAGAATCAGAGAATGATGATCCGCAAAGTATTCAAAGGATTGCCAAGGAAAGAGAATCAAAACAGTTTAGTGCCTACACTAATCAACTCAAGAAAGCTCAAGAGAGTTTATTTGAATATCGTTTCACTCATGAGATATCTAATCCCAAGGCTGAAGAAACGGAGCATGAAGCCTACGAATGGGTTAATGACTCCTTGCAACAACTAGAAAATACCGAACTGGCAAATTACAAAGAACAGGCTTCAATCGCACTCAATGAAGCACAAATAGCATTCCGTAGTGATGTGGCTGTCCGTTTAAAAGAAAATATTCTCAAAATGAAACAACTCATTAACGAGATCAATAGCAATCTTAAAAAGCATACTTTTTCAGGTAATGAAATGTATCAGTTTCAGAGAAATAAAAACAAGGAATACGAAAACATACTTGAGTATATTGAACAGGCAGAGTTTTTAGATCTCAGTCAAGGAGATGATTTGTTTGAAGACCGCTCGGGTGTTGATGAAATCATGAAAGTAATTGAAGAAGATACTGAAGCGGGTGAAGAGAAACTTAATAAAATTCTGATTGCTGATTATCGGAACTATTATCATTATGATATTAGAATTACAGATACTAAACAAAAGCATACACACCTATTAAGTAAGCGCATCGGTACGGCATCAGGCGGTGAGCATAGAACACCTTACTATGTCGCTATTGGTGCTTCACTGGCGTCTGCCTACAGAATTGAATCAAAAGAAGGTATGCAGGCGAAAGGAGGGATTGGACTTGCAATACTTGATGAGGCTTTTGAAAAAATGGATGGACATAACTCCTTGCAAGCTGCTGATTATCTAAAAGAGCTAGGGCTTCAGCTCATATTGGCAGCACCTGATGAAGCAGAGTTAAAACTACTATCTGTGGTTGATACTGTGATCTTTATTACGCGTGAGGGCACTAGCCTCGATATGAGTATTCATTATCCAAAAGAAGCATGTAGAAAGCTCCTCATGTCCGATAACCCATTTCATCATCCTGAACTAATTGAGCAAAGACTAGAAGAACAACATCAAAACAATGAGTAAAGTTGGAGAAGATTCATTAAAAAAATTATTACTAAGAGCAGAGAGAAACTGCCTTAGTAATAATGAAATAACTCTAAAGTTTTCTAGTGCTAGCTTTCCTGACTACTCAAAAACCAATAATAAAAAAGAAATTGATGAAATCCATGCTTATCTGGAAAACGCACAAAGGCATCAGGCTATTACTATTGACTGGCAAAGAAATCAGGCTGGAAATCAAATTGATAGAGTTTGCTTAGGAACAATTGAGAAGCTAGCTTCTTATCTTGGTGTTCAAACTTTAACCGAACGTATAGAGCAAGCAAATCTGCAATTATCTTCAATATTACCTGATGCGCCAGCATGGCTTTCTTCGCTTTACGGTGAAGTCATTCAAAATAAATGGGAGCAAGCAAAAAAGGCTTTCGGTCTAGCTCCTGAGGATTGCCAAACTCTTCATGACGTATTCAAACTTATTTCTTATCTAGAAAAAAATGGATCACAGGATTTAGACAAGCGTTCTCTGAGTACTAGAATTTTTCAAGACTCAAAATATATCGAAAAATCATTAGAAAATAAGCTGGTGCAAATCTATAAGTATCATTTGAATAGTTCAGACTTACTAGCTGATGAAATACTGGCTGATTTGGGAATCTTTAAGCACCCATTGCCTTTATTGGTTAAGGGTAACGTAACATTTGTAGTAAATAGTCAAAATTTTGAGGTTAATGGGTTTACTCCATATTTGGGAATTCCTCCAGATGCGATAGAACATGTGGCTATTCATAAGAATGCTACCTACTGTTTAACAATAGAGAACTTATCTTCATTTAACACATATACAAGAACTATCAATGATGGCGGGATTATTTTATATAGTAACGGTTTTCCAGGGAGTAAATGGCAAACGGCATATAAAAAAATAATTGAAACTCTACCGAAAAATATAGCTATTTTTCACTGGGGAGATATTGATGTAGGCGGTTTTAGAATTCTTCAGAAATTACAAGAATATGTAATAGAAGTTAATCCTTCTCTGAGAGTGTTGCCTCACCTTATGGAAAGTGAAGATATTATATTGAAAAATAAAACTTTTACCTCAACAGAAAGAAATTCTTTGAATAAGATTTATCAATCATTTCCTTGTCTTAATCAAATGCTTGGAAAAATACCTAAATACAAGCAAGAGCAAGAGGCATTAATTCCTAGCTCTCCATTAAGAAAAAAGAAAATAAAAGATTTATTCAAATAGCTTCCTCAATGCTCCAACAGGCAACCACAGCATTAATTCTTGATCAGGCAAACTATCAAATTCGTATTGTAGATAAAACTGTTTGGCAGTTTCATCTTTGGCATCAATAGCAACAGCGATCATGCCTATTTCTTTGGAGAGTAGATAACACTTATGTAAAGCATGAGCAAGAAGCTGTTTACCTGTCCCTTTTCCCTGATGGTGGGTATCGACCGCCAAACGTCCTAGGCGAACTATAGGTAGAGGATGGTGTGGAAATCTTTTTTTTAATTTTGAGGGTAGTAGATCTTTCTCAAGGCTTCCCATACTTAAGCTATAGTAGCCTTGTATATTATCCATTTTATCTGTCAGCACAAAGGTTCTTGATACACCTGATTTGGCATGTTGCATCGCCAGCTTTTTTAGATAATTATCTAGCTCAGGAGCACCACATGTGAATTGTGAGCGGTCATGTTTGCGTTGTAATAACTCAATCATTAAACGCATTCATTCACATGTTCTTTAATGAGAGCTTTTAAGTTAGGTCTTAGTTTGTTTTCCGCTTCATCCAGAATATGCGTAAAAGCATTCCAATCTTTTACTGTTAGCTGGATTTGTGTTTGTTCCTGCATGACTTCTTTAGCGCGCTGTTCAGCCGATTCCAACATAAAGGCACTGAGTGTTGTTCCACAATAACTGGCAGCTTTTGCTATATAACTTTTCCTCTCACTACTTGTGCGAAGGTTGATGCGTTCTTGACTTTGGGTGATCATTACCGAATACCTATTGTACTTACTGTATGAGTACAATAATATCGTAGTATTTCCTTTTTTTCAGGTCTTATTTAATATGTGCTGAATTTATATTGATAGTTCACTAATAAACGCAAGGAGTGTCTTGATCCATGTGCATGATGTAACTATTACTAAAGAAGCATCTGACTGTTCCTTGTAGTTACCTCTCGACAAGTTGTTCCCTTCTCATACACTTGTAGTTATAAAGCCACCACAGCTTGATGCACACTTCTAAACGAAACCTGGTGGTGCCTCTACATTCCAAACATTTCTTCTTCCTCTTCATCAATCTCAATAGGCGTCAGTTCCAAGCCATTAAAGGCATTATTGCTCTCTTTATCTTTCATATTACCAATAGGATTTTCGTCAAGATTCATTTTCACCTGAAGGTTATTGGGTGAATCGGCATTTTTGAGAGCCTCTTCCTGGCTAATTCTACCTTCTTTGTATAATCGGTAAATATGGCTATCGAAGGTTTGCATGCCTTGCTCTTCGGATTTCTCCATCACTTCTTTAATGGAGGAAATGTCGCCTTTTTTAACCAGATCTTTAATAATTTGTGTGCCTAAGAGTATTTCGATAGCCGCGACACGTTTGCCATCAATAGTCGGTATCAAGCGTTGTGAAATAAAGGCTTTCATGTTCAAGGAAAGATCAAGCAGCAATTGATGATGACGTTCTTCCGGGAAGAAATTAATAATACGATCCAGTGCCTGATTTGCATTGTTTGCATGTAACGTTGACAGACACAGATGTCCTGTTTCGGCAAAAGCTAATGCATGTTCCATGGTGTCCTGAGCACGTATCTCACCGATCAGGATCACATCTGGCGCTTGTCGTAAGGTGTTTTTCAAAGCATCTTCATAGGAATCGGTGTCTACACCCACTTCACGTTGGTTCACAAGTGATTTTTTATGCGGGTGTACGTATTCAATCGGGTCTTCAATAGTAATGATATGACCCGCTGACGTTCTGTTCCTGTGATCAATCAGGGCGGCTAACGAGGTGGATTTACCAGAGCCAGTGCCGCCAACGAATAGCACCAGTCCATTTTTTTGCATAATGACTTCTTGCAGAATAGGAGGTAGACCTAGGTCGTCAATATGTGGGATTTCTACCTTGATATTTCGGATAACTAATGCAACACAGTTGCGTTGCTGGAAAATATTGATTCTAAATCTGCCGATGCCTTCTTTGGAAATCGCCAGATTCATTTCTGGTGCTTTTTCAAACATCGCTTGTTGCTCTTCATCCATGAGTTCATTAGCAATTTCTTTTAGATAGCTTTGTGTTAACTTTTTGTCTTCCAATGGCTTTAATGCACCCTGAAACTTTGCACAGGGTGGTGCATCGACTGTGAGATATAAATCAGAACCGTCTTCGTTGACGAGTGTTCGTAGGTAATCTTCGAAATTCATGATGCTTTCCGTTTTTATTTTAATTATTTATCGTTCTGAAATCCCATAAACCTGTAGCCTACGGTGAGGGGCGAAACGCGGGGGTTTTAATTCCTATTACACGTTCTCTGTATCCGCTCAACACAGCCGAATATGACTGTGTTGGACAGTAACTAACAGCATTCGATTTGAGACTGAAAGAATAACGGTATTATATTCATTGGACATTCATTGGGCTATTTTTATCAGACAATATGCATCCATTTTTTATTTCGTCAACGTACATAAGGACAACTGCGCAGTTAATAATTTTTTTATAGAATATTAACGAGGAAATAATTATGAAACATTTATCAGTGACAACTTTGGCAACAACGCTGACGGCGATTTTGTTAGCCTTTGGATCAATGAGTGCAAATGCCCTGGATAGCGATGCAGCAGCAATACTTGCAGCTATTGACGGTGAAGCGGATGTGGTAGATACCCACACCATGGATACTGAAAGAGTAAACTTTGATATCTCGTCAGATGATGTGAGTTCTCAGGACTTTTGGCATCCAGCCAATGCAGGAGCACTTGACGATAGTTATTATTAATACGTGAAATCTCTCCACACCTCTTGGGGGTGACAGCTACACAGCTACAGTCACTCCCAATTTTTAGAGGACAATACCATGTTTCAAAAAATCATTATCAGCACTTTTCTAGTAACCTTTCTTATCGGTTGTAGTGGCAATATCGTTAGTTTTACAACCGATAAAATCTTAGATGAAATAGATGGCACGTCCAATCATGCTAATGATCCGGACTCTAATTTATAAGAGAGCACCTTCTAATCATTAATGAGTGCGTAGATTTTACAAACGATGGGAAGTATTTGCCATATCTCTATTTTTTGCTAAACGATCAATCCAGAAACTAACTATCATAGTCAGTATTACTGAAACAGCAAAAACATAGACTCCATAGTGAACGGTTACTTTAGCCAATGCTCCCAGCTTCACAGACACTAATAGAAGAGCTACTACAAATACATCAAGCATTGACCATTTCCCCCAGTGTTCTATCCAGCGTAATAATCGGTCAAGAAACGTATTCCCCTGATGTGGAATATGCAGGATTGCCATAAGGGAAGCTATTTTTATAAACGGCAAACAAAGACTAAATAAACCAATAATGATGAATAAAATCCATTCTTTCTTTTCAAATAATTGGCTAACAGCGCCGATTAGACTAATTCTGTTCTCAAAGAAATAGAGTTTCTCCAAGGTCATTAGGGGAGCAGTAATTCCTACCACGAGGCTAATCAAAGCTACAAGTAGTAATAAATCAATCACAACCCCCTGTTTTAAATTATTGATAAATAATGAGTATTTCTTTATGTCTGTTATATCCATTAATTGAAGCCAGTTTATTTGATCGTTAAGTCTATTATTAGATATGATCACCTCCCTAGTATACAAGAGATAATGGAGAACTATTGTGCTAAACACCTACCAAGAGCATGTTGCTGAACGCGCTGAACAAAATATCCCGCCTTTGCCTTTAAGTGCACAGCAAGTTGCTGATTTGGTTGAATTGATGAAGAACCCTCCTGCTGGAGAAGAAGCATTCCTACTTGAATTGATTTCAGATCGTGTGCCTGCGGGTGTTGATGAAGCTGCTTATGTTAAAGCTGGCTTTCTTGCTGCTATTGCAAAGGGTGAAGCTAGTTCTCCATTGATTGACAAAAACAAAGCGGTTGAACTGTTGGGTACCATGTTAGGTGGTTACAACATAGCTCCATTGATTGATGCGCTGGATGATGATGAAGTGGCAGAAACAGCAGTAAACGCATTGTCACATACCTTATTGATGTTCGATGCTTTTCATGATGTCAAAGAAAAGGCGGACGCTGGAAATGTGCATGCCAAGACAGTTATGCAATCGTGGGCTGATGCGGAATGGTTTACTAGTAAATCTCCCTTAGCTGAGAAAATCACTGTTACTGCTTATAAAGTACCGGGCGAAACCAATACCGATGATCTTTCTCCGGCGCCAGATGCCTGGTCAAGACCGGATATTCCTTTTCATGCTTTAGCCATGTTGAAAATGCCACGACCCAATTTCACTGAAGATCCTTTGGGCACGTTAGAAAAACTGAAAGAAAAAGGTCATCCACTCGCTTATGTGGGCGATGTTGTGGGTACAGGTTCTTCCCGAAAATCAGCCACTAACTCCGTACTTTGGTATATGGGTAATGATATTCCGCATATCCCTAATAAGCGTGCTGGCGGTTTTTGCTTAGGTGGAAAAATCGCACCGATCTTCTTTAATACACTCGAAGATGCGGGTGCGTTACCTGTTGAAATGGATGTTTCAAGTGTAAACATGGGCGATGTGATTGATATTTACCCCTATGAAGGTGTCGCCAAAAACCACGATACCGGCGAAGTGATTTCAACGTTTGAATTAAAAACCCAAGTCCTGTTAGATGAAATACAAGCAGGAGGAAGAATTCCGCTTATTATTGGTCGTGGATTAACAACACGAGCACGTGAAGCATTGGGGCTAGAAACATCGAATGTTTTCAAAATACCTGATGAACCTGAGCAAAGTGATAAAGGTTATACGTTAGGGCAGAAAATGGTGGGTAAAGCCTGCGGTCTGGAAGGCGTGAGGCCAGGACAATACTGTGAGCCTAAAATGACCACAGTAGGATCTCAGGATACTACTGGCCCGATGACACGAGATGAGCTAAAAGACTTGGCTTGCTTGGGCTTTTCTGCTGATTTGACCATGCAGTCATTTTGTCATACTGCTGCGTACCCACGCCCTGTTGATGTGGATACACAACACACTTTGCCTGAGTTTATGATGAATCGTGGTGGTGTTTCCTTGCGTCCTGGTGATGGCATTATTCACTCTTGGTTAAACCGCATGTTATTACCAGATACCGTTGGAACCGGGGGAGACTCGCATACCCGGTTCCCTATAGGTATTTCATTCCCGGCTGGTTCTGGGTTGGTGGCTTTTGCATCAGCAACTGGCGTAATGCCGCTGGATATGCCTGAATCGGTATTGGTGCGTTTTACGGGTGACATGCAACCGGGTATTACCCTACGTGATTTGGTTAATGCTATACCGTATGTAGCTATTCAGAAAGGTTTGTTGACGGTTGAAAAATCGAACAAGAAAAATGTATATTCGGGTCGCGTACTAGAAATAGAAGGTCTACCTGATCTTAAAGTAGAACAAGCCTTTGAGCTTTCTGATGCCTCGGCAGAGCGTTCGGCTTCAGGTTGTACGATTAAGCTGGATGAAGCACCTATTCGTGAGTACCTGAAATCTAATGTCACTCTGTTGAAATGGATGATTGCTGAGGGCTATGGTGATGAACGAACCCTTTCTCGGCGTATTGAAGCGATGCAAGACTGGCTAGATAACCCCGTGTTGATGACGGCTGATGCGGATGCTGAATACGCAGAGATCATCGAAATTGACTTAAATGAAATCAAAGAACCGCTACTTGCCTGTCCGAATGACCCAGATGATATTAAACCGTTATCAGCAGTGGCTGGTGATAAGGTAGACGAAGTCTTTATTGGTTCTTGTATGACTAATATCGGGCATTTCCGTGCGGCGGCAAAGCTGTTCGATAAATTTGGTGGCGCAGTCCCTGCCAGAACATGGATAGTACCGCCAACAAAAATGGACGAACATCAACTCATGGAAGAAGGCTATTACAATATCTTCGGGCGTGTGGGTGCGCGTACAGAAATGCCGGGTTGTTCCTTGTGTATGGGAAATCAGGCGCGAGTAGCACCCAACTCAACCGTAGTGTCTACATCTACCCGTAACTTCCCGAACCGACTGGGTGATGGTGCTAATGTCTATTTGGCATCGGCAGAACTTTCTGCTGTCTCAGCCATGTTGGGGAAACTTCCTAGCGTGGAAGAGTATATGAGTTATGCTAATGATTTAGATTTAATGTCGGATGATATTTATCGTTATATGAATTTTGATGAAATAGAAAGTTTTCAGAACGCAGCCGAGAAGTTTATACCTATTGCGGTTGCATAAAATTACGGGGTTGGGGTGATGGTCGCGCGAATAGCGCGGGAACTTTGCACATTTGTTTCTCGTGTTTCGCATCGCTCAACACAGGTTACATACATAACCGGTTAATCCTTCAAAGGCTGTTTTGGACGAGAACGAATTGATGAATTGAGTATGGGTGTTCTTGGGTTGTTCCCAAGATTAAAAAGATATTCGACAAAGTTCAGTTTTTAGGTAGAATACGCGCACCTCTCGCCGGAGTGGTGGAATCGGTAGACACGCGGGATTCAAAATCCCGTTCTGGCAACAGAGTGTGGGTTCAAGTCCCACCTCCGGCACCATTTGATAAGTCCTTTATCAAGTATAAATTTTATTTATCTTTAACGAAACACACTAACTTGCTGACAAAGCGATAATAGGTAGTAATAGCGGTTTATTTGATGTTATTAGTCGTAGACAGTATGAGTGGCTTTCCATTAATATATGGCGGTCTTTTATAAGCAGCCTGGATTTTCCTCTCTGCTTGTTTTGTGTGCCCATCTTGGGCGGGTCAACGGAGGTCTAGTTTCTGTGAGAAAACGTGCGATATTGGTTCTTGAGGACGGTAGTATTTTTCAAGGTGAATCAATCGGTTGTGACGGAAAATCGGTAGGTGAAGTAGTGTTTAATACTGCTTTGACAGGCTATCAGGAAATCCTGACCGATCCTTCTTATGCCAAACAATTGATAACTTTAACTTACCCACATATTGGTAACGTCGGTGTTACTACTGAAGATGAAGAAGCAGATAGTATTTTTGCTTCGGGTTTGATAGTAAAAGATGTTCCCATGTTATATAGCAACTGGCGCGCTCAGGAATCATTGCCGACTTATCTGAACCGTCGTGAAGTGGTAGCTATCGCGGATATTGATACCCGTCGATTGACACGACTGTTGCGAGAGAAAGGCGCACAAGCGGGCTGTATTATTTCGGGTATAGCCGCTGGGGATGATAGTTCTGAGGCTGAGGCACTAGAAGCTGCGAAATCCTTCTCTGGATTGAAAGGACTTGATCTTGCAAAAGAAGTGACTACTGATAAATCGTATGAGTGGACATTAGGTTCATGGCAGTTGGAGTCAGAGGATGCTAAGTCCGTTGAAAAAGACACGGCTGATTTTAATGTGGTCGCCTATGATTTTGGTATCAAGAAAAATATTTTACGAATGCTAGTTGACCGAGGTTGCCACGTAACGGTTGTTCCAGCCAAGACTCCAGCTAGTGATGTATTGGTGATGAATCCTGACGGTGTGTTTTTATCCAACGGCCCTGGTGATCCAGAGCCTTGTGATTATGCTATCAATGCTATTCAGGAAGTACTGGAAAGCAAACTGCCGACATTTGGCATTTGTTTAGGTCATCAGTTGTTAGGATTGGCAAGTGGAGCCAAGACTACCAAGATGAAATTTGGTCATCATGGCGCGAATCATCCGGTACAAGATTTAGCCACTGAAAAAGTCATGATCACCAGCCAGAACCACGGTTTTGCAGTTGATGAATCCTCCTTGCCTGATAATTTACAAACGACCCACCGCTCTTTGTTTGACAATACCTTGCAGGGTATCAGCCGAACAGATTGCCCCGCGATTGGTTTTCAGGGGCATCCTGAAGCCAGCCCAGGTCCACATGATGTTGCACCTGTGTTTGACCAGTTTATTTCCATGATGCAAGAGAATAAGAGTAGCTAATGCCAAAACGTACGGATATTAAAAGTATATTAATCATTGGTGCAGGGCCGATTATTATCGGTCAGGCTTGTGAATTTGATTATTCAGGTGCTCAAGCATGTAAAGCGTTACGCGAAGAAGGATACCGGGTCATTCTGGTTAATTCTAATCCTGCGACGATTATGACTGACCCTGAAATGGCAGATGCTATTTATATAGAACCGATTCAGTGGGATGTGGTTGAAGCCATTATCGAAAAAGAAAAACCTGATGCGTTATTGCCAACCATGGGTGGACAAACCGCATTAAACTGTGCGTTGGAACTGGAAAGCAAAGGTGTTCTGGAAAAGTACCATGTTGAGATGATCGGCGCGACGAGTAAAGCCATTGATATGGCTGAAGATCGTCTGAAGTTTCGTGAAGCGATGGATGAGATTGGCTTGGCTTCTGCACGTTCTGATGTGGCTCATACCATGGACGACGCACGTAGAATCCAGCATGAAATAGGCTTTCCGATGATCATCCGTCCTTCATTCACTATGGGTGGATCAGGTGGCGGCATTGCTTATAACCAAGACGAATATGAAGATATTGTATCGCGAGGGTTGGATCTTTCACCCACTACTGAAGTTCTGATTGAAGAGTCCTTGCTGGGTTGGAAAGAATACGAAATGGAAGTGGTGCGTGACCACAAAGACAACTGTATTATTATCTGTTCTATTGAAAACCTTGATCCAATGGGTATTCATACGGGTGATTCAATTACGGTTGCACCTGCACAAACGCTTAGCGATAAGGAATATCAGATTATGCGCAATGCGTCATTAGATGTATTGCGTAAGATTGGCGTGGACACGGGCGGATCGAATGTACAGTTTTCGATTAACCCAGAAAATGGTCGCATGGTGATAATCGAGATGAACCCACGGGTTTCTCGTTCCTCTGCATTGGCCTCCAAAGCGACTGGATTCCCCATTGCTAAAGTCGCGGCTAAACTAGCAGTAGGCTATACGTTAGATGAATTAAAGAATGATATTACCGGTGGCGCAACACCTGCATCCTTTGAACCTAGCATTGACTATGTCGTCACTAAAATTCCACGTTTTACGTTCGAGAAATTCCCGCAGGCGGAAGACAGACTAACCACACAGATGAAGTCTGTGGGTGAGGTTATGGCGATTGGCCGTACTTTTCAAGAGTCTTTTCAAAAAGCACTTCGTGGCTTGGAGACGGGCATTGATGGTCTGGACGAACGTGTTGACCTCGAAGCAGATACTGCTAAGGACATATTACGTCAGCAACTTACCGATGCAGGTAGTGAGCGTATCCTCTATGTAGGTGATGCGTTCCGTTTTGGCATGAATCTGGAGACAGTATTTGACTATACGGCTATTGATCCCTGGTTTCTGGTACAAATCAAAGACATTATTGATTTGGAACAGGGTCTGAAAGAGCGCTTCCTGAAAAGTATAGATAAGCACGAAATGTTCCAGCTAAAGCGTAAAGGTTTTTCTGATCGTCGCTTGGCGAAGTTACTTCATGACACTGAGAAGAACGTTAGAAAACATCGTCATCAATTAGAAGTACGGCCTGTTTATAAACGTGTTGATACTTGTGCTGCGGAATTCGCAACTAGCACCGCTTATATGTACTCAACTTACGATGAAGAATGTGAGTCAGCACCGACAGACAAAGACAAAATCATCATTTTAGGAGGCGGCCCTAACCGTATTGGCCAGGGTATCGAATTTGATTATTGCTGTGTACATGCAGCGTTTGCGATGCGTGATGATGGCTATGAAACGATTATGATTAACTGTAATCCAGAAACCGTTTCAACTGATTATGATACATCGGATCGTTTATATTTCGAGCCTTTAACACTCGAAGATGTACTTGAAATCGTTGATATAGAAAAACCCAAAGGCGTTATCGTTCAATACGGTGGACAAACCCCACTGAAGCTTGCTGAGGCATTGGAAGATAATGGTGTTCCTATTATCGGTACATCGCCCGATGCCATTGATTTAGCCGAAGATCGTGAGCGTTTTCAGCAAATGATCGAAAAGTTAGGTTTGAAACAACCTCCTAATCGTACTGCTCGTGATACAGAATCTGCGGTTCGTTTAGCGGAAGAAATTGGTTATCCTCTGGTAGTGCGTCCTTCTTATGTGTTAGGTGGTCGTGCAATGGAGATTGTTCATAACGAAGAAGACTTACGCCACTATATGCAATATGCCGTTAAAGTCTCCAATGATTCTCCTGTATTACTTGATCGCTTTTTAGATGATGCGATTGAAGTGGATATGGACGCCATTTGTGACGGTGAAGATGTGTTGATTGGTGGCATTATGCAACATATCGAACAGGCAGGAATCCACTCGGGTGATTCGGCGTGTTCATTGCCCCCGTATTCTTTAAGTGAAGATGTTCAGAATGAATTACGCCGTCAAATGGTGATGATGGGTAAAGCCTTGCATGTTATAGGTCTTATGAATGCTCAGTTTGCCATAAAAGGGGACGATATCTACATTCTTGAAGTCAATCCTAGAGCTTCACGAACCGTACCTTTTGTATCAAAAGCGACAGGCCGACCCTTAGCTAAAATAGCTGCGCTTTGTATGGCAGGTACATCATTAAAAGAGCAAGGCGAGATAACCGAAATGATTCCTGATTACTATTCAGTGAAAGAAGCGGTATTCCCGTTTATTAAATTTGCGGGAGTTGATCCTGTGCTATCGCCTGAAATGAAATCAACGGGCGAAGTGATGGGCGTGGGAGCAACATTTGCTGAAGCCTTTGGTAAGTCGCAATATGCAGCTAGTGTCGATATCCCAAATAGCGGAACTGCTTTTCTGAGCGTACGCGAAGCAGATCAGGAGGCCATAGTAGATATAGCTCGTATGCTGTTGGAGCAAGGCTTTAAGCTGGTAGCGACACGAGGCACACGTCGTAAAATAGAAAAAGCAGGCTATGCTTGTGGAGAAGCCAAAAAAGTAAGAGAAGGTCGCCCACATATTGTTGATATGATTAAAAATAAAGAGATTGATCTTATTGTGAATACCACGGAAGGCAAACAAGCCACCAAAGATTCGTATGAAATAAGATCGGAGGCACTACATGGTAAAGTAACCTACACTACTACCATCTCAGGAGCATGGGCACTTTGCCAGTCTATTGCTCATAAAGAAGATGTAAAGGTATATAGTTTGCAAAACCTACATAAAGGAAAATTACAATGACCAGAGCGCCCGTTACAGCCAAAGGTGCTGAAGAATTAAAAGAAGAGTTGAAACATCTTAAGAAGGTGGTTCGCCCTAGAATTGTGGCAGATATCGCAACCGCCAGAGAACATGGTGATCTAAAAGAAAACGCTGAATACCATGCTGCGCGTGAGCAGCATGGATTTAACGAAGGACGCATTCAACAGATTGAAGGCGTATTGTCTACCGCTCAAATTATTGATGTTCCGGGCTTGTCTACCAACAATGCTGGCAGAGTAGTGTTTGGTGCAACCGTAGAACTAGAAGATGTAGAAACAGAAGAAAAGGTTATTTACCAGATTGTGGGTGATATTGAAGCAGATATTAAGAAGAATCGTATTGCTGTTACTTCACCTATCGCACGGGCTATGATTGGTAAAGAGGAAGGTGAAATTACGGCTGTCCGGGCTCCTGATGGTATCCGTGAATATGAGATAATTGAAGTAGAGTATAAATAAACTATTATAAAGCATCTCTTATGGAGCTTCTGATTCTTGTCCATGGGTAATATAAGCCATAGTACTAAAGTACAGTTTAAAAATATTAACCTAAAGTTTAGATAGAAATGATCTAAACTGTAAGTACATGCGTTATATCTAATACTACATAAAAAAATGCGTGATAGTACTTCAGGATCAACAAATGCCAGTTTATGAAAAAGAAGATGGTTCGCAAATAAGAGTGGCGGTATCTGTCGGCGGTAAATTACGTCAGAAATACTTTCATCCTAAAACTACGAACAATCTCATCAATGATCGTAAGAAAGCCAAGGCTATTGAAGTTGAATGGAAGTTTGAAGCTAACGTTATCGCTTCTCAAAAAAATAGAGAAAGAGCCGAAAAAAGAAGAAGCTCTGCCTATGTGACTGGTGTAGGTGGAATTAAAATGAAGTTTCTGGTCAATACAAAAAATCGCCCTAAACGTGGCGCCAAAACCAAACGAAAAAGAAAAATAAGCTATTACACTCCGGCTTTTGTTGTATCGGGTAGTCAGGATAGCAAGCTGTATTGCAAAAACTTTAATATTAAAACACAGGGTTTCGATATGGCATGGTTTAACGCTGTATCCTTTCTCTGTTCTACCAAAAAGATAAGTAGTATCGATCACTTACTTAAGAAAAGACCTCCCATTGAACAGTTTAAAGTGATCGTTGATTGGCAACGCAAACTGGGACATAAAATTCCAGAGGAACGTCTTCCTGACGAGTTATTGGCGCTCAATCTCCCAGCTGATTAACCACTTTGGCTGGGTAGGTCTGGGTAAATAGGAATCTTGTCTATCATAATTCTCTGAATAATCAATGAGATTGATTGCTTATATCGATCGGGCTCATATCGTTTTGGGTGTTAATAATCGCCCTCTAGCTACTGCATGGGTAGTGCTTCCTTGTGTTATATCGAATAAAGCGTTATAAACGCTAATTCCTATTATCCTTGATAGAAGTGACTCCTAATAATGTTTCAAACTTCACAGAAATCCAATTCCATTCCTCTTGTTCCTATCTACGCCGACCAGCTTGAAGATTGGCTTTCTAAACAAGATAGCAACATTTGTAACTGGCTAGAACAAAATGATTTTTCTGCAAAGCAGTCACAATTTTGTGCTATTCCTGATGCGAATAACAATATCCAAAAAATTGTTTTTGGCATTACCGATGAAGACCATATTCGTTGGGCTCTTGGAAATATTTCTATTGCGTTACCAGCGGGTGATTATCATCTGGAAGGTGATTTAAAAGAGAGTGAAATTGAGTCTATGGCAATTGGTTGGGCTTTAGGTCAATACAGTTTTGATATGACATCCAAGCAAGAAGATAAATCTTATGCTTTGTTATATATCAAAAACCTTGAACCTGTTTTAGCGGTGATTGATGCGATCACTTTGGTTCGAGATCTGATTAATACTCCTCCCAGTCATATGATGCCAGAGGATTTATCCAAAGCAACCGCTGATCTCGCTAGTCAATTTGATGCAGATTTTAGTGAGGTGACTGATGAAGGTACTTTACAGACGAGCTACCCTGCGATTTATGCTGTCGGTAAGGCCAGTGAGCATCGCCCAAGACTCATTAAATTAACATGGGGCGATGATGAAGATTTACCGCATTTGTGTTTGGTCGGTAAAGGGGTTTGTTTTGATACCGGTGGTTTGGATTTAAAGCCTTCCAAGTTTATGCGGAATATGAAAAAAGACATGGGTGGTGGTGCTCATGTACTCGGTTTGGCGAGCTTAATTATGGCGATGAACTTGCCGATAAGGCTGACAGTATTTATTCCAGCTGTAGACAATGCGGTTTCAGGAAATGCTTTTCGTCCAGGTGATGTCATTAATACACGCGCAGGTAAAACGGTAGAAATTGATAATACAGACGCCGAAGGTCGACTGGTTTTATGTGATGCCCTCACTGAAGCTGCTGCGTTGAAACCTGAGCTTATTATAGATTTTGCCACGTTAACAGGTGCAGCTAGAGTGGCATTGGGAACAGAGGTTCCGGTATTTTTTAGTAACTCTACAGAATTAGCGGCTGAGTTGGATGATGCCAGTTACTTATCGGGTGAAGCTATGTGGCAACTACCGTTGTACAAGCCCTACCGAGCACAACTGGATAGTTCTGTTGCAGACTTAATGAATAGCTCGCCAGCAGGATATGGAGGTGCGATAACAGCAGCTTTGTATCTGGATGAATTTGTTCCTGAAAGTATTCCTTGGCTACATATTGACATGATGGCCTGGAATACACGATCTAGATCAGGACGACCTCAGGGTGGAGAGGCTATGGGGATATTTGCGGTTTCTCATTTTCTATACAACAAATATAGCACGGATGCATTCAGCGCCTAGTACATCAATCAATTCAAAGTGTCGCTTCACTTGTCCTGTCTGGATAAGACACCCCAAGTCTCTGGAGCTTGGGTGCTAGGAGTGTATTAGACTACTTTACGCGATGGCATCCATTTGTCTATTTTTCCCTTACTTTAATGATGAGAGTTTTGTCATTGAGGTTAGTATTTTGTAACAATAAGTCCCCATCATCTGATTGACGGCGCACTTAATGTTATTGATGCAATCCTTCGATAAAACAGTTAAAAAACCTGATAAAAAACACGTGCCTATCAATAAGAGGGAGACGCTTGTACGTAATTACGAATATGATCGCAGAGATAAATCCAAATATAAACCAGTGATAACCACCTTCCATCAGAGAGTTGATAAGCAATCAGGAAAGCTCACAGAATTTCTTAAAAAAACTCTGGCTATGCTACTGCGCTGGAAATATCTCATCATGTTAACGACATTAATGATTAGTTTGATTTTGGTGGTGACCTATCTTCTGATGAGACCAACGAGTATTACTATTAGTACGGTACTACTTGCTGGTGTGTTATCTGGATTGTTTTTAGGTAGTATCATTGCATCATTTAGAGAGTGGCGTGAGAGTTTATTAGTTAGTAGTGAAGATTTAAAAAATAGTACGGGCTACCCTGTTATTGGGGTGATTCCGGCAGTCAAACACGGTGAACAGTATTTAGCTAAAGAAATAGTAAGTAAGCCTCACTCGCGTATAGCAGAAGCTTATAGGCTAACCGCCACCACGTTGCTTCATGGGCAGCAATACACTAATGAGAATCGGGTGATTCTGGTTACCAGTATTAATGTGGGAGAGGGTAAGTCTGTTAGCGCGAGTAATCTAGCGTTAAGTTTTTCTGATTTGGGTGCAAAGGTGTTGTTGGTCGATGCGGATTTACGTATGCCATCAATACACTTTAAACTGGGAATACAAAATAAACCTGGGTTAATTAACTATTTACTAGGGAATGAAGAGTTATCTAAAATCACTCAACACATTCCTACCATGCCAGGGTTGTTTGTCATTACAGCAGGATCCGCGTTGGACTTTTCACCAGCAAACCTTTTGTCTCACAATAGGATGACTTCGTTTCTAAATAGCGCAAAAAAATATTTTGACTATGTCATTATTGATGCACCTCCAATCAGGGGGTTTGCAGATACTTTGTTGTTACACTCAATGGCGAATTCAACCATTGTGGTTGTGTCAGAGAAAAAAGCACAGGTGGACGAGATCAGGCAACACCTGAAATCACTGACACAAGTTAAGCATTCCATTGTTGGCTTGCTAAAGATCAGGGCTAAAAAGGATATTGTTGATAGAGAGTATTACAAGAATTACAGTCGAGAATCATTCCAGAATAGAATCGGATTCAAAAAAAATCGGAAACTGAATTTGGGAAACAAGTAAGAAACAGCAAGAAGATAGCAGTAGGAAGCAAATAGCAAAGTAATTAGTAATCTCAAATAGTTTTAAAAGCGTTGTGTTTTTTCGATCCAGTACCTTATTAATGGTATGCTTCATCTGCTGGTAGGACATATCAGTACTGGATCGTTTTTTTTACTACTATTACTCAAGGAACCTCTGAACCAATTATGCTTTCTGGAAGTGAGCCTTCAGGCTCGCCATGTGGCATTGTAATCAACGCCTTAGGCGAAGCTAAAGCATCGCTTCCGGTGACTTTAAACTTGACCATAGGTTTCCTTCGAAACCTCTGAAAAAATCCAGTTATTCAGAGCTTCCCTAAAGACCTCAGCTGATCTAATGAACTACAAACTCTTACTTAAAACATTGCTCATTGGTTTTATTCTTTTCGCAGTCGCCGTGACTCTGGGAATGAAATACAACTGGGTTAAGTACTTACTACCCACATCCGAAACTGCTGTTGAACCTGCTGCGTTACCAAATCAAACTGAATCTGACAATCCAGCAACCGATAGCTTTGTTCCTTCGGAAACGAAAATTGAAAATATTGAATTAGTAGATGAGGGTACGATTAGCGAATCATCAGAAGAACTCATTCGCAATGACTGTATTCGAGCTAGCAGAAGGGCAGGAGTCACGGACGCAAATATCTTTGCAGTAGTCAATGAATGCGTTGAAATGTCGAAGAAAACGGAGACTGTTGAAGCGGTTCCGATAGAAACGAATGAAGCTATTGATGCATCGATTGATGGTGTTGATGAAGCACCTGAAAATGTTCCGGTGATTGACAATAGTCTAGAACTAACACGAAAGGCTTGTAAAATTGTGGCTGATGAAGAACATGATTTAAGTGCCGCAGAACGACAGAAAGTCATTGAGCAATGTGTTAAAGCCAATATGGATGATCAGTAAAGGGTATCTCTATTAATTGCCTTTTCGCTCGATTACGGCGTTGGACGAATTTTTCGATCCTCATGTACTCTTGTACACTGTGGTTCTCAAAATCCATCCGCCTTGTACTCAAACGAAAATTCTAATTAATAGGTATTAATTGTCTCTACGAGCTTGTGACTAATTGCTATGTAAATACTTTTGGGAAATTAATACCCTAAATCCTCTCTCTTAACCCTGAATCCACATAAATTGCGAATTCAGGTAAAGCAAACAGCTGTAACAAGGACTAAAACATGAAGCAACCCGTAGTGATCATAGGTATCGGCGAAATAGGCTCGGTTTTTGCGCGAGGCTTTTTGCGCTCAGGTCATCCGGTTTACCCGATAACCCGGCAGATGGATCTTGAGAGTGAAGCAAAAAATATCCCTGATCCAGCATTGGTTCTGGTTGCGGTGGGTGAAGCTGCTTTACCTGCTATGCTAAAAAGCATTCCTCAAGCGTGGCGTCCTAAAGTAGCATTGATCCAAAATGAGTTATTACCAACCGACTGGCAGCAGCAAGGTTATGCCAATCCAACGGTTATATCTGTATGGTTTGAAAAGAAAAAAGGACAAGATGTTAAAGTGGTGGTGGCTTCTCCCGTTTATGGGCCACATGCAGCTTTGCTCGCAGATGCATTAGATGCTTTAGATATCCCCAATGAAGTATTGCAAGATGAGAAGCAGTTATTAGCAGAGCTGGTGCGCAAGAATTATTATATTTTAACGACTAATATCGCGGGTTTAAAAACAGCAGGTTCAGTTTCCGAGTTATGGTCAGGTCATCAAGATTTTGCCCGTGCTGTAACCAGTGATGTCTATAAAATACAGGCTTTTTTATCGGGTCAATCGTTAGATCATGAAAAAGTGATTGATGCGATGATTGTTGCTTTTGAGGGTGATCCAGATCATCAATGTATGGGTAGAAGCGCACCTGCGCGGCTTGCTCGGGCATTGCAAATTGCAAAAAATGCAAATATTGAAGTTCCTGTTCTGCAAGGTATTCAAGATAGTATTTAGGTATTAATCCTCCCTTCTGGAAATAGGCTAACTTAAAATCACTGTGTATTTGCCAGTCTTAATAAAAGCTACAAGTTACTATGGAACTAAGCCATCAGTTTTTTAAGCAACCTTCGCCGTTATGGGAAGAAGTGCTCTCTTTGCGACTTAGTGTCTTTGTTGAAGAAATGCAGGTACCCGTTGAATTAGAAGTTGATGAGTTCGACAAAACTGCGATACACCTCTGTCTAGAGTATAAAAAGAAAACGATTGGAACCTTAAGGCTAGTTATTCTTGATAACCCTCAGAACCAGAATCACTCGAAACAAGGGTCAAAACAACGCTACGCTAACTTGGGTCGTGTCGTTGTTCACTCTGCTTATCGTAGAAGAGGAATAGGCAGCCATATGATGAAATTAGCCATTGATTATTGTAAACAGGGGCATTGCTCGAAGATTATTTTAGGGTCACAAATTTATATAACTGATTTCTATCAAGCATTAGGGTTTATGACACAGGGTGAAGTTTTTGATGATGCTGGCATCCCTCATATCAGCATGTATATGGACATTTAGTACTAGCAATGGTCACGGAAATACCCGAGCAACAAATGATCATTGATAAATTCCTTGATGTTTTGTGGGCAGAAAAAGGCTTAAGCAAAAACACCTTGGCAGCCTATGAACGTGATTTACGTACTTTTGGGAATTGGCTGTATTCAAAACAGTCTACTTTGCTAACAGCGACCCAAGCGGACATTCAGAATTACTTGGCATGGCGTATGAAGCAAAACGCAAAAGCCAGTAGCACTGCTAGGTTGATTTCCACTCTAAGACGTTTCTATCGCTATTTAATTCGTCATGGGCAGATTGACGCCTCTCCTGTTGAGTTGATAGAACCTCCTAAACAGGGGCGGCCTTTACCCGAAACACTCACAGAAGATGAAGTTATTGCCTTGCTAAATGCACCTGATTTGCAGTCTCCTGAGGGTTTGCGTGATAGAGCAATGTTAGAGCTGCTTTATGCAACGGGTTTACGAGTTAGTGAATTAATTAGTTTAGAGCTTTCTCGTTGTTCGTTACAAAATGGGGTAATAAGAGTTTTTGGCAAAGGTAGTAAAGAGCGGTTGGTGCCTATGGGTGATGAAGCGGTGGAATGGATTCATCGATATCTGGAAGACGCTCGTCCTCAGCAAATGCAAGGAAAAGGTACTTGTGATCAGGTCTTTGTAACCAATAGGGGTAGCGGGATGACCCGTCAAGCGTTTTGGTATGCAATAAAAAAACATGCAATACAAGCACATATAAGACGTAAAATATCCCCACATACGCTCCGTCACGCCTTTGCGACACATTTATTGAACCATGGTGCTGATTTACGTGTCGTACAGTTATTATTGGGCCATTCAGATCTTTCAACAACACAAATATATACCCATGTTGCAACAGCAAGACTTCAGGAAATACATAAAAAACATCATCCTAGAGGTTGATTTAGAGATTAGTTTAGGGGTTTAAAATAGTCATGAAAAACTTTATAAAAATAACAATAATGAGTCTGCTAATGCTGTCGTTTCAAAGTTATGCATTTAAGATGCCGGGTATTTATCAGATCGATTATCAAGGTGAGACTGCATTTACGGATAACAAAAAAGAGGTGATGCTAATCGCTAATGTTATTGATATGGGGATTAGCTCTGAAAATAACCGTGAAGGACTTGGAGCAGATTTGTCCATTCAGCAAGTTAGGCAAAACATAGGTAATAAAATTAATGGCAAGCCGCCAGATGTGATTGTCAAAACTCCTTTGCAGGGTATTTACGAACTCTATTTTGCCAAGCAGGTGTTCTACGTCGATGGATCAGGACGGTATATCTTTAGAAATGGCAGGTTAGTTTCTTTTCAGGGTACGAATCTAACTTCTATAGCTCAGTCGAATGCCGCAAAGATTCAGGCAAGGAGAAACCTAAAACTGCTTGCGCAAATAGCGGATAGCGATATGTTAGTGTATCCTGCCAGTTTGGAACTTGGATCAGGACTTAGTTCTGTTTCTGAGCCGATTTCTGAGCTTAGCTCAATAACCATTTTTACCGATGTGGATTGTCCGTTTTGTAGGCGCATCCATAGTGAATTACAAACGTATACCAAAGCAGGCATTACGGTTAAATATTTGTTTTTTCCACGTGCGGGGCAATCATCAACGGCATATACTACCTTTGTTAGTGTATGGTGTAGCAAATTTCCAAAAGATGCACTTGATAAGGTAGAAGCTGGACAGCATATTGAAACACAGAATTGTAATCATCCGGTAAAGGAACATTTGCAATTAGCTGAAGCTTTCGGGTTGATAGGAACACCTGCTATTTTTTTGCAGGATGGTACAATGCTTATTGGATATAAGCACCCAGAAGAATTAATAAGACTCGCAATAACACATTCGAAATAGTAATGAATTTAGGATATATAAATGATTAGAAAACTAATAGCGGTAGCACTACTTGGTAGTATCTTTTTTGCAGGTATTACCTGGGCAGAAGCCTCCAAAGATGCAGCAGCTGCAAAGAGTACCGAAGTAGCAAAGAGTACCGAAGCTACCGATAATAAAGATAAAATCGCTAATATAAAAACTCAGTTAAAAACCATGTTTGGTGGTGAAGAAGCCGATAAGGTAGTAGAAAGCGACTTTCCTGGCTTATATGAAGTAACGATTGGTACAGAGGTTGTTTATATCTCTGAAAACACACAATTCCTTTTTTACGGGAATTTAATAGATCGTAAGAATAAAATAGATCTTACTCGTAGAGCAAAAGAAGCTGCGGAAAAGGCTTATGCGGTTACCCGAAAAGCGACTATGGATAAGCAAGATGCGACAAAAACGATCGACTTTAAAGCGAAAGATGAAAAGTATGTACTGAATGTATTTACTGATATCGATTGTCCTTATTGCTTGAAGCTACACAAAGAAGTTCCTGCGTTGAATAAAGAAGGTATTACTGTTAAGTACTATCTCTTTCCTCGCGCTGGCGTAAACTCGCCCTCGTTCGATAAGGCGGTGAGTGCATGGTGTGCTGATGACAAACAAGACGCCCTGACTAAAGCAAAGAATCGTGTAGCTATTCCCGGCAAGAAATGCGACAACCCGATTGCTGCCCAGTACAAACTGGGACAAGAAATTGGGGTGACAGGGACACCTGCATTAGTCACCAATGAAGGTGTGCTAATCCCCGGATATATGCCTGCTAATATACTGATTGCAAGACTATTGGGTAAAAAGTAGACCTAATCAACAATCCAGAAACACTGATTTTAAGGGCAATTAAAAATTGCCCTTTTTTATGGGCGAAATAACTGATATTAGCTATTATTCGTAATGAGTCTTAGCAACTATCAATAAGCGTGCGTTCAATATGTACATCATCAAACGAATAGTATCCTTGCTGGCATGGCTTTCCATGATATCTGTTGTCGTTAGTGCCAACACAAATGCCTATGAAAAAGACTTTCCTCCGTATCCTAAAGGTCAATTCCCCCCAACTTGTAAAATTCACACCCTAAAAGTTAACAGTGAAACGGACAGGAATAAGGGTCATTTCAAAAGCGCATATAGGCTTTCTGATGAAGCTGAAAAGCTGGTTTTACATTTGGATATGAATTACCAGAAAAATAGCTCAGGCATGTACGTTAAATTAAATAGCGCTTCTGGTGAAACCTATGTAAAACCTGTGAAAATTGGCGGGCACCCTAGCAATATTGATAAAGTTTTTTGGGCGTATTTAAATAAAGACAACCGCAAAGATATTATTATTACTATGAAGGATGGTGATGGTTATCTGTCCGCCGGTAGGCAGGGTGCTACTTTCTTATTATCTAATGAAAACGCGAGTACGGGATATAGTAGGGAATATGGTGTTCAACAATTAGCAGTACATTCGCTGGGACAGCAAGATTTTTATGACTACTCAACCGATAAAAAATGTGAATACTTACATCAGGCTCTAGTGAGTGATGGTAAACAAAGCTACATGACGTACAACGTTTTACAGTTTATCGATGGAAAAATAGTGATCAAAAATCAATTGAGTCGTTATTTTCCAAAATGGATTTTACTGACGGCACAACCTAATAGTAAAGCGAGTGTGTTAACAAAGGCACAAATAAAAAAACTTAGCTATGCATATTATTTACAAATAGGGCACGCAAGTCGGTAATCAGGAAAGTTTTATATTAACTAATTTAGCTGAATACGTTGTCCCCACGGAACAGGGTGTTTTCCTTTAATAAGCCAGATAGCCGGAAAATAGGCTTCCTGTTTTGGAAACTTTCCATGCCCGTCCGTAAAATAGATCAATACATCGGGTGCTTGATCTTGTTGTGCAGCCCAGTCAAAGACAGGACAAAAACTGGTAGTCCCTCCGCCTTGAAATGTTTTAGGTAAACAGACTTCTTCCCAAGGTTCAAAAACAAAAGGAGCACCTTCGGTCAGTTCTGAATCGCAGGGTAGCAAGGTGATTTTTGCTCGAACCTGACCTTTGATAGCATTTATTTCGGAGATGAACTCACTCATCTCTTTTTTGCCCACAGAACCACTGACATCAATGGCGATGACTGCGTTAATTTGTGAGCTTTTCAGGCTGGGATAAATGGCAGGATCCCCCCTTCTGCTGGAAGGTCGGGTATAGCTGTAATCATCTTTGGCAACTGCATTCATATAGCGTGTTAGTAGCATGCGCCAAGGTAATTGAGGTTGCAGCATACCCTCAACCAGTCTTTTTAAAATACCGCTTAGTTTTCCTGATTGCTGGGCTTGTTGTGCAGCACCGGCCAGACGTTGCTGCCATTGAATAGTGAGTTCTTCTGCTTCTTGCTGGTTTAACGGTGGAGGTGGTGGCGCACCACCGGCTGATTCATCAAATTCTTGTTTTCCACGATCACCATCGGTTGGTTGATCTGCATTGGAAGACGCGTCCCCGGGATTGGGTTCTTGTTCCGGCGGCGGATCACTCTTGCCTTTTGAATCATCCAATGGGTTTTCATTGGTATCTTGCCCCCCTTCACTAAATGCGTCTTCTTTGTCATAGAGATGCTGATCCAAAGTGTCGCTCATATCATTATCAAGAATCAATGGATAAATTTCTTCAGCACTCATGTCATTGTATTCGCGCATTAATAGTGAGCCCGCGGGTGGTGTCAGCCCTTCTGCGACCAGAATAGGATTAATAGCGTAGTCACAAGCCAAATCCCAGCGATGTTTGACGCGATGTTGGCGACGTGAGAAGTGTGACAAGGCACAATGCAAGGCTTCATGAGCCAGAATAAATTGTGTTTCAGAAGGTTTCAATGCAGCGATAAATTCGGCATTGTAATAAAAGGTTTTGGCATCTGTCCCAGTGGTTGCACACCAGGCGGGATCGGCATGTTGCAATGGTAAACGCAGCACCAACGCACCTAAGAAAGGCTTGTCTAAAATAAGCTTGGTGCGGGCAGCCATCAATTTATCTTCAATGACTTTGATGTCGATAGTGTCAGCCATGAATCAACTTAATACCTATTAATCGTAGAGCATGATATCGCCAATGGCTTTCGCCCATTGCCCGAATTCTTCAATCGCAAATAAATCATCTCCTATAGCGCGCAGCATGTCGGAAACGAGCATGACCCCCATTTCTTTTGTACGAAAAACCTTCGCATAGTTAAGAATGTGGGCATAGGTCTGTGGACCTTCGTCGGTATCTTTTGCCCGAATCGCTCGTCCAACCAGTGCTGCGGCTACAGCATATTGAAGATCAATTTCCTTGGGTGTTTTTACATCCTCACCACGTAAAATAGCATCCAGGTCTGGCATTTGATCAAGACTATCTACAAAAGCTTTCAGCTCAATACCCGCCGCAGGACCCACACATGCCTGTAAAGTGCCCAGTAATAATTCAGGATGATTACTAAATTTTTGTAATGCCCTATGAGCAAACTCCCAGGATCGAGGGGAGGGGAAGGCGACTGGATTGTGAGCCGGATCAAAATCAAACAACTGTTCAGGACGAAAACGTAGAAAGGCTATGATGCGCTCATCGATATTATGTTTATAAGCCCAGGAAACCCAGTCATCCAGGTTTAGTTCCACTTCAAAATGAGAAAAGCGATTGGCGAGAGGTGCGGGCATGGTATAACTTACACCTCGATCACCTTGACGATTTCCGGCGGCGAAAATAGCCCAACCATCAGGGACTTTGTATTCACCTAGCCGACGATCTAGTATTAATTGATACGCAGCGGCAGAGACACTAGGTACGGCAGAAGTTATTTCATCAAGAAATAGAATTCCGGCTTCTCCATGTCGCTCAGAGTTAGGTAACATAGCGGGTGTTGCCCATTCCACTAATTCATTGTTGCGGAATGGAATCCCACGAAGATCACTGGGCTCCATTTGTGATAGGCGAATATCAATCACAGGGATGTCATTGCGCGTTCCAATCTGGTTGATGATGTCTGATTTGCCGATGCCCGGAGGCCCCCAGAGCATAACCGGCGTGTGATGTCCGTTTTTTGCCCCAAGAAACTCTTGATCCAGTATGGTGTTGAGATGTGCTGGACGCATGATTTATTTCCTAAACTCTCAAAAATTATAGATGGGTTGTTCGATGTGGATAGTAAACGTATTATGAAGGAAATCGCAAGAAACCGTACTGTAAAATATCTATTTATAGTGTTATGCGTGATAACCACTTTTTCTCATGCAGAGAAGACTAGTTTTCCCAGTTTTAGTCAATTTAATCGGTCTATTAGCAAGGGAAGTGAAATAAGCTATGCCATTCAGTATAAAGGAAAGCCCACTGATAAGCTGTCAGAAGGTCTAAAATCTCCTTACGAAGATGAATGGGAAACACATAGCACGGTAACAACAGGTTTGTTTCCTGTGATGACTAAGATGGCTAAAACCTCCCAAAAAATTGTCTTTATGATTCGCTCAGAGGGAAGAGAAAAGGTTCGTTCTACGCTTTTGGCTAGTATTCGTTATTTCGACGAACATGGTGTATTAATAGGAGCGTTTGATGATAAAAAATTTGAAGTGCCTTATCAATGGACAAAAGTTTCACTTTCTTTAGCTCCTAAAAAGAAAGCCACTAAATACGCAGAGGTATGGTTTATTAAGTTTCAGGATGCTGACAGTACAGGTAAAGTTAATCATCCTGTTTACCTGTCGAGTGTAGCAATAGAATAATTTTCTAAGGAAATTCTGGTCAGGTACGGGCGGTTTTTCGAAGCAGAAATTGCCTTCAATGTTTCCTTGAGAATCTGGCTGTAAAAGTGTTAATCATTCATGCGAACCTAATTTACCTGCGGTCACCAACTACCTTCATCAACTCCTTTTCCCCATTTGTCTTGCTAACACGCTGATAATAATATTCTATTAGACACAGCGGTACTTAATTGATCATAATAGTTGTATATGAAACACTAGGGCGGGTCATATTATTTATTACTTACTTACAATATGTCACTTATCACCACTTAGCACTATTGGCTCTTGTCGATCAAGTGGGATGAACTCTAATGTCTAGTTCCCAACTCCTACTTAGTGATTTTGCACTACCCTCGGGCTATATACTTCAAGGCTATACGATATCCAGAATCCTTGTTGAGGATGCTTATAGTCTTTCATATCTTGCTGTTGATAATGTTCAACAGACTGAAGTGGTTCTAGTGGAATATCTACCTCGTTCACTGGCGCAGCGTGATCAAGATACATACCACATCAAACCAAAATCAATAGACAGTAAAAAAGAATATGAATGGGGTTTGTCTCACTACCTTAGCGATGCTGATGATCTTGTTGGCATTAATCATCCCAATATCGTAAATGTAAGAACGTGCTTTAAAGCTCTGAATACCGTCTATATGGTCACTGATCGTATAGCTGGAGTGACATTAGATAGTTATGTTCAGGACGTGAAAGATAAAAAACTGTCGGAATCAGAAGTACGATCACTACTCATCCCCCTTTTAGATGGCTTACACACTATTCACTCGGCTGGCCATATTCATAGTGATTTAACACCTTTCAATATCCTTATTACGGGTGATAGCCGGAAGCCTGTTATCACTGAATTGGGTAATGCGAGCCATTTATTCCGACATCACATGAATGAAATAACATTAACCGTATCTCCCGGCTATTCCCCCTATGAACTCTACTATGCCAATGACAAACAGGGTGAATGGACAGATATTTATGCGATGGGATGTATTTTATATCGCCTAATAAGTGGTAGCACACCTGATTCATCCGCATCCAGGCTAACAGGCATAGCCGACCATAACCAAGATCCTCTTGTTTCAGTCTTCAGAATCATGGCAAAGGCAGAAAATACAGTCTATTCGAAACAGCTATTATCGGCTATTGACCATGCCATACAATTACGAAAAATTGATAGACCTCAAACGGTTAGTCAATGGTGTGATGAATTAGGTATTCAGACTAATGCTGTTGTTAAAATTAATGATACGAGTGCAGCGAGCACTGGCGATCTTCGTATTTCTGGCTTATCGGTTTCCACTGATGTTGTTTCTTCGAATGAACGCACAGGAGTTGATTTTAATGGCTTAACTCAGCTTCACTATGCAGAGCGCGAATCAAAATTTAAGCCATATGCGCTTATCTCAACGGTTGTTACAGCCCTATTGGTAACACTCGTTGGAAGTTATTTCTATTTTACTCAGTCGGAAACCGCAGATAAGTTAGCCTTTGAAGTTCAGCAAAAGTTGACGGTTCCGGTCGAAACCTCTTCAAGCGAAGAGAGTTTGGATGTTTCAGGTTTGCTGAATCCATCTTCAGGCAAGGTCATTTTATTATCTCAGCAGATTAAGGTTGAACCTGTTGCAATAACCACTTTTTCGAATATTATTCAGGGTGGAAACAGGTTCGACACTGCAATTCAATATCGTCATGTTATTACTCTAAGAGACATAATAAGAACAAATAATGTGCTGCCTTCCGTGCAGATTATTGCTGTAAATAATAGTACTGATATGGCAATTAGAAAAACAGAGGAGGGCAGTACTAGCGCTGAAAAAACTGCTAACGGAACAAAAAGCCAGAATCAACAAAGGTTAAACATAACCAAAGTGACGAAGAAGAATAGGAATGTAAAAACAAGACAGCAGTACCAAAGAGAGTGGGTAGCTAAACAAAAAAGAAAAAACGTACCAAAGAAGAAGACTAAAGAGCAATATCAAAAAGAGTGGGCAGTCAAACAAAGTAAACTTAGAAAAAGAGCTGAATGGAAAAAAAGAAAAGAGCATCTCAAGAAAGTGAAAACCAGAAAAACAACCGAGGCGCTTGAAAAAGGGTTTCTTGCAGATTCTGAGTGGTAGACTTGATAGCACGTTGGGCTGTTCAATACTAAGAGTATAGATTGTAGAATTGCCATTTGTAGGTGCGAATAAATTCGCACCTACAATCTTAACTTTGTTAGCATTGAACAACCCTGAATACTTACGACACACAAAATCGTGTAAGATTAATTTTCTGAATCAAGCGTTCTAATATTGCTATTGGTGGTACTTTCTAATATGACGGTCGGTGTGTTTCTAATTCCAGCTGAATTGTTAGCTGAGTTATTAGCCGCACTGTTGGCCACACTATTAACTGCATTCTCAACCGCAGTGTCTGCTGTAGTTTGAGCTTGGCTAACAGGATTTCTAGCCTTCATCACGTCATCTTGAATGTTACGAATGTCAGTGTTTTGCTTGATGATGTCTGAGAGCTTTAGTTTATTTAAACGTCTTATTTTGCTACGAGAAAATTGGTTCTGATACCAGAATCTGTCACCATCTCGGAGTCGCTCGAATTGATCTTTCATAATTAAGGTGAAAGTATCTCCTACCAAGGAATCTCCCGATTCTTTTTCAGCCAACCCGCCAACCCAAAGATCAACTTCATCAGGACTGTTGTAGACTTTTGCTAGCTTCTCACCAAAGTCATCTTTCCAGATGGGATCGTCAAAACTGTCAATTCTGGAGAGTCCAAGGGCTTCTCTGGAATCATTAAAGCTTGCCAGATTGTGATCGCGTCCGCGTTGAATATTGAGTGCGGCTAAATCAAACCCACCGGCTCCCGGTGGGCCGAACAGGAAGTTGCGCAAGTCATCAATAAGCATAGGATCTACAGCTTGTGCGGTATGGGACGCAAAGCCTCGTAGTATAGGATCTATGCCAGTTTCTTTGAGTTTTTGGGGTTGGAAAAAAGCATCACGTAGTTGTAGATTGCCTTCTGCTATCACTTCACCATTTTCACTGAGCCTATGGATATTGGGGGAAATCATGGTGTGCCCAAGTCGGTAGGCCGCTGTTGAGAATGAGTTGCTGATTTGAGCGGTGACCTTGGAATCATAACCCTTATAACGTTCGATGGTGTTGTTGCCGAGTAATTGAGGTACGAATTCATTAAAGGTAATAGCTTGCATTTCTGCGATAACTTCTTTTCTGGCCTCCTGAAATATTTTTTCATCAGTCCAGCGTGGGTGTCTAGCACCGATTTTGTCAGCAAGACGGTTGTGTTCTCTCATCCACAAGGTATGCATGGAGGTAAGACCAAGATTTTCATTAACCCGAACATCACCTGACAGAAAATGACCTTTGTCATTTTCAGGTAGCAAGTTGCTGTCACTTGCAATTAATTTACCGTCTTCAAAGCTTCTTAGTTTGTCTGCGGTTTCTTTATTTGATCCATAAATATTTGAACCATCAATGTAAGAAGTAATAGCATTTTTATAGACTGTCTTGCCTGTTTCATCAGTGGTGCCCGCAGTACGTTCAAACTTCATGGTTTGAGTGCCTGTTCCGCGTGGATCAAAAAAACGATCACCTGTAGGGATGTCGATATTTGCGTGGTCTCCCTTTTTATCAGGGCCTAAGGTGATGTCATGATCAAGGAATTGACCCCACAACCAGAACATGTCACTGAGGCCTTTTTTGTTTTCAGTGTTTTCTGATTGAGCCATTACTTCATTGCTGATGGCTCTGGGGTTGGCCATGTTGGCTGCTTTAGTTTCTTCTATTCCACGGGAGTAATCTTTAGGAATAATATTAATATATTCGCTATTGATGGCGCCCATTGAGGAGCTACTGGCATTGTTTTTACTACCATCAAATGCTCTATATTTATCTTGCTGTATAGGGTTGGGGTTGTTGTTATGAAGCCGTTTCATCATGCGTGCAACCATCCGTATGATCAGTTTGAGGATAATCTGATTATTTAAATGACTTCCCTGAAATAGGGATGGGTTATTACGGTTACGGCTTCGACGGGAGCGCGATCCGAATCGTGTCTGTGTTCTTCTTGTTTCGAATCTATTATTCGAAGTTTGAAGGGTGTTGCGCGAAAATTGAGTGCTGTGATTCGAAATAGAACGCATGTCTCTATCCTTGTGCTTATTATTTAATTTATTGAATTGCATGTAGCCGATTAATATCCATATATATTGCATATGGAGTCAAATAGTTTTATCTATATACAATTAATCTTATATTCTGTTCATGAGGGTGGATACTGGTGACTGGATGATCATGATGATTTGGATGATGAGTGGGATAATGTTTTTGGATTAGGATTATAAGTGATTTTATTTTAGTATGCGCTTACCCGTTCTACAAACGGTGAGATGCGGTAGGGCAGACTAGCCACATTCAGTAGTACCAAGCAAGTACTAAGTAAGTAGTACAAAGGCACGACCGAAAGAATAATAAATAGGCAGGTTAATGAATTACGACGGAATAGAATCACTTTCTTTACAGGATTACACAGAAAAAGCATACCTCGATTATTCGATGTATGTCATTCTGGATCGGGCATTGCCTCATATCGGTGACGGCTTAAAGCCCGTACAAAGACGGATTATTTATGCGATGTCAGAGCTGGGTTTGTCAGCTGCGTCCAAGCACAAAAAATCAGCCAGAACGGTAGGTGATGTGTTGGGTAAATTCCATCCACATGGTGATACAGCCTGTTACGAAGCGATGGTGTTGATGGCGCAACCTTTCTCCTATCGCTATCCGTTAGTTGATGGGCAAGGCAATTGGGGTTCTCAGGATGATCCTAAATCCTTTGCTGCTATGCGCTACACCGAATCGAGATTGACGCCGTATGCGAAGGTCTTGTTACAGGAGTTGGGGCAGGGCACGGTTGACTGGGAGGCTAATTTTGATGGTACGTTGCAGGAACCTTCACTGCTACCCGCGCGACTCCCCAATATTTTGCTTAATGGTGGGATGGGTATAGCGGTTGGAATGGCGACTGACATCCCACCCCATAATATGCGTGAAGTTGTTAAAGCTTGTCTGGCATTACTAAAAAAACCTACCACCGATATTCATGAGCTTTGTGAGCATATCCTCGCCCCTGATTATCCTACCGAAGCTGAAATAATTACCCCCCGTAGCGATATTCTGGCTATGTATGAGAAGGGTTTGGGTTCTATTAAAATGCGCGCCCGCTGGGAACGGGAAAAGGGTGATGTGATTATCACCGCACTGCCGTATCAGGTATCGGGTAGTAAAATAATGGATCAGATTGCTGATCAAATGCGTGCTAAGAAATTACCCATGGTTGATGATCTTCGTGACGAGTCAGACCATGAGTTTCCAACCCGTTTGGTGATAACCCCTCGATCTAATAGAGTAGATATCGAGCAGCTGATGTCTCATCTATTTGTCAGTACTGATCTGGAAAAAAATTATCGTATTAACTTGAATATGATCGGTACGGATGGTCGTCCAGCGGTTAAAAACCTTAAAGCCATATTAGTGGAATGGTTAGAATTTAGACGGCAAACTGTTATTCGGCGTTTGGAATGGCGATTGGATAAGGTGCGTAAACGCTTACATATTCTGGAAGGTTTATTAATTGCTTTTCTGAATATTGATGAAGTGATTGCGATAATTCGTAATAACGATGAACCCAAGCCTGTCTTAATGGAACGATTTAAGTTATCTGACCCACAAGCTGAAGCTATTCTCGAATTAAAGCTACGCCATCTCGCCCGTCTTGAAGAAATGAAGATCAGGGGGGAGCAGGAAGATCTGGCAAAAGAAAGAGATAAGCTGGAAGCTTTATTGAATTCGCCAAGAAGGTTAACCACGCTCATAAAAAAAGAGCTGGAAGAGGATGCTGAAAAATACGGCGATGATCGACGCTCTCCTCTAGTAGAACGTGATATGGCACATGCCCTTGATGAATCTGCGCTATTGCCATCAGAGCCAGTAACGGTGGTGTTGTCTAAAATGGGTTGGATACGGGTTGCAAAAGGGCATGAAATTGATGCGCCATCATTGAATTATAAACAGGGTGATAAGTATCTCGCTGCTGCTAAAGGTCGCTCTAACCAACAAGTTGTACTGCTGGATAGTACGGGGAGAACATACTCGGTATTAGCTCATAGCTTGCCTTCTGCACGTGGGCAGGGTGAGCCGGTAACGGGACGTTTTTCCTCGCAACCTGATGCAAAATTCATGAGTGTTTTCATGGGTAAGAATGAAGCGTGTTATTTAATGTCAAGTTCCTATGGATACGGTTTTGTTTGTCAACTTTCAGATATGTATACACGTGCTAAAGCTGGAAAAGTAACATTGACGGTACCTAAAGGAGCTAGGGTGTTAACTCCTTTTCTGATTGAAGATAGAAAGAGCAGCTGGGTTGCTGCGGTGACTAGTGCAGGGCATCTGTTAGTCATTCCTATTGCCGACCTCCCTCAGTTGAGTAAAGGTAAGGGAAATAAAATTATAAATGTCCCTGCCAAAACACTAAAAGCAGGTGAAGAGCATGTTGTTTCTGTAGCCGTAATCCCCCCAGACGGGCAATTGATTGTTCATGCTGGCAAGAGGCATAAAACGATCCAAAAAAGTGAGCTAGATGAATACAAAGGTGAACGTGGCAGACGGGGTAAGTTATTGCCGCAGGGATACCGTAATGTGACGTGTTTAGAAGTGTCAGATTAATTATTAAGTGATCCAAGTTTTCCGTACCCTTCGACAGGTTCAGGGTGCTGCTACAGTAGCGCCCTGAGCCTGTCGAAGGGTACGGAAAGTGGCACTTGTTGGTAAAAAGTAACATTTTTTAATTCTTGGCTTAGACAGTTGGGCGATAAGGTAATGTTTTAAAATCTCTCGGCCAACTGTCTAGCTACTGATGCTTCAATGTTGGGAAAAACTATCTTCAGATGCTTTTCGTTTAAAGAAGAAGGATGGATGCCTTTTTTTCGAAAGGATGTAATCCGTTTGCCTGCATCTGGATGTGCTTTGTACACAGCTTTTACTAGATCAAACGCCTTTCGGTATTTTGATGAAGCTATATAGCTAGGCTTTATTTTTACACCTGTTCTTCTTGTCGCTTGAATAGAAAAATAAGTCGCTAATCCTTCTTCAAAAAATGTAGCATCGTTCTTTCCTGGCGCGACAAGGGCATGAAAGGTTTCGTGTGCTAGTTGGAACATGGCTTCTTTTTCATCATGAGCTGCTTTTTTAGAAAGTTGTATGATGATGTTTTTTTTACCTTGGTAATAAAACGGATTCCAGTTTCTTGGCTGTTCTCTGTCGGTAAATTCTGTACCTAATATTGTCCATGTTTTGTTTCGCTCTCCATATTCTTTTTCCGCATAACCCATTAACTCACCGAGTCTGGATGCCAACGTCCATGTGTATCCATTTTGAGTTTTATGAGCCACAATTTGGTTGCTACAAAAAAGCGGTTCTGACTTTTTAGCGTTTGCAGAAAATGAAAAGCTGAAAAAAATAAAGCTGCAACAATAAATAAATTTAACCATTTTAAATCACCATATGTATTTGATTAAACTTTAACAGTCGAATGATGAGGTTGCTTGACCATTGGTAAGTTTGGAGGCTCCATTGGTCATTGAAAAAGCGTGTTACGTCAGCTCAAGGATTGAGTTCATATTAGGATTGGGCTTTATGTTACGAAAAAAGTTATAAAGCTGTATATGGAAGATATCAATAAAGATTATGCATGAATAGTTGTGCGTACTGTTTAGATTGCCAGAATCTTTGTTGATAACTTTTTGATAAGCAACCAACTCAAACTACGGAAAGTTTGAAGGACAGTAAAATGAATGTTGTAGGATCTATTCTCAGTCAAGATGTGGCTAACAGGCTATCAAGTAATATAACCAATACAGATATAGCAAAATCTGTTACTGCAATTCGAACATCTCCGGGGCTAACTGTTCCTGATGAAGTGCTATCACAGCTATTAAATAAGATTGCCGAATTATTGAGCTTATTAAAATCTGGGCAAGGCGCTACTCAAAACACTAGTCTGAATGCGGGCATTAGAGATAATGATGCTCCCGGTGTACGTGGGTCGACGCTAACACTTCCTTCACTACCTAGTCTGTCGGCGGGAAACAATATCAATGGAGCTTCTCCGGCAAATGCGGCAGGGGGAGAGAATAATACATTGCCCAGTTTTTCCATTGGTGGTAACTCATCAACGGGTAGGGCACTAAATGTAGCACCTTTACCCAGCTTGGTGAATCCAGCAACGGGTAGTTTATCAACGACAGAATTGCCTAAAGCCTTTAATCCCCCAGCTATTCCTAGCTTGACGGGCGGTAGTGCGGCACTTCCCACAGTAAATGCATCGGATAGTGCATTGTCCAGTTTTACAGGCATATCAGATAGTGCATCAGGTAACATATCAACAGATAGGGCGCTGAATGTAGCGCCTTTACCCAGTTTAGTAAATCCGGCAACAGGTAGTTTATCAACGACAGAATTGCCTAAAGCCTTTAATCCCCCAGCTATTCCTAGCTTGACGGGCGGCAGTTCCGAATTGCCATCCGTGAATGCATCGGATAGCTTGCCTATATTATTATCTACAGCCCCCACTGCAAGCACAGCAGCTTCTATAAATTCAAGTCAACCTAGTACTAGTGTTGATGATACGAAAAACATATTCGCTATTCCAAGCTTACTAGGGAGTAATGATATCCAAGGTATACGTCCACCAAGTACTTTTGGGATACCTATACCTAGTTTGACAGGTAATATGACTTTATCCGCCTTATCATCAACGCAGGGGTTTTCTTTGACGGGAGCCAGTGGGATTGTTGATGGTTTAAGTTCGGATGCTTCTGATGATGATAAAACAAGAACTAACCACTTCAAATAGGATGGCAGCTGGAATTTTAGTACACCGCCATTTCGTAAGTATCTAGAAATAGGCTAATGTTTATATATTAATTTTCCCAAAAGTATTTACATAGTGAATTTGTCACAAGCTCTACGAGCCAGTACTTTTGAGGCAAATTAATAATAAAGAGTTGCATAAGTACATTCAGTAACTAAACCTTGAATGCTATTACCAGCAATCGTATTTCGAGGAATGACTGAAAAGATTTTTGCACTTATTATTAATACATTGAGAATGACCCGTATTTAGCCTGTGTTTGAGCGATAGCCGAAACACAGGAATCACAATGAATGGGGAGACCCCCGTGTTTTGTACAAGCCTGTTTATATAGCCTTTATAGCAAAGGTAAGATTAGTCTCTGGCCTGGGGTAAGTGTATAAGGTGACTGGATTTTATTGAGCTTGGCTACATGCCTCCAGCTTTTGCCTGTTTTGCGTTGTACTGCATACAAAGTATCTCCACCCACTACAGTATAATATTTAACCTTAACTGTTGTGGTGCCTGTTTTCTTAACGACTTTTTTAGCTGTTGCTACTTTAAGATAATTAGCACTTACCCAGCCTTTTTTTCTATTTTGACTGATATTCGCCCAATACTTTCCTCTAACCTTTCGTAGTTTCAGAATTTTTATACCAGAGGTTCCGCGAGACAATCTACGAACTACCCTATTGTTTCTACCCGCTCCTTTGCGCATATTGAGTGCTGATGCAGTTACTTGATAAGTTTTTGAAGTATCAACGAAAGCTACTTTTTCAAGGTAATTGGCACTTACCCAGCCTACTTTTCCTGACCATTTGATACGTGCCCATTTGTTTCTACCATTACCCACCGTTTTCAGGACTCTAATATTGGAGGTGCCGGACTTGATAGTTCCTATTTTCTTTTTCCATGGCCCATATCTTACTTTTAACACGCCTCCTTTAAAGTATTCCTGATTACCCACAATCCTCAGCCAACTTTAGGAGTCGCATAGGCATAGGAGGAGTTCTAGCCGCTACGGACATGAATCGAGGAATCATCTGACGAAGATCAAACCGGCGGTTGAAACGGTAGCAAAACTCAGCTAGATAACGAGGAAGGTGGCTGATGCTGACAGAGTGATATGTTCCAGTAATAGCATTTTTAACATTACCAATCATGGTGTTGACCCATAGGAATTCCTCTTTTTGAACACTTGAAGGACCACCACCTGTCACAATGGAGTCATGTTGGCAGCCCGCTTTACTAACGGCTGAAAAGCAAGCAAGACCATCTGAAATAACTGAACTGCTGGAAACTAGATGTTTTTTACTCCACCGAGTGATTTCTTTAAGTGTGAAGCCTTTTAGTGCACTCATACGCATTTTCATGGGATGACCTTGTTCATTACAAGCAACCGCTGCAACAAAGGGAACCTTATTAGCAGCACCACGGCCACGCTTCCCTCCACGTTGTTCGCCACCGTAGTAGGCATCATCCATTTGTATCAACCCATACAAGGGTCGACTATTGTCTTGCTCCATCATGACCTGCATGATTTTATGCTTAAGCATCCAGGCTGTGTTATAGGAAACACCCAGTTGGCGTTTTAGTGCCAAAGCTGAAATACTGGTCTTGCCCTGTGTCAGCAGATAGATCGCAAGAAACCAAGTGGTGAGTGGAAGCTTGGTGGCGGCAAAGATAGTGCCGCTAATAACGGAAGTTTGATGATGGCAATGGTTACACTGGTACAACTGGCGAGACTTTAGGCTACAGTAGTGTTTACTGCCACATTCACTACAGATAAACCCTGAAGACCAACGCCATTTAAACAGGGCTTGCTGACATTGTTCCTCGGTTCCATAGTCTTGCATGAGTTCGGGCAAACTATATCCTTTTTGAAACTGAATCTTGTTCTTTTTCATGGAAACGCTCCTCTATTGATAACTTTCAGAAGCATTATTACGGGTCAGCCTAGTCACTAGGCGACCACCCGCTGATTAAATTTTAGCAAGTATGGCTGAGTTTCGTGGGTAATCAGGAAAGTATTTGATCCTTGTCGTTTCTTTAATATCAAGAGAATATGCTGTGTTAACGGATGTGAGCAGCAATAGAAAACCCGCAGTAGTTGCGGATATTATTTTAAAAATAGACATAACAAATTCCTAGCGTTGGTAAATAAAGTGTTGTGGTACGACCCATCAAAATATAATTTGGGAATTAAGCGGGTTTAGAGCCTCCTTTGTAGGATAGGATATAATATACAATACTATAGGACATAATCACAAGGAAGTTTCTAATCATAGTTATGTGATAGTTACGGGGTATAAAAATATCATTGGTAAGTATTGGCAAATTTAATTTGCATTAAATCACCGACATTTTATTGGCTAAGGCAGGAAAGGTTCGATTTAAAAGCAGCACTTACTAATACCACTTGATTTATTTATTTTAAGCACTAAGGTATAAGATGACTCAAGTGTCTTTATATAAATAACTATCGCCTGTTGACGAGCTTACTACTGTGAAACCTTTTCCAATTCTTGCTATTCTATTTCTGGTGGTTCCTTTGGTGGAGCTTTATTTCCTTATCAAAGTAGGTGAAAGCATTGGTGTGTGGAGCACTATCTTTTTGGTGGTTTTCACCGCGTTTCTAGGTGTCACGTTATTGCGTCAACAAGGCTTATCAACACTAGGACGTTTTCAAAAGAGTATGATGGAAGGTAAGACACCAGCCGGTGAAATGCTTGAAGGTGTGTTCCTGTTACTAGGTGGTGGAATGTTGTTGCTGCCGGGTTTCCTCACGGACATTATCGGGTTTCTTTGTTTGATTCCATTTACACGTCAGCTCTTATCTAAGTTTTTGCTTCGTAATTCATCTCTGCAAATGCATTCTGCAATGAGTGGTGGTGCTGGTTTTGGTGCTAACCGAACTCCGGTAGATGAAAATGTTATTGATGGTGAATTTGTGCGTAGAAATGATGACCGTTTGAATCACTGATCGTAATCAATCACTGCTTATTATCATACCCTTTACCCATAACTACCCATAACAAAAAATCTAATATTTCATCACCGTAGATTGATGAGAGTATTAAGTTTTTCCTGCGTGAAAATTATTCAAAAAAAGTTCACATTTCTCCCTTGACTTAAAACCAACCGACCCTATTATTAGCAGTCTCTTGTGGAGAGTGCTAATTGCTATTGCATGCATTTCTCCGCTTGGATGCTAACTAAGTTAATTATTTAGATAAATAAATAACCTTATTTATCCCCCTTTCATAAAAAAATTGTAGGAGAAAACATGGATATTCGACCTTTACATGATCGTGTATTAGTTCGTCGTACTGAAGAAGAACGTGCGACAGCTAGTGGAATTATTATTCCTGATAGCGCAACTGAAAAGCCTAATCGCGGTGAAATCATTGCTGCTGGAAACGGACGTATTACTGATAGCGGTGATGTTCGTGCTATGGACGTAAAAGTAGGCGATGCAGTATTGTTTGGTCAATATGCTGGAACTGCTGTGAAAGTAGGCGACGAAGAATTATTAATGATGAAAGAAGAAGATATTCTTGCTGTCATCGAAGGCTAGGTCATCTTTCGTTGATAGATGACAAATAGCTAATTAAATAGATTTAAAAGGAAGAAATAACATGAGTGCAAAAGAAGTACGTTTCGGAGAAGACGCTCGTAGCCGTATGGTTGCTGGAGTCAATATTCTTGCTAATGCAGTGAAGGTAACATTAGGTCCTAAGGGTCGTAATGTAGTCTTGGAAAAGTCATTTGGCGCGCCTACTGTCACTAAAGATGGTGTATCGGTAGCCAAAGAAATCGAATTGGAAGATAGGTTCGAGAATATGGGTGCACAGATGGTTAAAGAGGTTTCTAGTCAAACTTCTGATATCGCAGGTGACGGTACTACAACAGCGACAGTTTTAGCTCAAGCAATTGTACGTGAAGGCATGAAAGCGGTTGCTGCGGGTATGAACCCAATGGATCTTAAGCGCGGCATTGATCAAGCTACAACGGCAGCAGTTGCGGAGCTACAGGGAATGTCCACGCCTTGTGCTGACAGCAGTGCGATCGCTCAGGTTGGAACGATCTCTGCAAACTCTGATGAGTCTATCGGTTCTATCATTGCTGAGGCGATGGAGAAAGTAGGAAAAGAAGGGGTTATCACCGTAGAAGAAGGCACGTCTTTAGAGAACGAGCTTGATGTGGTTGAAGGTATGCAGTTTGAGCGTGGTTACTTATCCCCTTATTTTGTCAATAACCAAGAGAACATGACGGCTGAATTGGAAGAGCCTTTCGTTCTTCTTCACGACAAGAAAATTTCTAACATTCGTGAGTTACTGCCTACACTTGAAGCCGTTAATAAAGCAGGTAAGCCTTTATTGATTATTGCTGAAGATATCGACGGCGAAGCATTAGCGACATTGGTTGTAAACAACATGCGCGGTATTGTTAAAGTAGCAGCGGTTAAAGCGCCTGGTTTTGGTGATCGCCGCAAAGCAATGCTACAAGATATTGCTGTGTTAACAGGTGCGGTAGTTATTTCTGAAGAAGTAGGTATGAGCCTTGAAGCTGTGACTATGGAAGACCTTGGTCAAGCTAAACGTATCATTGTGACTAAAGATGAAACAGTGGTCATTGATGGTGCTGGTAACCCTGCTGATATTAAAGGTCGTGTTGATCAGGTTCGTACTCAAATTGAGAATACAACCTCTGATTATGATCGTGAGAAGCTACAAGAGCGTGTTGCTAAACTAGCGGGTGGTGTTGCCGTGATTAAGGTGGGCGCTGCGACAGAAATAGAAATGAAAGAGAAAAAAGCCCGTGTTGAAGATGCGTTACACTCAACTCGTGCTGCGGTTCAAGAAGGTGTTGTACCGGGTGGTGGCGTTGCTCTAGTTCGCGCACTATCTAAAATTGCTGACCTTAAAGGTGAAAACAGCGATCAGGACGTAGGTATTGAAATCGCCCGTCGTTCTATGGAAGAGCCTTTACGTCAAATCTGTTCAAACGCAGGTGATGAAGCTTCTGTTATCTTGAATCAAGTAGCTAGCGGTGAGGCTAGCTACGGTTATAACGCACGTACTTCAGAGTATGGCGATATGATAGAGATGGGTATCCTTGATCCCACTAAAGTAACACGTACTGCATTGCAAAATGCTGCATCGGTTGCTGGTCTATTGCTCACCACTGAAGCAATGGTTGCTGAAATGCCTACTTCTGAAGCAGGTGGCGCACCTGATATGGGTGGCATGGGCGGCGGCATGGGTGGTATGGGCGGAATGATGTAATCATCGTTTAGCACATTGGTTACAACCAGCAGGAAGTGGTTGTAGCCAATAAATCTATACACTATCTATACGCTAAAACACTAAAAGCCTCGGTATATTTATTTATGCCGAGGCTTTTTTGTGTGTGGGAGGATATGTTTTCGTCCTACTGAGGGTTTAGAATGCTAGGGAAGACCTTTGTACGTTTGTTTTTCACTCGCTATTTTTTAACGAAAAGGAGGGAGGAAAAGTAATCATATTGCATATAAATCTAGAAAACACATCATTAATATCCTATAATCACCTAAAATATATAATATTAAGTCTAATTTGGATGTGTAAAGTGATTCTAATGAAAGGAAAAAACAGGGTATTAGCATCTGCTTTGGTTTGGGGTGTTATGTCAATGCAGATGGCTACTGCTACTAGCTTGAGCGAAAATAACGCTACTAAATCTGTGTTGTTTAATGTTTCACATGTTAAGCAAGATGATAATCTAAATATTCGAGCGGGTGCTGGTGTCGGTAATGAAATCGTAACCACTATTCCTTTTGATGGTGGTGGGATTGAGCTGTTAGGGGATGAGGTCACGCTGGGGGAAACCCGCTGGGTGCTGATTAACTGGAAGGGGATTACTGGCTGGGTAAGCAAGTACTATTTAGTGACAGAACAAGGTATTAGTGCTGTAGCTTTAGAAAAAGAAAACCCTAGTGTTGTGAAAAAGAGTACTGAAGCAAAGACGACTGTTGATGTTGTTGATGACACATCGACAGAAAAAGTATCAATAGAAAAAGCGTCAATAGATTCTGATAACAGTGCCAATAATACAAATACTGAAGTAGTCGCTTCAGAAGCAGAGACCACATCTTCAAAATCAGTCGAAGAAAATAATAATAGTTCTACAGTTGCTAACCATTCAGCAGAACTCACTGAGGATGTCTGGGTACTGCGTTGTGGTAATAAAACACCTTATTGGAAAGTAGATGTTCACCCAAAATGGATGGATGTATTGAAAGGTGATTACAAAGCAGACTTGCAGATTACCAAGAAAAAACAGGATCGTAATCGTTGGAATGCTGCTCTAAAAACAATAGTGCATGCCAGGAACGGTCGTAACAATTTACAGATGACTATTAAATACGCCTATTCCAAACGTTGTTATGACACATTGAGTGGTTTGCGTGTGCCTTACAAAGTGACTACTAAATTCAACGGTGAGGAGCTTACTGGCTGTTGTCGTGCCGTGAAACTGGAATCTGCTGAAGCAAAAACTACCAAGATTTCTATGAAATAATTCCTGCCACAGTGCCATACTTTCTGTGGTCCGGGAATAAACTTATCTACCTCTTTACTACCTGTCTATAAGCCTCTATAATGCGCCGCCTATGTTTAATAGGTTGCCAGTAGAGGTCAATCCGTTTCGTCTGGTTGAACAACGCAAAATCTTGGTGGGGACAATCGAGTTATCACGATTACCCCGCGTCATGGAATTATTGTGTTTGGATAAAAACGATGAAGTTGAAGTTTGCGGAAATGTAGATGTTGTAGAAAATGTAGATGTTGTAGAAAATGTAGATGTTGTAAAAGCTACGTTAAATTTTGACCGTACAGCAATGGGTTTACCCATCATCACTGGTGAAATAGAAGCACACCTTGATTTGTCTTGTCAGCGATGCTTATCAAAAGTGGCACACTCAGTTTCATCAAGTATAAAAGTCATCTTGGTGATAACCGATGAGCAGGCAGAACAGCGTATACAAGAAGGTTATGAATCCTATCTTGTTGAAGATGAGCGACTATTTATACAAGACTTTATTGAAGATGAAATATTACTGGCATTGCCCTTATCAGTAATGCACGAACAATGCGATGCAGGTCGTCCTTATATAGAGGCGCTGCCTGAAGATGAAATAGATTGGGTTGAAGAGGATAAACAGGATAATCCTTTTGCCACACTAAAAAAATTGAAAGATTTGGAGTAAGACAATGGCCGTACAAAAAAGTAAAGTAACACGTTCAAGACGCGGCATGCGTCGTTCACATGATTCACTACAAGATCCAACACTATCTGTTGATCCAGTATCAGGTGAGACTCATTTACGTCACCACATGACGGCTGATGGTTTTTACCGTGGTCGTCAAATCATTGCTTCAGCTGTTGAAGAAGATGAAGACACGGATGACGAATAAATCATTCTATAATGATTTATAACGTATACTAATCGCGGGCTTAAGACCCGCGATTTTTGTTTGTATGGGTATACTTTACCCTTTCTAATATTTGATCTTGTTATGGAGCTTGAATGAATTCTGTCATTCGCATAAGCCTGGATGCAATGGGTGGCGATCATGGTTTATCCGTAGTGGTACCTGCTGCGCTTGAAGCTTTAAAAAAACATGATGATATTATTCTCACCCTAGTCGGCGATGAATCAAAAATTCATCAGCAACTTGCTTCTTCTCAATCTGAAGAGAATGAAAGATTGTTGGTTCATCACGCGTCTCAGCAAGTTGATATGGGAGAACCTCCTGCCGATGCATTAAGAAAGAAAAAAGATTCTTCGATGCGTGTGGCTATTAATCTGATTAAAGAAAACAAAGTAGATGCAATGGTCAGTGCGGGCAATACAGGCGCTTTAATGGCAACGGCTCGTTTTGTCTTAAAGATGATACCAGGGGTCGATCGTCCCGCAATTTGCACCATCATGCCAACATCTAACGGACATACTCACATTCTTGATTTAGGTGCCAACGTAGATTGCAAGGCAGAACACTTGTATCAATTTGCGGTAATGGGCTCAATATTGGCAGAATCCATTGACAAAAAAGGCGCATCTAAAGTAGGTCTTTTAAACGTAGGGCAAGAAGCCATCAAAGGAAATGAGCAGGTCAAGCAAACCGATGCTTTATTGAGAGAAGCCAAAGGTCTAAATTACATTGGCTATGTCGAAGGCGATGACATATTCCATGGCGATGTGGATGTGGTTGTTTGTGATGGCTTTGTAGGTAATATAACCTTAAAAACTATTGAAGGCCTAGCAAGAATGCTTACTCAGGAACTCAAAGCAGAGTTTAAGAAAAACATATTTACAAAAATGGCTGCTCTGCTTTCCTTACCTGTATTAAAATCCTTTGGAAACAGATTTGACCCAAGAAACTACAATGGTGCCAGCTTTCTTGGTTTACAGGGAACAGTCATCAAGAGTCATGGCGGTATGGACAGCGTAGGTTATGCGAATGCCATCAGCATTGCACGCTCTGAAGCTATTTCTCAAGTTCCGCAGACTATTAAACAACAGTTAGCAAAAATGCTCGAAAAACAGGTTTAGTATAGGTTTAATAATGGCAAATATATATTCAAGTATCACCGGAACGGGTAGTTATCTGCCAGAGAAAATTCTGTCCAATCAGGATTTGGAAAAAATGGTCGATACCTCAGACGAGTGGATCATTGAGAGAACGGGTATTAAAAAACGCCATATTGTGGTTGATGAAACTACTTGTGATCTTGCTGAGAAAGCGGCATTAAATGCGATGGATATGGCTGGAATAACAGCTAAAGATTTAGATCTTATTATTATTGCGACAACGACTCCTGACCTGATTTTTCCAAGTACTGCCTGTTTGTTACAGAAGCGTCTTGAGAATCATGGTGCGACTGCATTTGATATTCAGGCTGTTTGTACAGGTTTTGTGTACGCTTTAGCTACAGCAGATAAATTTATTAAAAGTGGTTCACATCAATGTGCCTTGGTTATAGGTGCTGAAACATTATCAAAAATCGTAGACTGGACGGATCGTGGGACTTGTATATTGTTCGGTGATGGTGCGGGTGCTGTAGTGCTGGAAGCTAGTGATGAACCCGGTATCTTATCAACACATCTTCATGCTGATGGAGCCTATGAGGACTTGCTAAAAGTGGATGCAGGTATTTCCAAGGGATACGGTAGTTTAGAAAGCGAAGCTCATATCACCATGAAAGGTAATGAAGTCTTCAGAATGGCGGTGAAAACACTAGGTCGTATAGTCGATGAAACACTTGCTGCTAACAATATGAAAAAATCTGATGTAGATTGGCTGGTTCCTCATCAAGCCAATATCCGCATCATTAACGCCACGGCAAAAAAGCTCAAACTATCTACTGACCATGTGGTTATCACGGTTGATGAACACGGCAATACATCAGGAGCCTCTATTCCTCTGGCGCTGGATACCGCAGTCCGTGATGGACGTATCAAACGAGGTGAAATACTTCTGCTGGAAGGTTTTGGCGGTGGCTTTACCTGGGGTTCAGTGTTGCTCAAATACTAGGATTATCTATTCGTGGGACAGGAAATAGAACGCAAATACCTACTTCGTTCTGAAGACTGGAAAGCGCTGGCACATCGAAAAATCAAGATGCATCAAGGTTATCTGTGTAATAACACCCAGACATCGGTACGTATTCGTATCGAAGACCAACAAGCCAATATTAATATCAAAAGCATGACAGTAGGTATTTCTCGTGCCGAATATGAGTACAGTATTCCCGTTGCTGAAGCCTCGGAGCTATTGCAAACACTCTGTAAAAAACCACAAATCCAAAAAACTCGTTATCTAGTCAAGCATGCAAACAAACTATGGGAAATTGATGCCTTTGAGGGTGATAATGCAGGGTTGATAGTCGCTGAAGTGGAACTGAGGAGTGAAGACGAGCAGATTGAAATGCCACAATGGATTGACAAGGAAGTGTCTATGCATGAGCGCTATTACAATATGCGCTTAACCGAATATCCCTATTCAGAATGGTCAAAAAACGAAAAGTTGGGTAGTTAGCCACAACGATATCGTCTATCCTCTGAAGAACTTACGTTTTACAAAAGAAACTACGGCTTTAAAGAGCCACATTAAAAGAATTCTATAGAGAAATTTTTTCATATTTTTTTTATGGTTTTTTCATAAAGGAAAGAAGGTTTGCAGACTGGAAGAGGTTAGTAGAATTATTCTACCATGACTTGTTCGATGCCGTTTGATCCCTTGGTCTGCAACATAATATGGCTTATCCAGAAGGCCTTTGATAGCTTTGTAGCTGTGTTATCTATGGTGCTATGATGTGCCACACTTACATCCAACCCAATACTCTACATTTAACCCAATAAAGAGATGAATAAGCATGACCCGTAAATATAACTTTAGTGCCGGCCCGGCAATGTTACCTAGTGCTGTATTAGCCAAGGCTCAGGAAGAAATATTGGAGTGGAACGACAGTGGTATGTCGGTGATGGAAATGAGTCATCGTGGTAAAGATTATATGTCGATAGCTGCTCAAGCTGAGGCTGATTTGCGTGAGGTGATGGCGATTCCTGATAATTACAAGGTGTTGTTTTTGCAAGGTGGTGCGAGCAGTCAGTTTTCAATGATACCCATGAATTTATTGGCTGTTGGACCTAATAAGGACAAGGGTGGTAAAGCCAAAGCGGATTATGTGAATACGGGTGCTTGGTCAAAGAAAGCGATAGCCGAAGCAAAACGCTATTGTGAGGTTAATGTAGTCGCTTCATCTGAAGATACTAATTTCACTACTATCCCCGCTTTTGATACCTGGAAGTTAGACCCGGAAGCAAGCTATGTCCATTACACTCCTAATGAAACGATTGGTGGTGTTGAGTTTGGATGGGTTCCTGAGACTGGCGGTGTTCCGCTAGTGGCTGATATGTCATCAACTATTTTATCCAGACCCATAGATGTTTCCAAATTTGACCTGATTTATGCGGGCGCTCAAAAGAATATTGGCCCTGCGGGACTAACGCTGGTGATCATTCGTGAAGACCTCATAGGTGATGCTCTGGATGGCACTCCGGCTATGTTTCAATATGCGACACACGCTAATAATGACTCAATGTATAACACACCGCCGACTTATGGCTGGTATCTTGCTGGATTGGTTTTCCAATGGATTAAACAGATGGGTGGTTTGTCCGCAATAGCTGAAATCAATGAACGAAAGGCGAGCAAGTTATACACCATGATAGATGGGTCGTCTTTTTACAATAGCCCCGTTGATCCTGAATGTCGCTCATGGATGAATATTCCGTTTACTTTGGCTAATGCTGATCTTGATGCGGACTTTTTGGCTCAAGCTGCTGAGAAAGGTTTGGTGACACTAAAAGGTCATCGTTCGGTGGGTGGTATGCGAGCTAGTATCTACAATGCTATGCCAGAAGAGGGTGTCGATGCCCTAATCGCCTTTATGCAAGAATTCAAGGGTAACAATTCTAACTAATATATAAACGGATTTATCAATGACAAACAAAGTTCTTATACTCAATAATATTTCGGAAAAAGGGTTGGCTTTGCTTCCTGAAGATAGCTATAGCATTACCGAACAAGAACAAAACCCTGATGCAATTCTATTGCGCTCTTACCAGATGCACGATATGGATATACCCGATTCGTTGCTTGCAGTTGGGCGTGCAGGAGCAGGAACCAATAACATTCCAATTGATCGTATGAGCGATCAGGGCGTAGTGGTCTTTAACGCTCCCGGTGCAAATTCCAATGCGGTTAAAGAGTTGGTAATTGCGGGCATGTTGATGGCGTGTCGTAACCTCGTGGATGCGAAAGAATATGTGGATGATTTAGAAGGTTCTGATGCCGAACTGCATAAGCAAGTTGAAGAAGGTAAAAAGAAATTTGCTGGTTTTGAGTTGCCGGGACGGACTTTAGGTGTAGTGGGTCTGGGAGCGATAGGGGTGAAAATCGCCAATGCTGCCAAGGCTTTAGGTATGAATGTCGTTGGTTATGATCCGCGGATTCAGATCAAATATGCATGGCAATTATCATCCGATGTAGAGCCAGTAGATACGATAGATGAGTTGTTAAGCCAGTCTGACTTTATTACTTTCCATGTTCCATTATTAGACAGCACAAAAGACTTGATCAATACCGAAAGTATTAAGGGTATGAAGGATAATGCCGTTGTGCTTAATTTTGCGCGAGACGGTATCGTTAACGAAGAGGCCACGGTAGAGGCTATTAAGCAAGGTAAATTGCATTCGTATGTATGTGATTTCCCTTCTAATGCCATTAAAGGCGCTAAGGGTGTTATCGCATTACCTCATCTGGGTGCTTCAACCACTGAGGCTGAAGTGAATTGTGCCACGATGGTCGCTACACAAGTCCGTGATTATATCGAGAATGGTGTTATTAAAAACGCTGTTAATTTGCCGGATGTGAAATTACCACGAGCGGGTGAATGTCGTGTCGCGATTATGCATAAAAATAGTCCCGATATGGTAGGGCAAATATCCCATGTGCTGGGCAACTCGTCAGCTAATATTCATCATATGGTGAATAATTCTCAAGGTGACTTGGCCTACACATTGATTGACGTTGATTCCAGGTTGACTGATGACTGTGTGTCAGGATTGTCATCCATTGACGGTGTTTTAAAGGTTCGCTTGTTGTAAATATAAGATAGCTCTCTTAGTAAATATGCTTCACTAGGTAATAAGAATATGACTTCCACGATTCAACATTTCGATGTCATTATCAATGGTGCTGGCATGGTGGGAGCAACATTGGCTTGCTTGCTGGCGCAACAAGGTCGAAAGGTTGCAGTCATTGAGGCTTATTTGCCTACAGCATTTTCTGAAGATGCTCCTGCTGAATTGCGGGTTTCTGCTATTAGTCGCGCTTCGCAGCGCGCATTTGTCGAGATAGGCGCATGGGATCAGATGTTGGCTATGCGAGCTTCTCCCTACGAGGCTATGCATGTTTGGGATGGTACCGGCGATGGTGAAATACACTTTGATGCGGCGGAGTTAGGAGAACCCAATCTAGGTCATATCATTGAGAATAAGGTTGTGCAACTAGCACTGCTTGAAGTGATGCGAGATGAAGAGCATATCGAATTAATCGCTCCTGCTTCGCTAAGTACTTTTGAAATAACAGATAAACGGGTGAGTGTCGAATTAGATAATGGTTCTTTACTGAGTTCTGAATTGTTAGTAGGGGCAGATGGGGCTAATTCCAAGGTTCGATCATTAGCAGGTATTACGTTCAATAAAAATGATTATGCGCAGCAGGGTCTGGTGGCTACTGTACACACTGAAACTTCGCATCAAAATACAGCTTGGCAGCGTTTCTTACCGGGTGGGCCATTAGCGTTATTACCGTTATTTGATGGCAACTGTTCGATTGTGTGGACATTGCCCGCAGACAAAGCTGATTATCATCTGGCAATGACAGAATCAGACTTCAATCTGGCATTAGGTGAAGCTTTTGATTTTCATCTGGGTGATATAAAGGTAATAAGTCAAAGAGCTGCTTTCCCGCTTATGGGACGCCATGCAGAACATTACGTGCTTCCGCGAATTGCCTTGATAGGTGATGCGGCTCATACCATTCATCCTTTGGCGGGGCAGGGTGTTAACCTGGGCATCAAGGATGCAGTTGAACTGGCAAAAGTCCTTTCCAATTCATCACGTTCTGCGGGTAGTTATTCTCTTTTACGGCGATATGAACGCGCTCGCAAGGGCGACAACGTGTTGACACAAAAAGCAATGGAAGGCTTTAAGGTTCTATTTGGGAATAGCTTTCCTATTGTGAAAATGGGTCGGAACTTGGGCTTGAATCTGGTTAATAAACTGGCTCCTATCAAAAACGAAATTATAAGAAAAGCAATGGGAATTTAGTGCTATGGCCAGAAGCGGCTCACGGCTAAAAAAACGATACGGTACCGTGGCTGTTGGCATGCATTTGTTAGCGCCAGGGTTGGGCTTTCTCTATGCAGGTAGGCTATGGACTGCTTTGCTTATTCCACTTTTCTTGTTCCTTTCTGTCTATTTTATCGGCTGGTCTAGAATGCTGTTAGAGCCTTGGGGAATCTGGCTGATCTTGGGAGCTTTGATATTCGTTTATCTCTTTCTTATTCCTGCTGTTTTTATTAGCGCACGAAAGAATAATTCAGATGGCTCAATATCCCTGAAGCGCAGTCAGCAAGGGGTTGTTTATCTTGTATTTACGCTTATAGTGCTATTTGTTATTACTTTTACTGTGCATTTTCGCGCTACACTTTTTGGTTATGAAACCTTTATTTTGCCCTCTCGTTCGATGGCAAACACCTTGTTGCCAAATGACCACATTATTGTAGATACATGGGCTTATTACGATAAAAAGCCAAAGCAAGGAGATATTCTTGTTTTTAAATATCCTCTGGACCCCAAAATATTTTATACCAAACGCATGATCGCTGGTTCTGGAGATAGTGTATTCATCAAGAAAGGCAAGGTCTTAGTGAATAACATTCCTCTACATGAACCCTATGTTTTGGCAAGCAATAACCAGCAGACATCAAAAAAGAATTTGGCTAGAAGAACAGTGGCGGACGGATACTATTTTGTACTAGGTGATAATCGGGATCATAGTAATGATAGTCGATACTGGGGAGAGGTCGCTGAAGGTGCTATTTACGGCAAAGCGGTATCTATCTGGTTTTCGTCTAAAACCGGGGTAAGAAAGGAACGAATAAGAAGCTTGAGAAATTAAAACATGAAGTTTAGGGCATCTCTATTAATTGCCTTTTCGCCCGATTACGGCGTTGGATGATTTTTTGCGATCCTCATGTATCCTTATACACTGCGGTTCTCAAAATTCATCCGCCTTGTACTCGAACGAAAATTCTAATTAATAGAGGTACCCTTTAGTTAGCAGGCAGAATAGCTATTTGTACTTTTTGTGTTCTTTGTGTCCTGAGCCTGCTAACAATTAGGTCTTACATAAGCCCGTGACGTTTCAGTTTTGTGCGCAAAGTTGCGCGGTTTATACCAAGGTAGACAGCCGCTTTAGACTGATTTCCAAAGGTGTATTTCATGGTGCTTGAGAATAGTGTTCTTTCAATTTCATCAATTATCTTACGATAAATATCGGTTGGAGATTGCTCCTCGTGAAATTGATCAAGGTAATTGATAGTCATTTCGTGAATGATGCCATCAAGAATCTCTGTTGACTGCTGTGCAGCTGGTTGTTGTGCTTGTTGTGCTTGTTGTGTCATAGGTTGTGCTTGTTGTGCTTGTTGTGCTATAGGTGCGTTCATTTTATTACTCGTATTTATTATATTTGTTTTTTAATCGATTAGTCTTTCAACATAACGTTGTTATCTTTTGTAACTTGAATGCTATGTTATTTTTTGATTCAATATTCAAAAATCACATGCTGTATTAGTATCTCTATAGACTAGATATTGTTTAGTGATTATTAAGAACTAATCAATACTGTTACAAAAGTGATTCTAAGAGATTAAACAATAAGCAGACTGAACATTATATGAACAACCCCGTTAACGGTTATATTTTAATCACCATGTTTAAAATATAATCAAATCTGCATGTTATGCAACCTTCTTTTTAATAATTAAATGCTAATATGGGATGATTATATGAGCTGAACCTGAACAGAAGATGATCTGTTCTCAGTAGCATGAAATCTTATATTGACTGTGCTATTGCCAAAAATAAGTGTTAATACCGATACTTGAACTGATTGGTGTACTAGGATTAGTTAACAGGCGAATCTTTGTTGAATTCTACTAAATTAGAACTATTGTATAGAGAGTTAGTCTATGTATGGATAGAGAGCTTCAATAAGCAGCACATGGCAAACTTGTATATTAAATGCTCGCTTACTAAGTAGTGCTACATTCTTATCAATTAATTCAATACTTTGTCATTTTAAATCGACTATGAAAATAATATCGACATATTACACTAGAAGGCTTGTGCAGTTATCATGTCTGATGCTCTCCCCTGGAGTGGTGACATATGCTGCTGATGATGAGTTTTGTGCTGATTATGTGCTAGTGGCCATTTCACAATACTGGCAGTCGATAGATGAATCGTGTGGCTTCACGGGTTCACGCTGGAGTGCAAATTATAAAGGACAGGTTGATTGGTGTTTAACGGCTCATCAATGGGTTGCTGAAAATGAAACAGACACACGCGCTCAATTACTAAAAAAGTGTCGACTTGATGCAGAGCCAAAAGAAGCAGAGCCAAAAGATGCAAAGCTAGAAGAAGACCATGACGGTGCTGATGAAAAAGATCAAGCAAAAGGTGGAGCAACAAAAGAGAACGAGCAGCTAAATCCTCAATTGCTTCGTGCTGTTGCCAAGAATGATTTGCAAGAAGTTAAGAGGCTTGTTGCAAAAGGAGCTGATATTCATTTCCAGACGGATGATGCCGCTCTTATCAAAGCTCTGGGAATGGGTTCGATTCGGGGAGAAAATCCTTTATTTAGCAAGAAAGCTACTTTTAGCAAGAAGGCTACTTTACCTGATAGAGGTTCAGCAAACAGCACAACTTCTACACTTGATGAAGCTTTTTCGTCTGCTGATGGTTCTTTATCTGCCAATGGCTCTTCACCCACAAATGGCTCTTTATCTGCAAATGGCTCTTCACCTGATGAAGTTGCCAAGAAAATTGTAGGAAATAGCATTAATGGGAAATTGCAGCCGGCTCAATTTAAAAGTGAATTACTGTTGTCATACGCTGTTTCAAAAGGATTGGCTGATATTGGTCTGTGGCTACTAGAGCAGGACAAAGATAATTTAGACGCCCAGAATAGTAAACAGATCAAAGCAGACTTGTTAGGTCGTGCACTTATTGCAGCAGTCGAGAAAAAAAATCAGAAAGAAATTGATAGTTTATTGGCCAAGGGTGCAGCCATTGATTATGACTTAGACCAAAATTTTGGTACTCCGCTATATTTTGCTGTGACCGCTGGGGCTACTGCTATTGCCAAAAAGTTACTGAATAAGGGGGCTAGTCCGAAGTATTCGACGAATGCAGGTCCGAACATGCTGTACTTTGCATTGAATACCCCGGAGTTGTTAACGCTTCTTCTGGATCATGGAGCAGACCCCAATGCCAATGGAGAATCAACTAACTTTCCTCATTATCCAATCGTACAAGCGGTTAGAAAAGGGAATGTAGAAGCGATTGAATTGCTCATGTCACGTGGTGCCAATGCAGATATTTATGGTTATGAAATGACCTACCCACTCTTGCAAGCAATAAATCTCCAGCAAGAAGATGTTGTTGCAGTGTTACTAAAACATGGAGCAAGCCCTAATGTGGTCTATAATTCACATTCGCCCAGCGTTTGTGTAGAAAATAGCAATAATGTTGTGCCTTTGAGTGAGGCCATGAGGGTTGGTAATACCCGCATAATAACGTTATTGAAAAAATCAGGTGCTAAAACGGTAGCAGAAGTTTGTAAGAAGTAATGGGTTAGCACCGAAAAACCAGCAAATACACAGTTCGCGTTAGGCGAGAAAGTAGAGGTAAAGTGCTATGAGTAAGGTAGATGCAACCATTTGTATATATAATGGAAGATAAAGGTTCAGTAGTAGGTATAATAAAATTTGAATACAGAATACGTGATGGGCTATTCTATTTCTAAGCTCATTAATGTGCTTATTAAAGGGCTTAGCCCAGCTTATTCGGGTTCAAACGCAAAGACTCCCCACAAAGTAGTAGTTAATATAATGATAAAACAAACAAGTATATTTATTTTTGGTGCATTCCCGACTTTGATTGGGCTATCAAGCTGTTATGGGAAAACTCATTCACCCAGTCTGGCAGAGGCCGCCCCGGCTAAAACTGAGATTGCTACCGATGAGCAAGTAGAGCAACATTCCGCTGAATTAAAAGTGATTGATGAGCTACTGGAGCAATTTCATTACAAGGATTATGAACTCAATAATGAATTTTCACGAAAGATTCTGACTAGTTATTTAAAAGAACTTGATCCTGGACGTTTGTATTTTACCCAGCATGACATCAACACATTCAATCAACATCGTGACTTGTTTGATGATGATGTTCGCAATGGGAACTTAAAACCAGCATTAGGAATTTTTCGTGTTTATCAGCAAAGAGTGAAACAGCGTTCAGATTTTGCTGCTAAACGTATTTTACAACCTTTTGATTTCAATATTGAAGAGTCTTATGTGCTAGATCATAGCAAATCTGCATGGGCGAAAAGTACCAAAGCCTTAGATGATATTTGGCGTAAACGCATTAAAAATGATTTGATTAATCAACAACTGGCGGACAAATCAGAGGAGTCTATTGAAACGCTAAAAAAGCGTTACGAAAACCTGGCTAAAAGAAGTACTCAAATTAAGAGTAACGAAATATTCCAGATTATAGCTAATGCGTATGCGGGGGCTTTAGAGCCCCATACCTCCTATTTTTCACCTCGTGCTTCTGAAGAATTCAATATACAGATGAGGTTGTCACTTGATGGTATTGGAGCAGTTCTTAGAACAGATAAAGAGCATACAAAAATTGTTAGCATCGTTCCTGGTGGGCCTGCCGATATGACGGGAAAACTTAAATCGGGTGATCGTATCATTGCCATTGCACAAGGTAAGAATGGCAAAATGGTTGACGTTATTGGATGGCGCTTAAGTGATGTCGTGACTATCATCCGTGGAAAAAAAGGTAGTACGGTTGTTCTTTCTATACTGCCGAATCAAACAGGCCTAGGTGGTAAACCGGTTAACATCGCGATTGTAAGGGATAAAATAAAACTCGAACATCAAGCTGCCAAGAAAAGAATCATTGATGTTAAAACTGCATTAGGTCAATCAAAGATTGGAGTGATTGATTTACCTTCCTTTTATATTGATTTCGAAGCGAGAGGAAGAGGTGATAAGGATTATCGTAGTACTACCCGTGATGTAAAAAAACTATTGAATGAACTAAAGGCCGATAACATTGATGGACTGGTTATTGACTTGCGTGGTAATGGCGGTGGTTCTTTATCTGAAGTGATATCCCTTACTGGTTTGTTTATTGATACCGGCCCTGTTGTTCAGGTCAATGATGTATCAGGAAGAACAAGTGTGCACAGAGATATCGTACCAGGGATTACTTACAACGGCCCATTAGCTGTGATGGTTGATCGCGGCAGTGCATCTGCCTCTGAAATCTTTGCTGGTGCTATCAAGGATTATAAACGAGGCTTAATTATCGGTGAAACTACGTTTGGAAAAGGCACTGTTCAAACTATTCTTCCTCTCAATGCGTACACCAAAGAAAAATTCAATATACCATTGGGTCAAGTAAAAATCACCACAGCTCAATTTTTCAGAATTAACGGAGAAAGTACTCAGTTTCATGGCGTCAAGCCTGATATATCTTGGCCGCTTCCGGAAGTAAATGAAGATTTTGGCGAACGTTCATTAGATAATGCTTTACCGTGGAAAAGAATTGAGAATGCAAAATACAGCTATTCTCCTAATGCATTACAGGCGTCTGTTATTATTACTGAAGATTCTATTTCCAAAGAAAGAATTTTACATACTCCAAAGTTTCTATCTACGTTAAGGAAGTTAGAGTTATTAACGGAAGCGGGGAATGAAAAAGCTGTCTCTTTAAATTTGCAACAGCGGCAGATTAAAAGAAAGAAGTTTAATTCAGAAATATTACAGATCGAGAACGAACTTCAGGCAGCGAATAATCTCCCTACGTTCAAGACCATTAAGGCTTTACAGAAATATCAAGAAGAACAGAGCGATGATATTTTTAATAAAAAGAAGCGTCCTGTTGATGTGTTTTTACAAGAGACGGCTAACATTTTGAATGATATGCGTTTTTTATCTGCGGGTGCAAGAGCAGTTCCGGCGAATGTCGCAACCCAACATTCTGCTGGTGCGATTGCTAATTAGTTAGTTATCGTCCAGAAAGCATTCCATGCAAGTTGGCTGACCTCTATGGTATTTTTAACAGCGCTGAAAGATGACTCTGTGCGCCTAGCCTCTTAGTGCTTCAGTAGCTGAATTTTTTCTTTATCAATAGAAATGAGCTTTTGTTTGTAAAGTCTACCTAGAGCCTTCTTGTAATTCTTCTTGCTGACAGCAAATTCCTGATAGATCACGTCAGGAATGCTTTTATCGGTAATCTTGGAAACTCCCTCATTTTTTGCTAAATAGTGAAGAATTCTTTCCATTAATTCGTCGCGGGTTTTATCTGCTGGCAGTTGCAAGCAGAGATCAATTTTTCGGTCATCTCTAATTGCCTTGATATAACCTGACACTCGTTGTCCATACTTTAGTGTCTGGAATACTTCGTTTTCGTAAATAAGACCAAGATGGGTGTGATTAATGACAGCCTTATAGCCAAGCTCGGTTCGTCCACAAATGAGTAAATCCACTGCTTGTTGAGGTTTGAAATAAATACCCTCTTCGCTGAGCCAACCATCGAGTTTGGCTGTAGCGGTAATTCGCTCGCTAATATCATCAATATAAACATTAACCACATAAGATCGACCGATTTCCATACGACCATTCTGTTCGCTGTGGGGTACTAGTAAGTCTTTTGGTAAACCCCAATCGAGAAACGCGCCTGTATTGTTAACATCAACTACTTTTAAATAGGCACATTGCTCAACCATCACTAAAGGGGTTTCTGTCGTGGCAATCAAGCGATCTTCAGAGTCTTTGTATAAAAAAGCTACGATTTCATCATCAATATGGGTATCAGCGGGAATATAGCGAGATGGCATAAGAATCTCACCCAGCTCTTTGCCATCAAGATAGATGCCAAAATCGAGTCTTTTTACTACTCGCATACGGTTTAATGCGCCGATTTCCATATAGATTCCTTTGCTTGGGATTCGTTAGTGTCCAGAAAGCACATAAACTCCCTCCATCTAGCAGAGGATGTCGCAAAAGGGCACTTTTAGCTCCCTCCACCTTGAAGAGGGAGTGTTGGGAGGGGGTAGAATGTCAAGCTAAATACCTGATTTATCATACCCTTTTTTCTAATCTTCTCCCATGTTTAGGGGAGAAGAAACATTTTTCTGCGGTGCTTATAAATCAACAGAGCAGAAAGCTTTAGAGAGTCGTGAAGAATCAATCAGTACGGCTAGTCACTTCCAATAAATGATAACCGAACTGTGTTTTAACCGGTCCTTGTACTTCATTAACAGGGGCGCTAAATACTACTTGGTCAAATTCAGGCACCATCTGACCGGGTCCGAATTCACCCAGGTCGCCGCCTTGTGCCTTGGATGGACAGCTAGAATGCTGTTGGGCAACTGCACCAAAGTCAGCTCCCTCAGTGATCTGTTTTTTAAGATCGGTACATTGTTCTTCAGTCGAAACTAAAATGTGTCTTGCGGTTGCTCGTGCCATATGGCTCTCCTATATTAATATCAAAGTTTTAATCAAGTTCTAAATCAATTCTAAATTTAATGTCCACTAATCTTGGCGTGAACAGGTTTGGTTTCTTCGAATGTTTTCAGTTGTTCTGCGGAAGCTTTGGATTGGTATTTTTCTTTCCATTCGCCGATGGGCATACCATAAACAGCCTCACAAGCTTGTTCATAAGTGATATCCACACCCAAATCTTTACCAGCTGCTGTATACCATTTGCTTAAACAGTTGCGACAAAAGCCAGCCAGATTCATCAAGTCGATATTTTGTACATCTGTACGTTCTTGTAAATGTGCAATTAAACCACGAAAGGCTGCGGCTTCCATTTCTGTACGGCTTTCATCATTCATTGTTTTATCTCGTATGTGTATCTTGCTGTGATAGTAGCAAAGACAAGGGTTAATCACTCAACAAATCTTGTAATTCAGATAAATAAGCACTGGCTGTGGCCTGCCTATCCTCTTCACTGACTACAATATGATTTTCCCATTCCAGATGCTCATCAGGCAACTCTTCAAGGAACCGACTGGGTTCGCAAGACAATTTCTCACCAAAGCGGTCACGAGATTTAGCGTAGCTAATAAAGAGACGCTCTTTAGCACGAGTAATACCTACATATGTCAGACGACGTTCTTCTTCAATACCATCACCTTCCAGGCTATTTTGGTGCGGCAAAATATCTTCTTCGACGCCGATCATAAAGACGTAGGGAAATTCCAGCCCTTTAGCACTGTGTAAGGTCATTAGGGTAACGGAATCGTCCTCAGCTTCCTCTTCATTACGCTCCAGCATATCAACCAGTGACATGTGGGCAACGATGTCGGCTAAATCTTCTTTACCATCGCCGTCATCATAGAGCTTGCGTACCCACTCTACGATTTCCATAACATTACTAATGCGCATATCCGCTGCTTTCGGGCTTTGCGAAGAATTCCGTAACCAATCCTCATAAGCAATATCCGTTATAATACGCATCACGGTTTGTTGAGGAGGGTTGTTAAGCACCTGACGAGACAGATCAGCAATCCAGTCCGAGAAGTATTCCATGCGTTGCCAGGCGCGGCTAGAAACCTTGTTTTTAAAGCCCATTTCAGTAGATGCCGCTAACAAGCTGACATGTCGTTCATTGGCATAGCGCCCCAGCTTTTCGAGTGTGGCGACACCAATGGAACGTTTAGGCGTATTGACGATTCGTAAAAAAGCAGCATCATCATCTGGGTTGGTAATAAGCCGCATGTAAGCAATGATATCCTTGACCTCAGCACGTTCGAAAAAAGAAGTGCCGCCGGTGATTTTGTACGGCATATGGTTTTGTCGTAAGAAACGCTCAAACAAACGGCTCTGATGATTACTTCGATAAAGAATCGCAAAATCCTTCCATTTAGCATGTTCTTTAAAGTGGATTTTCATCATCTGACTGATGACTTGCTCGCATTCATGCTCGACTGTGCGACAAGGCATCACCCGAATTTTTTCACCTTCCCCTAACGAACTCCACAATTTCTTCTCAATCAAGTGTGGGTTGTTGGCGATAAGATGATTTGCAGTTTTGAGAATACTCTCTGTAGAGCGATAGTTCTGCTCCAGCTTGACAACTTTTAGATTAGGGTAGTCTACTTGTAACTGATTTATATTTTCAGGCTTAGCGCCACGCCAGGCATAAATGGATTGATCGTCATCACCTACAACGGTTAGCCCTCCATCAATGCCTGTTAGCATTTTTACCAGCTCGTATTGACAGGTGTTGGTATCCTGATATTCATCTACCAATAGATATCGCACTTTGTTTTGCCACTTCTGAAGGATTTCAGGATGCTCTTTAAATAGCATTACCGGCATCATAATCAGGTCATCAAAGTCAACGGCGTTATAAGCTTTCATTTGTCGCTGATAGCGTTTGTACAGCTTGGCAGCACGTATCTCTTCGGCATTAGTGGCTAATTCAAAGGCTCTTTCAGGAGGTACGAAATCATTTTTCCAACGCGAAATAATCCAGCGCGGGTCTCCATCGGTATCTTGTTGATCAAGATCAGCTTCTTTGTGTGTCAATTCTTTAAGAATCGTTGCAGTGTCCTGAGAATCAAAAATGGTAAAACCGGGTTTAAATTTAAGGGTTTTGAGTTCTTGTCTAATAATCTTTAGACCCAATGTGTGGAATGTAGCAACAGTCAGTCCTTTAGACTCATCTTTTGATAACAAACTCATTACACGAGATTTCATCTCTTTAGCCGCTTTATTGGTAAAAGTAATGGCAGTGACTTGGTAGGGATGAACACCGGCCTTCTGGATAAGCCATTGAACCTTGGTAGTAATTACGCGTGTTTTACCACTGCCTGCACCGGCAAGCACCAGCAGAGGAGAGCCCATATGCTCGACTGCTTGTTGTTGTTGTGAGTTGAGACCGTGCATATCAATGAGTTAATAAAAAAGAGTGGCACATGATGCCTGTTTTAGTGGTCGGATGTCTATATTCAAGTGATGTCTATGTGCAAGTTAAGCATTCTCAGGTCATCATGTATTGCTGAAGAAATGAAGTTTTTATGCTAGTTTGATGGTTCATTAATATCGCAAGTGGAAGTAAATAATGAAAAAAATAAGCTCACTCTCTATACTAGTTACATTAATTGGAGCCTGTACTCTTAGTGGTTGCGGTGATACCGAGCAAGATATAGTGGCAACTAGTACAAGTAACAGTCTTACGGATAAAGTAAAGGTAAGTCCTGATAATTTTATGGCTGGACAGGTGAATTCACTTAATAAAGCAAAAGACGTTGAACGACTGTTAAAGGAATCAAACATGAATCGCTTTAAAGAACTGGATGGACTATCTCACTAGTCTTAGCCTTTCACCTGATTTCCCGTGTTTCGTTATCGCTCACACAGGTTATATAAGAGCCAAGAATGAATGTTATGAACATTGATATTGATAAATCTTCGGGTTTGTTACAATCGGTAAAATATATCCCTTCGCCTAATTGTGATGATCGTCCAAATGGTGAAAATGAGATGACACTTATCGTTATTCATAACATCAGCTTGCCACCCGATGAGTTTGGTGGTTCCTATATTACTCAGCTTTTCACTAATGAATTGAATCCGGATGATCACTCTTTTTTTGAAGAAATTCATGAGCTAAGAGTTTCTAGTCATTTACTGATAAACAGGAGAGGTGAGATCACTCAATACGTGCCTTTTCATAAACGTGCTTGGCATGCCGGTGTTTCAACCTTTTTAGGGCGTTCAGTCTGTAATGATTTTTCTATTGGTATAGAGCTTGAAGGAACCGATGACACTGACTTTACGGAGCTGCAGTATCATACATTAATCCAGGTGATCAAGGCATTAGTGTCTACTTATTCTGAGTTGAATATGCAACATATTACCGGACACGAGCATATTGCTCCTGGTCGGAAAACCGATCCAGGACCACATTTTGACTGGGATAGAGTGGGGCGTGAATGTCAGGCTGATTTACCAGCTAAGGCTATGATTAGGGATAATACTGCCTGCAAATGATCGGTATGCAGCTCTACTTGGAGCGGAAAGTAATTCTGCCTTTGCTAAGATCGTAAGGGGTAAGTTGTACTGTTACGGTATCACCTGTCAGTATGCGAATGTAGTTTTTACGCATGCGTCCAGAGATATGGGCAGTTACAACATGTCCATTTTCAAGTTCTACGCGGAAAGTGGTGTTAGGGAGTGTTTCCTTAACAGTTCCTTCCATTTCAATGTGGTCTTCTTTTGCCATATAGGTCTAATCTTCTAAATATTCAGAGCGGGGTATTATCCACTGATAATGCGGAAAAACAAGTGTTAATTGCTTGAGCGGCTTTATCCGTAGGTATTTTATCGGTATGATCCACACCATTTTACTGCTATGACTCATACGTTGATAATCTATATAGCTACAAATAATCTTTTTTCAAGGAGTTGAAATGGCTTTAGCTGGTATTTTTCCGGGTCAAGGATCGCAAGCAGTCGGTATGCTGGCTGATTTGTCAGATTCTTTCCCTGTTGTCCAACAGACTTTTCAGCAAGCATCTGATGTATTGGGTTTTGATTTGTGGAAACTCACTCTGGATGGGCCGGATACAGACCTCAATAAAACGGTGAACACCCAACCGGCCATGTTAAGTGCGGGTGTTGCTGTTTGGCGAGTTTGGCTAGAGCAGGGTGGTTGTCAGCCATTGGGATTGGCGGGACATAGTTTGGGCGAATATAGTGCGCTGGTTGCCAGTGGTGTGCTGGAGTTTGCGGATGCAGTTGATTTAGTGAAAAATCGTGCTGAATTTATGCAACAGGCTGTTCCAGAGGGTGTAGGCGCGATGGCTGCTATTCTTGGTCTTGATGATGATTTAGTGATAAAGGCTTGTGTAGATGCTACTAGTGCTAATGAGATAGTCCAGGCGGTAAATTTCAACTCTCCAGGGCAAGTCGTCATTGCCGGTAATAAAGATGCCGTAGCACATGCTATGGAATTGGCATCAGAAGCAGGGGCAAAGCGTGCGATAGCGTTGCCGGTGAGTGTGCCGTCACACTGCGATCTGATGAAACCTGCCGCCCTGCAATTGGCAGAAAAACTGAACAACATTCAATGGTCGGATGCGGCTATTCCTGTGTTACATAACGTAGATGCGAGTATTCGAGAAAATACTGATGGCGTGCAAGATGCTTTAGCACAACAACTTTACAAGCCTGTCAAATGGGTTGATACCGTTATAAATTTAAAGAACGATTTTGCTGTAGACTCTATGGTTGAGTTTGGTCCTGGTAAGGTGCTTTTTGGCTTAAATCGACGTATTGATCGTAGTATCAAAACAATTTGTGTGCATGATTCCGCATCGTTAGAAAAAGCCCTACAGCTATGTAGTAATGACTAAAAGAAGAAGTCCACAAAACCACAAACCAGCAAATAAATTAAGGAAAGCTTCATGAGTACTGATTTGAATTTAGATGGAAAAATAGCGTTGGTTACTGGGGCGAGCCGTGGAATTGGTCGTGCAATAGCAGAAGCTTTGGGTAATTCCGGCGCAACCGTGGTGGGTACTGCGACCTCTGACACAGGCGCACAAGCTATTTCTGATTACTTTGCTGAACAGGGTATTGCTGGCAAAGGTATGAAGCTGGATGTTGGTGATTCTGATTCAGTCAGTACTGTGATAAAAGCTATTGCTGATGAATATAGTGCCATTGGCATATTAGTTAATAACGCAGGCATTACCCGTGATAATTTATTAATGCGTATGAAGGATGATGAATGGGACGGTATTATTAATACCAATCTCACCTCTGTTTACCGTACTTCAAAAGCCTGTTTGCGTGGCATGATGAAAGCACGTCAGGGTCGAATTATCAGTATTTCATCGGTGGTGGGATCAAGTGGCAATGCAGGACAAACTAACTACGCGGCCGCGAAAGCAGGTTTAGTGGGCTTCTCTAAATCACTGGCTCGTGAGATAGGATCACGCGGCATTACAGTGAATGTCGTTGCTCCAGGCTTTATTGATACCGATATGACACGCGCCTTGCCGGATGAACAACGCAACGCATTGCAGAAAGATATCCCGTTGAATCGTTTGGGACAGGCCGAAGAAATTGCCAGTGCAGTACTCTTTTTGGCTTCGGATATGGGAGCCTACATTACGGGTGAAACCATTCATGTAAACGGTGGTATGTACATGTCATAACCGTGAAGATTGAATGTAATCTATTCATGGTCAACCACGAAGAATTAGAAAGCTGGATTGAACACGTAGTTTTAACTACAATAGCCGACACAGTTGCTGGTTAAACTCTGTTACACACCTGTTGAGAACTTGCCAGTATGGATCGTCGATCCGACTAATCATATTATATAACGATATTTTATAAACTTAAGGAAACTAAAAATGAGTGATATTGAAAGCCGCGTAAAAGCCATTGTTGCAGAGCAACTTGATGTAGATGCTAGTGAAGTAAAAACGAATTCATCTTTTGTTGATGATTTGGGTGCAGACTCATTGGATACGGTTGAATTAGTGATGGCTTTAGAAGAAGAATTCGATGCTGAAATCCCTGATGATGAAGCTGAGAAAATCACTACAGTTCAATTAGCTGTTGATTATATTAATAAATCAAAGGCATAAAATCACATATACTCCATTGTTCATGTCGTTACTGCATCGCGGTAATGCTTGAAAAAGAAGAGTAGACGAGATTTTACTAATGAACCCGTAATCATTTGATTGCGGTTTTACACTAGATCGACCTCGTTGAACATGGAGCAGCATTTGTTCCGCTATTTGTTCCTCTAGAAGTCTGACAAAAGAAGGTATAGAACATTGTCTAAGAGACGCGTTGTAGTAACTGGATTGGGTATCGTTTCACCCGTTGGTTCTAAAATAGATAAAGCCTGGGGTAATATTCTGGCTGGGAACAGTGGTATCAATGTCATCAGTGATGATTTATTTGATACTTCTGATTTTAGCGTGAAGATTGCTGGCAATGTTGATGATTTTGCGATTGACGAATACATCAAACGTAAAGATCAAAAGAAAATGGATCCTTTTATTCACTATGGTATTGGTGCTGGCACTGATGCCTTAGCCGATGCCAATTTTGAAGTGACTGAAGAAAATGCCCCGCGGACTGGCGTAATTGTCGGATCAGGTATTGGTGGGTTAGGGACTATTGAAAAGAACTATGGCATCTATCTGGAAAAAGGTCCCAGACGTATATCTCCATTTTTTGTACCTAGTAGTATTGTCAATATGGTAGCGGGTAACTTGTCTATCATGCATGGCTTAAAAGGCCATAATATTTCACCTGTTTCAGCCTGTGCGACAGCCACCCATAGTATCGGTGATGCTGCACGTATGATCTCATATGGGGATGCTGATGCCTTCTTGTGTGGTGGTGCTGAAATGGGATCAACGCCTCTAGGCATAGGTGGTTTTGCCGCTGCTCGTGCGCTATCCACACGCAATGATGATCCTAGCGGAGCAAGTCGTCCGTGGGATAAAGACCGCGATGGTTTTGTACTAGGCGATGGTTCTGGCGTCATCATGTTGGAAGAATACGAAACCGCCAAAGCGCGTGGTGCAGAAATATACTGTGAGCTAGTGGGATTCGGAATGAGTAGTGATGCCTATCATATGACATCACCATCTACTGATGGTGAAGGTGCTGCACGTTGTATGCAACATGCACTGAATGATGCGGGTCTTAATGCTGAAGACATTGACTATATTAACGCACATGGCACCTCAACCCCTGCGGGTGATGTGGCAGAAACCATTGCAATGAAGCGCGCACTAGGTGACTATGCCAAGAAAGTGGCGATTAGCTCAACCAAATCCATGACAGGGCACTTGTTAGGTGCGGCGGGTGGAATAGAAGCAATTTTCTCCATCCTAGCTATTCGTGATCAGGTATTACCCGCCGACGATTAATATGGATAACCAAGACCCGGATTGTGATTTAGACTATGTCCCGAATACAGCTCGTGAAGCTAAAATTGATATTGCAATGAGTAATTCATTTGGCTTTGGTGGTACTAACGGCACGTTGATATTCAAGAAAATATAAGGTTACTTGTACAGCTCAACCACTAGCTCCCAAATTCCATTTGGGAGCTCTCATTCTTGGAAACTCCCGTTTCCAGTGTTTCAGGCAAGAAAATCAACAAGAATGATATCTAACACTAACGACCACTGACCAGAATCATCCCAAAGTCTTTAGGTCGTGCGTCGCTACTACGCGCATTCCAACTAATACGTGCATCCCTAGACCCACCATCATCATCGTCATTAACGATTACATCCATACTCATTTTATCGGCTATTTTTGGTGTTAGACCCAATTGTTCCCAGCTGATTTCTGCGCGTAATTCATAACCGTCATATTTTTTTTCCATTTCGAAAGGGACATCAAGTTCCCGACCTTCAGGGTTGTTCTTACTATAAAAGACCTGCGCTTTATCTCTGGAAAAAACAATATGGAAATCATTCTTTTTATCGAAATCATCATCTCTACTGTTATCACCATCAATAAAAAACTCAATAGAATCATCATCTCTAGGGTCTTCCGAATCAGCCATTACTTCCTTATCATAGACTTTGACACTTAGGTAGATATTATCGTCATCCCATTTTACTTGCCACTTTCCGGAAATATCACGTTTATCCCATGTCTCACCTTCAAGTAATATATTCAAAGCCTGTGGATTCTCGAATCGATAAAACTTTTCGGGATCGCCTTTTGCTGGGCGTATAACGATTCTGGGTTTATTGGCGGGTGTTGTGATCAGATAATGGGCAACTTCTGAGGAAGCAGGTTTTTGTCTGAGTGATGTCCAATCCCACCAGATTTTATTTTCATTGATGAATTTCAATGAGGCGAGGAGTTTCGGCGCAGTATTCGGGTCTTGCCTGATATGCTCTTTCAATCCCCAGCAACCGCTCCAGTTGCAGCTTCTTGGTGCACTAAAGGCTACAAACAGATCAGCCCCCAACTCCTGCCATTGCTGGTATAACTCCATATATAAATCGGTCATGCGGGGATCGCGATTGGACGCAAAAAACAAAGGATTGGGGTGTTGCTTATAATCTTTGGTTGCCCAGTCGACTAGCCCTTGCCCACCCTCGTAGGCGATTAGCTTAACGCCGAATGTTTGTGCCAGTTTAGCCTGTTTTTTTATCTCCTCGATGATTTTGGGCAAAGAACGATAAGACTTTTCATCGGTTAATAACTCAAAAATTTCATCGACTGTTTTTGCAGCACGGAAGCCACGCAGATTGCCTCCCACATAAGGGGCTATAGCTAGTGCATCAACGGATTCATAAGTATTGTTATAGGCTAAAATAATGCCACTGATATCGGGTCGAGTATCCCAAACCACCGATAATACGAACAAAACGATCATGCCCTCCATACACCTCATCCCAGATGTTGAAAAACTCAACTGAACGTTTAGCATAATATTTGTATCCTGCTTGTAGCGCATCTTGATCCAGCTTTTGCGCAATACCCATTTTTTGCATGTGTTCGTTATGCATAAAATTGGCATTCCATGCTTCGTTGGTATATTCAATAAGAGGTGTTAAACCAGCGGATAAATGCTGTTTCACATAACTGGCAAATTGCCGCATATAATCATCATCGGCCGCATGAGGGACGTTTAAACCAAGGGTCAGCTCTTAACAGGTTAGCCAATTCAATCTGGATTTCTAATGGCGCCCCGCGTGACCCATAAATACCCCCCCACGTGGCTTTATCCATTGTTGTGCGTTGCCCCCAGTGTTCAACAGGGTTACGAGTAATCCCTGACATGGGCATAAAGCGGATGACACTAAAATCCTTCATGAAATCCAGATAATCAGGATTGAAAATAATCGAAGCGTAATGCGTTTTGAAGTCCAGATAATCCGAGTTATTGCAAGAAGAAGCGCTGTTAATGTGTGTGAAAGGAGAACTTTTGCAAATACCACCTGGCATGATAATGCGGATATTCTTAAGCGGGTTGTCCAGATTAGAACGTGTGATTTGCAGTGCGGCTGTCATGAAATTATCAGCACGTGCAGTAAAACGGATAATATCTTCACCTTCTTTGCGAGCAACCACCTCTACATTCTGTAGATATTCAATAGCACCATCGCCATCATAAAGGACACTGTAGTTGCCTTTGGGTAATGCCTTAATGGGAATGTTTCTGAGAAAAAATACACCCGCCTTACCGCCGTTCAAGTTCTTCGGCCAACCTTGCTTATCATATTCAACTTGGGCAGAACTCAAACAAGGCTGATCTTTCGCTCGACAACGAATGTTTTCGTAGAAAGGCGTAGCCACGCGAAACAAATCTACAAATGGAATGCTCGCATCCTGTTCGAATAGCTCATTGGTGTTGATGCCCAATGGCGACTCTCTGTTATTGATAGCAGGATAAGGGCTGACTATTTTCTCGTTATCATTTTCAGGGTTAGTTACAACGCTGTTTTTGGTATCTGCTGTTGTTAACGGGTTAGCAGTTGATGAATGGGTTTTTGTAGGGACCGACTCTACTGCTGAAACCTTTGTTTCGGTATCAGAATTTTTTTGCCAATAAAGAAGTAGCAACAGAGCTAAAATTGCGGGGAAAAGAGCGATAAGTAAGGTCAGTTTTGAGCGTATTCTCATTATTGTTTTTTAACCGTCAAGAGCAAAGGGATTTAAAGGTGATTAATGGACAGCGATTATAGTAATGATTGGGATACTTTGTCTAATAGATAACTTTATCAGCAGGTTATTTTAGTGACTTACGAAACTTACATCTATATAGGATTGACTATATTATAGTGTACTTAAAAATAGTCTTGACTGTTTTTAAGTACGTTACATTATAGCCATATGAGATATATCCTAAATTCAATAAAAACTTGGTTCATGGGTTCACAATCTACCTCAGCAATATATACTTTACGATAAGTGTTTCTGGACAATAACTAATTAGATTCACATTGAGTCTGATCATGTGTGGTTTTTTTGTGTAAATTTAAGCATAGCTCTCACATGTTGATAACCTGTACTTCATATTCAAATGAAACTTATTAATCGACCCACAACGGGGAAAATAGCTGAAATAGGAGATGATATTCGCTCCTTGCCATTCAATAGCCTAATTCAGCGTATCTATGCTGGGCGTGGTGTGCATTCCGTTGATGAGTTGCAGTTTAATCTCAAGCAATTGCTACCTGTGTCGGCATTGTCGCATGTGCAAGCAGCCGCAGAATTATTAGCAGACAATCTTCAACAACAAACTAATATCTTAATCATCGGTGATTTTGATGCCGACGGCGCTACGGCTACAGCAGTGGCATGTCGAGCCTTACGTCTGATGGGCGGTAAGAATATAGACTATCTGGTGCCTAATCGTTTCGAATATGGTTATGGGCTGACTCCTGAAATAGTTAAAACCGCACAGGGTTTTTCACCTGATCTCATTGTTACAGTGGATAACGGCGTATCCAGTATTGAAGGCGTTCGTGTTGCTCGTAAGCAGGGCATTAAAGTGCTGGTTACGGATCATCACTTGCCGGGCAAAGAACTACCTGATGCAGATGTCATGGTGAATCCTAATTTGCAGGATGATAGCTTCCCATCCAAGGCACTAGCAAGGAGTGGGGGTGATTTTTTACGTCATGCTTGCGTTAAAACGATGCTTGCAGGACAGAGAATATTTCTCTGAGCAATCAATCATACCGCCTAATTTGCTGACACTGCTGGATTTGGTAGCCTTGGGAACCGTAGCTGATGTGGTTCCACTAGATATGAATAACCGAATATTAGTTGAACAAGGTTTGCGTCGGGTAAGAGCAGGGCAGGGTTGTGTGGGGTATCCAGGCTTTATTTGAAATTGCCGGGAAAAATGCTTCACGGGCGGTGGCAACTGATTTTGGCTTTACTTGTGGGCCTCGCTTAAATGCAGCGGGTCGTTTGGATGATATGTCATTAGGAATTGAATGCTTGTTAACAGACTCTATACAGGAAGCCAGAGAGATAGCGTCAGCGCTGAACGATTTAAACAAAGAACGACGTATTATTGAAACCGATATGAAAGAGCAGGCAATGCAAGAACTGGAATTGCTTGATTTGAGGACTTCTGACCAGCAACCTGCGGTATATTGTCTCTACAATGAAAACTGGCATCAGGGAGTCGTTGGTATTCTGGCCTCTAGAATTAAAGAAATGTTTAACCGACCCGTCATTGCTTTTGCACCCGTTAGAAAACGAGGGTCAAATAACAGAAATTAAAGGCTCAGCTCGTTCTATTCAAGGGATTCATATGCGGGATTTATTGGATGAAGTCGCCAGCCAGAATCCAGCTTTATTAAGTAAATTTGGTGGACATGCAATGGCAGCCGGTTTGTCGCTAGACGCTTCTCATTTTGATGCATTTAAGCAAGCAGTAAACGTGATAACACAACGCTACAATGAAGATGATACTTTCTTGGAAACCCATTATACCGATGGTGAATTAGTGGCTGAAGAGTTTACTTTGGAAACTGCTGAAATGCTGCGCTCAGCTGCTCCCTGGGGACAACATTTTCCAGCCCCCATTTTTGATGGTAAGTTCTTGATTAAAAATAAAAGGCTGTTAAAAGAAACACATTTGAGGTTGGATTTACAGCCTAAAACAACAACCAATACAGCTAACAATAGTGCACAGCCTGTACAGGCAATAGCGTTTAATATTGACCCTAATTCATGGCCTGAAACGGGAGCAGAAATACATATATTGTATCGCTTTGATGTGAATGAATTTAGAGGTAGCTTGTTGCCACAACTGGTGATTGAAAAGCTACTAACCCAGTAAACGGAGTACCAAGTTTCGCAATCAAAAGGGTCAGACTCGATTGATCTAATGCTTTAGATGTTCTATACTCATATTTTTCATTATGAAAGGACTTCCAATGCCCCACCAACCCCGTAAGGGGGAACAATCGCGACCCTATTTTTTACGCGGATCAAGGTTATCAATTTTATTTGGATAAATTAAAAGATCAATCGAGTCTGACCCTTTAGGTACAAAAGATCCAAAAGATCAATCGAGTCTGACCCTTTAGGTACACAGAGCTTGATCGATGGGTGGCTCATTACAAAAAAACCAACAACAACATTGAAATTACAGTCACCGCAAAAGACACACCACTAGCCCTTATTCGTGCCAAAAATATCCGCACTTATCTAGCTAACCATGGCATTAAAGAAAATAACATTAAAGTGTATGGAAAAAGCGGAGAAGAGGATGTCAACATTAAGAACCCCTAGTTCAAACATGGTAGTACTTGCTTGTATAATAAGCATTTTTCTATTTTCAGAATGTCGTAGAACATCTAAAGCATTAGATCAATCGAGTCTGACCCTTTTGATTCCTAAAGGGTCAGACTCGAATGGCACTTACTTAATGAAAAGTAGATATATATTACAATAAGTTAGAAAAATCACCTGCATTAACATGGAATGAGAAGCTATTCCATAAGCCGATAATAAGTACTTCTACCTCCCCCATTAATTTGAATGAGCTTCAGATCAATCAATTTCTTAAAGTCCTGTTTACGGGCTGCTAAACTGCGGTTAGAGAACACTCCATATTGTTTTTGAGTAATAGAGTCGTGCTCTTGCATATATGCCAACAATTTGTGTAAATGTGGCTCTAGCCTTTGTTGAGTCAAAGTAGTAGGAAATATTTTCTGCACTCTTTTAAGCTCATCTAAAATCCCATCAGCAAAATATTCAAGCCAAGCTGTAAAATCAATTTCATTGTGTAAGTCATAATAATCCCCAGTGAGACCTACCTCTTTAAAATAACGGGTAATATTCCTGTTGTAGTAACTTTCAAAACTGAACATTTCGAAGAAATCAAAACCTGCTGAACCGAGGATTGCGGTGGTAATTAGTCGTGTAGTACGTCCATTCCCATCCATAAAAGGGTGAATAATGACGTGCTGCCGATGAAAAATACCTGCCAAAATAATAGGATCGATTTTTCCTGTATTGCTTTGTATATAGTGAATTAGCTGCTCTAATAATTGAGGAACATCCTGATAATCAGGCGGTATAAAAATGACGTCGTCAAGATGCAGGGGGCTACGAATAACAACAGCTCGTTGTCTTAGCTTACCCATATCAGATGGGTTATCCATTAACTGGTCAACTACCCTATGCTGAGTTTTTTCGAGAGAACTTTGAGTGAGCTTAAAACTTTTGTCATTGACCTGTTTATAAATGGTTTGTAGAGCCAGATTATAGTTAATAATTTCGCGTTCTGTATCGCGTACATGCTCTGGTTGGTTTTTGATTATGCGCTTAACATCAGTGAGTGGTAGCGGATTGCCTTCAATACTTGTCGATGCAAAAGTAGATAACTCACGTGCTTGGCTTTCTAATAAGGCAATACTTCCAGGTTGAAACTGAAAAGAACGAATTTCCCCAATAGCCTCACCAATCTGCCGAATAGTGTAGAGTAACTTATCCGTAACAATGTATTTGGGCTTCCATAACATAGCCGAATAGTAGCCGAATAGTAGCCGAATAGCAATGGCGGAGCTTATCGAAATTGCTGGTGGTGAGTTTTTCTGGGGCTACTAATTCTCGGGAATAATGACAGTTGCCGCCGGTAATAATGCTTGTAGCTTGCTCTGCAATGTTGTTTTGGCTCTTTCATCACCATGTAACACGCGTACAACATCGGGGCCTGTTTCCATATTGCTGGCGAAATCAAGTAGATCCTGCTGGTCAGCATGTGCAGAGTAGCCTCCAATTTGATGAATTTTTGCTTTGATTTCATAGCGTTCATCGTCAATTTCTACCCAGCCATTTTTAGGACCATATTTGAATATCTGTCGACCGATGCTGTTTTTGGCTTGATAACCACAAAACAGAATGTCGGTACGCTCATCCCCTAACAATGCTTTGAGATAACCGGTAATACGCCCACCATTACACATACCACTCGCAGCTATAACGATAGTAGGACGGGCTGTTTTCTGTAAGAATTTAACACTTTCTTTGTGTTCTTGATGGGTTTCTACCGTTTGTAATTGTTTAAAAGTTAGTGGATAGCGCCCTTGATCAATAACATGCTGTGCCTCATCATCCCAATAAGGTTTAAGTTCCCGATAAACCTTAGTAAGGCGACTGGCTAGAGGGGAATCAAGAATGACATCAAAGTTGCCCCATTCTGCTTCGTTGTCATAAATAATCTGTTCGAATTCGTACATTAATTCTTGTGTTCTACCCAGGCTAAAGGCAGGAATGAGTACGGCACCCTGATTATCAAAACAGCGTTGAATAATGGCTTTTAATCGGTCTTTTCTGTTTTTTCTCTCGTCATGCAGTTTATGACCATAAGTACTTTCAATCACCAGAGTATGACATTTCTTGGGTGATTTGGGTGCAGGTAACAAAGGTGCATGTGGCGCGCCTAAATCCCCTGAAAAAACGATACGTTTATCGGAATCATCATTTATTTGACATTCTACATAGGCAGAACCCAGGATGTGTCCGGCTCGTTGTAGACGTATCTGAAGATCATCATTTACAGTAGCCCACTGTTGATAGTCTAGTGGGCGAAACATTGAGGTAACTTTCGTCACCAGTTTTTTGATGATCTTTTTGTCTCGGGTAATACCAATCTTCGCTGCATCTTCAAGCATTAAAGGAAGTAATTTAGCGGTGGGTTTACTGCAATAAATGGGCCCCTCAAAACCGGCTGCAAGCAACCAGGGTATGCGCCCAGCATGGTCAATATGGCAATGGGTAATAATCAGCGCCTCAACGGAAGCAATATCAAAATCCAACTCCAGATTCCAGGCATCCGCTTTTCCATGAGGTGATTTATCTGATCCCTGGAAGATGCCGCAATCAATGAGGACACTGTTTTGGTCATCTATATGCAGTTCATGACACGATCCGGTCACTCCCTGTACGGCACCATGATGCGAAATATTGGGGTAAGTTGCGGTCATTTGGAGTTCCATAATGAGAAAGTGAAACAAGTGTAGTATTTGTATGGGAGTTCAACAAGTTCCATGTTCGGTAATTAAATGCGAGAGCTTGATTAAGGAAAACTCTGAACAAGCCCAAGCCTTCTGGGAGCGATGCTTTAGCTTTTCGCCTAAGGTTGTTGATTTCAAGCACCGTAGGCGAGCCTGAAGGCTCACTTCCAGAAAAACATGACTTAATCAGAGGTTTTCTTAAGCAACTTAAGCAACTTTTCCAGCGGATGGCTCTTTACCGTTACATTTGTATGAATAATCCCCATTTCGGTGAAAGTTTTTATAGGTTTTGGTGTGGCTTTCGTTATATTATGGCGAGTTTCGTCACCATTGAGTCTAACAGGAATTAGCGAAGTGAAATTATCCGGTGCTGAGATATTTATAGAATGTCTAAAAGCAGAAAAAGTCGATACCATTTTTGGGTACCCGGGCGGGGCTGTTTTATTTTTATATGATGAGTTATATAAAGCAGAAGCACGTGGAGATATTAGACATATATTGGCTCGTCATGAACAGGGTGCTGTTCATGGTGCTGAAGGCTATGCGAAATCTACCGATAAACCGGGTGTTTGCATTGTAACGTCTGGCCCTGGAGCAACCAATGCAGTCACTGGTATTGCTGATGCTTATATGGATTCCGTTCCTCTGGTTGTGATTTCTGGACAGGTTCCACGACCATTAATTGGTAATGATTCTTTTCAGGAAATAGATATTGTGGGTATTACGCGACCCTGCGTAAAACATAATTTTCTGGTCACCAAAATAGAAGACATCGCGCCCACCATGCGCAAAGCTTTTCATATTGCAACAACAGGTCGACCTGGCCCAGTGGTCGTTGATATCCCAAAAGACTTGACCAGTGGCGTAGAGAAAATCAAATTTGAATACCCTAAAAGTTTGAAGATGCGTTCTTATCAACCCACTATCAAAGGCAATAAGAAACAGATTAAATCTGCGCTGAAGATGATCGCCAAGGCTAAAAAACCTATTTTGTACGCGGGTGGCGGGGTTATCTCATCCAGAGCATCAAAAGAACTAACAGCGTTTGGTCAGGCATTTAACTTTCCAGTAACGAATACATTGATGGGCTTAGGTTCTTATCCTTCCAATGATAAACAGTTCATTGGTATGTTGGGGATGCACGGTACTTTTGAAGCTAACCGAACGATGCATTACGCCGATTTAATTATTGCAGTGGGTGCACGATTTGATGATCGTGTTACCGGTGATTTGAACAAGTTCTCACCTTATGCAAAAGTGATTCATATTGATATCGATCCTGCGAGTATTTCAAAGAATGTTAAAGCGCACAATCCCATTGTCGGTGATGTGAAAGAAGTCTTGCAATCTTTATTCTCCATCATGAAAGAACATGATATCAAACCTGATCAATCGGCCTATGATGCTTGGTGGAAAGAGATTAAAGAATGGCAATCGGTAAATTGTCTGCATTACGATCAAGGTGATGAACATATAAAAGCACAGTTTGTTGTAGAGAAACTGTGGGAAGTTACTAAGGGCGATGCTTACGTTGCTTCTGATGTAGGTCAACACCAAATGTGGGCGGCTCAATACTATAAATTCAACCAGCCAAACAGGTGGGTTAACTCTGGCGGACTGGGTACTATGGGTTTTGGATTACCTGCGGCAATGGGTATTCAACTCGCACATCCTGATGAAGTGGTAACCTGTGTTACTGGTGATGGCAGTATTCAAATGTGTATTCAAGAGCTTGGAACTTGCTCACAATACAAATTACCTTTGAACATTATCAATTTGAACAATGGTTATTTGGGCATGGTGCGTCAGTGGCAGGAGTTTTTCTACGAAGAACGTTATGCCATGACGTATAACGAATCACTGCCTGATTTTGTTAAGTTGGCTGAAGCGTACGGTCATGTTGGCATACGCATCGAAAAACCAGCTGATGTAGAAGGGGCTTTAAAAGAAGCCATATCCGATACCAAGCGTCTTTACTTCCTTGATTTTGTAACAGAGCCTCAAGGCAATGTTTACCCAATGATTCCGGCTCAATATGGCCATAATGAAATGTATCTCAATAAACAAGATGCGCTTAATGATCCCAAATTAAAGAAGTAAAAAATTAAAGTAAAATGACGATGGCTAAAACTACGACACAAACAAGCGACAAGAAAGCAATACGACATATCATTTCCGTTTTACTGGAGAATGAAACCGGTGCGTTATCACGTGTATCGGGGTTGTTTTCCCAACGTGGTTATAATATTGAGTCACTCACTGTAGCACCTACCGACGATTCAACATTATCCCGTATGACCTTGGTGACCAAGGGCAATGAAGCTTCCGTTGAACAGATTATCAAACAACTCAACAAACTAATTGATGTTGTCAAAGTAATGGAACTCTCAGATTATGTGCACATAGAACGCGAAATAATGTTTGTGAAAGTGTCTGCATCCAATCTGGAATCTTGTGCATCTATCAAACGTATGGCTGATATTTTTCGCGCAAATGTTATTGACGTTAAAAATAAAATGTACACGATTGAAGTAACAGGTAGCCCAGACAAGCTTGATGGCTTTTTGGAAACAATGGTGGATCATCAAGTGATTGAAGTGGTTCGCTCCGGCGCAATGGGGATTACTCGCGGTAATAATGCACTCAAAATATAACGAACAGTAGTGATTTGCATAGCTGAAAGCAGTCTTAGGGTATCTCTATTAATTGCCTTTTCGCTCGATTACGGCGTTGGATGAATTTTTCCGATCCTCATGTACCCTTGTACACTGTGGTTCTCAAAACCCATCCGCCTTGTACTCAAACGAAAATTCTAATTAATAGAGGTACCCATTAGAATTAATTTGAAGAAATTTTTAAGGAATCTATAAAGAAAATGAATATTTATTACGACAAAGATTGTGACCTATCTATTATTAAAGGTCTGAAAGTAGCGATTATCGGCTTTGGCTCACAGGGTCATGCCCATGCCGCTAACTTAAAAGATTCAGGTGTGGATGTAACCGTTGGCTTGCGTGCAGGTTCGTCATCTATCGCAAAAGCTGAAGGTTATGGCCTGAAAACTTCGGATGTGGCTACAGCAGTTGCTGGTGCTGATGTTGTAATGATATTGACTCCCGATGAGTTTCAGTCGGTGTTATACAAGGAAGAAATTGAACCCAATATTAAACAAGGCGCAGTACTCGCATTTGCACATGGTTTTGCGATTATTTATAACCAGATTGAGCCTCGTAAAGATTTAGACGTGATCATGGTTGCGCCCAAAGCACCGGGTCATACGGTGCGTTCAGAATTTGTTCGTGGCGGCGGCATCCCTGATTTGATCGCTGTTGATCAGGATGCTTCAGGCAAGGCAAGAGCTATTGCGTTATCGTACGCCTCTGGTATCGGAGGTGGCCGAACCGGTATTATCGAAACCACTTTCCGTGATGAATGTGAAACTGATTTATTTGGTGAGCAAGCAGTTCTTTGTGGTGGTGCTGTTGAGTTGGTTAAAGCGGGTTACGAAACATTGGTTGATGCGGGTTACGAGCCAGAGATGGCTTATTTCGAATGTCTACATGAGCTAAAATTGATTGTAGATTTAATGTTTGAAGGCGGTATCGCTAACATGAACTACTCCATCTCTAACAATGCAGAATATGGAGAATATGTGACAGGCCCTAAAATCATCAATGAAGAATCCCGTAGAGCGATGCGTGAAGCTTTAGCGAATATACAGTCAGGTGAGTATGCCAAACGCTTTATCGCAGAAGGTCAAACCAATTATCCATCCATGACTGCAATGCGTCGTTTGAATGCTGAACATGGTATAGAAGTGACGGGTGCAAAACTTCGCTCCATGATGCCCTGGATTACAGAGAATCAAATAGTCGATCAAGACAAGAACTAATGACAATGAGTTGCCTGGATAAACTGTAGCCGGACTCCGGGAGAACAACGACTGATTTAAAAAGCACTACTTTGGGTAGTGCTTTTTTTATTTGTGGTAATCCGTTTGTTAAGAATATACGTATCAGATGTTAATCATCATCACTAGATACCTGTACATCCGCTAACTCTCCATTTACGCTGACAGTCACATTAATAGGACGACAACAGACCTGACAATCTTCATATATTGTTGACTATCGACAGAACAATCGATCAAAATATCAATCATTTCCCAACAATAGGGGCATTGGATGGTTTTTTCTTTGAGCTCTCTCACAATAGACTACCTATAATTATGAAACGCCAATAGTAACAAGTGTTTTATGGTTCCTTCCTGCTTGATTTTACTCTATTCTAGGCTTATGCGACCCATGCTAACAAAAAATCTAACTTTAATATTGCTGCTCAGTTCAATCTTCAGCCTAAATATTTCAGTAGCCTCACCTCAACACAATCAAAAAAACGTGCATGTGCTGACACGCCTTGATCAGCTCATAAAGCTGGCCATTGATAACAATGCGGAGTTAAAGTCCAAAAAACTCGCATGGCAAAGTATGATTGAGCAATATCCACAAGCAACGGCGCTTAGCGACCCAAAACTGGTTTATACCGAAGCGATTGATCCCATTGAAACACGTTTAGGGCCGCAAGACAGAGTCGTGTCTTTGAGCCAAAAACTGCCTTTCCCGGGCAAGCTAACTTTGCAAGGCAAGGTTGTTAAAAAAGACATTAATATAAGCAAAATCCGTTATGAAATGGCGAGCCGCAATCTGGTGGTGGCGCTTAAACAAGCCTTTTATGAACTGGTTTATTTAGAAACGGCCGTTAGTCTGACGTGGCAAAACCAGAAAACAGTAGAGAAAATTTCTCATATTGCTACCACTGATTATGCTGCTAGTAACAGTACGCTTAATGACGTTGCCAAGGCACAAAGCCAATATGCTCAAGTGTCCTACGATGTGCAATTGTTGCAAGAATTGGTTTCAACCGAAAAGACACGTATCAACACACTGCTGAATCGTAACCCAGAACAAGCTTTTAAAGTAAAACCTTACTCTAATAAAACACCTGTTAAATTAGCTCATTCCTTACAGCAGTTATATGAATTTTCAGCCTCTAATGAAGAGCTTAAAATAGCTGATATTAGCATTGAAAAAGGCGCAATAAAGCAAGATATTGCGAGCTATACTAGCTTGCCTGATTTCAATGTAGGTGTACGTTATACACAGATAGGCGAGTCGATTGTGGCTGATCTTGATCGTAGTGGTGATGATGGTTTAGCGTTGAGCGTGGGTATTAATATCCCCATCAATTATTATAAAAATAAAGCGGTCAAACATCAGGCGTATTTGCAAAAACAGAAATCGATTGAAGATAAAAAAGCACTCCTAAACAGCATGAACAATAGTGTAAAAGCGCTATTTTTCAAGATTAATAACTCGTATCGGCAAGCTACTCTTTATCATAAAAACCTGCTTCCACAAGCACAACGTGCCAAGCAGATAGCAGAAATACAATACCGAGAAAACAAGGGTTCTATTGCTCAATATCTAGAAACACAATCTACCTGGCTAAACTTTCAACTGGCCTATCAACGGGCAGTGGCTGATTATTGGAAAAATAGGGCGGCTATGGAAAAACTCACAGGTAGGTCGTTATGATGGTTTTTTCTGCAATAAGAAAAACACAGTTACCTGTTGCAGCTATTACTACGGCTTTGTTTGTTGTAGCTTTGTTGCTAACAGGATGTAGCCAGACTCGTGAATTAAACCCATTCAAAGATGAATATAAGAGTTATCCGCATTCGAAGTATGTTAAAGACAACCTGAAAGTCAGCTCTAGCCACACTGCTGCTAATAGTGCTACGAATCAAACAAAGAATAATAACAACAAGAAAAAAGCAAGCCATCAGACAGTACAGCAGCGGCAGTTGAATGTAAAAAGGTCACGTTCTACTGCACAGATTATTAATACTATTAGACAGAACCCTTTGTTTACACCATCAGCTGAACTACAACAACAAGTTAAGGGATTGAAAACCACCAGCGCGGATGAAAACTGGCTAAACAGACATAACAGCTTGTCGGCGATCCTGACGATGGTATTAAAAAACAATCTTGATATTCAAAGCCGTCACCAAGAGGCTCAGGCGAGTTTGGCAAGATATGATCAGGTCAGTTTTCTTGATGATACGTTGGCACAATATGCTGCTTTTACAAAAGATTTGGCTGTATCTGTTGGCAGTAAAAAGCACAGTAAACCCGTTACAGGCGGTTTTCCGTTTCCAGGTTTGCGTAGTTTAAAAGCCTCCATTATTGATGAGTCGGTAGAATCATCGCGTCTGCAATTGAAACAGACCGTGCAGGATGTCATTACCCAAACGCGTATTGCTTACTATGAGTTACAACTAGCGCAACAGGAAAGCAGTATCATAGCTAACAAGGTTGAGTTGTTAAAGTCACTCAAAAATCAACTGAAGGAAAGTTATTCCACCAATACCATAGAATTAGGTAATATCTTAGAAGTAGATATCGAGGTTGAAAAGAATCTTAATCAACTACACATCACTAAAAATAAACGGTTCTCTCGACAAGCAACATTGAATGCACTGCTTAACCTTCCCGCCACTTTCAGGTTTGTCAGAATAGAAAAGCTGATACCTGTGCGGGTGACAGGTACATCAACAGAACTATTGCAAAAAGGTAGCAGAAATCGCGTCGAAATCGCTCGTTTGCAGTCTGAAATCAAGAAAATGGAGCGTATTATTCAATTGTCAGAAAAGCGTTTTTATCCAGATTTTAGTGCGGGTTATAGTCGTTTCCAAAATCAGACCAGCAAGCAAACGGGCAGCAATGCGAGTAAGGATACTTTTTCAACACGACCTAGCTTTAAACCGCGTAATTTTTTCGGTACAAATGATGCGTACCTGACTGAAACCAGAGCAAAGTATAAAGCGCTACAGTTGAAACTGAGCGCCTTGCAGAAGAAAACGGAAGACGATATACAGCAGGCATACTTCAATTATCAGACACAAGAAAAAACCCATCGTTTGTATCGCTCAAAGGTTATACCTCAATCTAAAACAACGCTGGATATAGCTAAGAACCTTTTTGAGACAGGCGACGCATCTTACTTAAAAGTGATTGATATTCAAAAAATGATACTGGATTATCGTTTATTATCACTCAATGCCGTTAAAGAATTGAACGTGAATGCCGCTAAGCTTTCGCGGTTTGTTGGTCAATCACTTTAAAACTCAGCTGATGTTGTTTTGTGAAAGTGAGTCTTCAGAAATAGCTAATACCCCGTCCGCTTGCGGTGGGGTTGGTTTAGTTTAGTACTACCTACACGACTACTTTTTCTATCAGGCATTTCTATTAATTCTGATCGAAATTTCTGTGACTTCCACCCTATTTAATCCGCTCCAAGGAGGGTGTTGTAAAAGGTGGCACATTAAGTCCTCCCTTTAGCAAGGGGAGGGTTAGGGTGGGATAGAAGGTTGAGTTTTTACACCCCTCGCGCGCGTTGTACCTCGACAACACAGCTAATCACTTCCAACATATCTATAAATGGATTTAAGGTAAAAGCATATGATAATTGTTCATGTAATCGGTGGCTTGGGAAATCAACTTTTTCAATATGCCTTTGGATATGCACTTTCACAATCTAAAAATGAGTCATTAATATTAGATGTCAGTAGTTTTGAAGCGTATCAACGTGCGTATGAGCTTGATCTGTTTAATATTGATGCGACAATTGCTACTCAGGATGAGTTACAAAACTTAATACCTAAAAGTCACATATACATTGAACCTCAGTTCAATTTTAACAAAGAAGTTTTTTCTTTGCGTGATGTGAGATATTTTAAAGGTTACTGGCAAAGCGAAAAGTATTTCGTGAAATACAGAGAAGACATTCTTAAAAAAATCACCCCAAGAGATGAAATTCAAAAACACAGCAAAAGCTATCTAAAATTAATAACTGAGACGGAGTCGGTAAGTCTGCATATAAGGCGTGGTGACTATGTTACTAATGCTCTCACTAACAGTGTGCATGGTACTTGTTCTTTGGACTATTATAAAAAGGCGGTCTCAGCCTTAGAAGAAAAAACAAACAACCCGCATTTTTATATTTTTAGCGATGATCTGGATTGGGCAAAAAACAACATTACTTTCATTAAAAATATAACGTTTGTTGAACTTGTTGAAGAAGTCCCTGATTATGATGAGATGTTGCTAATGAGCAGGTGTAATCATAATATCATTGCCAATAGTTCTTTTAGTTGGTGGGGAGCATGGCTAAACCAGAATAACAACAAGATCGTTATTGCTCCTAAAAGATGGTTTCTGGATACTTCACTTAATACGATAGATCTTATTCCTGAATCGTGGATTCATATATGATGTCGCCTTTCATATTAGCCATACTTGACAGGTTACATGATGAAGACACATTACATTCATACCATTGCTTTTGATTAAAATATGCCCACTTAAGCTTTGATAATTAAGAATAATTGCCTTTTATCAGGTTTACCTGTACTCTCAAATTGATTTAGTAGTTAGCATAAAACTGTTCAGGGAAGGCTACTTACAACCCCATTACGTCGTAGCGATAGTTTTATGTTAAATATTTATAGAGCCGTACCACAGGGTTCTGTTAGTAACTATTCAATATTAGTGTCATTGGTCGTTTTTTATATACCTTATAGATTAATCGTTAATATAAATTAAAAGTGTAATTTATTGGCTTAAATTATATTTTCAATATCAACATTAGAATACTACTAGCAATACTCCATCCAGTATGTGATCGATAAATAGTCTATTAATTCAATAATAATGGGTTAATTATAATTAAATGGTTTGAGTATTAGGAGTTATGTTATGAAAATTTATTTATCGAAGATATTAATGTTAGTGGGTATAGGTATACTGAGTCTTAATAGCTCATTTGCGGCTCCCAGTGTTACCTTATTTCAGCATGTTGGTTTTGATGGAAGGAGTGAATCATTCTCAATGGATGATTCTGATTTGCGTGATAATTTCATAGGCAATGATGAGGCTAGTTCTATACAAGTTCCATCAGGTTGTGAAGTTACGATGTACCAACATGTCGGTTTTGAAGGGCTTTCTGAAACAATTGGCACAGGCGATTTTGATTTACGAGATAATTCTCTCGGTCATGATATAGCGTCCTCAATCAAAGTTACATGTAATGCAATAACACCCAGTGTTACGTTATTCCAGCATGTTGCTTTTGAAGGTACCTCCGAAGATTTTGCAGCAGATGATCCCGATTTAAGGGATAATGCAATAGGGAATGATGCGGTTAGTTCTTTGCATGTTCCATCCGGTTGTCAGGCTACTCTTTATCAGCATGTAGGTTATGAAGGCCTTTCTGAGGTCTTTGATTCAGGTGACATTGATTTACGAGATAATCTGCAGGGTCTCGGTAACGATGTAGCATCATCTATGCGTGTCACATGTGCTCCCATTACACCTAGTATTTCACTCTTTCAAGATATCGGATTTGCGGGAATAACCGAAGCATTTGCATCGGATGATCCTGACCTTAGTGATAATGCTATAGGGATTAATAGCGCTAGTTCCATAAAGGTTCCTTTGGGATGTACTGCGATACTCTATGCAAATGTCAACTTCACAGGTTCCTCTGAAACCTTCAATGCAGGTGATGACATAGACTTAAGTGATAACCCTCTGGGGGATAATATTGCTTCTTCTATAAAGGTTTCATGTAAGGCTCCACCGCCACCACAAACACTAGTTGTTACGCTTTATCAAGATGATAATCAAATGGGAATTTCTTCTGATTTTTCAGCTGATGAGCCTCGCTTACGAAGTACAGCTGTTGGGAACAACAAAGTGAGTTCAATTCGAGTTCCTGTAGGTTGTACCGCTACAATTTACCAAGACCCTGATTATGCTGTTATTGATGACGATCACGCGTTTCAAACGTTTACAGCGGGTGATTATAGCTTAGTCGGTGTTGTCAGTGATGATGCTGCTGGCATTTTAGGTGATAATGAGGCTTCGGCTATAATGGTTGATTGCACTACACCTACGTAATATTTATACAGGTTAAGGTAGCATTTCTGTTCTTGCTTAATGATGACCTGATTTAAGCAGTTTCAGAAGTGCTTACCCATTCCTCTATTTAAGCTACTTTAGTCTCAAAGCATGCTTTCTGTGTGCTCAATTCATTCAATATCTCTTTCTCATTGAATCCTCTCATTTCTTATTGTTGCTATGAATATATGCATGAGGCGAACACAAATAATTGATGCCCTTTAGTAGTGGAGATTGTAGAATCCATTGTTATGGATGCAAAAACTAAGCAACAGAATTTACTCCCAATAATTCGCCAACATGGTAATCAATGTATGGCTTACTCTACGCTACAAGATGGTTTGGAGTATGAAATAGTTGAGGGTGTTGGATTTATTGCTTATTTATCTTTCCAGCATTTTTTCTGGTCGAGAAAAGGGGTCAAAATTGTTCTGGCTGATCCGATGTGTGAAGAGGGGAGCTATCGTCAATTAGCTACTCATTTTATCGAAAAATTTACTGATGTGATTTTTATTCAAGTATCAGATGTGTTTGCTAAAGTGCTTAATGACTTAGGTTACGAAGTGAATCAATTCGGTATTGAGACCGATTTGTTTATTCAAGATTTTAATTTAAAAGGTAAATATAAAAGCAAGCTACGTCAGTGGTCCAACAAATGCAAAAGAGAAAAGCTTGAGGTCAAAGAAAAAGATTTAGATAGTGATGCCGAAACCATAGCTGATATTAAGGCACTATCTAACGAGTGGTTATCAAGAAAAGGAGGGCATGAATTTTCCATGCTAACGCGACCTTTATGTTTGAAGGCTGAAGCTGATGTGAGATATTTTCAAGTCTTTAAAGATAATAAATTGGTCGGCTTCGCTGTTTTTGATCCCATTTATGTTGAAGGTGAGGTAGTGGGTTATTACCATAATATTGATCGTATTTCTCGTAATGCGCCTCATGGAACGGGAGTTTACCTTATCCTACAGGCGATGGAGGTTTTCAAAAATGAGGGGAAGAATATGATCTCCTTGGGTATGTCTCCATTATATGGCATAAAGCGGACGGAATACCGCTATAATGATTTCTTACACGAGGCGCTTTTCTTTGCCTATAAGCATCTAGAGTTTCTGTATCCTTTTAAGGGTAATGCTGGACATAAGAAAAAATTTAATGGATCAACGAAGCGTGTTTTCTTTTCTAGTACGAGTGGAAATAGTCTTTGGCAGTTATTGCTTGCTTTGAAGGCTGTGAAACTCTTTTAATAGTATTGAACCACCCTGGTATGGCAGGAGTGCCAGTTTTATGAGTGAATTTATTCCCCCGTATCCCAAAAGACATGCCAAGGACTTAAACCCTTTACAAATACTTTATTATGCAAAAAGGGATCTACTTTCAATCTGGCCAGAAGAAGCGTTTAGTCAGGAATTCACTTCACAAAAAATTCTTAAACAGCATGTCTTTGTGGCTAATGCCCCTGATGTTATTCGTCATGTGTTTGTAACAAACCATCAAAATTATGAACGCAAAAGCATGCAGATGAAGCGTGCGCTAGAACCACTTTTAGGTGATGGGCTGTTTATCAGTGAGGGTGAAACATGGAAGTCTCGTCGTGGTATGCAGACGCATCTATTCGATAATAGCCATATTAAGTCATATAGCTCTAGCATGATTGCAACCATCAGTGAAATGGCTGACCAATGGGCTGAATTACCTTCTGGTAGTGAAATTAATATTCATCCTGAGATGGCTAAACTCACTGCTGAAATTATTTCACGCAATTTGTTCGGCGCAGAATTAGGCGCAGAAAATGCAGAGGCAGTAGTGAATGCGTTTGCGGATTATCAGTCGGTGATTAATCAGATGTCGTTGTCTAACTTTCTGGGCTTACCTGACTGGTTGCCTAATGTAAATGCGAAAATAGGGCGGGCGCATACCTCCGCCAAACATATTCATGACATAGTAGACAGCATCATTTCAAAGACTGCTGAAAGTGATAATAAAGATACTTTGGCGGCCTACCTAATGGCAGCTAATAAGCAAGGGCATCCTGGATGTCCGGTTTCTGGTTCGTTGACACGAGAGCAGATTCGTAATGAGATTATTGTGCTGTTTATGGCAGGGCATGAAACAACTGCTAATGTATTAGCTTGGGCTTGGTATCTGATTTCACAGTCTCCTGATGTAGCAACCAAGTTCTACGCCGAAATTGATGAAGTGTTAGCGGGTTCATTGCCATCCTTTGAGGATGTGAACAAGCTTAAATATACCCGTGCTATTTTGGATGAAACCATGCGACTTTATCCTCCTGTGCCCATTTTGTCGCGGCAGTCTCTAGAGGAAGATGAGATACGTGGGCGACGGATTCCACCTAATTCTCTTATGCTAATCGTGCCTTGGCTAATTCAGAGACATAAGAAATATTGGGATAAGCCCGATTCCTTTATACCGGAGCGATTTATGCCCGGCGCGCCGAAACCTGAAAAGTTTACCTATATCCCTTTTAGTGCCGGGCCAAGAGTGTGTATTGGAAAATCTTTTGGTTTGACCGAATCGGTATTGTCTTTAGCCATACTTGGACAGCGCTTCCGGCTTGAAATGGATCAGGGGACGGAAGTTGTGCATGAATGTCGGTTAACACTACGGCCCAAGGGTAAGATGCCTATGCGGCTTATGCATCGATAGCGGTAATTAACGCAATTAATCTATCGCTTTGTAAGCAAGTGATAGACATTGATCTGCATATTCATCTATCGTTGAAGTAGGCTTTTTGTACTTCCAGGGCTTTAAATATCGCTCCTGTATCATCGCTAAGATCATAGTGGCTATCAGCGAGGAGGAGGGCTCTTTACCTCTACCACTACCACCGCCCATTTCATCAATGAAACGTGCGATTTCGGTTACTGTAGTAAGCTCAATATTTTTTGATTCATCTTGATCTTTTAGTGGCAGGCTGCGGGTTTCGAAATAAAGAAAATAGAACCAGGGTTGTAGCAGCGTTGAGGCATAGAGATATCCTCGTATCATTTTTTCAAGAGCCAGTTTGGGATCTTTTTCAGCATTGGCCTTTTCTATGAGCTGCTGACAAACCTGTTCAACCACATCTTTGACAATAATAGCGATATTTTCTTTGTATGAAATGGTCGAATACAGCCCGCCCATGCTGAGTCCGGTTTCTGCGGATAAGTCACGTAATGACATGGTTTGAAAGCCAATCTTGGGAACAAGCTGGAAAGTCGCTGTGAATATTTTCTCTAGATTTTTTGTGGCAAATTTCTCTTTGCTGAGTTTGATCTTATCGCTGTGTCTGGAAAATATAAGCGTATACAAGGTGTTATTCTGATAATCAAAATGTTTTTTATACTGCGCAAAATTCATGTTGCGCTTATTTATGTTCATGATGTCAGACATGAAATTCATATGTCTTGTTCTCTTTAGCGTTTAGTTGGGTTAGTTCGGGGGTTTTAAGCTGCGCTTTTCAGAAATACCTTGACCAAAAAGTATATCATACCTACACTTAAATAAAGCGAACGCTCGCTCTATTTTTCAAATAACATTGGCGAGCCTAAACTCATATTCACATACTCATTACATGAGAGGAGTTGAACATGCTCAGCCTACTTTTTGCTGTAGCCGCGATAACCATACTAATAACACTAGCCTATCGACAAACTAGTACAGAAACACTAAGCCTTACCTTATTAGGTTTAACGGTACTGACGTTGATATTGCCAATAAGTGGTTTTCTGGTTCTGTTGTTGTTCATAGCCACTGCAATCAGTGTTGTCTTTGTCCTGCCTTCCTTACGTAAACAGTGGGTTTCACGACCTATGTTAAAAATGCTACGTCGTATCTTGCCGCCTATTTCTGAGACCGAGCGTGTCGCTATTGATGCCGGTACTGTGTGGTGGGATGGCGAATTATTCAGTGGTAAGCCTGACTGGAACAAGCTTCGCTCAGCAGCCATTCCTACTGCTACTGAAAGAGAGCAAGCCTTTATTGACGGGACGACTGAAGAGCTTTGTGCGATGTGTGATCTTTGGAAGATTAATCATGAATGGAACACTATTCCTGATCATATCGTCGATTTCGTAAGAAAGAATGGTTTTCTAGGCATGATCATACCCAAGAAATATGGAGGGCTTGAATTTTCAGCGGTTGCTCAATCACAGGTGCTGTTAAAGTTATCAAACACGGGTAGTGGTGTTAGTTATTTAGTCGGTGTTCCAAATTCATTAGGCCCTGGTGAGCTACTCATTAAATATGGTACTGAGGCTCAAAAGGATTACTATTTACCCCGTTTAGCTAGTGGCGAAGAGATTCCTTGCTTTGCATTGACTGGGCCTAACGTAGGTTCTGATGCGACTTCACTACCGGATACGGGAGTGGTCACGAGAGGGCAGTGGGAAGGTAAAGAAGTGCTGGGTATGCGGCTTAATTTTAATAAGCGTTATATCACCTTGGCACCGATTGCCACTTTGGTTGGGTTGGCTTTTCGTTTACAAGACCCCGATGGGTTAATCGGCGAACCGAAAGATTATGGTATTACCTGCGCGTTGATTCCGCGCAATACAACAGGTGTCGAGATAGGGAAGCGTCATTTGCCGATTGGCGATACGTTCTTAAATGGACCTATTCAAGGCACAGACGTATTTGTGCCACTTGATTTTATTATTGGTGGTAAAGAAATGGCAGGTCATGGCTGGCGTATGCTGGTTAATTGTTTGTCAGTAGGTCGAGCCGTGACTTTGCCTACAACAGGCACGGTGGTTAGTAAACGTAGTTTATTGGGGACGAGTGCTTACGCTAATCTACGTCAGCAATTTGGTGTTCCCATTGCAAAGTTTGAGGGTGTTCAGAAACCCTTGGCGCGTATTGCAGGTTATACCTATATTATTAATGCGGCGCGCTTGCAAACCATACAGGCGGTAGTGGATGGCGAGAAACCGAGTGTGCCTTCTGCGATCATCAAATATCATTGTACAGAAATGGGTCGTCAGGCTGCCATAGACGCCATGGATATCCATGGTGGTAAAGCGATTATGAAAGGTTCGAAGAACTATATTGCTGATTTGTATGAGTCCATACCTGTTGGAATTACCGTAGAAGGTGCGAATATCCTGACGCGTAATCTAATGATCTTTGGTCAGGGAGCGATTAGAGCGCATCCTTATTCATTAAAAGAGATGCAATTGGCACAGAGCGAAGACAGTGATGAAAGCCAAACCCTGACAGCCTTTGATGAAGTATTTACAAGTCACCTTGGCTTTAGCATTAGTAATATTGCACGTTCATTTGTGTTTGGAACAGTGGGTTCTAACATCGTAGGTGACTCTATACCGGATGCAAACGAAAATCTGACTCCTTATTACCAACATATTAACCGTTTAAGTAGTGTGTTTGCGATGACGGCTGATATAGCCATGTTAACTCTGGGTGCCAAGTTGAAATTTAAGGAAATGTTATCCGCACGGCTAGGTGATTTACTCAGTATGTTGTATCTCTCAAGTATGGTAATGAAACAGCATGAGGATTCTGGCTGCGAGGCAAGCGAATGGCCGTTGGTACAGTGGTCATTAGATCACTTGTTGCATGAATATCAAATCGCCTTTAACGAAATCATTGAAAACTTTCCGAATCGTATTGCGGCGAATTTCTTGAAAATCACGGCATTCCCACTGGGGAAACATTTTAAAGCACCCGCAGATAGTCTTGTACATGCAGTTACTGATGCCGTCAGCGAAGATACTCTTGCCCGACAGCGGTTAATTGAGGGTTTGTATTTGCAACCCGGGGAAAACAACCCTCTGGCGGAAGTGAATGGTGTCTTTATGCAAATGCTGGAATTAAAGCCTTTGCACGATAAATTGAAGGCGGCGATCAAGGAAGATTCGTTACCGAAATTACGTGGGCAGGCACTCATTGATGTTGGTTTGGAATATAGAGTCATTGATGTAAAAGAAGCCTCACAATTGAGTCATTTCGAATCACAACTAGCGGGGATTATCGCAGTGGATGAATTCGAAGAGTCTGAGTTGGTTGGTGCTATGTACGAAAAGTACGAAAAAGATAACGGACACCAATGGTTGAAAGCAAGTTAGCATTCACAAGGTAGCCTGTGTTGAGCAATAGCGAAACACGGGATTGGTGAGTTAACCCTGCAGGACACTTAAGAAACTCTGAATAAGTCTAAACTTTCTGGGAGCGATGCTTTAGAGACTGTGCAAGTATTCCTTTGTAGGGTGTGCCGACGAAGGAGGCGCACCATGAATCAATAGCTTACGGTGCGCCTCGTACCTCGGCACACCCTACAAATGAGATTTTTCTTAATACTTGCACAGTCTCTTTAGCTTCGCCTAATATGTTGATTATAAACACCGTATTGCGAGCCTGAAGGCTCACCTCCAATACAAAAGGACTTGGCAGAATTTTCTTAAGCTAAATAAGAACCATCAGGAGACATAAATGAATAAAGCTAAAACCCCTGTCATACATAGCGTAGCTATATTAGGTGCAGGCGTAATGGGCGCACAAATAGCTGCTCATTTTGCCAATGCAGGCATTAAAGCTTTGTTGTTTGATTTGCCGGTCGAAGGAGCTGATGCGAGTACAACCGCACGCGCAGCAATAAGAGCATTATCAAAACAAAAACCTGCTCCCTTGGCGCGTACAAACTTTAGCTCATTAATTACTGCGTGTAATTATGACGATGATCTTGAAAAACTCAGTGAATGTGGTTTGGTGATCGAGGCGATTGCAGAGCAATTAAACTGGAAAATAGACCTTTATGAAAAGATAGCGCCTCATCTAGGTTCTAACTGTATCCTTGCTACGAATACCTCTGGCATTTCGATTTCAAGTTTAGCCGAAGGTGTTCCTGCTGATTTGAAAGCCCGTTTTCTGGGTGTGCATTTCTTTAATCCGCCGCGTTATATGCCGCTACTTGAACTGATTGCACATGATCAAACTAGTGCCGATGTGATGAATCAGATGGAAGCCTTTTTTGTTAGTACTTTGGGCAAAGGTGTTGTTCGAGCCAAAGACACCACTAACTTTATCGCCAATCGGGTAGGTATCTTTTCCATGATGGCTACGCTTTATCATGCGAAGCGTCTGGGTCTTAATTTTGAAACTGTTGATGCGTTGACAGGGACTAAAATAGGTCGTCCAAAGAGCGCTACCCTACGCACAGCTGATGTGGTTGGGTTGGATACCATGCGACATGTATTACAGGGCGTTATTGATAATTTGCCTGATGATCCCTGGGCAGATATTTTTAGCATACCCGAATGGCTTGATAGATTAGTCGAACAAGGCTCATTAGGTCAGAAAACACGTATGGGTGTTTATAAAAAAGTAGGCACAGATATTCTGGTGTTTGAACCTACTGATGGTAGTTATCGCAAACGTAAAGTAAAAATTCCACGTAAAATTGAGAAAGCGTTAAAGGATTATAAAAACCCAGACCGATTGGCAATTCTTCGTGAGATCAATGATCCACATGCCGAATTTCTTTGGGTAATCCATCGTGATACCTTTCATTATTGTGCTCATCTGCTTGAGCAGATTGCAGATAATGCTCGTGATATTGATTTTGCTATTCGCTGGGGTTTTGGTTGGAAACAAGGGCCTTTTGAAATCTGGCAGGCGGCAGGCTGGAAGAAGATTGCTCAACTTATTCGTGATGATATAACAGCTGGAAAAACTCCAAGCCAAACACCCTTGCCCGATTGGGTCGATGAGATAGAAGCTCCGCATAATAGCCGCGGGTCATGGTCTGTTTCTTCGGCTACTTATCAGCCTAAATCATCATTGCCTGTCTATCGTCGTCAGCATTGGCCGGAAGCACTGATTGGTGAGAACACACCACAATATAAAACGTTGTTTGAAAATGATGTCACTCGTTTCTGGTTAACCGATGGCGATGTGGGTGTACTAAGTTTCAAAACCAAGATGCATACGATCAGCGATCCGGTGCTTGAAAGCTTGCATCAAGCGGTTGAGATGGCAGAACAGGAATTGTCTGGCATGGTCATTTGGCATCCAGATGATCCGTTTAGTGCGGGTGCTGATTTAAAATCATTTATGCCAATTGCGATGAAAAGCATGTTGCCTGGGAGCACTGCGCTAGATGATTTGTTGAAACGCTTTCAAGGGGCATGTACCCGTATGCGGCATTCTGACATCCCCGTTGTTGCGGGTGTAAAAGGCTTAACACTGGGTGGTGGTTGTGAATTAATGATGCAATGTGATCGTGTAGTAGCAGCTTTGGAAAGCTATATCGGATTGGTTGAAGTCGGCGTAGGTCTCATTCCAGCGGGCAGTGGTTGTATGGAATTCGCACGACGTTCAAGCATGGCGGCAGATGGCGATGATCTATTCCCTTATCTAAAGAAAGTCTTTGAAGTTGTGGCAATGGGTAAGGTAGCAGAAAGTGCAGAACAGGCTCGTGAATATGGTTTCCTGCGGGATTCTGATGTGGTTGTGATGAATAAACATGAAGTGTTGCATGCAGCTATTGCACAGGTTAAAGCGCTGGATGCAGCGAGTTATCGTCCACCTTCTGTGTTGCCTATCAAGGCAGGAGGAAAAGCAGCGATTGCAAATTTCAAGGGTGCAATGACTAATATGCATGCGGGTAATTTCATATCCGATTACGACATGAAAATAGGTGAATACGTGGCTAATGCATTGTGTGGTGGTTCTGTGGATACGGGAACTGAAGTCAATGAAGAATGGTTTTTACGTTATGAACGTGAAGGCTTCCGTGCCTTACTCAAAAACCTTAAAACCCATGCGCGTGTTAAGCATATGCTGGATACGGGTAAGCCATTAAGAAATTAGAGTAGGTCGGATGGTAAAAAATTCAATTAAAAGAGAAAGGAAACCACAGATGAATAATACCGTTATAGGCTTAGACATAGCAAAACAGATTTTCCACCTTGTGCAACTGAATAAGTTTGGCAAGATAGAACTTAAGAAAAAAACTACGGAGAGCGCAACTAAGTTTTTTGCCAACCACCCCCATAGCACCATTGCGATGGAATCATGTGCAAGCTCCCAACATTGGGCGCGTGAGTTTGAAAAGCTTGGGCATACGGTTATTCTGTTACCCGCGCAACATGTAAAGGCATTTGTTCGAGGCAACAAAAATTGATTACAACGATGCACTGGCCATAGCCGAGGCGAGTCGTTTTGGAGAAATCAGACCGGTTGCCATCAAAACAGTGGAGCAGCAAAGTATTCAAGCCATCCATCGCTTACGTAAGGGAGCTGTGGGTGATAGAACCGCCCTTTGCAACCAGGTTCGTGGTTTACTTAGCGAGGGTATCATCATAAACCAAGGAATATCCCCCTTACGAAAGAGTATTCCACAGATACTTGAGGAGGGTGAAAATGGATTGGATGCCATGTTTCGTCAAGCCCTTGATCTGAAATATACTCAGTTATGCGATCTTGATGGCCTGATTGACGACTTGAATAAAATGATCAAAGTTTATGCCAAAGATCATGTTGAAATTCAACTATTACAATCGATACCCGGTTATGGTCTCGTTATATCGAGCAACTACTACAGCGTCATCGGAGATGGCAAAGCCTTTAGAAATGGGCGAGGCGTATCCGCATCACTGGGAATAGTACCTGGCCAGCATAGCAGTGGAGGAAAGCAGAACCTGTTAGGCATAAGTAAACGAGGAGACAAATACCTGCGATCACTCTTGATACACGGAGCCCGCTCTATCGTCAGGTTGGCCGCAGATAAAGATGACGAGTTAAGCCGTTGGGTCACTCGACTGGTTAAGCGACGCGGGAAAAAATAAGGCTACGGTAGCCCTTGCCAATAAACTAGCAAGAATTGGCTGGGCGGGTACTTACAACAGGTAAACCTTATGAGGCTAATTATGGCGTATAACTAAGAATCAGCCTGATAAATATTAAATGTTGCGAGAGACTAAACGACTGATGACACAATAGGTAAGAGCTTACTAGCAGGACTGCTTATCCGACCTACTAACTGATGACAGAACAAGCGTGCCGTAGTGGATGATTGTGGTGGATTGCGATGCCAGAAGCCGAGCTGTAATAGCGTGCCTGGATTTACTGTAAATCGATTCTGTGCTTCAGGTTTGCAAAGCATTGCCAATGCTGCGGACAAGATCAGGCTGGGAGAAGCGGATATTGTTATTGCTGGTGGTGTAGAAAGCATGAGTATGGTTCCTATGATGGGTAACAAAATTTCCATCAATCCAGCCATTTTTGAGGATGATAATGTGGCTATTGCCTATGGTATGGGGATAACTGCTGAGAATGTGGCTGAGCGTTGGAAAATATCTCGTGAAAATCAGGATTTGTTTGCGCTACGCAGCCATCAACGTGCTTTGGAAGCCACAGTGGCAGGGTATTTCTCAGCAGAGACGTTGCCTTATGAAGTTCATCATCATTTACCGGGGGAAGATGGCACGATTCGACTTGCAACAAAATGGGTAGAGCATGATGAAGGGCCACGTCAAGGGTCGACTATTGAAGCGCTCAACAAACTCCGTCCAGTTTTCAATGCAAAAGGTAGCGTGACCGCCGGAAATAGTTCACAAATGAGTGATGGTGCAGGTGCTGTTGTATTAATGAGTGAAAGCAAAATGAAAGAACTTAACCTGGAGCCAATGGCACGTTTTGTAGGGTTTGCTGTGGCGGGAGTACCTGCCGAAATTATGGGTATTGGCCCAAAAGAAGCCATCCCTAAATTGATGAAACAAACGGGTGTTAATTTTAATGATGTTGACTGGATAGAGCTTAATGAAGCTTTTGCAGCACAAGCTTTAGCGGTGATTCACGAACTGGATATGGATCCTGAAAAAGTAAACCCATTAGGTGGTGCTATTGCGCTTGGTCATCCTTTAGGAGCAACCGGAGCTATCCGAACAGCTACTGTTTTGCACGGGTTGCAACGCACAGGAGGTCGTTATGGAATGGTTACGATGTGTATTGGCACGGGTATGGGAGCTGCGGGTTTGTTTGAACGCTGTTAATAATTACTGAAAGTAATGGTATGTAGGTCGAATAAATTCGACCCTACAAAAATTCAACAACCGAGATTGTTAAGTCCTGTTTTCATGGCAACGAGGCGTGAGTCTCGTTGCCATAATTGTTTCTAAAGACTAAGGCTGTGCTACGGCTTGAATATCACTACTATCAGTAACCGATATTACTCCCCCAGCGGTGACTTGGAACCCTACCACCTGGCTATGCATTTCGATGAATACATCCAGTAAGTCAGCATTATCAGCTGCTGCGGATCCACCTTTTTTCGGGGTAAGGAAGGTTGAATGCTCGCCCTGTGTAAAGCGTACGATTCCATCGACACCTGCAACCGTACTATCTACCGATTGTAATCCCATAACAGTTGCAAGTGGCTCGGTACCCGAAAGAGGCCGAGAGTGGTACAAACTCTGGGTCTGGTTGAGAGGCTTGAGGAACGGTATTTGGAACGGTCTGATCGGGTAGGCTATCGCTGGTGCCATCGCCTACTACTTCAATCATATGAATAGGATGCTTGCTAACAGCAGTTGCTCCGTAGTTAATCGGGTCAGCAGAATCAAGAATTGTTTGTGCTGCCCCTAAAAAAGCTTGTAGGTCTGCATTTTCGGTTATACCAGCAGCAGCAAGACCTGCTCTGATAACGGGGCCAAAGGCTGCTGAGCCATTAACGAGTTGTGCAATGCCACCAGCTGTAGTCACTAAGGATGAAGGGGTTGTTTCATTTTCAACAGCTAAATAAGGCACACCAATCAATCCACCCAGAGAATGAGCGATTAATCCTACTTTACTAGTGTCTATATTTATTCCTGAAAGAGAAAGGTTTCCAAGGCTTCTTCTTAACACAATCATGTTAGATACGCCTTGGCGGATATTGTCGCGTGAGGTGAGTAAGCTAGTGAGGTTAAGAAAATGTGCGCCAGAATCATCAATGTTGCCATCAGGCCCAGCTGCGCTAGTGGCATTGTCAATAAGATCCATATCAAAGGTTAATTCCACATCATTTGCAAAAATTGTATTGGCCGCATGCAAAGCGGCTAAAGGACTAACAGCGAGGTCTTTTACTGTTATGCCATGCAGAGGAAGGTCTATTGCAATAGTGGCAATACCTTGAGAGGCCAAAGAATCCGCATGAATAAGTGCATCTGTTCTTAACCGCGTAATACCATGCTGATAAATAACAATAGGCCATCCTCCAGCAGGTTGAGATTTTCCTGAAGCTGCATTAGGAAGTGTCAATATCAGTGGGATAGTGAGCGTAGTGGTTTGCACCGGTGGGCTATTGGGCCCTGCCGAGTTTGTCCAAAATTCGGTTCTTGCAGCGGTAGGGTTTGCTAGGCTAGGAGGGGTGAGATAATAGGGGATATCCAATGTGCCAATAAAGACATCAGCAATGCCTGGGAATGCAGGGTTAAGGTCTTTTGTAGTCTTACCGGTAGTACCCGCTAAGATGGTACTTGCTGAAGCAGTATCGGCAAGACCTTGTAAAACAGTGGATATGGTTTGAGTGGTGAATGACCAGCTCAAAATAATATCATTTTCTGCAATATCATCATCAGTAGGTGTGTTCGTGGTGGAAAAGGCGATGGCGGAGTTTTCCATAGAGTTGATTAGCGCTTGTAGTTGCACCGCTTGTGTTAAGTCAGGAAATGTACCTGCTGGTTGTTGAGTTAAATCATTGTCGCCTCTTAATATGAGATAACTGCCAGAGCTGGTTGCTGGAGTGCCGTTTGCCAGCTTCAAGGCGTTAGTCAGTATGACCATATAAGTCGTATTCGGAGCTAATGGCTTGAGTGGCACTAAAGCAAGTGTTTTATTATCGCTTCCTGCTGTGGAAGCTGCGATATCTGTTGGGCCAAGTTCAGCGAGTACACCAGTAACAGCGCCGTTAGGTAGTCTGCTAACCTGAAAAACACGAATACTTGTTCCTATGGCAAGCGAAGCAGGATCAAGCGAGGTACCAAATGTTGTTGTGATAGGGCTAGTGGTTGAAAAGCCATCAAGGTTGTTCAGTGCAGCCCTGACTGGGTTTGTATTGCCATCCGCATCGGGTGGATTAGGAATGTTCAGTGTGCCATCAGTAGACCCGGCAAAGAGAAGATTATTGGTAGTAGGACCGCCTTCAGCGGGGCTAAATGCTGCTGATGTACTAGCCGGCACAGGTGGCGGTGAGTTGTCGAAATCGAAATTATTACTATCGTTACAACCGCTAAGTCCTAGTGTTAATACAGCACCCAGAATAATGAGTGGCGATTTTTTAACAGGATAAGCATGAGTGCTTTTTTGTTTTCTTTGTATAGCTTTCGCTTTTATATCAGTAGTCATATCAGTATCCTAATCCTAGAATTTATAGTTAAGTTGTGCGCTGAGAATATCAACATCTGCCTCATACAACCCTTTTATAGTAAAGCCATTGTCGCTGCTGGTATGGTTGATAGGAGTGTCATCAACAAATAAATGTGCATAACCTACCTCTATATTGATGTGCTCTTTTAGTTTATAACCTGCACCGAATGAAAGCCATGTACGGTCATTACCGGGAATCCGCGGTGTTCTTAAGGCGGGGGTGGGGATAGGCGATTCATCAAATGCGACACCGCTTCTGAGTGTGATCTTGTCATTGTATTTGTAATTTCCACCAATAGACAATCTCCATACATCTTCCCACTTTTCAGGGGTTAAGGCGACATCAACACCTATGTTGTCAACTACTCTGAGTTCTTCGAAGCTACTCCAACCTGTCCAGGTCGCATCCGCTAATAGTTCAAATTTACTATTTAACTTGTGAGCAACTGAAAGAGAAAAGCTATCGGGTAAATTAGCCTCAGCACTGACATTTCGGCTTTCGAGTCTTTGACCCGGTGCCTGTAAAGCTTGTTGTAATGTGACACCAGCAGGGTTAGCTGCCGTTGGAGCTGCTACAAATATTTGCGCGAGCGAGTCATTGATCTCAAAGTCGGCTTTACCTTTTAAAGTATGATTGATTTTGGATCGGTAGCTTGCCCCTATTCGAGTACGGTCAGTAGGCTCAAATAACACCCCTAGATTGAAACCATAGGAGATATCGTCGCCGGTTATTTCTGCATTGCTATCTGTTGCTGAGTTTCCTAAAGTTAGTGGGGTAGGGAGGGCAGGATTCCTGCATTGGTTTAATAACGCAGTGCTGTTGGCAGCAGTTGCGGCACTTAGACAAGCAGCGGTTGAATCAATTTTACTACCCAACGTCACATCAACATATTGAAGGCTCACACCGCCACCGAATGAAAGCCTGTCATTGGCTTTCCATGAAAGTGCAGGATTGATATTAATACTCAACATTTCTGAGTTCGTAGCAAGGTATCGACCTATCCAGTCATCTTTATAAGTCACTTCCAGACCAAAAGGTGCGTTAACGCCAATTCCGAAATGCATTTTTTCATTAATAGGTCGGACATAATATAAATTAGGGACGAGAGCAACCTTGTCAGCAGAATCATTGGGTTGGCCAGCAAGAGCGGCAACGGCTGCGTCAGTATTACCTTGTGTTAATGCGGGGTTGACACTTGATCCGCGATCCGAAAACGAGGCTGTTGGAATAATGACATGAGCTGATTGTGAGACAGAAGGTCTGTCTCCCAATCGAGACATTGCTGCCGGATTAAACCAAACCGTTGATGCATCTTCACCGACGGCTGCTGCACCTGCAAATGCATTACCCATTCCCGAGGCTGAATTTTCAATAATGGCAAAACCTGCTGCTTGTAAAGCCGAATGGGAAATAAGTAGCGAGAGAGATAGCGAGGATAGTAAGAGTCTTTTTGACATAACAAAGTCCTGATAGAAGTCTAATAGAGTGTAAAAACACTACAGTAATAAAACAATCCTGTAGGAAGTTGCTGTAGTGTCCATCTAAGGTGCTAATTAGTTAGGTGTCAGGCGTATTGTGAAACAGCTTCATTTGCCTTTTAGACCTAAAATAGAGTGTAGTACATTATTGGTGTTGTTTTTACTGTACAGTAAAAAAACAGCTTCAATCAACTCAATTAACAAGTGCTAATATTCGTGGGCATTTAAAGCGATTTGATAGTTTGGTTTGGTTTGGTCTAGTTTAGTTTTGTTCTCTTAATTTATAGAACTCTTTTACAAATGGGTTGAATTTATTCGCTTCAATTGCACTGCGAATGTCTTGCATTAGCTCTTGGTAATAATAAAGGTTATGGATGGTGTTTAATCGTGCTCCCAGGATTTCACCACATTTATCAAGATGGCGAAGGTAAGAGCGTGAATAATTCTGGCAAGTATAACAACCGCATTGTTCATCGACAGGGCGGGTATCTTGTTGATATTTTGCATTGCGCAGTCTTAAGGTGCCGAAGCGGGTAAATAAATGCGCATTGCGTGCATTACGGGTGGGTATAACACAATCAAACATATCTATGCCGCGCTTAACTGATTCTACAATATCTTCTGGCTTACCGACACCCATAAGATAACGAGGTTTATGGGTAGGTAATAACGGTAATGTTGTTTCCAGAACTTGATCACGTTCATCTTTAGGCTCTCCAACTGATAAGCCGCCTACCGCATAACCATCGAAATCTATCTCCATCAAGCCTTTAGTGGATTTTTTTCGTAAATCGTCATACATGCCGCCCTGCACGATGCCAAATAGTGCAGCAGGATTATCGCCATGTGCCTGTTTGCTTCGAGAAGCCCAGCGGAGTGATAATTCCATGGACTCTCTCGCTTCGGTGTGAGTGGCAGGGTAGGGCGTGCATTCATCAAAGATCATCACTATGTCAGAACCCAGTTCACGCTGAATTTGCATGGAAGATTCTGGCGTAAGCATGATTTTTTCACCATTGACGGGAGAGCGGAAAGCTACACCTTCTTCAGTGATTTTACGCAATTCTGCCAGTGAGAAAACTTGAAAGCCGCCAGAATCAGTGAGGATGGGTTTATCCCAGTGCATAAAATCGTGAAGATCACCGTGTTCTTGTATGATTTTGGTACCAGGTCGTAGCATTAGATGAAAGGTATTGCCCAAAATTATTTCAGCCCCCAAGTCTGTGAGTTCCTCTGGAGTCATACCTTTGACCGTTCCATAAGTACCGACTGGCATGAAAGCAGGAGTTTGTATGCTACCGCGAGGAAAGGTTATTTCTCCACGTCTTGCGTGTAGATCATTGTTAAATAGATTGAATTTCATTAATGGCTTCGATTGGTAAGTTAATTAATACGGCAATATAGCCTGTTGGCATTATAAAACAAATAATTAAATTATAATATTATAATACTGTAAAGTGTTGTTTTATGTGAACTAGTTACTGTCGCGTATTGACAACACCCTACATTGTTGACATTATCTTTCTTGATTAATCTCACGAACTTGAAGAATAAAATTCCAATGGAGGAAATAATGAATAAAACATTAAGGCTTACACTGATTGCATCATCAGTATTTTTATCATTGTCATCGCAGCAAGCGTTGGCAACAAATGGTTATGCGGCGCATGGCTTTGGATTAACACAGAAAGCAATGGGTGGTGCTGCTGTCGCTGGGCATGACAATGCGATGAATATTGCTACCAATCCAGCATCTATGTCGTTTGGGAAGAATAATTGGACTGGCGGACTGGACATTTTTGTTCCTGATAGAGGAGTGAATTATGCAGGTACTCAAGCAGCACCACCTATTCCAGCAGGCTTCACTATCGGTCAAGATCCTGCTGGAAATCCAGTTCCTCTAGCTAATGGCTTGCCAGGTACGCCGGCACTTCCAGGTGCTGACTTAAGAGGCAATGATGATGACAATTTCCCGATTCCTGAGTTTGCTTATCAAAAGCACTTAAATGATAAATTTGCAGTAGGTGTTGCGGTATATGGCAATGGCGGAATGAATGCAACGTATAATAGATCCATTTTTGGTCCTCGATTCGACCAAACAGGGAATCCTATTAATGCTGATTTCTCTCCTGCTGGTCCAAATACAGGTATTGATTTCGCACAGCTCTTTGTTGCTCCCAGTGTGTCAATGAAAATTAATGACAATCATGCAATTGGTGCTTCATTGAATCTTGTATACCAGAGAGTTACAATTAATGGTGTCGGTGGTTTTGCACCCTTCAGTAGCGATCCAACTAGACTAAGTGATAATGGTTATGAAAGTTCAACAGGCGCTGGAGTTTCTTTGGGTTGGCAGGGTAAATTAACCCCAAGATTACAGGGTGGTTTAGCATATCGTAGCAAGACGCATATGAGTGAATTTGACAACTATGCGGGTTTGTTTGCGGAACAAGGTGATTTTGATATTCCTAGTATGATTACCGCAGGTTTATCGTTTCAGGCTACACCTAGGACTACGGTTGCTGTAGATGTTGCAAAAATCAATTACACAGATGTGAGATCACTATCTAACCCAAATAATACAGCTCCTTTATTGGGTCAATTATTAGCTGGGGCAACTCCTGCTCAGTTACAAGGGCCTAAGCTCGGTGATGCTGACGGTGCTGGATTTGGCTGGGATGATCAAAATATCGTTAAGCTAGGTGTTAAACACAAGTATAATAACAAGATCACTTTAATGGGTGGTTGGAATCATGGTAAAGCGCCTATAGGAAGTGACGACACTGCCTTTAATATTCTTGCGCCTGCAACGGTTGAAGATCACCTAACATTAGGTTTGGATTGGAAATTAACTAACCATTCAAATGTTACTTTCTCTTATATGCATGCATTTGATAATGAGATCACAGGTGATGGTTCAAGAAACGCAGGCGGTGGCTTTAACTCTCCTGGTGCTATCATTAATAACGGCCCTAATCCATTAACGAATGCGACGTCGGCTAATATCGATATGCATCAGGATGCATTCGGTGTTGCTTATACCAGATCTTTTTAGTATCTGAACTTTAGTAAGAATTGCAGGTCACTAAGATTGCAAGATCAGTGATCTGCAAGTTTACTAGCTGAGCTTATCAGCTAGTAAATTACCACTATGAAATTATTGAGGTGTAAAAATGAAAAAGTTAAGTATGTTAACAACAATTATCGCAGCAGCAGTTGTATCAACGTCCGCAGTAGCTGATACCTATATGGATGCAGCGTGGGCAAACAAAGCCTGTGCAGCGTGGAATGCAAGTCCCATTTTGACTCAGCAGTTATCTAATACAGATACTGATGATGAAGGTGATGGGTATGAGTGGGCCAAGAATGATGCTGGCCGTGGTTATAAGTTAGTGCAAATGTATCGTACTAGCTGTGGTGCTAATACCAAGATACAGTTAACCATTCAGGATAAAGGTGGCAAAGCTATGTGTACTAGTGCCGGGAAGCCTGATGGAAAAGCAATGAACTTTAAAGTTGATTACTTAATGCATGCAACAGATAAAAACTGGGATTGTATGGGTAAAGGCTCGTTCGGTTGTGGCGCAATGGGCGCGATGATGAGTGGTAAACTTAAGTTTCAAGGGCCAAAAGTTGAGGCTATGAAAGTTATGGGGCCGTTTGAGAGCTTCTTGCAAGTTGCTGGTAAGACAGCAGGAGACAAAGCTAGTTGTCCTAAGTAGTTTATCTTTAGACATTGGTTTTCAATAAAGCCTGCGTTTGCAGGCTTTATTGTTTTTAGTGGTTACTAAAATTAATTATTAGTAGTAGCTTATAGTTGGTGTTTGTTACAAGCATTCAGTGTGTTTTGAAGTAACATTGCAACTGTCATAGGTCCGACACCCCCTGGTACAGGCGTTATCCATTTTGCTCTTTCTGATGCCGCCTCAAATTCAACGTCTCCGGCAAGTTTGCCATTTTCCAAACGATTGATGCCCACATCAATAACAGTAGCACCTTCTTTTATCCATTCACCTTTCACAAGCCCTGGTTTTCCTGCCGCCGCAATAACAATATCAGCTTGTTTAATGAATTTACTGGTGTCATCTGTGAAGCGATGACAGATAGTGACGGTTGCTCCTGCAAGCAATAGTTCCATGGACATTGGCCTGCCGACAATATTTGAGGCGCCAACAATAACCGCATGTCGACCTTTGTAGGTTTCACCTGTGTGATCTAGTAAATGCATAATGCCATAGGGTGTGCAGGGTCTAAGCGCTGGAATGCGTAGTGTTAGCTTGCCTATGTTTTCAGGGTGAAAGCCATCTACATCCTTGTCGGGGTGAATTTGTTCGATGACTAAAGGTGTATCAATGTGATCAGGCAAAGGTAGTTGAACCAGGATTCCATCAATTTCTGTATTGGCATTCAATTCATCAATGATGCTAAGTAACTCATGCTGTGTAGTGTCTGCGGGTAGGTCATAAGATATTGAATAGATTCCCGCTTCATCGCAGGCTTTCCTTTTGTGGTTTACATAGATTTGAGAGGCCGGGTTCTCACCTATTAATATGACAGCTAGCCCCGGCGCGCGCTTATTTAATTTGAGGCGTTCATCAACTTTTAATTTGATCTTGGCTCTAAATTCGGCGGCAATTTTTTTTCCATCAATAATCTTGGCAGGCATGTAACTAAATGTCCTTGAAATAGGGTGGAGTGGCTAGTTTAGTGCTAACCGAAAGATAGCTTGTGTTCTTTATAATGTGTAAACTATACGGTGTAAACAAGCAAAAGCTACCTCTAATGGTTGGGTTTTCGTATGATTCCAATGAATAGAAGTACTTTCAAAGCTTTCAAACTCATCACGCGTAAACTAGATTGTATTTTCTGTCGCTATTTTCGCATGATGAGAATCACATAGAAAGGCTTGACGATACGATTTTTCACACGTATTATCGCGCCTCTATTTGGTGATGGCATTATTCAAGATGCCTCTATTTTAGTGAATCTGTCGGGGTATAGCGCAGTCTGGTAGCGCGCCTGCTTTGGGTGCAGGATGTCGGGAGTTCGAATCTCTCTACCCCGACCATTTTTTTGGTCATGATTTGCTAAAGTTACTAGATAAAACTAAGAGATGCGCCTGTAGCTCAACTGGATAGAGCAACAGCCTTCTAAGCCGTAGGTTGCAGGTTCGAGTCCTGCCAGGCGCGCCATTCTTATAGGCTATGCTTGGTGAGAAGTTTGATAAGTAAAACCTAGTTAAACTAAGTAAAGAAGTTTATTAGTAAGAACATATTGGTGGGTGTAGCTCAGTTGGTAGAGCCCCGGATTGTGATTCCGGTTGTCGTGGGTTCAAGTCCCATCATCCACCCCAGTTTTTGACTTTGTTGCCGTTCTGCTGCTAATAAGGTCTGAAATTTCAAATTTGGTTAGAGAGTTGGATGTTTTGTTGAATTATTGACCATGGTTTTTTCTTGGTTATAATTTATTAGCAATGTATAATCGCCCAGCTTTATAAGCGAACAGAATTATTAAAACAGGCTTTGGTCTGTATGTCATATGCGAAAGTGGCGGAATTGGTAGACGCGCTGGATTTAGGTTCCAGTGTCGCAAGACGTGAGAGTTCGAGTCTCTCCTTTCGCACCATTATTTATTCCCACAAATTCTATTGGTATTTATTTTAGGGCAGTATGGTTTCCATGCGCCTTACAATTTAGAGGTTTACACATGCAAGTTTCAGTCGAGTCGACAGGTGATATCGAACGTAAATTAGTGATTGAAGTTCCTGCGGAACGCGTTGATCAAGAAGTCGAAAAGCGTATAAAAGATATGCGTAGTAAAGTTCGTCTTGATGGCTTTCGCCCTGGCAAGGTTCCAGTGAGTGTTGTCAAAGAAAAGTATGGTAAAGCGGTACATCAAGAAGTGGTGGGTGATGTTATTCAACAGACACTTTATGAAGCGGCTAGTCAGGAAGACCTGCGTTTAGCGGGTTCTCCGAGTAGTGTAGTTCCAGAAGGCATGGAATTGGGTCAGCCTTTAAAGTATACCGCTACAGTAGAAATTTATCCTGAAATAGAAATTGGTGCGATAGATACTATTGAGATTACACGTCAGTCTACCGAGATCACCGATGCTGACATTGATAAGATGGTTGAGGTGTTACGTAAACAGCAGCAGGAGTGGAAGGAAATTGATGCGGTTGCTGAAGATGGACATCAAGTTGTGTTAAGTTTTGATGGTAGCATTGATGGTGAACCCTTCGAAGGTGGTAAAGCCGAAGATTTCACGATGGAAGTCGGTAAAGGTCAGATGATTGCTGATTTCGAAAAAGCAGTGGTTGGCATGAAAGCAGGCGATGAGAAAGATGCCGATGTTACTTTCCCCGATGATTATCAGGCCGAAAACTTGAAAGGTAAGACAGTCCAGTTTAACTTAAAAGTTTCATCTGTAAATGAAACGGTTTTGCCTGAGGTGGATGACGAGTTTTATAAGAAGTTTGGTGTGGATAATGGTTCTGAAGAGGACTTCCGAGCAGAAGTTAAGAAAAACATGCAGCGCGAGTTAACGCAAACGTTAAAAGCTCGTGTTAAGCAAAGCGTTATGGATGGCTTAAGTAGCACACATGAGGTGACAGCACCTACTTCACTAGTCGCGGACGAAACAAAACAAATGCGTGCTGAGATGTCACAAAACGGCGGCTATGACGCTAGTTCATTACCTGAAGAAATGTTTAAAAGTCAGGCAGAAGAACGGGTTAAATTAGGTTTGATCGTCGGTGAGATTATAAAGCAAAATAACCTTGAAAAAGATCAGGATCGTGTAGATGCTATGTTAGAAGATTTATCTGCATCTTATGAAGATCCTGCTTCAGTGATTGAATATTATAAGAATAATCAACAGGCCATGCAGACAGTTGAGGCTGCTGTGTTGGAAGAGATGATTGTTGATTGGGTGTTAGATCAGGCTAAAGTAACGGATGAGATTACAGACTTTGATAGTATAATGAATCCGAGTAAAGCTTCATAATACAATGCGAAGATATAAGTATAAGTATAAGTAAGATAATAAGACGATAGAGGAAATATTGTGAATAATAATAAAGATATCCAACCCAATGCATTAGGTTTAATCCCTATGGTAGTTGAACAAACTTCCAGAGGTGAGCGTTCATATGACATTTATTCTCGGTTATTAAAGGAACGAGTGATTTTCTTGGTAGGGCCTGTTGAGGATCATATGGCCAACTTAATTGTTGCCCAGTTGCTATTTCTTGAATCTGAAAACCCGGATAAAGATATACATCTTTATATTAATTCACCCGGTGGTGTTGTGACCTCAGGTATGTCTATTTACGACACTATGCAGTTTATCAAGCCAGATGTCAGCACGCTTTGCATTGGACAAGCGGCAAGCATGGGAGCCGTTTTGCTAACAGGTGGTGCTGCGGGGAAACGTTTTATATTGCCTCATTCTCGCGTCATGATTCATCAGCCATTAGGTGGTTTTCAGGGACAGGCTTCTGATATAGATATTCACGCCCGCGAGATTCTGAAAATCCGCTCAGAACTCAATAGAGTGTTGGCACATCATACCGGTCAAGATTTGGAGGCAATAGAAAAAGATACCGATCGAGACAACTTCATGGATGCTGAAACAGCAAAAGCCTATGGTTTAGTGGATGAAGTGCTTGATACAAGAGAAACTAACGCCTAATTCTATACCTGATACCCATCTGTTTAGGCTTAATTCTAATGTTATCTCATCTTACGACCACCCTTCGATAGGACTCAAGGCGCTGCATAGCAAGTACCTTGAGTACTGCCGAAGGTGCGGAGCTTTTGCACAATATTCTCCAACCCCTTTTATTAATTTCCATTTCTCCCTTGAGCCTGTCAAAGCTCATTACCGTAATACCATAAAGCATGCGGCAGTGGCATATATGCTCACGAGGTATTACCTACTAAATGTGATATAACTACTATTATTCAGCATTTACGGTATATAATGACGTTGAGTTCGCGAGTAGAGAACATGATGAGGTTTCTGAATGAGTAAAGACAGTAAAAGTGGGTCGGATAATAGTAAATTACTCTATTGTTCCTTTTGTGGGAAAAGCCAACACGAAGTGCGCAAATTAATTGCTGGGCCTTCCGTTTTTGTCTGTGATGAATGTGTTGACTTGTGTAATGACATTATTCGTGAAGAAATGCAGGTTCAATCAACCGATAGTGAAAACTCTCTTCCTATTCCTGTGGAAATAAAAGAATTTCTAGATGATTATGTGATCGGTCAGGCTGACGCAAAGAAAGTCTTGGCTGTTGCTGTTTATAACCATTATAAACGTATGCAAAGTAACCAAAAAAATGATGATGTAGAGCTTTCAAAAAGTAACATTCTACTCATTGGTCCCACTGGAAGTGGTAAAACTCTCTTGGCAGAAACCTTGGCTCGCATGCTTAATGTGCCCTTCACCATAGCGGATGCAACGACTTTAACCGAGGCGGGTTATGTAGGAGAAGATGTAGAGAACATCATTCAAAAACTATTACAAAAGTGTGACTACGATGTTGAAAAAGCGGAAACAGGAATAGTTTATATTGATGAAATAGATAAAATTTCGCGTAAGGCTGAAAATCCATCCATTACTCGCGACGTTTCTGGAGAAGGCGTACAACAAGCCTTATTAAAACTTATCGAAGGTACTATGGCGTCTGTGCCTCCACAGGGCGGCAGAAAACATCCACAGCAAGACTTCCTACAAGTAAACACCAAGAATATATTGTTTATATGTGGTGGTGCTTTTTCAGGCCTAGACAAGGTTATCCAGAATAGAACTGAAAAAAGCGGCATTGGCTTCTCAGCTGTGGTTAAAGAAGTTGATGATGCTAAAGCCTTCGGAGAAATCATCAAAGGGATTGAGGCGGAAGACTTAGTTCGCTATGGACTTATCCCTGAATTCGTAGGCCGCTTACCGGTCATAGCTACTTTAGAAGAGCTTGATGAAGATGCTCTGGTAAAAATACTCACTCTTCCTAAAAACGCATTAACTAAACAATACTCGAAGTTGTTTGAAATGGAGAATACTGAGCTTGATTTCCGCATAGATGCGCTGCATGCGATCGCTAAAAGAGCCATGAAACGTAAAACGGGTGCACGGGGATTGCGTACTATCATGGAGAGTGTTTTATTAGACACTATGTATGATATCCCTTCAGAAGAAGGTGTTTCTAAAGTCGTGGTAGATGAAGCCGTAGTCAATGGTGAAGCTCAACCCTATCTTATTTATGAAAACCCGGATGCCAAAGCGGCAGGTGCCGCTTCGTAATTGTTCGTTTATTTGCTTTATCAATGATTCAACAAGATAAATAGTTACGTTGTAATATTATAAAAAGACCCTATATAGGGTTGATCCATTTGGTTATTTCGAGAGTGCTCTAAGCCAGTTTAAAGAGATATCTATTATTGGGTTAATATGGGCTAACATCCAGTTCAGCGCATCAATAAGAGGTTGTAATGTCAGAATCCCCAGACGATATATCTATTCAGTTTAGCAATGTTCCCGTATTGACATTACGCGATGTTGTTGTCTATCCCGATATGGTGATCCCCCTGTTTGTAGGACGTACAAAGTCCATCAATGCGTTGGATATTGCCATGGAAGATAATAAGCAAATCTTGCTTGTTACCCAAAAAAATGCAGATGTTGATGATCCTGGGATTGATGATCTGTTTGACGTCGGTACGATGGCTACTATCTTGCAGTTACTAAAACTACCTGACGGTACATTAAAAGTATTGGTAGAGGGGGCTAAACGTGTTGAATTGGTCGCACTAAATAATCTAGATGACTATTACACTGCTGACACTATTGCCCTTATTGATGAAGAGACTTATGATCCTCGAAAAGTGGAAGTTTACGAGCGGACACTTGTTTCTCTTTTTGAAAAATATGTCAAACTAAACAAAAAAATACCACCTGAAATACTTACATCTCTATCGGGCATTGATAACCCGGTACGATTGGCTGATACGATTGCCGCTCATTTATCTCTAAAAGTAACAGATAAGCAGATTATTCTGGAAATCCCTGACATAGAAGGGCGTTTAATGCATCTGCTCGAACTGGTTGAGAGCGAAATAGACTTGCTAAAAATTGAGCGCCGTATTCGTGGCAACGTAAAAATCCAGATGGAAAAAAGCCAGCGTGAGTATTATCTGAATGAGCAAATGAAAGCTATTCAGAAAGAGCTGGGTGATATCGACGAAGCTCCTACCAATGAGCTAGAAGAGTTTGCAGTAAAAATAAAGAAAGCAGGTATGCCTAAAGAGGCAAAAGAAAAAGCGACTACTGAGCTTAATAAGCTGAAAATGATGTCGCCTATGTCGGCTGAAGCAACAGTTGCGCGTAATTACATTGATTGGCTGGTTAAAGTGCCATGGAAGAAAAAATCCAGAGTTTCTCACAACCTTGAAAAAGCTGAAAATGTGTTGAATGAAGATCATTATGGATTAGCAGAAATAAAGGAACGCATACTAGAATATTTAGCAGTTCAACAGCGGGTTAAAGCTCTTAAAGGGCCTATCCTCTGCTTGGTTGGGCCTCCTGGTGTGGGAAAGACTTCATTAGGTCAATCTATTGCTCGTGCAACGGGTAGAAAATATACCCGTATGGCTCTGGGTGGCGTTAGAGATGAAGCGGAAATACGTGGGCATCGGCGTACGTATATTGGTGCATTGCCTGGCAAAATAGTGCAGAACTTATCACGAGTTAAAGCTCGAAACCCGCTGTTTCTTTTAGATGAAATCGATAAGATGTCTACCGACTTTAGGGGTGACCCTTCCTCGGCTATGCTAGAAGTGCTTGATCCTGAACAAAATAGCACTTTTGCCGATCATTATCTTGAAGTTGATTTTGATTTGTCAGATGTTATGTTTGTTGCAACGGCTAACAGCATGAATATCCCTGGACCTTTATTAGATAGAATGGAGGTCATTCGAATCCCTGGTTATACAGAGGATGAAAAATTAAACATAGCAAAGAACTACCTTGTTCCTAAACAGTTTAAAACTAACGGTGTTAAAAAAGGTGAGCTAAAAATAAGCGATGGAGCTATTTTAGCTATTGTTCGTCACTACACTCGTGAAGCCGGTGTTCGAAACCTTGACCGAGAAATTTCAAAAATTTGTCGAAAGACGATCAAGGATCATTTGCTGACAAACATCAAAGTCACTAGTGTTACCCTACGGAATATCGAAAAGTATCTGGGTGTTCAACGATTCGACTATGGAAAAGCGGATAAAAAGAACCAGGTGGGTCAGGTGACTGGTTTAGCCTGGACTTCAGTAGGTGGTGAGCTATTAACAATAGAAAGCGTAGTGGTACCAGGAAATGGAGCAATGCGTGCTACAGGTAGTCTCGGTCAGGTAATGAAAGAGTCTATTCATGCATCTGAAACCGTGGTTAAGAATCGCGCAAGGATGCTAGGTATTACGCGTAATTTCATCAAGAAGCACAATATGCATATTCATGTGCCGGAAGGAGCGACTCCTAAGGATGGCCCAAGTGCGGGTGTTGGTATGGTAACCGCGATTGTTTCAGCCATGACAGATATTCCGGTGCTTGCAAACGTCGCAATGACAGGAGAAATAACCCTAAGGGGTGAGGTGCTTCCCATTGGTGGGCTTAAAGAGAAGTTATTGGCTGCTCATCGTGGCGGAATCACTACGGTGCTCATTCCTAAGGATAATGAGAAAGACTTGGCAGAAGTCCCTGACAACGTAAAGAAAGGGTTAGATATAAAGCCTGTTAGATGGATTGATGAAGTGTTGGAATTGGCCCTTGAGAGGGCTCCAACTCCACTAAGTGATGTGGATATCGCTGAAGAGGATGATACTAACTCAACAACGCTTCAATCTCATGAAGACGATAGCTCGGATGATGCTGATGATTTAATAAGGAAACATTGACCAGTGGAAAGCATATATATCAAGTAGCCTTGCGTTGATGTACGAAACGCGGGGTTCTACTGGAAATGCTCTGTGATATTCTCATGCAGAAAATCTGCAGTTGACTGGATTCATCTGTGCTCATTAAGAAAATTTCTGATGCATATTTCCTTATTCTATAAGCTATTGTTTTGATTGTTAGAATTAAAAATAGAAATTGTGCTAATTTCCTACATAAATTCTAAAAAGTGTCCAATTATCACCATTTAAGAGATTATCAGTTGACAGTTTTAAGGTACCACTGGTATAAATGTCCGGCGCTTATCTGCTAACACGGAGAGCTTTTATCTAAAAACAAACGTATTGATGTATTTTTTACATTAGATTCTAACCGAAGGATGGAAATAAATGAATAAATCACAACTTATTGACGCAGTAGCGGCTAAATCGGGTTTAACTAAGGCAGATACAGAGAAGTCATTCAAAGCTTTCGTTGAAACTATTTCTGAGCAGATGGGTAACGGTGAGCAAATCACTTTAATCGGCTTTGGTACTTTTTTAGTACGTGATCGTAAAGCACGTACAGGCCGTAACCCACGTACAGGCGAAACCATTCAAATTGCTGCTTCTAAAGTTCCTGCATTTAAAGCAGGAAAAGCGCTAAAAGATGCGGTAAACAAGTAGTTTATTTTTTTAGAGCAAATTAATGACAACGATGAATTACGTTGTAATTCATCGTTGTTTCGATTTACTTCTAGATAATAACTAAATGCTTTTTTGGCACGCTTTTTTCAGTGGTATTTATCAGAAATACTTTTTTTATGAAATGTGAAATAAATGAGTTTTAAAGCTGGTAATCTGAAATAGGATCATTTAATATTCGCATCCTCGCTGAACAAGCAGCGGGTGATTAGCTCAGTTGGTAGAGCGTCGCCCTTACAAGGCGAATGTCGGGAGTTCAAATCTCTCATCACCCACCATTGTGGAGCGGTAGTTCAGTTGGTTAGAATACCGGCCTGTCACGCCGGGGGTCGCGGGTTCGAGTCCCGTCCGCTCCGCCACTATATTGAAAAGGACGCTTCGGCGTCCTTTTTTTTCGCTTTTTTTTGCTGAATAGTTGGGCATTCATGTATCATGACGGTCTTACTTATAACGGATAACTTCTCAAAATATAATTATGCTTCAATCAATACATGATAACGCCAAGGGCTGGGTAGCCTACGCCATAGTACTTCTTATTAGTGTGCCTTTTGCGCTGTGGGGTATACAAGAATACATCGGTGGTAGCAGTAAGAATATTGTTGCTGAAGTCAATGGAGAGGAAATTGAACTACAAGCCGTCCAGAATGAGGTCTCGCGACAGCGTCAGCGTATAGCTGAGATGTTTGGTAAAATCCCCCCCGGTTTTGATGAAAAAGCAATGAGAAAATCGGCTCTTGAGAGCCTTATTAATCAGACTTTGCTGAAGCAGCACGCTGAAAAACATAATTATCGAGCTAGTTCACAAGAAGTTTTTGATCTTATTAAAACTTTTCCTCAGTTTCAAAAGGATGGTGCTTTTGATAAAGAGGCCTATCATAAGTTAATGGCTTCTCAAGCCCGTAGTGAATCTGCCTTCGAACGTCAAATAAGGATTTCACTTTCAAATGATCAATTTCGTAATGCGATAGCAGATACTTCATTTCTTCCGAAGAATGTAATGCAACGCTATCAAGCACTCAGCGATCAGAAGCGTGACATTGAAGTATATACATTGAAAGTTCAGGATGTAGTAAAAGATATTAAGATCACTGATGCGATGGCGCAAAGTGAATATGAAAAGAATCCGCATTTATTTCAAACCGATGAGCTTGTTAAAGTTGCTTATGTCGAGTTGAATAAAACGGATATTAGTAAATCACTAGAAGTCACGGACGAGCTTTTAGAGTCATACTTTGTTGAGAATGAAGATCGCTATACTGATAGTGCTGCTTTTAAAATGAGTCATATTAAGGTTGGCATAACAGAAGGGCAAGATGATGGGAAGGCTAAAGCTAAAGCTGATTCTCTCTATTCACAGATTGCCTCTGGCGCGAAGAGCTTTGAAGAAATTGCAGCGAGAACTGATGATGAAACACTTTTTTCTGAATCAGCGGAAGCAGTAGGTTTCCTTAAAAAAGGCTCGAAAGATCCAATTATGATGTTGATTGAACAAGCTGTATTCGCTGCTAAGTCTGGTGAGGTTATTCAACCCGTAAAAACACCCGCAGGTTATGAAATTATTAAAGTCATTGATATTGTTCCAGCCAAGCAAAAAACATTTGATCAAGCTAAGGTAGAGGTGGAGAAAGAATATAGAAATGAAAAAGCATCAAATCTATATGAGGATTTGTTTGAACAGCTTCGTACCACTTCGTTTGAAAACGATGGTAGTTTAGAACCATCAGCCTCAGCTATTGATACTAAGATAAAGACAACAGAATTCTTTAGTCGTAACAACGGTGGTGGAACCGGGATAACAGCAAATCCAAATGTGATTAGTGCCGCCTTTAGCCCTGAAGTCATTACTCAGGGAATTAATTCTGCGGTGATTGAACTATCAGGTTCACAAGTTGTTGTCCTGAGGGTCGATGGACATAAACAACCTGTATTGAAGCCTTTCGCGGATGTTCGTAATGTGATTGAAAGCAGACTTAAGCAACAGCTAGGGATAAAGCAGGTCAAAGAAAAAGGAAATTCACTGTTAGCTTCAGTTAAAACCAGTGGTAATTGGGAAGCACTCGGTGAAGTAGCTACAACTGTTGAGAAATTGTCGGCAATTAGCCGTAATGACAATAAAGCACCTTCTCATATTGTTGCCAAAGCATTTCAGCTATCGATACCTAAATCAGGTCAAATTCAATTTTCCAGTGTTGATAGTCAAGAGGGTGATTTTTCGATTGTTGCGCTAACGGCTGTAAACGATGGTGATGGCAAGGTGGATGAGGCAAGTGCGTCTCAGTTTGCTTCATACATTGGAAATCGAGTACAAACAGCTACTTTGAAGGCTCTACGTGAACAGGCTAAGATAGAAAGAAATATCCAAAAACTGGAAAAGGACGAATAGAGAGATTCTTAACCTTGAGTAGTTTTCGAGTACTGTTCAAGTAATACTCATGTGCTTTTCATGTGGCTTCATGTAGCCTCAAGCTGATTTGGGAAGAAATCTGATTCTATACGCTTTCCTTAGCAAAATATTGTCTTATCCTTAAGGTTATAAAGAATACCCCCCAAACCAGCTTCACTGAAGTCTAGGTTAGAACATTGTTTTTATCTGTTTAGATTATGAACATTTCCTTTTAGGTAATGCGTAGGACATATTGTGAATATATTACTAAAAGCACTGGGTTGTCGTTTAAATGAAGCCGAATTAGAACAATGGGCTAGAGTATTTCGTAGCTATAATCATCAAATAGTTACGGATGCAGATGAAGCAGATATTATTATTCTCAATTCTTGTGCGGTCACCAGTGATGCAGGTAAAAAATCACGTCAATTGATTAACCGTCTATATCGCACTAACCCAGAAGCTCATATCGTAGTGACAGGTTGTTATGCATCACTAAATCTGGAAGAGGTGGCGCAGACCATGGGGGTTGATTTGGTTGTGTCAAATGCGGATAAAGATAACCTCCCTAAGCTTGTTCTTGAAAAGTTTGCGGTCAGAACCATGCCACTGATTGCTATGGAACCTGGTGCAACCTCACTCTATTTACGTGGTCGGAATAGGGCTTTTATTAAAATTCAGGATGGTTGTCGTTATCGTTGCACCTATTGCATTGTTACCGTCGCCAGAGGTGATGAGCGTAGTCGTTCTGAGCAGGATATTATCGCAGAAATTAATGATTTCCATGAACAAGGGATACAAGAAATTGTCTTAACCGGTGTTCATGTGGGTGGCTATGGTAGTGATCTTTCGAGTTCGCTTACACATTTGGTTCAATCTATTCTTCAAAATACGGATATTCCGAGGGTGCGTTTCGCATCGGTAGAACCTTGGGATTTGCCCGATGATTTCTTTGGGCTGTTTGCTGATCCACGTTTGATGCCACATATGCATTTGCCTATTCAAAGTGGTGCGGATTCTGTGTTGCGTCGCATGTCTAGGCGTTGTAAAACTAAAGAATTTAAAACATTGGTTGAATTGGCGCGTCAAAGTGTTTCAGGGTTTAATGTGACGACGGATATCATTGTAGGGTTTCCAGGCGAAACAGATACAGAATGGCACAATACTATGGAATACATTGAATCCATCGGTTTCGGGCATATGCATGTTTTTTCATATTCAGCTCGTGAGGGTACAAAAGCTGCTGGCCTGGCTAACCCTGTACCTAATGCTATAAAGAAAGAGCGTAGCCTACAGATGAGACAGTTAGGCGATAGAATGAAAGCTGATTTTTATTCTAGTCTGGTCGGGTTTGAGGCTGAGGTTTTGTGGGAAAAGGGGCGTTCTAATGAAAACAGTGAACTTGTTTTCCATGGTTATACCCCAAACTATGTCAAAGTACAGACTGTTATAGCTGATAAGAATGATGCTAAAGATAGTTTAGAAAATACAATAACGTCAGTACAGATTCAACAATACGAGGCTAAAAACTCAGTGGTGCATGGAATTGTGCATGAACCTGCGCACAGAGATGTACAACAATAGGGTAAATAATAATGATTGGTGTAAGTACTAGTCATTAAATCGGGAAAAGCGGCATGTCTAAAATATTAATATCTTTGATTTTTGTTCTCACGTTAACGGCGTGTGGGGAAAAAGTACAAACCCCTCAAGAGGTGGCTGAACAGTTTTGGCAGTCTGCGCAACAAGGAAAAATGGATTCTGCGAAACAGCTGGTCAGTTGGGATACAGCAAGCTATCTAAAGTATTTTAAAGATGAAAAGTTTACTATCAAACGAGTCGAGTTTGGAGAAACAGATGCTAATGAAGAGTGGGTAAAAATAGAGACTACGCTCATCTTGCAAAAGAAAGAAGGCAGTGACGTTCGCATCCCAACCAAGACGGTACTAGTTAAAACAGAGAATGTCTGGCGTGTTCAATTGAAACAGACATTGTCAGCAGTCATCAACCAGACCCTGAATGCCGCAGCTAATCAGTTCAATCGAATGTTGAAGGAAGGCATGCGTGAACTGAATAAAGCTTTGTCAGGTTCGGTCAATGAGATCACTAAGTCACTGGGAGAGGGAGCCAAAGAACTGGGTGAAACCTTGGAAGATAATGCTAAACAGTTTGGTGAATCATTGAATAATCTTCAGCAAGAGCTTGAAAATAAAGTGCCAAAATCCAAGAGTGACATTCCCCCATCCCAAAAAGAAATATGAGATAGATTAATTTTTCGCCTGAACAGTTTATAATAAGTTGCCATCCATAAAGCTCGTAAATATCCTGTAGCAGGTATCAACACATTGTTAACGCTGTCTGGAAGTGAGCCTTCAGGCTCGCCTAGAGCTTGCTAGAAATACTTTGGCGAGTCTAAGACTGTGTGAGTATTGCGTTAGCCTCCCTTCTTTGTAAGGGGTATGAATACTTGCATAGCCTCTAAAGACTCACTTCCAAGTGTATCTATCTGAATAAATTAATAAATGTGCGGCATTGAAGCTCTGATTGCTGGCATAAGGCTACATCACTAATTTTTCCTAGTTATGCCTATTGTGGTTACGGTCAATCACTAATCACTAATATCTATTAAGTCCTTATTTCAAACAGAAAACTTTTTGTCTCATAAAGTTGTAGGTGAGTATATTTTACCTGGAAATCTGATTGTTTGTTGAGTCGTTCGATAAAAATATAATAATTTTTTCTATATTTGTTATATAATTGTATTCAACTTCTAATATTTTACTTTAGGTGCTAAAAGTGGCTGTTAAACTTAATAAATTAAAGCGTGTAAGCTTGCAACAAACTAGCGTACTGTTTTTTTCTGGTGTCGCAGCGATATTCTTTCTGGCTTTAATCTCATACCATCCAGATGATTGTGGTTTTTTCCGAATCGATAGTCAGTGTGTAACCAATAATAAAGCAGGGAGTATCGGAGCCTATCTAGCTGACTTTCTGTTTAGAGCTTTTGGCTTTCTCGCTTACCTAATTCCGATGGCAATGATTGTTGTAGGTATTGTGATGTTTCGTTTTCCCCACAAGAAAAATCCAAACAATCCGCGCGGAGGAATTAATGCTTGGCTTTCATTAGGAGGTATGGGTGTCGCTTTGATTGCAGGAACTGGCCTTGCCACATTACTTTGGCCTAGTGCTGATTTACCCTATTTTGGAGGTGGTTTGTTGGGTATGGGAGTGGCAAAGGTTGCTCATTCCTTATTTGGTGATTATGGCTCGACACTGATTTTATTGTCTATGTTCTTTGCTGGAATGACATTAGCCGGTGATATCAAATGGGGCAGCATTGTAGAAGTGATTGGAGATAAAGTACTAGCATTGTTCGAATACTTAGTGCATACCGATGAGACTAATGATGCTCTGGCGACGGACGCACCCGTTGAAATGGTCGCAGTTGAGGAAGACAAGAAAAACAAATCGTTCTTTGAAAAGAGCACAGCAGCACTAACCGGTGCTGGTGCGGGAGCGGCAGGATTATGGGGTTGGGCAAAGAATAAAAGTGGGACTGTTATTGGTGAAGCTAAACATCGTATTGCTCCTCAAGAGATTGGTGAAATTGAAGAAGATGATGCTTTACTACTTCAGAAGGAAACTTCTGCAGCAGAACAGTATTTAAGCACTCCTTCTTTTGATGACGCTCAATCATCGGGTAAAACAAGAAAGACGGCATCTGCTGAGGCTACCAGTACATCTGTCAGTGCGAAGTCTGAAACAGGTGGGCATGCATCCAAGGCTGATCAGTCAGCTAAAAAAACAAAAGCACGTTCTTTAAACAAAGTCGTTTCATTACCTCCTTTAAGCATATTGTCGCCACCACCAGCTGATCAAGGTAAATACAATCCAGAACATCTGGACACAATGGCGAATAACATCATTGAAGCTCTGGGTCATTTTGGAGTGCGCGATGTAACCGTAGATAAGTGGTATCCCGGCCCTGTTATTACTCGGTTTGAACTTCAGCTGGATTCCAGTACCAAGGTCAGTAAAGTATCAAACTTGGCAAAAGACTTAGCACGAAATTTGGGTGTACATAGTGTAAGAATAGTGGAAGTGATCCCTGGCAAAACAACCATTGGTTTTGAAGTGCCCAATGAAAAGAGAGACATGGTCACGATTGGTAGTGTGTTGGAATCTACGTTGTTTGCTAATTCACCCTCAGCGGTCACCATGGCATTAGGCAAGGATATCTCAGGCCATCCTGTCATTGCGGATCTTGCTAAAATGCCTCACTTGTTAGTTGCAGGTACAACCGGTGCGGGTAAGTCTGTTGCAGTAAACGCTATGATTATCAGTTTCTTGTACAAGTCTACAGCTGAAGAAGTCAGGATGATAATGATTGATCCGAAAATGCTGGAGTTAAGTATTTATGACGATATTCCACATTTGCTGACACCGGTAGTCACCGATATGAAAGATGCGGCGAGTGCATTACGGTGGTGCGTAGCTGAGATGGAACGTCGATATTTGTTAATGTCAAAACTCAAAGTGCGCAACGTTGCTGGCTTTAATGTTAAGGTTCAGGATGCCATAGATCGAGGAGAGCCGATTATTGATCCACTCTATGATGCGACTAAAAGTTTGGAAGTAACTCCAAAAAGCTTAGAGACATTACCTCAAATAGTCATTGTTGTTGACGAATTTGCTGACATGATGATGATTGTGGGTAAAAAAGTGGAAGAGCTGATCACACGATTAGCACAGAAGGCGAGAGCGGCAGGGATCCACTTGATACTAGCGACACAACGCCCTTCAGTGGATGTTATTACCGGTTTGATAAAGGCGAATATTCCAACACGTATCGCATTTAATGTATCGACAAGAGTAGATTCACGCACTATTCTGGATCAAGGGGGCGCTGAACAACTGCTAGGACAGGGCGATATGCTCTATCTGCCACCGGGTACTGCGATGCCTAATCGCGTACATGGAGCCTATGTGAGTGATCAGGAAGTTGAAGACGTGGTTGCCTATGTTAAAACACAAGGGGAACCAGAGTATATTAATGCTGTCATAGAAGAAGCTCCAGGCAATTCATCAGCCATACCTGGTTTAGAACCATTGGTTGATAAAAGCTCCGAGTCTGACCCTCTCTATGATGAAGCTGTACACATAATTACAGAGTCTCGTAGAGCTTCGATATCCTATCTACAACGTCGTTTAAAGGTCGGTTATAACCGTGCTGCTACGATGATTGAAGATATGGAACAAGCAGGAGTCGTGAGTGCTGTACAGTCCAACGGGACGCGTGAAGTCATAGCACCAGCACCTGTTACAGATAACCAAGGAATATAATGACAAGTAATCATATAAAAAAAATAATCATTTCATTAATAAGCACAGGATTAATTATAGGATTCGTTTCCTCCGCACATGCGGCGAGTGATGCACGAAAAAAGTTAAATGCGTTTTTTACCAGTGTTAATACCATGCAAGGCTCGTTTATACAGCAACTCTATAGTAAGCAAGGTAAGGTTAAGGAAACTACTAAGGGTCAACTGTACTTGCAACGACCGGGTAAGTTCCGCTGGATATACACACAGCCTGATCCACAACAAATTATTTCAGATGGTAAGAATATCTGGATTTATGATCAAGAGCTTGACCAAGTCACGGTTAAACCGTTGAATCGAACGATTACCAGTACACCTGCATCTATATTAATGCAAAAATCAATTCCTGATAGCCAGTTTAAAGTCACTGAAATGGATGCAAAGACAAGTGGTTGGAGCTGGTTTTATCTAGAACCTCATCGTAAGAATGCCGATTTTAAAGCGATGCAACTAGGGATGGACAAGCAAGGTAATCTAAAGCAAATGGTACTATACGACAAGATTGGTCAAAAAACGGTTATCACCTTCAATGCAACTGCCAATAAACCTATTAGTGCAAGTCGGTTTAGTTTTAAACCACCCGCTGGTGTTGATGTCATTGGCAAGCCTCAGGCTTAGCTTGTTTAGTTGGTTTAGCTGTTTTAGTTCTAGTTGTAGTGGTTTAGCTTTTGTTTGACAATCAAGACTACCGTCCCTTAGCCGATCGAATGCGGCCACGCTGTCTGGAAGACTTTTCTGGGCAGCGTCATCTACTAGAACCCGGGAAACCGTTAAAAGAAGCGATTGAACATGATCGCCTACATTCTATGTTGTTCTGGGGGCCTCCTGGAACGGGTAAGACGACTCTAGCCCAATTAATAGCTCATAATTGCGGCGCTGAATTCATCACTCTCTCCGCTGTGTTATCAGGGGTAAAAGATATTAGAAGTGCAGGTGGCACAGGCAAAACAGACACGTATCGAAAAAAACCTTCCAACAGTCTTGTTTGTCGATGAAGTACACCGTTTTAACAAATCACAACAAGATGCTTTTTTACCCCACATAGAAGATGGCACTATCTTTTTTATTGGTGCAACCACTGAAAACCCCTCCTTTGAACTCAATAATGCACTGTTGTCGCGTGTGCGGACTTACGTGCTTCAGTCACTTGATGACAAGGGAATTGGTAAAGTGATAGAAAGAGCCATAGTTGATGAAGAGTTCGGTTTAGGAAAACTTAACCTAAAGCTGGGTCAGGATGCAATGAATCTATTAATTAAATCAGCAGATGGTGATGCACGAAGAGCATTAAACTGGCTAGAGATTGCTTCTGACTTGGTTAGTATTAATCCAGTGAGTGAGGATTCAAGTCGAACAATTACTTCGTCCATTATTGCTAATGTTGCCCAAGAAACTATGCGGAGGTTTGATAAAGGAGGCGATATTTTTTATGAACAAATCTCTGCATTACATAAGTCAGTTAGAGGCAGTCATCCTGATGCGGCATTATACTGGCTCTGCCGGATGCTTGAAAGCGGGTGCGATCCTTTGTATATAGCACGGAGAGTGGTACGGATGGCCTCAGAGGAAGTCGGTAATGCCGACCCACGAGGGTTAACATTATCATTAAATGCATGGGAAACTTTTGAACGTCTAGGCACACCAGAAGGAGAGCTTGCCATCGCACAAGCTGTTATCTATCTGGCATCCGCACCAAAAAGTAATGCGGTGTATAGGGCCTACAATGCAGCAAAGCAAGCAGTAAAAGATTCTGACTCGGCAGCAGAGGTTCCTCTGCATTTAAGAAATGCACCTACACAATTTATGAAGAACCTCGAATACGGCAAAGAATATCGTTATGCGCATAATGAAGATGATGCTTATGCTGCGGGGGAATCCTATTTTCCGGAAAGTATTGGTGAACAACAATACTACTTTCCTGTAGAGCGTGGCTTAGAAATTAAAATAAAGCAGAAACTTGAGTGGTTACGCAGTCTTGATAAGAAAACAAAATAGCGTCTCCGTGAGGCTAGATGGCTATCGATCCTAAAAAAATAAGACACAAAAAAAGGGAGCCTAATGAGACTGCGCAAGTATTCCTTATGTAGGGTGTGCCGACGAAGGAGGCGCACCGTGAATCAACAACTTATGGTGCGCCTCGTGCCTCGGCACACCCTACAAATGAGATTTTTCTTAATACTTGCACAACCTCTAATGGCTCCCTTTTTTAATAACAGTACTGATTAATGTACTAAGCCCAACTAAGCCATCTGTCTTTCTTTGATTTCCTGCGTGGTTTTGCAGTCTATGCAGTACTCAGCGGTAGGACGAGCTTCAAGCCTTTGTAGGCCTATCTCGATCCCACATGCCTGACAATAGCCGTATTCATCAGTATCAGTTAGCTGTAACGTCTTATTGATCTTCCTGATTAACAGTCTCTCTCTATCACGTGTGCGAAGTTCTAGAGCAAATTCTTCTTCCTGAGTTGCACGGTCAGATGGATCTGAAAGGTTTTTAACCTCAGATTTCATATGATCGACAGTGCGGTCGACCTCGCTGATGAGGGTTTCTTTCCATTTTCCCAGAATCTCCTGGAAATGTTCGACTTGGCTTTCATTCATGTATTCTTCACCTTCCTTGGGGATGTAGGGATCAATCCCTTCAACAGGTAGTGCAGATTTACGGACAATTGGTGTTACATTGTCTTTATTTGTGGTCATTAACGACTCCTTATGGCCCGGGGTTTGAAACATTGCTTTATTATTATTTTTTATAACAATGATGAATTACATGTTTAGTTTACCAGTTAACTAAACCTACTGTCTCTTAATTTCGGCCGTATAGTAGTGTGATTTTGATAAATTGTAAATTAAAATATTTCCCATTGTTTAATACTTGCGCAATATGATACAAACAGACGCGTAACTATCAGTTTTTATACAATAGATGTGGGTTTGTCAATGCCTGTAATTTCTTTTATTTTTGCTAATTTAACAGATAGTTGGATAAGTTCATCAAGTGTATCTTGAATATCCATGTCATGCTTGTTAATGTCGGCTTCATAACGTTCGATATAGATACGAAGAGTGGCGCCTTCGGTGCCTGTTCCCGATAATCGGTACATAATTCGTGACCCGTTATCAAAAATAATCCTGATTCCCTGATGTTCACTAATAGAATGATCAACCGGATCAATATAGGTAAAATCATCTGCCTTGTCGATACGAAGTGTATCAAACTGCATGCCAGGCAATAAGGTAAGGCTACTCTGCAAATGATGCATGACTTCATCGGCCTTTTTTATCGGTAAACGTTCATAATCATGTCGGCTATAATAATTTCTGCCAAATTCAGCCCAGTGTTTACGTACAATGTTTTCAACCGAATCATGTTTCACTGCCAACAGGTTCAACCAGAACAAAACAGCCCAAAGGCCATCTTTTTCACGGATATGGTTTGCACCTCCTCCAAAACTTTCTTCGCCACAAAATGTAATTTCATCATGATCTAACAAGTTGCCGAAAAATTTCCAGCCAGTGGGTGTTTCGTAGCAAGGTATTCCTAGTTTTTCAGCGACTTTATCAGCAGCCTGACTAGTTGGCATTGAACGAGCAATGCCTTTAATTCCATTTTCGTAGGCAGGTATTTTCTGTGCATTTGCAGCCAGAATGGCAAGGCTGTCACTGGGGTTCACGAAAAAATAATCACCTAAGATCATATGGCGATCTCCATCACCATCAGAAGCGGCTCCAAAATTGGGCGCTCCCTTTGGGTCATACATTTTTGCGACGAGTTGTTTGGCTGTGCTTAGATTAGGATCTGGATGTCTGCCTCCGAAATTCATCAAAGGTTGGGTATTCATCATGGCGTTGGTACTAAGTCCAAGTCGGGCGCCTAGTATTTCATCAGCATAAGGGCCTGTAACTGCACTCATGGCGTCGTAGCACATAGAAAAATCGGGAGATTTGATGAGATCTTTAATGGCCTCAAAATCAAATATTTCCTCCATTAACTCAGCATAATCTGTGACGGGGTCAATAATCTCTATTTCCATGTCGGCTAGTTTGAATGAATCTAGCTGGTCAATAGGTGATAGTTGTGCATCTTCTATTTTGTAGGATTGAAGTTGTTTGGATTCCGCAAAAATTGCATCGGTGAGTTTCTCTGGAGCAGGGCCGCCATTACTGATATTAAATTTAACACCAAAATCACCATCGGGGCCGCCAGGGTTGTGGCTTGCGGTTAGTAGAATTCCACCAAGCGCTTTGTATTTCCGAATGATATGTGAAGCCGCAGGAGTGGACAGGAGGCCGCCTTTTCCAAGTAGTATTTTGCTGACCCCATTTGCTGCGGACATGCGCAATATAATCTGAATAGCCTCACGATTAAAAAAACGACCATCGCCACCTAATACCAAAGTTGAACCTTCAAGCCCTTCAAGGCAATTGAAGATGGATTGAATAAAGTTTTGTAGATAGTTTTCAGCTTTAAAGTATTTAACACTTTTTCGAAGTCCGGATGTTCCCGGTTTTTGATCTTTAAAAGGTTGTGTTCTTTTGACTTTAGAATCCATAGATATTGTTTTCAGTGAGTGGCTGAGCGGTACAAGTTGTCGTTTGAGTCATGTCTGTTGTAGTCGTCTGTGTTAGAATTAAGTCATGCTTAAAACAGAACGACATTCAAGTATTTACACACCAAGACCGCATTCTTTTGCAGATCTGATGCAGATGTACGAAGCGAATTATATACGTCTTCGGTTGCTTTGTGGAAACATTCGTAGATTATCTAATGAAGTGATTTCAAATGTTCAAGGTGGAGTGCCAGTATCCCTGAAAACGGTTGAGCAGACACGTCACACCACCACGATTATGTTGACTTATATCTTTGCAGAAGAAGCTGAATCGATTCGGCGACCTGATCTGTTGGTGCGTATTTATCACGATTCACGGCAGGCAGAAGTGCTAAGCCGTCGCTGTTCTATTAGTGGCAGCATCTTGCGCCCTTGGGAAGAAAATGTGGACAGTGTGCTGCTTTGTCGCTGGCGCTTAAATCGTTTTTTGTTTAAATGGGCGGGTTATATTCATCGTCAGGGGCATTCATTTAATACAGGGTAAATGAATAAATAATAGCTAGAATTGACCCCAATTCTATTGAACTACTTTCTTCTTGAAGTGCTTTCTCATCTCATCCATAATCCACCCCCTTTTCGCCCTGTCCGTTACATTTTTAGTTTAAATTAGGTGTCTTCCATAATGTGGTTTAAAAATCTATATTTTTTCAAATTCGATAGTGACTTCTCTTTATCTGCGGAAGAGTTACACGATCAGCTTCTTCAGAAAGCCTTCAAACCTTGCTCTCCAACACAGCGAGAAAGTTTAGGCTGGGTCGCTCCCTTAGGGGACAGTGCGGAATCATTCACGCATGCGAGTAATAATTTTATTTTACTGACATTAGCACGTCAGGAGCGACTATTACCTGCAACGGTTGTTAGAGAAGAACTGGTCATAAGAATGGCAGAAATAGAGTTAAAAGAAGATCGAAAGGTTCGTGGCAAGGAGAAAAAAGAGTTGCAGGAGGCGATTGAATTTGAGTTGCTACCACGTGCTTTTACCCGCACACAGAAAATGGATGCATGGATTGATCGAAAGGGTCAATGGCTCGTGGTCAACACATCATCAGCTAGTCGTGCGGAAGCATTGACGGATTTATTGCGTAAAACTTTGGGTACTCTTCCCGTGTCACTTCCGGATACAGATACAACGCCTATGACAACGATGACAAAGTGGTTATCGGATGGTGTTTTACCTGCGAATTTTGAATTGGGTCAAGAATGTGAGCTGGTTAGCCAGCAAGATGATAAAAGCAAGGTGATTTTCAGGAGTCATGATTTAATGACTAATGAAGTTCAAAGCCATCTAACGGTCGGAAAATATGTATCCAAGCTTGCCATTCAGTGGGATGAAAAAATAAGTTTTGTGTTGAATGAAGACTTGCAGATAAAGAAATTAAAGTTTCTAGATGTCATGGAAGAGGCGATGCAGGAAAATGATCCACAGTCACATGAAGAGCGACTAGATATAGAGTTTGCATTAATGACGGGGGAGGTTTCAAACCTGTGGAGCCAGTTGTTAAAAGTGGTCTAAGGTCAATGTAGGTCTTTAATGTTAACCCCCGACTCACTGTTGCGAGCCGGAGGTTAATCAAGTATCAGGAAACCTATCCGAAATAGGAACAGTTCGAGAAATAGTTTCCTAGTTAGAGTTTAAAGCTAAGTTTTCTTTTTACTCTATCCGGCATGAACAGGTTATGAACCGCCACATTTACCTTCACCACACTTACCTTCTTTCTTGCCTTTCTTTCCGCCGCATTTGCCTTCGCCACACTTACCTTCTTTCTTAGCTTTATCACCACCGCATTTGCCTTCGCCACACTTGCCTTCTTTAGCTTTTGTAGCTGAACTAGCTTTTGTATCAGAATGTCCTGCGTCTGTGTTATAACCACTACAACCCACCATGCCTGCTGCTAATGAGGTAGTTACTGCTAATGCCAAAAGATTTTTACGTGAAATCATTGTTATATCCTTAAGTTTTATAATAAAAAATAAATGCTTAACATTTATACACGCAACCACGTGTAACTATGAGTATACGCAATGTTGAAGTATGTAGATGCATTTTTTTGGGTGTTTCTTGATCAATATACGAAGTATGTCGAAGGTTTGTGAGTCTCTCACAATAATCCTTCTAAAACCCTATTTCTCAATCTGGCTAACATCTCTAATAGCACCACGAGATGCTGAAGTAGACATAGCGGCATAAGCTCTGAGTGCGGGGGTAATATTTCGCACACGTTGCTCAACAGGTTTCCATCCTGTATCACCTTTGGCATTCATGGCGTCACGTCGATTATCCATTTCCTCGTTTGTAATTCGCACGTTAATAGTACGCTTCGGAATATCAATATCAATCATGTCGTCTGCTTCTATCAGGGCGATATTGCCGCCTTCAGCAGCTTCGGGCGAGGCATGACCAATTGAAAGACCAGAAGTACCACCAGAGAATCTACCATCAGTAATCAATGCACAGACTTTGCCAAGCCCCTTTGATTTAAGATAACTGGTGGGGTAGAGCATCTCTTGCATGCCAGGGCCACCACGAGGGCCTTCGTAACGAATGATAATCACATCACCTGCTTTAACTTCGTCAGCTAAAATAGCTGCTACTGCGCTATCTTGAGATTCGAATATGCGTGCAACTCCACTAAAAACGAGGATGCTCTCATCAACGCCGGCAGTTTTTACAATGCAGCCATCTTCCGCAATATTTCCGTACAGCACAGCCAGTCCACCATCCTTGGAATAGGCATGTTCTAAATCACGAATACATCCATTTTTACGATCCAGATCGAGGCTTGGCCAGCGTTTGTCCTGACTAAAAGCTTCTACTGTACGGACATTTCCTGGGGCTGCTGAATAGAAAGTTTTTACCGCTTCCGATGGATTCCGATTGATATCCCATTGATCTAAAGCTTCACCTATTGTCTTGGTGTGCACAGTATAGCAATCACGATTGATCAACTCGGCTTTATCAAGCTCACCTAGTAGAGCCATTACGCCACCTGCTCTATGTACATCTTCCATGTGAAAGAGCTGAGTCGCGGGCGCCACCTTACTTAGATTAGGGGTAATGCGTGATAGCTCATTTATGTGATCCAAATTGAAACCCACCTTACCTTCTTCAGCGGCTGCCAGCAGATGCAAGACGGTATTGGTTGAACCACCCATGCAAATATCCAGTGTCATGGCATTTTGAAAAGCTTTAAAGTTTGCTATTGAACGGGGCAGGGCTGTTTCATCATCTTGTTCGTAATAGCGTTTTGTTAAAGCGACAATATGTCGAGCCGCTTCAAGGAATAGCTCTTTACGGTCGGCATGGGTGGCTAATAACGAACCATTGCCGGGCAGTGCAAGCCCTAGTGCTTCTGTTAAGCAGTTCATTGAGTTGGCAGTAAACATGCCAGAACAAGACCCACAAGTTGGACACGCAGAGCGTTCCATTTCCAGGACATCTTCATCGGTTTCATTGGGATCAGCGGCAGATACCATGGCATCGACTAAATCCAGTTTTACAACTTTTCCCTGAATGACACTTTTTCCTGATTCCATCGGGCCACCGGAAATAAAGATAGTGGGGATATTTAAGCGCATTGCAGCACTTAGCATGCCGGGGGTGATCTTATCGCAGTTTGAGATGCAGATAAGGGCATCCGCACAGTGTGCATTAACCATGTATTCAACTGAATCAGAAATGATTTCACGCGAAGGTAAGCTGTACAACATACCGTCATGACCCATGGCTATTCCGTCATCAACAGCGATGGTATTGAATTCTTTGGCGACAGCACCCGCTTTTTCAATCTCACGGGCGACCATTTGACCTAGGTCTTTAAGGTGTACATGTCCTGGTACAAACTGGGTAAATGAATTGGCAATGGCTATTATGGGTTTATCAAAATCACCATCTTGCATACCAGTGGCACGCCAAAGTGCACGTGCTCCGGCCATATTGCGACCATGGGTTGTTGTTCTTGAGCGATATTCAGGCATGTTTGTTCTCGTGATGAAAGTGAATAATGCTCGTTATTGTAGCGCGCTTTGCTTTCCATGTAATGAGTTACCTTTTCTTTGTAAGGAAACTCCGATTAAGCCGAGTCAGATTAGGCAGATTCTTTTTTGATATGAGGGAATAAATGGATATATCAGCGCTGTAACATCGCAACAATACTTTGATGATTGGATTGTCTGGCAAGTTGCATAGGCGTTTTTCCGTCAATATTCTGGATGTTACGCTGCGCACCTCTATTCAACAGCATGGCAACGAAATGCCCTCTACCAAAACGTGCTGCTGTATGTAGTGGAGTCCAACCACGTACAGTTCGGGCATTTACATTAGCACCGCGTTGCAATAAAGCTTGAGCAGCGCCAGTATTGCCAGTGGAAGCAGCAGAATGCAAGGCTGTTTCACCACTGCTATTGGCTGCATTCACATTGGCGCCCTGATTTAATAGATTGTTAATTTGTCCAGCATTAGCCTGTTTAGCAAGATTAAATAATTGCTGATTGGCTTGTTGTGGATTGATTTGTGGGCGCTGTGCGGGTTGAGGGCGTGTCGTTTGTCTACGTGCTGTTGTTGGAGCAGTGTAGCTAACTGGAACAATCCGTGGTACAGGATTACGTCGTGGTGTGGTAAATTTTCGCGCATTACCTCGTGCCAATGCAACACGAGTATTGGGAGTAGGACAAACGCGTGGATTACTAGTTTTTCTAAGCGGTAAAGCAGCAGGATAGCGTGTTTTTCTCTTGGTGCTAGTTCGGGTAATTTTTCGTGCGGGTTTTTTTGTAGGGTAGCCTCTTAATGGCAAGGCCGCTGGATAACGCGGTTTGTTTAGTTTAAAAACCCGTGGAGTAGCACGGACAACGCTGTTTTTCATGCTGATCAGATTTGTTTTGATTCCTTTAAAGGACACCTGTTTGTTGACAAGGGGCGTACGACTACAGGATGAAACCAGTAGCGTAATAAGTAAAAGAGCTGTGGCTTTATAGAGGCGTGTCTTTTTATGAGCTGAGCGTGTGTTTGAGTATGTGTACATAGTAATTCCTTTACTTTATTTTACTTGTTCACAGCTTACAGCTTAAGTTGTGACACCTTTTCGGGAAGTTGTTAGATCAACATGAATCATCGGTAGTCTCATTCTGGTTTGTATCCAAGTTTGTGTCCAAGTTTGTGTCAAGATATTGTAACTTATCAGCCACCCCATCCCATTCATCAGCGTCTTCAGGCGCTGCTTTCATGACTGAAATCACTGGCCACTTTGGTGCAAGGTCGGCATTAATTTTAGTAAATTGAAGTTGCTCTTCAGGCAGATCATCTTCGTCAAAAATAGCTTCAATAGGGCACTCAGGGACACAAACAGCGCAATCAATACACTCATCAGGGTCTATCACAAGAAAATTAGGTCCTTCATGAAAGCAATCAACAGGACAGACTTCTACACAATCTGTGTATTTACATTTAATACAATTTTCAGTAACGACAAAGGTCATTAGATAACTTTGAGTACTAGGGCTTAGATGACATAAGAGGCACACATGCATTATACCAGGAAGTAAAAGCCTCGTTATGCTCTGTCGCCAATGCGACAACTCCTAAGTCATGGCTAGAATGTAGTACACCGAAAAGGCTACAGTCTATGAAATCAGGCTGTTCACCGCCAAAAAAGGGATTACCGTTAAGACCATTATCGACCCACTTATCAATAGCGGCAAGAAATTCGCTATCAGCATCTTCAATGCCATATTTAGCTTTCATTTTTCTTGCGACTTTAGGCATGACAATAGCGCCTGCAAATTTGATCAGCAAACGTTTGATAGACCCCATCTGGGTACTAGCCATAATCGTCTGGAAATTCTTTAATGAGGTGCTAAAATTTGGATGAACAATAGGTGGCAAATAATGTACCAGTACATCGTCAATCCATTGCGTCCATTTGCCGGCATCATCTCTCACAGGTAAATGGCTGTAATGAGTATTAACGTGTTCCACTATCTTTGCTGATTCAGTAATAACTTTGTCACCGTCTTTAAGGACAGGCACTTTTTTATGATCAGTAAAATCCAGTTCTTTCATGCCAAAAGGGGAAACCTCCACAGTTTCATAAGGTTGTTTAGCGTAGTTGAGTAGGGCTTTTACTTTCCAGCAAAATGGGCAGGAACTGAATTGATATAGGGTAATCATGGAAAACACATTTCCTTGTGGTGTTGGATAAGTCAGATTGATTGTAGTCGCAGAGTTTCTATAAGACAAATAGAATTAAAAGAATGTCTGCGCTGGTACGCATGACTTATATCTACCAATAGCTGTTCATGAATCATTCAATGAAGTTTAGACAGACTATATTAGCAGTATGTATTTATGATAAGTGTTTCTGGACGGTAACTAGTACTCCATCAAAGCTAAGTGTTGGAGTACTAGTTGGCTATATTACACTCACATTAAACGAACAAACTGACATCCGCTTGTTGAGCTTTAGGCAAGAAGCTGGCAGCTCCGATCCAGTCAGTTATATCGGGAATGAAGTCATCCTTTTCCATTTCAAACAAATCAACTGTCATCTGGCAAGCAACTAGTTTTACTTCAGCTTCGAGACAGAGTTCACGTAGTTCGTCAATGGTAGCAATCCCTTTGTTAGCCATGGTTTTTTTCATAAGTGCCGTGGCGACATTTTCAAATCCTGGAACACCCGCCATAACGAGATTCGGAATTTTTATGTTAGTTTTTCTTAGCCATTCTGGCCCCATGGGCATTTTCATAGGCATTGCAGGGTTCCCTAATGGGCTGATGGCAAGATCAAGGTCTTTTTTCAGCAGACTCAAGCCGTAAAAGGTGAAGAATATTTCCACATCCCAGCCCAGAGCTGCGGCGGTTGAGGCCAGAATAAAGGGTGGATATGCCATATCCAGCGTGCCCTTTGTTGAGATGATTGTCATTGAAGGGGTATGATTTTCTTCACGTTCTTTCATCTTATGTTCAAAGCGCTTGTCAAAATGCTCATTAAAGTGTTGATCAATAAGCGATAGATCGCTATTGCTTGCTTCTGGTAAATCAGAGAGATGTTCTGCTGTTGCGTTCATGGTTAGCTCCTTTATTTGTTTATATAAGCAAGATTGTGAATCACGTTTTTTTGATAACAAATGAAAATTCATCACCCGTGGTCTCGGATGAAATCAGGACGTTTCCAGTTTGTTGGCAGAATGATTCAAAATCTTTAACTGCTCCAGGGTCAGTAGCCTGAATATTCAATAAATCACCTTGTTGTAGCGTATTAAGTGCTTTCTTGGTTCTTAAAATAGGTAGAGGGCAATTCAAATTGCGGGCATCTACGGTATGGGTTGTATCAGTACTCATCATGTTTCTCCTGTTTAGCTGACCGTCCGGTCAAGTAATTGTTTATAATTTCACAGTCATTTGCGGCTTATCCTTTATAACTTGATTGACTGTACGGTCAAGTTATAAAGTAAAAAGTAAAAAGTAGAACTTAGAATACAGATTTGTGTTTATTCTGCTTACTCAATACGAATCTGAGCAAGAGCTGGACCCAATTTATAAATAACTTCTGGATCATTTTGTGCTTTGGCAAATAAAATCATACCTTCCAAATAAGCTAACATGGCTTCTGAAGTAAGGCCGGTATTCAATGGTTCAATATCTTTGCGTTCAATAGCCTCATCTAACGCTTCTTTAAAACGCGCTTTAGAATTGTCTAAAACAGCATTTAAACGAGCTCTTAATATATCGTCTTTGGTACTGATTTCGAGTATCAGATTACCAAATAGACAACCAGGCATCTTTCCATGTTTTTCTTTAACAGATTTTTGCCAGTAATAGGTGGCATCAATCATGTAATCAATGCGCTCCATAGGAGGTAGGGCTGGATCGAAGGATTCTGCTACAAACCCATCAGCCCATTCAGAGGAGAACTCATCAATGACGGCCAGTGCAAGATCGCGTTTGGAAGGAAAGAAGTGGTAAAAACTGCCTTTTTGGATAAGGGCGGTATCACAAATTTCTTTAATTCCTACATCCGCATAGCTGCGCGAATGAAAGCGGGATTTTGCCGCATCAAGAATTCGGTCTCTGGTATTCATGGCTACTGTCATGCTGATAGCATAGTTGACCGAACGGTCAAATGTCAAGTGCGCCGTGTCATTCGCTTAGATGAATTTCTGCACAAAAGCATAATCTTTCATATACTTTCAACTATCTAGCGAGGTTCAATAAAATTTGTTCGTAGGGAGTAATATGCACAAAACACTATTCGTTTATTTATTATTGTCAGTTATCCTGTTTCTGAACGCTTGTTCCACCATTCCAGCTGTTGAAGATCAAGCAATTATTAATCATGTTATCCCGGTTAGTCGTGATGGGCAACTAGGTAAAATAGTTCTTGGAAAGGCTACTGAAATGAATGCTATTCCTCGATCCAATAAGCGTTCAGAAGGAGCGTTTGATCACATATTGATGGGTATTCGTAGTTTTCAGGAAAACCCCAAGGGAGATAAAGAGATTTTGATCTACATTCACGGTGGTTTAAATACTAGAGCCGCCGCCATGAATCGTGCTCGTAGCACTTATAAGCACATTAAGTTAGCCAAAAAGTATCCTGTTTTTATAAATTGGCGATCTGGACCTTTTGAAACGTACAGCTCTCATCTTACCAGAATTCGTCATGGTGAAATCTCTCCATCTGCACGCTACACCGCACCCATTTACCTACTAACAGATATTGGCAATACGATCATCAATGCACCCAAATCATGGCTAGTTACGGGCACACACTCTTTGGAATCTACGGCAACTCGTGATGACAGCTATCTTGATCGGTATAAAGGTGATAACAACGTTTTGTACACAGGCAATGGCGATAATACATCTATCAGACGCAGAGCGCAGTGGATAGCGACAGCTCCATTGAAGCTTGTTTCTACTCCTTTTACCTATACCATGGCTAAACCAGCATGGGATATTATGTTAAGAAGAACAAACACATTGTTTACTACCCCCGTTGATTATGAAAACCCAGATCACAGCACGGAACCCAGGGAACCCGCATTAGGTACAGGAGCATTGTCAGCATTTCTCCAAGAGCTTCAGAAGTTAGTTAAAAAAGATCCCAACATAACTATTACTTTGGTTGGTCATAGCATGGGAGCTATTGCCGTTAATAGTATATTGGCGATGGGTCTTGATCTTCCCATTAGAAACATTGTTCATATGGGTTCCGCAGATTCCATAAGAAATCTGTTCAATAAGGTTATTCCATATCTGGCTAATCATCCTGAAAGCAAATTCTACAGTCTTAGTTTACACCCCGATAATGAAGATCGTGAAGTCACCGCACATGGGGCAGCCCCTAGTGGCAGTTTGCTGGTTTGGATTGACAACATGTATACCACGCCAGAAACAGTGATGGATAAACGTTCCGGTCGCTGGGAGAATATAGACAGAATCTTGCCTATAATCCCCACGAAAGTACGCAAAAACATGCACTTTAAAATTTTTGGTCTGAATGGTGAAAACATGGCTCATGAACATGGCGAGTTTGATAATCTTGAATTTTGGAAACGGGCGATTTGGTGGAGATAGGGGCACGTCACTAATTTCTTACCGTGCTTATTTTTGGATCTAATTTGTATAGTCACATTATGAAGGTTCATTATTTGGGCTTAGATATAACCACGCCCCAGAATGTGGCTGTGTTTACTTAATTCTTTGATTTTTTCACCTCTTCTTCACGACGACTATATCTATCCAACACAAGAAGGAATATGTCTATGACACATCCCAAAGGACTGTATGTCTTGTTTTTCACCGAGATGTGGGAGCGTTTCAGCTATTACGGCATGCGCGCTTTACTGGTGTTATATCTGGTTAATCACTTAGAGTTTGATCGGGCTAATGCGCTTGAAATTTATGCGACTTATACAGGGCTGGTTTATCTGACACCTGTGCTGGGTGGATATTTGGCTGATCGCTATTTAGGAAATCATAGAGCCATTTTGATTGGTGCGATAGTGATGGCTTTGGGACATTTTGCAATGGCTTTTGAGCATTTGTTGTATGTTGCGCTGGGCTTGCTGGTTATTGGTAATGGTTTTTTTAAGCCCAATATTTCAACATTGGTAGGCCAACTTTATCAAGAAGATGACGAAAGACGTGATAGTGGTTTTACCTTATTTTATATGGGTATCAATTTAGGTGCTTTCTTATCGCCCTTGGTGTGCGGGACGCTGGGAGAGATGTTTGGCTGGCATTATGGTTTTGCTGCTGCGGGGGTAGGGATGCTGTTGGGCTTGCTTATCTTTTTATATGGACAACATTTATTAACACCAGTAAATACTGCACAGACACAAATCATTAATAGGACTGATTGGGTTGTAATTGCAACGCTAAGCACGCTTTCTTGTTTGGCTGTATGGACCGTTGTTACGCTCTTTCCTTTGTTGCACCGCGAATGGGATGAACTGGGTCAGCTTGCGCAGCTGATTTTGACGTTGGCGATGCTGGCGGGGTTAATGGCAGTGCTAACTCGTGGCTGGAACCGGTTTAGTAGTTTACAAAAAATCGAACGTGACAGAGTCATAGCCATTCTGATCTTAGGTATGTTTGTGATCTTTTTCTGGATGGGGTTTGAGCAGGCAGGAGGCACGTTAAACCTGTTTGCAGACAAGGCGACGGATCGCAATGTTTTCGACTGGCAAATACCTGCCAGTTATTTTCAATCCCTTAACCCGTTATTGATTTTGTTGCTTGCTCCCTTGTTTTCAATGCTTTGGATACGCCTTGACCGATCTCGTTTTGCCTTGTCAATTCCGGTAAAGATGGGGCTTGGCATGATTGTTTTGGGAGTGGGCTTTGTGGTGATGGCAATGGCTCAATCTCATGCAGATCAGATAGGGAAAGTCAGCCCAGGATGGCTAGTATTAGTTTACCTATTGCATACCATAGGGGAATTATTATTGTCACCAATTGGTCTGTCTATGGTCACCAAGCTTGCGGCTGCAAAAATCGTATCTATGATGATGGGCATCTGGTTTGGGTTTATGGCTATTGCGAGTTATTTGGCGGGTAGGCTGGAATCACTCATACAGCATTGGGATATACCGCTTTACTGGTTTCTGGTGATTAGCTCCTGTGGAGCTGGGCTTTTGTTGATTCTTATTAGCCCCTGGTTAGGTAGGCTAATGCATCAGCCAATAAGGAACTAACTGGCAGCCTGTGCTGACGATTGTAAGGATGCAGGGTAGGGCAACGCAGGAGCAGTTGTCGAGGGACGAAACAGGAGGATGTCTTTGATTTCGATCTGGTGTTTCGCTATCGCTCAACACAGGCTAACAAACTCCATGTTTATTGCAAATTGAGCCCTTTCAAAAACCCTGCCGCATCAGCGTTAAACTTATCTGCTTTAACAAAACCCACTTTGCGATAAGCTTTATTTTCAACACCATCTGGTGAAAAGAACATAATCGTAGGGGGGCCAAATAAGCCGAATTTTTTTAACAAGGCTTTATCATCGTCGTTATCAGCAGTGACATCCGCCTGAATCAAAATGACATTTTTTAGTGTATTAATGACAGTGGGGTCAGTAAAGGTTAATTTTTCCATTTCTATACAGGAAACACACCAATCCGCGTAGAAATCTAACATGACAGCTTGATTGTTTGTTTTTGCTTGCGCTAGTGTCGCGTTGAAGTCAGCAATGTTTCGAATTCGCTTAAACACCAACCCATGAGTAGCGTTATTGTTTGCCGAAGTCCCAGAAGAAAGTGCAGATATTCCACTCAAAGGTTGAAGTAAATTCTTACCTCCTCCTGCTACTCCGATTAATTGCAGTGCTCCAAACAGCAGCAAGATAAACCCAACGCCTTTCCATAAATAAGCCCATTTACTTTGACCTTCCTCAACAGGACTTAATGCTTTTAGGTAGATACCAGAGATAATCAGCAAGATAGCCGATAAAGCCATGGTGATTTGAGGCGAGACAATACGTGACAACATCCAGATTGCCATCGCTAACATGAGTACACCAAAGACGGCTTTGACAGCATCCATCCATGCTCCGGCTTTGGGTAGTAATTTACCTGCCGAAGTGCCAATAATAATAAGCGGGATTCCCATGCCCATGCCTAGTGCAAATAACGATAGGCCACCTAATACCGCATCTTTTGTCAATGATATATAAGTGAGTGCGGCAATGAGAGGTGCGGTTACGCAAGGCCCAACAATGAGTGCGGATAATACACCCATGATACCTGCGCCTAGATAACTACCACTCTCTTGGTTATTACTAATGTTACTAAGTTTGCTTTGGATACCACTAGGCATTTGTAACTCATAAAACCCGAACATGGAGAGTGAGAGCAAAACAAATATGAAAGCGAACGCACTGAGCACCCAAGGGTTTTGGAAGACAACCTGTAAATTAGCACCGCCGAGTCCTGCTATAACGCCGACAACGGCATAGATGAGAGCCATAGGTATGACGTAAGCCAAGGATAAACCAAACGCTTTTCGGGTAGTTATATTTTCACCCTGCCCAGCGATAATACCAGAAAGGATAGGAATCATTGGGAACACACAAGGCGTTAGAGCCAAGCCTAATCCAAACAGCAAGAACATCAGAATAGTGCCTAGAGTAGAACTATTCGTTATTCTCTCCATAATGGCATCTTGCTCTGAAATAAGAGCGGCTTCTGTTGATGCTGCCAGTTGTGCCGCGCTGCTATTTTCAGAGCTGATTGAAGTAGCCGATGTTGCAGAAGCAGCTTGAATCTTTACATCTTCAGGTAATGAATCGGTTGATGTTGTATTAGTCGATGTTGAACTGTTTAAAGCTGCCAGTTTAACCGTATGAATCTTTTTTTGCGGGGGATAGCAGATCCCCGTGCTTTCGGAACACCCCTGATAAGTGGTTTCAATAGTGATCTCGTCACTCTGGCTAGTAACCGGAATAACAACTGAGAAGTCATGCTGGTAAACTTCTGTATTACCTAAATACTCATCGTTCTTAGTCTTCGATGGCGGAAAAACAGGTTCACCTAAAAGAGCATCAGTCGGTGATTTAACAATAAATTTGGTTTTTTCACGATACAAATAATGCTCAGGGGTCACTTTCCAGCTTGCTTTAAGCTGATTGCCTTCAGCAGTAACAGATAGCTTGAAAGCTTCATCTGGATGCAGAGGTTCGTTGGAGTTTCCAAGGCTTGCTATGCCGTTAATGCCATCAGACGTATTATCTTCAACAGCTGCCGGAACAATGGAGTCTGTCATTGTCATCGCCGAACTGGTAACGGGTTCGGATAATGAAGCAAGGGTTATAGTATGTGTTTTTTTCTGCGGTGGATAACAGATACCAGTAAGTTCAGAACACCCCTGATACGTCGTCTCAACAGTAACCTCTTTGCTTGGGCTGTTACTTGGACGGTTAACAGGCACCAAAACCGAGAAGTCATGTTCGTAGACTTCGGTATTTCCCAAATATTCATCATGTTTAGTTTTAGATGCTGGGAATTCTGCGGTACCTAAGCTTGCATTGTCGGGAGTTTTTATCAGAAATTTGGTTTTTTCACGATAGAGATAGTGACCTGGAGTGATTGACCAAATGGCATTGAGCTTATTACCTTCAGCGCTGACAGACAGTTTGAAAGCCTCATCAGGATGCAAAGGCTCGTTAGAGCCACTCATACTACCTAACCCTAACTTTTCAGCTAAACCGCTTAAACCACCCTTGGTTGTTGAGCCACCCTCTTTAGCGCCAGCTATAGCATCAGGAGTGTCAGCCGCATAAGCATTGATGGCAAAAGCAGTATTACTAATAGCAGAGTAGCTAAATAATAATATGCCGATAGTAATAATTCTTTTTATAGTCATTTTAGGTGGTAACCCTTGATCTTTAAAATGCAGTGAAAGTGAAGTGCATTATAAATGTAATTGAGAAAAATGTAATTGAGAAGATTCTAGCCAGTATAGCTTTACAAGAAAGCTACGTTTGCCAGAATAAGCCATAAATAATACTCAGTTTTCTAATGATCGGATGCATTCTAAGTGGCAATACAGTTGATAGCTTAACTTGTGCATGAATAACCGTAAAGATTAATAAGTTTGGTTAGAGCTCTACAAATCTAGAATTGGCCGGGGCAGGCTAGTTTTCACTTGGATGGTCTTATAGCATAGCTTCTTAACATAAAGGTCAAGGACAAAATACATATGAATAAAACAGGTATATTTCCCACCTTAGTGTAAGGAGTTTGCGCGTTGTTAATAGTAATTTCACTATCAATATATCCCGACTTCCCTTGTAACCGTTGCAGCTCTAGTCCTTTACCATCAACAATGGCAGTAATGCCATAACTAGTAGCACTCAATAACGGCTTCCCACTTTCTATGGCTCTAAGCTTTGCTATTTGATGCAATTGCTCAATACCCCAAGTGTTCTTAAACCAGCTTAAATCACTGGCAAAAACTAATACATCAGCCGTTTTCAGCGTTCTCTAAACTCCTTGGCAAATATGACCTCATAACAGATGCTGGCTGCAATCTTGACATTGCTATGACTAAATCAGATTGAGAAACTTGTCCTTTGTTTAAACGAGAACATATCGGGGTTGGCGGGGCATTATAATACCTTCCAAAGGAAAAAATAAGAGTCTAGAAGACCTAAAGCATCAGATCAAGGGGTCAGACTCGATTGATCTGATGCTTTATAAGAAACAAGGGGTCAGCCAGCTTTATTTAGTCATGCATATAGTCGGAAAACAAGGGGTCAGCCAGCTTGATTTAGTCATGCATATAGTCGTATAATACCCCTATGGCAAGATTACCCAGAATCGTAATACCCGACCAACCTCTGCATATCATGCATCGAGGGAATAACCGACAAAACATATTTGAGTCTGAAGAAGATATGCTACGGATCATTGATGATTTAACTATTTCCTTGGAGAAGTCATCATGCTCATTACATGCTTACGTCATTATGACTAATCATCTCCATTTATTAGTTACTCCGAAAGATAAAGTCGAATTGTCGGGATTTATGCAGTCCGTAGCGAATCGTTATGTGCGCTACTATAATGCTCAACATAATCGGACAGGTACTATTTGGGAAGGACGTTTCAAATCCTGTTTGGTTGATAGTGATTACTACCTCTTAACGCTTTACCGCTATATTGAGATGAACCCTGTTCGTTCTGGGATGGTTGAATCCATGTCTGATTATTGCTGGTCTAGTTATCATCATAATGCATTAGGTGAGATGAACTCGTTAATTACGGAACATGAGCGTTATATCAATCTAGCGAGTAACAAGGAAGAACGTCTACTCAATTATCAAGCATTATTTGACTCACCTACAAGACCTGATGAAGATAATAAAATAGCGATGGCTACGATGAAGGGTGAAGTATACGGGAGTGAAGTATTTCATGAAAAAGTAAGTCAATTGGCTGGACGTATAACTCGTTTAGGTGCGCATGGTGGTGATCGGAAAAGTGAGAAATACCATAACCAAGCTGGCTGACCCCTTGAACACTCGAACATTTCGATATTCAAGCTGAAGATAGAAAGGGAATCACTCATATAAAAATACTGCGTATTAAAGAAGATAGGTGCCGTAAAATGCCAATGGTAAGAATTATCAAATTAGCTTTAACGGAGATGCTAGGGAATAGCAAGACAGAGTATCGGATTGAAAACCCTTTTAAGAGAGCTAACAGAAGAGTGCGCGAAACTAGCGTGAGAGAATGAACCTATTGATGATAAAACTGATCTTTTTGTAAAAAGACTCTTAGATTCAGTATGTGTCATGCTCAAGGAGACTGGTATTTCAGCTTCCGCGTCTTAGAAATTTCAGTTTGGGGGGAGCGTCTGGTTGTTAGTTTAGTGATGTAGTTTAAAACAGGTCAATCAACAGAAACATCAAAGGTAACGATGCATGGGCCGCTATCAGTAACAAAGCTACAGTTGACCTGCAGAGCGCTGCCATCAAAACTTCCTTCATCTGAATCAGTAGCATCGGTAAGGCTTTTTAGAGCGCCACTGTTTATAAAGGGTGATGTAATGGTCATGTTGCCTTCCCAGCTTACGTCTGTCATCAAGGTGTCAGCGACATTCACATTGGAGGCATGGCTGCTATTCGCGTTATCTACGGTAATGGTATAGCGAAGTATTGATCCAGGGATACGTTTTGGGTTGGTAGATCCGTTGTTAGGGTCTGAGATGACGCTAGATGTTTTAGTAACAGTTAGTGCGGGTTTAAAAGGTGCGTAAACAATATCTTTATTGAGGTCTATGGCTGTATTGTAAGAATGCTGGGTAAAAACATTAGGATTGAAATTTTCTTGAACTCCTACAGTTGCTCGGTTGTAACCATTGTTAGTGCCATCACAATTCAGATTATTCTCATCATAGCGATAGCGGATACTGCCATCTTCATATAAGACAACCTGGAAGGAGCAAATGGCCTGTCCATAGCTAAAATCCCACGGATAAGGGTACACTTGATCCCAATGCACTATAAAACGTCTATTAGGTGCGCTACCTACGGTTCCATATTTGATACTGCCACTACCGGACGCAGCTGGATTCAGGTCATGCCAAAACGGTAATATCCAGCTATTCGGGTAGCTTCTTGGGAGGCTGAAAACACTATAACCGGTGTATCCATTATTAAACGAAAGCGAACCGTTTGAGTTAATGTAAAGCTGACTGTGCGTGCTGCCGTTAAATGAAAAATTAAACCCAATACTGACCTGTAAACTGGAATCGTCACCGGAAGGCCCTGCATTAGTGATACCCGTTGTTTCAAAGCTGGTTGGCGGGACTACAGTTTCGTATTGGATAGCACGTGCTAAATGGCTATAAGTAACGAGAAGAAAGCAGGATAAATAGAGTAAATGGTGTAATAGTTTCATGATTTATTATTGTTTTTTTAGGGGCTCCCCAGATAACTAGCCCATTAACTATTTGGTCGTTATTTCCTTTTAACTATTTTCTGTAACTGATCTTTATCGGCGCGATAACGAAGCTGAAGATAAGGCCCTTGAGCCGTGTATTCACTTTGGTCAAAGTCTTCATCGTTAAACCCTTCCAGATTATAACCCACGCTAAGCCACATGTTCTCAGCAGGAGTGAGCCCGACTGAGCCTCCTAGATTATATTCCCAGTTGTTATTTTCCCAATCGTGTAGATAACCGGTATGTACACCCACATCTATTTTTTCAGAAATATTCCTTCTCACTTGTAGTTGCGCCGTATCGACAGTGGAGTTAAATTTCTGGTTAAACTCATCTTCAAGCGTGTGTTTTATTCCATGATGAAGACTGATTTGCGTTTTCTTGTCGGCTTTTTTATTGACATGGATATTGTGAATCACTTTGCGGGTGCGTTTGTTTTCGCTAGTATTTTGTGTTTCTTCCTGAATAAAGTCGAGACGTTGTAATACCGTATAATCATTATCTTGTGGATGCCATGCACTACCCAAGCTGATGATGGCTTTATTGTTCTTATCTGCGCCATTGCCTGTGCCTCCAGTATCGTGCAGGGTAGAGCGGGTTATTTCTACACTAGCGGAAATATCTTTACCTTTACTCAGCTGACGAATTAGCCCGAATCGAAAGTTGTTTTTATCTTCACGGTCACCGTTCCGGTTTTCCAGCCTTGTGGTCCAGCTCCATTTCTTTTCGCGCCAGCCCAAGCCGACTGAAAAGGCGGTGAAGTCATCACGAATGCTTCCATTGATAGCGGGTTGATTTACATCAACCGGAACGAGTTGTGTGTCCTTCATGGTCTTTGAATGATCAACACTTAAGTCGGCTGATAATTTATCGGTTAGATTTAGATGTTGTGCTAATCCTAGTGTGGCATAAGTTCTATCACCGCCGAATTGATTCTCTTTGTTAATACTACTTTTAACGGTCGCCCCTTCCCATAATTTAGAACTTAAGCCGATACGATCTGTTGCGGTGTTGACATCATCACTGCGTGTTAGCTCACGTTCTAGGAAGAGGGCGATGCCATCGGTCAAGCCAATGTCTGCACCGATGATGAGTCGATCAGGATAGGCTTCATTAGCCCCTTGACCTGCTATGTTTTTTTCAAGGTGTGTACGCAAGGTAACGCGTCCATTGTCGGGTGTGACTGAGCCACCCAAGGTTAGTAATGTACCTTGGCGAGCCTGTCCAGAAGTGATTTCCCGGCTATGCCTTAATCCAATTGCATAGTGGTTGGTGTCAGTTTTCTTTCCCCACTCAATGCTAAATTGATCACGCAAGTTATCGTTGTCGAGGTTAGTTTGCCGATAAACATCACCTCGTATATAGGTCTGATCGTCTAAATGGTATTGACCATCAACCCCAAACTTACGAGTACCCCGTTCACTTAGGTTTTGTTGTTCAAGTCCAAATGCTGAATCTTGTTGACGGATATAAGCTCGACCGGTGAGTTGACTACTTTTTTTGCGGACTTCTAAAAGCCAGGCATTTCCGCTGTCTTTCGAATCACCTCGTCCAGTACTATGCGCCAGTTCTGCTTTCAGTTTCGTTTCATCATCAATTTTATAGGTAATATCTGCTCCAACAAGATCACCGCCGTTATTGTTACTGGTGTTAATGCTATCTGCATTATTGTCTGTGATGGCTTCAGCACTGTTTTCATGTATCAGACTCATTCCAATTTCAGTTTTCCCATCGTCCGTTAGATAAGCCACTCTTCCGCTGGCGGCGATAGATTTTTTGGCATTGGTTTCACTTTCGTAATCAACGACTATGAAATTAGGGTTTAGATTGAAATCCCGGCTGGCAATGGGGAACTTAAAAAATAGGCTATGGCTATCATAATCAATCTCATAATCGGCATGTAAAGCCAGTAAGCGTTGAGAAACGATAACTTCTGGATGAAAACGATCTCTAGTCTCTAAGGTGACTACTTCACTATTGGGGATGATGGATTGACTTAGGCGATATTCGCCAGAGGTACCATCACCCGGTATTTCATCACGTTGATGCTTATTTTTGGTATGACTCAGAGAGAGGTTATAACGTACATTGCGACCTTTATATTCACTATGAATACCCTGTAAGGTGCGCTCATAACGTGATAATTGAGTGACGGTCATATGGGTTCGATAATCACCAAACAACAGAAAAAACTGTTCACGTTCAAGTTTTATAAATAACTTGCTGGAGCTTTGAGCTTCATACTGGTCGAGTGCATTATCCCCGTAAAGGGTGTAAAAAGCGTCCGGATCGACATTGCCATTTAGATGCGCACCGATATCTCCGCGTTTTTTTGCAGAGTCGTAAGCCACGGTGAGGAGGTATTTGCCCTTCACTTTTCCTTTAGCAAAAAAAGCGACTCTGCCTTTGCTGTAGAAACGATCTTTTTTCTCCAAATCGTTGAGGGTTTGTATATTACCTTTCAGGGTGTTGTAGCCAAGCGTGCCTTCGGCCAGACCCACCAAAATCCATTCGTCTCGAACATGGGGTTTGAGCCAAGCCTTGATAGGTTCGCTTTTGTTCTCAGCCAGTTTGACATTAAGGCGTATTTCTCCTGTCTGAGTGGTGGGCTTTAAACGGACGCGGGCGAATCCACCTTGTGAAATTATAATCTTCTGTTCACCTTCTGAATTATCTTTATTTAAATCCAGCTTGGATTGATCCGTGGTGTTATCAAGTAGTTGATATTGACCATCCTCAATACTGATATAAACATGCGTGTTTTTGCGCATGGGGAAGCCTTCTTTATCTCGAATCTGTACAGCTATTTCCGGAATAGAATTTCCATCAGCTATGAGATGGGATTCCTGCTCGTTAATTTCTGCAGAAGCAGGTATGCCGGAGAAATGAATAAGACGGCTTACTTCTCGGATGGTTTTCCCAGACTTGGTTTTGACTTTAATATGAAGTGTGTTTTCACGGTTTTGAATATCAATATCAACCCCGCGCCAGCGACTGATTCGTACCTTTTTAGCCTTGTTGTTTGAGCTGCCATGATAGTTCAAGGCACTGACTTTTTTATCGTTGAGTGTGAGTTCTATTCTTTCTTTGGGAGAATGTTTGATGGCAATATTGATCGAAGCAATAGGGGGCACAAAGTTTTCTGGAGGCCATAGCACTTCAAAGCCAGCTTTCGCTTGTGTGGCATATTCGTCGCCATAGGTTTGAAGAGGATTAAAGGATTCTTGCTGGTTTGGATTGTGCTGATCAGTTCTGGTTGTTGCTTCTTCAGTGTTTCTAACCTGATCTTCAACTTGACCATCAATCTGCTCTTTTACATCACCTTCGACATGGAAATCAGTACGCCATAATGATCCTCCTTTTACATCAACAAACTGAGAATCTGCTTTTCCTGCAAACTGAGTGTTATTTTTACATAACACAGGGGTTAAGCCTTTGGGTAAGCTTTGTGGGTCTAGTGCAACAAGGTGAGTACCTGGTGTAATACCTTCCAGATGCCAAAACCCTTCGCTATCCGAATGAGAACTTTGCCCGGTTTCCAAATAGACACGCGCACTAGCAATAACTGCGCCATCCTGCTTACAGCCTTTGATGATTCTTCCTGTGATGATGGCCGTGTCACGCATTAATTCATCTCTTATCTCTACACGAGCTTTCGCTACAAAAGATTGTTCGCCCGTTGCAAAAGCCTGAGCCGAGTTAATGGCTTGTAAACGCGGTGCACCCGCTCCGACTGAAACTCGATACTTGATCTGCCAGTTAGTGAGTGTCGGCATAGTGCCCAGTTTGAAAGTTAATGAACGACCATTAACGATGATTTGATCATCAGGCATTTCATTAGTATTGAAGCGGGATGATCCTTTTATGTATCTAAAACCCGGTGGTAGCAAATCCCTAATTTCAAGGTTGTTCAAGCCAGTGGGAAAATTGTTGGTGTTAATACTTAGTGTGTAGGTCAAGGTTTCACCTACTGATGTGACAGCTGTACTAGATTGTTTGGAGAGTGCAATACCTCCAATGGGGGCAACCAATGCTGCTGTAGCGCTGATGTCTGTGCTGTCTATAGAATCTCGATAATTTACATTGATTTTGGAGTTTTTTATAACAGATACTTTTCCATTGAAGCTAACAGAAGGTTGATCTGTTGTCTGTATAGCACCGCGAAAAAGTCCAGAAGAGGGTGAAGTTTCGGTAAGTTGTACGATTTCAGTGTCACCCGTTTCCGGGATGGTAATGGTGACGAAAATGGTTTCTTTGACGCTTGCATCAAGGTTTTGATCAATATCTCTGACCTCAATAATGATAGGTTCGTTAATCGTGTATTGGGTTGCAGGGACAATGGGCTTATTATCCGGCAATACTGTGGTAGTGCCATCAATGAGGGTGATTTCTGAAATTGGAATCCAGCTAACATTGGATGAAAAATTGGCATCGGTTGCGGGTATATCCGCAAAAGAAGTTTGTTGTAAAGTTACAGGTGTACCTGTGTCTGAAATTCGAAAGAAAGTGATGGTTGATGGAGTTCGGCTAATCGTCGTAATTTGAGTGCTAGCGGAAAAATCACTGGGTGTACCCTTGAGGGTATAGTGCGCTGTTACTGTATTAGTAATGAGCGTATTGGGTGGCGTGGCTGCCTCAGTTAAGCCAAAAAAAAAGAGTAGAATAGAGAACAGTGTCAGCCTGCTATGGCTGACACATAATAAGATCAAGGCTGAAACTCCAGCCTCGATATTAAATGGTTCTCTAGAGTTCAACATGTCTATGGTAATTCAGGTATTAGTTTACTGTGCCGTAGAATGTCATTGTAGAGGTTGAGCTAGCAGCCATTGACATTGCAGTAGAGTTAACATTGCTGTTGTCAGCGGTAGCAATACCATCACCTGTCACTGTGCCTGTCGTAGCTACAGCCGCGGCTGCTACAGTACCAGTGCATCCTGCGGGTGCAGTAGTTACATAAGTCATATTGCTAGGGAATGGATCAGCAATAACCACGTTGGCAGCTGTTGCAGCACCTGCGCCATTGGTAACCGTAATATCGTATCTAACGACTGCGCCAGGAATACGCTTAGGATTAGTGGTATCGTTGTATGGGTCGCAGACAATTGTGGATGTTTTTGCTACGCTCAATACTGCGGTGTTGATACTATAGGTATTCACAGCAGAATGGATGCCGTTCTTGGCGGCTGTATCGCTAGTTGTGCCAGCAGATGCATCGCCATAAACAACCTGTACGGTAGCGGCATTGTCTGAGCTTGCATTATCTTCAGCGGTTTGCGCTGTAGCAATAAATTCTAAATCAGAAGTGTCGTCATTTGCCACTGCGGATGATGCCGGGATAGTACAAGTAACCGTTACATTAGCTGTTGTTTCTTTTGCTAATGTTATTGTAGCATCTGTAAACGATGCACTCCCTGTTGCAGCGGTTACTGTACAGGAGCTAGTATCAAATTCAGTGCCTGTATTACCATTGTCTTGTTCAAAAGTGATATCAAATATTTCACTAGCATTACCTTCATTGGTTAGATCATAAGTAATGGTTTTTGTTGAAGCAGCAATTGCAGGGGTTACATCTGCAACAGATCCTGCACTCACGTTTAGGTCAATTACTTGGTCAACTACGAAAGTTGTGGCTGTACCAGCGCCTGAAGTGTTTCCACCTTCTGAACTTCCAATATCACTTTGAGTTGTACCGCCTACGTCGTAAGAGATCGTTGCGGTATTGGAAATAGTTGTATTTGCAGCAGTGAGCGCCCAAGCTGAGTGGTTAGCTGTTAAAGCCGCAAGGCTAAAGAGTAGGGGTAAGGTTCTTATTTTCATTTTATGGTCTCTTATTATAATTTTAGATTTGTGATGCGGGTTGTGGTTTTATTAAACAGTTTGTTTCGCAAGAGTTACAGCAAACGTACCTGATAACTGACGCTTTTCTTCTCATTGGGGCTGAGGCTTGTTTTATATTTCCAGCGAATATGGGTGTAGTCGGTGGGTTTGGCATTGCGTAGGGATCCATCGCTGTTTTTGATTTTTAGCTTGGAGGGTATTTCCCAGTTTTTACCGCCATCAACTGAATAGATGATATTAAAATTATCACCTTTGGCAGTATTTGGGATATAGACTGTGTGTTTTGGAATAGGGTTGGTGATGCCAATATTGTCTGCACCCTCGGCACTGATATTGACAAATGTATTGGTATATTGAACCACTTCGCCAGGTAGCACCTTGTCAGCAACAATTAATTTATTGACGAGTTTGCCTTGTTCGGTTTTCACCGTGATGACCTTTTGCACCTGAGAAGTTAGCTTTATGTGACCTTGTTTTGCAGCTAGGTTAGAAGAGCCAAGCACAAGCAGCCCCATTATTGAAACGTGTAGTAGTGTAAGTAGTTTGCTTTTTAACATGAGTTGCCCTCTTAATTTATGGTGTATGTAATGGTGATGATGTGATTAGACGGTGTTGGTATGTCGCCTAGATGTAAAGTAACGGTGTTGTTATGGGTAATATCAAAGTCAGCTCCATCGCTATCAGCGCTATCCGTTAATGTATTGCCATTTAGCTTTATGCTACCGGGAAGAAACTGCATATTGGCGGGGGTAGCATCTTCGATAATCAGGTTCTCAATGATATCGTTTGAATCGCCTGTCGCATTGACATCTATTTGATAGGTGATTAATGATTGCGACATAACGTCAGTACCCGAAAAAGGATCAACAATTTTTGTTACCGACTTTGTCAACTGGAGTTCAACTGTAGAAATACCATAGCTTCCCGTACTATCAACATGACCGTCGTTGATGAGCACAACGGCATCCGTACCACCATCGCCAGCGCCGCTGATGCTACTTCCAATCGTGCTATTGGCTATTCCAGTAGTGGTTGATGTTGCAACGAGTTCAACACTTCCTACTTGTGTTTTGATCAATCCGGCAGGGATATTGCTTTTGATATAAATAGTTTGAGATTGATCACTAACTAGTTGTATTGAGTTTCCAGCTTGATAGAGCGTATCTGTGTTTTGTAGACCGGGAGTATTATTCGTTTCTATCCAAAGCGTTTGCACTGATGGATTGAAATCATCAGTGATTAAAGTATCAATGCTGGTTAATAGAAAGCTCTCAGTGCCGTTTCCTGTATTGGTTAGTACCCATGACAGGATTTTATCTGTAGCAGGGGTAGGGACAATGACGTTGCTGGCATCTAATGAAGTTAGTGTTGCATTGATTGTTTCTGCGATAACAAAAGTATTGGTCGCTGCTATGCTTTCGAGGCTTTCAAGTGAGCCTGTCTGATTTCCCATTTGATAGCTAACAACTACTGTATTGCTAATTATTGTACCCGCAGCAACCCCTTGTGCGTTTGCATGCGAAGCAAGCAATACAAAGGAAGCAAGTAGTAAAGATATTGTCATTAGCATATTGATGGATATGCTTTTGTCGACACGAGTAAGCAGTTTCATTTGTTCTTATTGTTATTATTATGTTTGTGTTTGTGTTTTCGTACTGATAAATATTTACACTATTTTCGTTAATGCGAGCTTAATACTTGAGTATCTTCAGATAAGCGGTTGAGATTGGCAATAATCCTTTTTCTTCACTTCATTATATCTTATATATCAATAATGGAGCATCAAATACGATTAAAAATAATCGTTTACCTTCGTGTAGCGAAATGGTAGATTGTATGTTTATTGTTCAGAAGTGTAATGGCGAATATCTTTCTCTGGCGTTCATGCCAAATAGATATCCATGCAGTGATGGGCAGGGCTTACGAATAATTAAAGGACGTCTCTATTGGACTAATCAGAGCTTCCTTGAACGAGCATATAAATATCAACAGTTAACTCGTGATTCTATAATTATTTAAATCTGAACGTTAGTTAGATCATCAGCAATAGGGCAAGCATGCATTGTCCTATTGTTTGCTATTTCAGTTTGAATTAAATTTTAGTACGTGCGTTACATAACAATAATTTTAAATGAAAGCACATAAAATAAAGAACATGTTAAAACCCTTTCTCAAGGTCTTTGCAGGTTTTGTCTTAATGACTACTCAAGCATGGGCTATTGACTTCGGGATTACTCGTTCTGATCCTGTAGGGGAGTTGACAAATGCTGATAGCGTGGTCTTTGAAATTGCCTTTGTGGGTGGTGAATTAGCTCTAGCTATTGATGACATCAGGTTTATTCGAAGAGCAGGCGGAGATACGATTCAATCGGTTGAACCCGTCAATGCAGGAGTGTTTGATCGGTACTATGTGACGATTACTACCAAGATATCGGGATCCATCATTATTGATCTTAATGAAGTGTTTATTAATGACCATGGTCTTGATTCTTTTGGGGGGTTGCCTAGTTACAGTATAGATAAAATTCCACCACCAATTCCAACGGTTACGTTTGATGCAATCACCCTCAATGATCAACCTACGCTATCAGGCACAGGAGAAATCAATAGCTTCATTAATGTTTCGATACAAAGTAGTGCGAGCGGCTGTACCACTCAGGTGGCTGCTGATTCAAGCTGGAGTTGTACGCTTTCACCGAGCCTCTCACCCGGTAGTTATTCGATCAGTATTACCGCTGAGGATTTAGCAGGTAACATCAGTAATCCTAATAATATTACTCTCAACATTCTCGACCCTAATGGCGACGATGATGATGATGGTTTGATCAACTCAGTAGAAGTCACTCAGCTTTTTACAGACCCTTTTAACGCGGATACGGATGGTGATGGGGTATCCGATCTTATCGAAGTAGGTCCCAATAGTAATGATCCTTTTAATAGTAACGGCACTGGAGCTATAGATGCATTAGACCCCCATGATGATTTTGATGATGATGGTTTAAATAGTACGTTAGAAACGTTGCTAGGGCTTGATCCCAGAGATCCGGATTTTGATGACGACAACATCCATGATGGTGTTGAAGCCAATGCCAGTGGCAATGATGCGGATGGTGATGGCATTGATGACCGCTTTGATGTCACTCAGACAGGCGGTTCGGATACTAATAACGATGGTATTGATGATGCCGCTGCTTTAGTCGATACCGATCTGGATTCAATTCCAAATGCCAAGGATGTGGACAGTGATAATGATGGCATACCGGATGTTGTTGAGGGTACGGGTGACAGCGATCATGATGGTATTCCTAATTATCTTGATCCGGATTCAGATAATGATGGGATCACAGATCATGATGCATCAGGTGCATCAGGCAATGATGCGGATAATGATGGCATTGATGACAGCTTTGATGTTGATAGTACAGGTGGTACCGATAGCAATGGTGATGGAATAGATGACGATGTTATCGGAACGGATACCGATAATGATGGCATACCCGATTATGAAGATATTGATGATGACAACGACGGTATCCCTGATTCAGTAGAATCCGGTGCAAGTGGTAATGATACTGATGGAGATGGAATTGATGATGCGTTTGATGTAAACCAAACAGGTGGCACCGATGCAGATGGTGATGGCATTGACGATAATCAGCCACCCGATTCGGATAACGATGGCATTCCAGACAGTATTGATACCGATTCGGATAATGACGGTATACCTGATGTTATTGAATCGGGCGCAACAGGTAATGATACGGACAATGATGGAATTGATGATGCCTTTGATGTGGATCAAACAGGAGGAACCGATGCGAATAACGATGGTATAGATGATGATGCCCTATTGGATTCTGACGGCGATGGCATCCCTGATAGCGCTGATACCGACTCAGATAATGATGGCATTTCAGATACGATTGAATCTGGAGCTAGTGGCAATGACAGTGATAACGATGGCATAGATGACACGTTTGATGTTGATCAAACAGGTGGAACCGATAGCAACAACGATGGGATTGATGATAGCTTCCAAGGCGGTGGGCTGGATTACACTAACCCCGATAATGATAGCGACGGTGATGGCATTCCCAATGCAGTAGAAATTGATTTAGGTTCAGACCCGTCCAATGCAGACAGCGATGGTGATGGTGTTCCGGATGGAGATGAAGATACGGATAATGATGGTGTCCCCAATGCGATTGAGATTGCTCTTGGGCTTGACCCCAACAACACTGATAGTGATGGAGATGGAGTCAGCGATGGTTTGGAAGACAATGATAATGACGGTATCAATAATGCATTAGAAATATTAGTGGGGTTGAACCCTAACAGTGCAGATTCCAACGGTGACGGTATACCTGATTCTACTATCAGTGACTGGGACAATGACGGTGTCATTAATGACAATGAAATAGGCGGCACACCCTTCTTGGATAGTGATCAGGATGGTATTCCTGTGTATCTGGATGATAATGACAATGATGACAATATCGGCAATCAAAATGGTCAAATAGAGTATCCCTTTGATTTAGATTTTGATGGTCTGTTGAATGTCTTTGATGCAGATGACGACGGTGATGGTATTGGGACTTTGCTTGAAGGTTCGGCGGATACAGACAGTGATGGTTTGCCCGATTATATTGAATCAAACACGCTAGATTCGGATGGTGATGGAATCACCGACAATGCGGATTCTGATGATGACAATGACGGTATACCCACACTAGCGGAAGTAGGGGCTAATGGAGTTAACATCAGTTTGGATAATGATGCCGATGGCATTCCTGATTATCTAGATGCGGATAGCACGAATAATGCGGGAACAGCAGATGGCACGGGCGATTCGGATGGAAATGGTTTCAGCGATCAACAAGAATGTCCCAATGGCTTTCCATGCCCTGACTTAGATAAAGATGGAACACCCAACTATCTGGATACGGATGACGATGGTGATGGCGTGTCTGATATTGAGGAGATAGGTGCTAATCCTAATAACCCCGGTGATCAAGATGCAGATGGTATTCCGGATTTTTTAGAAGCTAATCACATTGATTCGGACGGTGATGGTTTATTTGATCATCAGGATGACGATGATGATGGTGATGGCACACCCACAAAAAATGAGCTTAATTTGATAGGCTCTACTATAGGGGATGCAGATGGTGATGGTATCCCCGATTATTTGGATGTCGATACCAATACATCTACGCCTGAGGGGAATAAGGATGGCGACGCAGATGGTGATGGCGTGATTGACCGGCTTGAATGCCCATCGGGTCCTCTCTGTGAGGATAGAGATGGCGATGGCATCCCTGATTATAGAGATTCAAATTCAACATCGGGCAACCCCGGAACAGGGTCGCCAGGAACTTCAACTCCGACCTCTACTCCCACCGTCACCACTGTTACCGGTGGCGGTTTGTTGGATATTGTGATGCTTGCTTTATTGACAGGTTTGATAGGGATTCGAAAATACGGGTCGAGAAGTTATAGAGATAGACAGTAATATGCCAAAAACAATAAAAATAATAGATGCAGAATAAACAGGTGTGGAAATGAAGAATAAGAGTCTTAAGGCAGCATTATCAGTGCTCATGATGATGGTTGCTACGGGGTCAGTATCAGCAGAACAAATAAAACGTCTGGAGGATAGTTGGTATGTAGGTGGAGCGGTAGGCATGAGTATGCTTGAGCCGTTGACGCCACTGGGTTCCAGCGTGACAGATGATAAAGATATGTCTGGCAAATTGTATGTGGGTGTTGATATATCAAACCAGCTAGGGGTTGAGGCGTTCTGGTCGTCATTAGGAAAAAGCTCTATTACTGGGTCGGCAGGGGAAGGGAGCATCGAATATTCTGCTTTAGGTGTTAACGGAATCTATCATGTGCCGATGTATGCGGGGCGCATACATCCCTTTGGAAAACTAGGCATTGCTAAAATAAAGACCCGTGCTAAGGGGGCTGTTGCTGTTCACCAGGACAACAAATATTCAGTTTTTACGGGTGTGGGTGCGGAGTATGATCTTAGTCCTGGTATGAAAGTACGGGCAGAATACGAATACTTTACTAAAGACCTAAGCCAAATTAGTGTCGGTCTAAATTGGTCTCCTAACGAACGTATGCATTATTTAGATGTAAAACGCTCCACCATTCCTGCTGCTCTGCCGATGAATGTCATCACGCCAGGCACTCCTTCAAGGCAAAAGCCTGTAATGAAAAAAAGAATTCAGAAAGTACAGACAATGAGATCATCATTAACTGGAAACTCATTGTTCGCATCAGGAAGCTCACGTTTATCAGCCAACGGAATAAACCGTTTAAATCAGCTAATCAATAAAATACGTAAAAAGAGTTTCAAGCTATATCATATCGTTGTGTCTGGACATACGGATAATCGTGGCTCGCATAGACAGAACATGCATCTTTCCAAAAATAGAGCAGAAGCCGTTGCCCGTTATATGTCATCGCGAGGTGTGCCAAGGCATTTAATGTCGGTGGTAGGTGTGGGTGAAGCTCGACCCGTAAGCACCAATAATACAGCCTACGGTAGAGCTTTAAATCGACGAGTTGATATAAAGATTAAAGGTGCTTCATCGTATGTCGCCTCACGATAGCTGAGGAATTTTTGATTAAGTCGAAAAGCCTCTGAAGGCTCACTTCCAGAAAGACATCACTTAACCAGAATCTCCGTTAATCAACTTATACTTACTTGCCGGTAAGGTATCGTCACCCATAATAAAACGCCACATTCGTACTACCTGAAGGCACACTACGTTCGTTAGCTTTAATCATCATCGAATCCAGTTATCATAAGTGGATTGTCGATTTTTGGTATACGGTTATAATCATTCTAGTTATCGAACTAATAGGAGCACAGAGTTGTGCTAAAAGTAGGACTAACAGGTGGAATAGGGTGTGGCAAAAGCACGGCTATTCGATTTTTTCAGCAGCGTGGTGTGCCGGTAATTGATGCTGATCGTATTGCAAAGAAAATGGTAGAATCGGGTCAACCCGCACTTGATGAGATAGCCGATAGCTTCGGTAATCATTTTATCCAGGCTGATGGGCAACTGAATAGAGCCTTACTGAAAGAAAAGGTTTTTTCCGACAAGGCTATGCTTAATCAATTAGAAGCTATACTTCATCCCCGAATACGTCATGCTATTAACTTGCAAATGGATGCGTTGTTAGCAAAAAATGAAAACTTAAAGGAACATGGCGACCTTATAGCTTATGACTACCTCATAGTTGATGTGCCATTGCTGGTTGAAAAAGACTATCAGGATCTTTTCGATGAAATAATTGTAGTGGATTGTGCCGAACAACAACAACTGCAAAGAGTGTTGAAAAGGGATGATCTGATTGAACAAGTCATTCAGGCGATTATGGATAAACAGGCTACAAGAAAAGAACGGCTGGAAATCGCCACGGAAACATTAGATAATACCGGATCAATTAATGCGCTAGAACAGCTGGTAGACGCATTACATGTTAAGTTTCTTGATAAAAGCATTCTTGGTGGCAAACATTCTCGGTGAATAATACTAAGGACTCAGGAGTAAATGAGACTTTTCATGCGAAGCTCTCAAACATATAACAACAACTAATAAGGGACACTGGATTAAATGATCGTATACGAACAGCCGTTAAATGAAAAAATACGTCTTTTTATGCGCCTTGAGCATATGTTTGACCGATTTGATCATTATGTCTCTGAGCCTTCAGTAACCAATAGCCAGACAGCGATTGAGCTATTGCTAGAACTACATGAAATGTCCTCCAGACTTGATGTCAAAAGTGCCATTTTGAAAATTATTGACCATCAAACTTCTGTTATTAAAAGTTTTCATGGTGATGACGATTCGGTTGAAGAGAAAAAAAATAGCATTATTGAGATTCTTGAAGAAAAAACTAAAGAGCTGTATAGCTTTCATGGACAATTTGGTCAGTACATGAAAAACCATTCTTTTCTGATTTTTGTGAAACAGCGCTTGAGCGTGAGTGGTGGTTTGAACGCTTTTGATGCGCCTATTTTCAATCTGTGGATCAATCAGCCTGCAGAGATAAGAACAGAGCAACTGAACTCGTGGATAGAGCCTTATCAGAAATCTCGGGAGGCGATAACACTGGTGATGGAACTTATTAGACAAAGTGCAGAAGAAGTTGAGTATGTTGCCGAAGACGGTTTTTTTCAATCGACGTTAAGAACGGGAGGGAAGAGCAAGCATTATCAAATGTTACGGGTACATATTCCTAGTAGCTATTCATATTACCCGGAAATTAGTGCTGGCACACAACGCTTTTCAATCCGCTTTGTGAGTGTTGATGATTTGGCAGAGCGTGGCAAACAAGTAAACGATGACGTGTCTTTTTCATTAAGTATTTGTGGTTTTTAGCAAAGATGACTTCTTTATCCGAATCTGACAATTTTAATCTTGATCTTGATCAATTATCTGATGAAGAACTATTTACAGATTCATTTTCTAATCTGAAACAGGCTTTCTTAAAGCAAAGCGCTTCACAACGTAGGGTAGCGGTTAGAGTTAAATTTTTGATCCGTTCGCTGATGATTGCGATTGTGACTTCACTGCTTTTTATTTTCTATCTTATTTATATATTAACGCATCAAGTAACCGTACTGACAAATGAACTGGATTCCATGTCGATAGAAGGCCAGATGGTGCTAAAGAGTATGAGTAACATTGATTCAGTGATGATGAAGTTTGAGGCGCATATGAATTCGTTACCGTACATTAATGAATCTGTATCTCGTATTGATGATAATTTGTCATTAGTGGAAATCAACGTCGCAGGAATATCTGATAATCTAGGCCTTATTAATGGTGAAGTGAATCAACTCAGTAAGACATTGGGTAGCATGTCATCCAATATCGAGGTGTTGGATTATACGGTTCATCAAGTTAACAAAGATATCAATGATGCGACCAAGCCCATTCAGCGCTTTAATGACTTTAATCCCTTTAACTATATGAAATAATCCTAAGCTAGTTATCATGTGGCGGTGCTGAATGCTAATGAAACTCTGAACAAGTCATGTCTTTCTGGAAGTGAGTCTTCAGGCTCGCCTACGGCTCTTGAAATCAACACCTTAGGGCGAATCTAAAGCATCGGGGATTCCAGAGGATTTAGACTTAATCAGAAGTTCCATTAGAGAAACACGGGAAATCACTAACTAGATTTGTATTTCGTACCCGCATGCAGGCACACAGAATTAAGGAATGCTTAACACCAGGAAATTATGGAACTATCCCGCACACAATTAAAAAACTTGCATTCCTGTATGTCAGAGTTGTTAGATAATGCAGAGCAACAAGAATCAATAACCAGTGGCAATATAAAAGCGACTAACAGAGTTATTTTGGTCTTTACTATGCTGGGTGCGGCATTGACTATTTCTATCTTTTTCCTGTTTTTTGGTTTAACAAGCGCTATCAAACATTCTGTCGAAAGCATGGCTGTTATTGAATCTCAGGTAACTGAATTAAGTGCAACAATGAATAACATCACCAGCTCGGTTGAAAGTATGGGTAGAGATGTTGAAAGTTTGTATGATATGAACGAGAGCGTAGGTCATATGGCGTTAAAAACAGGTATCATCAATACTTACATCGCGAAACTTAATGACCAGACTAAATGGCTTAGTTCTGATGTCTCCTATGTTCGTCATCATGTTGATAATGTGAACTGGCGTTTTTCAAGCATCAATCGGGCAATAGGCGGAGTTTCCTATTCTCTACATGAAACAGCAAAGCCGATTCGGCAATTTATTCCTATACCCTAGCCTAATGTAAATACAGTTTTATTCTGCTTTTCCCGTTGGTATTAATCTCGATATAACTTTTCACCGGCTCGTCTTGTGGTTTCTTTGTGTTTATACTGTCGTAGCATATGATTCAAGAGGTATTTAAAGTATAATAATCACTTATGCTCGAAACATAAAGTCAACTCTTAGTTAATCTTTCGGCTAATGACGATGACAGACTTTGTCTGGAATATAGAGTCGATAACCTATATAATGTGCGCCTTTTCGCTGATGTAATGACGTCTGTAATTATGGGGCACTTATCATCTGGGCGGAACGCATACATAGGGATTTATGTGCTTTCTGGACAGTAACTAGTTAGCAAATCTTAGTTAATTTTTGTTAATTTAGTCAATATTAAAGAGGTTTAGCGTTGATGCATCCTGGAGTTCTTCCTTCCCCTAAAGGACTATATGATCCAAGAAACGAGCACGATGCATGTGGTGTTGGTTTTGTTGCTCATATTAAAGGCGAAAAATCGCATAATATTATTCAGCAAGGGCTGACTATTCTTCAACGCTTGCATCATCGTGGTGCTGTTGGCGCTGACCCGTTATCGGGTGATGGCGCTGGTCTGTTGATGCAGATTTCTGATGGTTTCTTTCGTAATGTAGTTGACTTTGACTTACCTGAAGTCGGTGCTTATGGCGTTGGAATGCTGTTCTTGCCACAAGATGATGCTGAGCGTGAAGCGATTCAGAAAGTAGTTGAATCGGTTATTACAGAAGAAGGTCAACAGGTGCTAGGTTGGCGTACTGTTCCAGTAGATAATTCCGGATTAGGTGAGACGGTTTACCCAACTGAACCTCGTATTCGTCAAGTATTTGTCGGTAGTGCGTCAGGCGTTAATCAAAAAGAATTAGAACGTAAGCTATTTGTCATCCATAAACGCATTACGGTTGCCGTAAAGGGTATGGCTGGAGCGGCTTACTTTTATATCAACTCCATGTCTACACGTACTATTGTTTACAAAGGCATGTTGTTAGCAGGTCAGGTGGGTGAATACTATCCTGACTTAAATGATGAGCGCATGATCTCTGCGCTAGCATTGGTTCACCAGCGTTTCTCTACGAATACTTTCCCTACATGGGACTTGGCTCACCCTTTTAGAATGATCGCACACAATGGTGAGATCAATACCAATCAAGGCAATGTGAACTGGATGGCGGCACGCCAGCATTCCATGGCTTCGGATATTCTAGGTGATGACCTTAAAAAGATTTGGCCTTTAATTCCAGCAGGTCAATCGGATTCGGCTTGTTTTGATAACGCGCTAGAGTTGTTGGTAGCCGGTGGCTATAGCATGACTCACGCCATGATGATGTTGATTCCTGAAGCATGGGGAAGCAACGAATTAATGGATAGCAAGCGCCGTGATTTTTACGAATATCACGCAGCATTAATGGAACCATGGGATGGCCCTGCGGCAGTTGCCTTCACGGATGGTCGTCAAATCGGTGCAACTCTAGACCGAAATGGTTTACGTCCAGCGCGTTATTTGATTACAGATGATGATCTTGTGGTTCTAGCCTCAGAAATGGGTGTGCTAGAAATTCCTGAAGACAAAATTGTTAAAAAATGGCGTTTACAGCCAGGCAAAATGTTCCTTATTGATATGGAAGAAGGCCGTATCATTGATGACCAAGAGCTGAAAGACAAGCTAGCTTCGGATAAGCCTTACGCACAATGGTTAGAAGAAAACCAAATTCATGTGTCAAAACTGGCAGATAGAAAAGAAGAAAATACGATTCCAGAAGCTTTAACTGGCGATGCTTTATTAAACGCCCAGCAAGCGTTTGGTTATACCCAAGAAGATATGAAGTTTATTCTTGCGCCAATGATCAAGAAAGGCGAAGAAGATTTAGGCTCCATGGGTGCAGATAATCCACAGGCTGTATTATCTGATCGCTCACGTCATCTTTCGAATTATTTCAAACAAAACTTTGCACAAGTCACGAATCCACCGATTGACCCGATTCGTGAAGAAATCGTTATGTCATTGATTTCACTAGTTGGGCCTAAGCCTAACTTGTTGGGCATTAATGAAGCAGGTTCACAGAAGCGTTTAGAAGTAGCTCAACCTGTTTTATCTAATCGTGATCTTGATAAAATTCGTCATGTTACCGATGCAGTAGGTGATGATTTCCGTACTAAAACGCTCGATATCACTTATGATGTTGCACTAGGCGCAGAAAGTATGGAAGCTGTTATCCAGACCTTATGTGAAGATGCAGAAGCTGCTGTAGAAGGGCGTTTTAATATCCTTGTATTATCGGATAGAAATATGAGCAAGGAACGTTTGACGGTTCCTGCTTTGTTAGCAACCTCCGCTGTTCATCATCATTTAATCCGTAAAGGGTTAAGAACGGAAACAGGTTTGGTTGTTGAGACCGCAGCGGCTATTGAAAACCATCATTTTGCAACCTTGGCGGGTTATGGTGCAGAGGCAATTAACCCTTGGTTAGTCTTTGATACATTAGAAACGAATCTATCCACATTAGCCCCTGAGTTGGATATAGAAACTGCAAAATATAACTATATAAAAGCGGTTGGCAAAGGCTTGAAGAAAGTCATGTCGAAGATGGGCATTTGTACTTATCAATCTTATTGTGGTGCACAAATCTTCGATGCTATTGGTTTAAAAGAGACCTTTATTGATAAATACTTCACAGGTACGTCGACAAAAATTGAAGGCGTAGGACTTGCTGAGATTTCAGCAGAGGCCAAGCAGCTACATGATAGAGCTTATGGTGAGCAAGATATCTACCAACATCATTTAGATGTGGGTGGTGATTATGCTTATCGTGTTCGTGGTGAAGCGCATGCATGGACTCCTGAAACTATTGCTAAATTGCAACATGCTGCGCGCGGTAATGACGCAAAAAGCTATAAAGAATTTACCAAGATTATTAATGAGCAGAACAAAGCACTGCTTAATTTTCGTGGCCTAATGGACTTTAAGTGGGCAGATAAGCCTGTTCCTCTAGATGAAGTTGAGTCAGCTAAAGAGATCGTCAAACGCTTTGCTACTGGTGCTATGTCGTTTGGAAGTATTTCTTACGAAGCACACTCTACGCTTGCTAAAGCAATGAATATTCTTGGCGGGAAATCCAATACAGGTGAAGGTGGGGAAGAGCCAGAACGCTTTAATCCACTACCTGATGGCTCTCCCAACCCAGAACGCTCTGCTATCAAGCAGGTCGCATCAGGTCGTTTTGGAGTAACCACAGAATACTTAGTTAACGCTGATGATATCCAAATTAAAATGGCTCAAGGCGCAAAACCGGGTGAAGGTGGGCAGCTACCGGGTTATAAGGTCAATGAGCAAATTGGACGAGTACGTCATGCGACTCCGGGTGTGGGTTTAATCTCACCACCACCACATCATGATATTTATTCGATTGAAGATTTAGCGCAGTTAATTCACGACTTGAAAAACGTCAATCCTAGCTCACGTGTATCCGTCAAGCTGGTATCCGAAGTGGGTGTTGGAACGGTTGCCGCAGGTGTATCAAAAGCACATGCTGATCACTTGACTATTTCTGGCTATGACGGTGGTACAGGCGCATCACCACTCACTTCATTGAAACATGCGGGTTCCTCTTGGGAGCTTGGCTTGGCAGAAACACATCAGACCTTGGTGATGAATCGTCTTAGAAGCCGTATCAGCGTACAAGCTGATGGTGGTATGAGAACAGGACGTGATGTGGTGGTAGCCGCTTTATTGGGTGCTGATGAGGTTGGTTTTGCAACGGCTCCGTTGATTGCAGAAGGTTGTATTATGATGCGTAAATGTCATCTAAATACCTGTCCTGTAGGCGTTGCTACACAAGACCCTGAATTGCGCAAGCGTTTTACGGGTGAAGCAGAACATGTGGTTAATTACTTCTTCTTTATTGCAGAAGAAGTGCGCGAGATTATGGCGAAGCTAGGCTTCCGTAATTATGATGAAATGATTGGACAATCTGATCGTCTTAACATGCGTGAAGCGATAGATCACTGGAAAGCAAAAGGTCTGGATTATTCCAATGTACTCTATAAGCCAGAGTCAGGTGATGACGATGTGCATTGCACAGAAATACAAGATCATGGGATAGACAAAGCACTAGATAATCAGCTCATCAAAGAAGCTCAACCAGCACTTGAGAACGGTGAGAAAGTTGAGATAAACATCGCCGTACAAAACAGCAACCGAACATTCGGAACCATGTTGTCCGGTCGAGTAGCTGAGAAATATGGCCATGCAGGCTTACCTGATGACACAATTACTATCAATGCTAAAGGCACGGTAGGTCAATCGTTTGGTGCTTGGGTTGCCAAAGGTGTCACCATTAAGTTATCAGGTGAAGGTAATGATTATGTGGGCAAAGGCTTATCAGGCGGTAAACTCATTATTGCCCCTACTGAAGACTCTAGCTTAGAACGTGCAGAAGACAATATTATCGTCGGTAATACCGTTTTATATGGTGCAATTGCCGGAGAGTGTTATTTCCGTGGTGTGGGTGGTGAGCGTTTTGCAGTTCGTAACTCTGGCGCAACCGTTGTTATCGAAGGCGTAGGCGACCATGGTTGTGAATACATGACAGGCGGCATCGTTGTTTGTCTAGGTGAAACAGGTCGAAATTTTGCAGCGGGAATGTCCGGCGGCATGGCTTATGTATTTGATGAGCAGGGTCAGTTTGACGCACGTTGTAACAAAGAAATGGTGGAGTTGGAATCTATCAAAGCTGATCCAACCAATACCGATATAAGTGATTTAACCACTGCTGATGATGCTCGATTGAAAGGCATCATAGAAAAGCATCTCGAATATACAGGTTCCGCTGTTGCGCAGAATATGCTCGATAACTGGGAAGCCACCCTTGAGAAGTTCATTAAAGTCATGCCCGTTGATTACAAACGTGCGATGGAAGAAGTGAAACAAAAGAAAGCAGCAGCGTAAGGAATAGACATGGGAAAGATAACTGGTTTTAAAGAGTTTCCACGCGTCGAACGTGGCTACAAAGGTGTGGAAGAGCGGATTGTTCACTTTAAAGAATTTGTAGTAGCACTTGATGAAGAAGAACTGGCGCGTCAAGGTGCACGTTGTATGGATTGTGGAATTCCTTTTTGCCACGATGGCTGTCCGGTTAACAATCTGATCCCTGATTGGAATGATCTGGTTTATCAAAATGATTACAAAGATGCGCTAACCACACTTCACAGTACTAATAACTTTCCTGAAATTACTGGCAGAATTTGCCCTGCACCGTGTCAGGAATCGTGTACGTTAAATATCGACGATGAGCCAGTTACCATCAAAAGCATAGAATGTGCGATTATCGATAAAGGCTTCAATGAGGGTTGGGTCAAAGCTGAAACAGAAAAAAACAAAACTGGGAAAAAAGTAGCGGTAGTCGGTTCGGGGCCAGCAGGAATGGCGGCTGCACAGCAACTTTGTCGAGTAGGGCATGATGTTGTGCTGTTTGAAAAAGAAGCTAAAGCGGGTGGATTAACGCGTTTTGGTATCCCTGATTTCAAATTAGAAAAAACCGTTATTGAGCGCCGTGTACAGCAAATGATTGAGGAAGGCGTAGATTTGCGTCTGGATACCCATATTGGCGTTGATATATCTACCAAAGAATTATTAGCGGACTATGATGCTGTATTATTAACGGGAGGCTCAGAGTTACCTCGCGATTTACCTGCGCCAGGACGCGACTTACAAGGCGTACATTTTGCAATGGACTTCCTCAAAGCTAATACCAAATTCGTGCAAGGTATTCATGGCGAAGATCAGGTAATCTCGGCTAAAGACAAGCATGTAGTCGTGATTGGTGGTGGTGATACAGGTTCTGACTGTATTGGCACCTCTAGACGACACGATGCAAAATCTATCACGCAATTAGAAATAATGCCTCGTCCACCTGAAAAAGAAAACAAAGGTTTAACTTGGCCAGAATGGCCTAATAAAATGCGCACATCCACTTCGCAAGAAGAAGGTTGTGAACGTAAGTTCTCTGTAGCAACTAAAGAATTTATGGGTGATGAAAACGGGCAGCTAACCGCTATCAAATGTATCGAAGTAGAATGGAATCAAAACGGGGATGGCAGATGGCAAATGTCAGAAATATCTGATTCAGAGTTTGAGTTGCCTGCAGATTTAATTACCTTGGCGATGGGCTTTGTACATCCTGTTCAGGATGGCATGCTAAAAGAGCTTAATGTTGAGTTTGATCCAATGGGTAATGTGAAAGGCGATACCGAAGGTGATAATGCTTACTTTACATCTATTGATAAGGTCTTTTCGGCGGGTGATATGCGTCGTGGACAGTCGTTAGTGGTTTGGGCTATACGTGAAGGTAGACAGTGCGCACATTCTGTAGATAAATACCTAATGGGTGAAACCAGTTTGCCTCGCTAGAGTTCTTCGCTAAAACTCTTGGTTTTGCAAGATTCATCTGCGCTATCAAGATTTAAAAGAATAGTGGTTCGACCCAATTCAGCTGCTTGGACACTCACTCATTAATTTTAACCGCTACTATTTAACTACTACAAACGCTACTATTAACCACTACTATAAATATTGATGATAAATCTTAAGTTATAGCCTATAGTCTTTTTCCTTATTTCCCAAAAACAAAACTAATCATAAAAACATGAGCAAAGATTTCAAATCTCCGATGGATCAATACAAAGAAATAGTCATTCTTTGGTCGTTGCGTATTCTGCTCGATCTGAAGGGCTATACCCTGATGGATATTTCTTATGGTTTATATGGTAATGAGCGCGCTTTAGCGGCTGTCGGTCTTGAGAAGTTATTGGATAAATATGACGAAGATAACGAGCTGAGTAAGAAAAAATTTCGTAAGATTCTAAATAAGCAATACAAAAAATATGAAGCAATGGATCATAATTTTGATGATCTGACGCTGTCACAAAATATTCGAAAACTCAGTGACTTGATTGATCTCAACCCCATCGAGCAACAATTATTGGCTTTTGGCGTGTTGCTACATGCAGTTCGTGATTTAGAAGCTATTTGTGACGTCTTGGGTGATATTTCATCGCATAGTGTGGTGAGTGTGCTTGCGGCTATTGTAGGCATTCCTCCGGTTGAAGTGCGCCAGGCGTTATCCTCTGATGGCTTACTAAATAAAACGGGATTGTTACGACTAGATCGAGAAGAACATACTAATCTTGAGTATCAAATTAGTATTCTGGATGAGATTTCTGATGTGCTGCTGGATGAAGATCAGCCCGATATTATGGAGTCATTGAAACGCTTCTTCACCCAAGGGAAAGCGGCTAATCTAAAAGTGAGCGATTTTGAGCATATTAGTAAAGATTACGAAATTGTGAGTCGTTATCTGAAAGCATCATGTGCGAAGGGTTTACAAGGCAGTAATGTATTGATTTATGGGCCTCCCGGTACAGGTAAAAGTGAACTGGTCAGGACATTGGCAAAGGATCTAGAATACAACCTGTATGAAGTGACGACGACGGATGGCGAAGACGATGCCATCATGTATCAGGGTAGGGTGGATTCCTACCAGCTTTGTCAACAAGTGCTAAAGCGTAAAACTCTAACAATGATTTTATTCGATGAAATCGAGGATGTATTTGTACGTGACGGAAGCATGGAGCGTTATGGTATTCGCACCAGTACTGACTCCAAAAAGGGTTGGTTCAATATGGTGCTGGAAGATAACAAGGTACCTGCTGTTTGGGTTTCTAATGTCATCAGTCATATTGATGAGGCTATCCTGCGTCGTTTTGATTATGTCATGGAGCTTAAAACACCTCCCAGAAAAACACGTATCAAGATTATCAATCATTACACTGAGAACTTAAATGTAAGCGAAGGCTGGATTAAAAAGATTTCAATTAACGAAGACCTTGCCCCCGGTTTGATTGCTCGTGCTGTAAAAGTGGTCAAAGAACTGGGTTTTAAAGACCAGATGCGAAACGAAGCAAGCCTGGAACGTGTGATTAGTAACACGCTACATGCGATGGGTTACGATAAAAATCTGGCTAAAGGCGCGGCGTCACCTATCTCTTATCGTCCCGACATTTTGAATGCTGACTATGATTTGGTTGCGCTGCAAGAAGGTTTGCAGAAATACGGTCAAGGCCGGTTTTGTTTATATGGCCCTTCGGGTACCGGTAAGAGTGAATTTGCACGTCATATTTCTGAGGTACTGGACAAGCCCTTGTTGGTGAAACGTGCATCTGATTTATTGGATCCTTATGTCGGTGTGACAGAAAAAGAAATCAAACAAATGTTTGAGCAAGCTTTAGATGAGAATGCCTTATTGTTACTGGATGAAGCCGATAGTTTTTTGCAGGACAGATCACGCGCCAGACAATCCTGGGAAGTCACTCAGGTCAATGAATTGCTCACTCAAATGGAGCGTTTTGAAGGTATATTCGTGTGTTCTACCAACTTAATGGATAATCTGGACCAAGCTTCATTACGTCGTTTTGATCTGAAAATTAAGTTTGATTACCTTAAACCTGACCAAGGTTGGGAATTATTTCAACAAGTTATTGCTGATTATAATAGTCGCATAAAAGACAAGGATGCGTGTGAGAAGAAAGTTCGAGCCTTGCGTGGTCTTACACCCGGTGATTTTGCTACGGTTGTGCGGCAGAGTCGCTATGCTCCAGTCAAGCTGGATGCCGAGTCTTTAATCGACGGTCTTAAACGCGAGATTGAGTTTAAGGACAAAGGTAAATTTAAAAACATCGGTTTTGTGGTGGATTAACTCTATCAAGTTTAGACGCATGGGTAATCAGGTAGCCCTCTATATCTTCAAATCCGTCAAATACAAATGATAAAGCTTAGGCTCCATAATCGTATTAACAGGCGTTTTTACTTTGGATATATCTTTGCCAAACACTTGTGCGGCTTGCATAATTTCTGAGCTTAGGAAGCGTGTAGGGATAGCAAACTCGAAGTTCTTCGGTAATACAGTGTTGATTCTTGCCATATTAAACCCCCAAATTCCAAATGAAGGTATAGTTATCTGATAACTCAGCGTGTCATCAAATACGGTGGCTAAAGTGTTCTCTATGCACCAAAAAGTATGTCGTGTGTAAAAGGGAGATGAACTTTGTGAAACCAAAACGGCATTCTCCGCCATGCGACGGCGTATCATAGTGTAAAACTCTCTTGAATAGAGTTTATTGATGGCTTCATTGTGAGGGTCAGGCATATCTATAATCACCCTATCGTAGAGGATACCGGGTTGATTAATAAAGCTGAAAGCATCTTCGTTATAGATAGTAAGACGGGGATCTTGCAAGCTGTTTTCATTAAGCTCAGCCAACATGTGAAGCTGTTGGCTGATTCTGGTCATTTCAGGATCAATGTCAACCAGATGAATGCTGTTCACATCCGCATATTTAAGTATTTCTCTGACCGCTAATCCATCACCACCACCCAGTATTAAAACGTTCTCACGTTTTCCTTTAATGGATAGTGCAGGGTGTACTAGTGCTTCGTGATAGCGGTATTCATCACGGGAAGAAAATTGAATATGACCGTCTATATAGAGATGTTGCTCATCACGGGTAGCCGATTTGGTGACTACTATTTTTTGGTAGGGCGTTTGTTTGTCGAAGATGATCTGATCAAAGTAGAGGTGTTTTTCTGCATAACGGGTCAGCACCGTACCATAGATAGTAAAGCCGATCAGCATGAAGAGTATGCCTAGACTGATAATGGTTAATAGCTTGGTTCGATTTAAATATTTTCTGAAAAAATAAATATTGGTGAGTGCTGTTAAAATATTGATTAAACCAATAGCAAAAGATGATCGTATCAAACCCAGTTGTGGCAACAAGACGAGTGGAAACACAACGGAGGCTATCAGTGCGCCAAAATAATCTATTGAGAGAACATTTGCTAAGGAATGCCGGGAGCTTTGCTTTTGTTCCAGAATACGGGTGAGAATAGGTATTTCCATGCCTACTAATGCACCAATCATTAGGATCAGGCTATACATAGTGACATCGTAAAGAGCTCGCACCATTGGGAAAGCCATAAATAGCGACAAACTAGATACTCCGCCTATTAGAGCGATGGCGATTTCTATACTGATGAAGTTCTGGATTAAATCTTCGCTGAGTAGCTTTGATAGATAGGAACCCACTCCCATCGCAAACATAAAAAAGCCAATGGTGAGTGAGAATTGATAAACGCTATTGCCCAGTAAATAGCTGGACACTGTGCCGATTATAAGCTGATAGGCAAGACCGCAGAGGGCTATGATCATTATCGAAACGAGCAGGATGCCAGTTTGCTGTTTACCTAAGGTTGAGTAGTCCTGCATGGATTCGTGAATATTCCTGCAATAAGTTCTGAAATAGAGGTGTAGTTATGTGTTGATATTATGTAGAGGGGGTTGAAACCAAAGGCTGTTCAATACTATGAAACTGTTCGTTAAACAGAAAAATTCCCTCCACCCTTCGACTATGCTCAGTGCACCGCCTAGCAGGGTGTTGTAAAAGGGCGCTTTTAGCTCCCTCCCCTTGCTAAAGGGAGGGAACTTAATGCGCCACCTTTTACAACATCCTCCCAGGGAAGAAGGAGTAGTGCTTTGCTCTACTACAGCACATCCATGTGCTTATCCCACCCTACAATTTACTTGCCTCTGGCGTGGCTACCCGATCCTGCTCTTGATTTTGCATTTGGGCTTGATTTTTTCGGATTGGATTTAGGTGCGGCTTTTCTAACATTCGCCTGCTTACTGGCTGGGTTAACCCCTGCTGATCGTTGGCGATTCATTAAATTACCCATCATCATTCCCATCATCATCCCCATCATCATGCCACCAAAAGGGCTAGAAGCAGTTTCGGTGCCACGCGGATTGGAAGCCAGCACACGCTGATTTTCAGTATCAATTTCTATTTTGAATAGATCATCTTCATCAGCACCTTTGGCATGATTGTTATCTTTGTCGTTAAAACCATTGAAGGAACCATCATTCTCTGCGGTTAAGCCGATATAGCTTTGTGGGAAGATCATAGGACGACTTGAATTTAACGACCGTTCCAAATCTTCACGCAATACCGCAACTGCTTGAGCACCATCTTTTATGTCTGTTTTGCTACCCATTGCCTGCAATGTTCGGGTGGAGATTTCAGAGACTCTATTTAAGTCGATTGAGGTAGATGATTCGCCACATCCTGCGAGTAGTGAGACACTTAACGTTAATGCTGTTATTGATACTTTGTTCATTGTAGTTAACTTCCGGTTCTGATATTGAGTAAATTTGTCATGGCTAATCTCTCAGGCTAGTTGAACTTATAAGAATAATGCTGTTCATGAACACCTTCTTCATAATAATTGTTTAGTACACCCGCTTGATTAAAGCCTACATCCAATAGTACTTCATTGACTCCAATATAGTTAGAGGGGAAGGTAAGAAAAACAGCTCGTGCTTCCTCCTCTCTTGCACTATCAAGACCTAATTGAACATCTTCGGCAGTAAATAGTTGATCACCTTCATCATGCCAGCCAAAACTATACACATCCTCTGTTTCTGCTATTTCATAAATCGAGTTGAATTGAAGGGGTTTGTGTTCGTCTGTCGCAGTGTTTGCTGTTATGTTTTCTGCCATATTTTTTGGCGCAGGCTTTAGACGCATCCCCAATATTATCTGCGATTCGCCGACATCGTAGAAATCTTCATGGGTAATATCAATAGAAAAGCCTAATGACTGGTAAAGATGCAGTGCCGCTGCGTAAATAGCACCGTCTTCCGCTGATACGTAATCGCTGACTTTAATGAAAAGCTTGCGGCTATCCAAAGCTGTTAAGTGTTCAATGAGTTCGGTTATAATCTTGCGCCCTAGTCCTTGGTTAGTATGATCGCTGTGGATATAAGTCCAGGATAGCCAGTGCGTATTATCACAACCAGGTGGCGTTTTAAAACCAGTGACACCGATGATCATGCCATCTTGCTCAAGTACAAATTGATCATAAAAACCTGCTACATCACGATAATCTTTTTCCGCTTCTGCCGCATCGTCATCGTCATGGGTATTTATCAAGGCAATGACAGCGTTGATATCATCATCCTTCATTTTTCTTAGTAGTTTCATAGGCTGCTGTTTCTATCGGTTACTTGGCTCCGTACTTGACCCCGCAAAAGAGTAGTCACGTCTATATCCTCAGTGACAAAAGCTTCACTCAGCACTTTGATACATTTCATTGGCTCAGTTTCCCCACACATAAAAATATCCAGAGCCGCATAATCTCGTTCTGGCCATGTATGAATACTGATATGAGATTCAGCCAAAACAGCAACACCGGAAACACCGCCGTTTGGCGTGAAATGATGCAGATGGATATGCAAAAGAGTGGCTCCAGATACTTCCACACAATCACGTAATGCTTTTTCTATGAGAGCCAAGTCATCAAGGTGATCTGCTTTCCACACATCAAGAATTAAATGCGTCCCCGCATACGTCATTCCCTCTTTTTTGATGAATAAATCTTGAACTTCATTAGAAGTGTTGGCTTGTAGCCGCTCTTTATCGACAAAAGAGGGCCAGAGAGTTGCACAGGTCATATTGCTGTTAGATTAGTAATTAGAAGTGGATCATAACAGCAATTGCTTTTACTGAGTAGGTACTGAATATAGAAAATGTAATGAGCAAATAGTGTTCAATGGCATCTTATTTTCTTCACTGATACGTACAAATCACATAATGACACATAAACCCATTTCGAATAACTAAAGGTAATGCCATGTTTTCCAGAAGTAAAGTTCAAAGCAAATCAATGTTATCAGTTTTTAGACTTCAATTGCTGTCAGTTATCATGCTGTTATCCCCTCTAGTTCAGGCAAAAGATAGTTCCAGTGAACTACAAGCTCCAGAGTTTACCCACCATTCAGCCGAGGACTGGATCAATAGCAAGCCGCTTAAACTCACAGACTTAAAAGGTAAAGTGATCTTGCTGGACATCTGGACTTTCGAGTGTTGGAACTGCTATCGCTCCTTTCCTTGGTTGAATGCACTTGAAAAAGAGTTTGCGGATAAAGATTTTCAGGTGATTGGTATTCATACACCAGAATTTAAACACGAACATGATCGTAAGCGAGTCGCTGCGAAGATTAAAGAATTTGAATTACATCATCCAGTGATGATGGATAATGATTTTAGTTATTGGAAAGCGTTAAATAACCGTTATTGGCCTGCTTATTATCTCATTGATAAAAAAGGCAAGATTCGCGCAAAGTTTATTGGTGAGACACATCAAGGAGATAGCAACGCTGAAGCAATAAATGCAGCTATTAAACAGTTGTTGATGGAATAAAAAATAAGGGTACCTCTAGTAATTAGAATTTTCGTTTGAGTACAAGGCGGATGGATTTTGAGAACCACAGTGTACAAGGGTACATGAGGATCGGAAAAATTCATCCAACGCCGTAATCGAGCGAAAAGGCAATTAATAGAGATACCCATTAAAAAGAACCTGATTACCCTCATTACATAGCAGTCCCTGAGTTTGTTGAAAGATAGGGGAATTGCACTCTTAGAGTTTCCTAAAGGAGGTTCTAAGAGTGCTCGTTTTTCTGGGAGTGAGCCTTCAGGCTCGCCATACGGTGATTGAAGTCTGTCTCAATCTACCGCGTAGTTATTTTCCCATAACACTGCGTTGTCCCTTCACAGTAATAGCAACACGGCGGTTTGCTGCTCGACCTGCCTTGGTTTTGTTACTAGCAATAGGTTGTGATTCACCTCTTCCTCCAACGTGCATGGCTCCACGGTTCATACCCTGACTGGCAAGGAAGTTAGCAACGGATTGAGCACGTTTTACAGATAGCTTTTGGTTGTGAGAGGTAGAACCGCGACTATCAGTATGGCCGATAATAGTAATATTTGAGGGGGAGACCTTCGAGCCTTTTACGGTATTAGAAAAACGCGTGAGTTGCTGATTAGCTTTAGCACTGAGTTTTGCGCTATTGGTTGCAAAGTTTGATCCACCTGACTCATTAAGATTAAGTATATGTACTTTTGGTGCGGCGGGTGCAGCACGAACAACAGGTGCGGGTTTAGGTGCTGGAGCAACAGGTTTAGGTGCAGGCGCTGGTGGTGGGGCTACAGGTTCCGGCGCTGCTTCTACAACGGGTGCCGGAGCAGGAGTGCCACAACCCTCTAGCATATTCCCTAGAGCCGCTTTCACACACTTTCCAGAACTATCTTTAACAGCATTGCCTGATGAATCAGTTAGGTAATCACCTTCATGTGCGGATACGGAAGGCATGAAGCTGAATGATAATAGTAGTGCAGTACTAACTACCGTTAATGTTTTAGTTTTCATGTTGAATCTCCATTATATATTTATAGTAATAACTAGAACTATGGGGGACGTAATTAGAGTAAACTGTTGTATGAAAACAATTAAAGAACCTCATGACATTACGAAATCTGGCTCACAACGTACCATTGCCCCTTCTTTCTTGTATAAAATGAGTGTCACTTTTTTGCGACATCACCCTTTCAGAGTACACTTCTAAAGTAAAAGTTCCTAATATTCCAAATTAAAAGTGTGATAATTTTGAACATCCTTACGTAACAACTCCTAACCATAGATGGATAGCAGTCGTCAATAAGCTCTATCTTTAACCAGAAGTCTTTGTTAGATTATTCTCTTTTGATGACAAACTTCAACAAATGAATACTCGAAAATACGTGCTCAAAAAAGAAGATATTGAAAGAATGAAAGGTGAGGAAATCACCCATTTCTTAAACCCTAATGCAATTCGGGTCAATAAATCATTAGGTGATGCAGTAGGGATGTTTCAGATGGGTGTCCATATGATTTATATTCAACCGCAAAGAGAGTCTACAGAGTTTCATCGGCATCATTATGAAGAAGAATGTCTCTATGTTCTTTCAGGCACTGGGAAACTCACGATTGAAAAGGATAGTTATCCGGTAGCGCCCGGTGATTTTATGGGTTTGCCCGGCAATGTAGCTGCGCATACCTTGTTTAACGATGGTGATGAGGAGTTAGTCTGTCTAGTAATGGGGCAGCGTTTACAACATGATGTGGCGGATTATCCTAATCAGTCAAAACGATTATTTAGAAATAGCGGCAAGGTTGAGTTAGTTGAGTATAAGAATATAAAACCTGCGAAGACACATACTGGTTTTAAAATCGACAACGATTGATAATTTACGATGAAGCAAACCGTCATTTTAATCACAGGTGCAAGCGGAGGTATAGGTCAAGCACTGGCTAATCGTTATGCAGGATCAGGTGTTCTGCTAGGTTTACTAGGCAGGAATACCAGCAGGCTTGAACGAGTTGCTCATGCCTGTGAACAAAAAGGCGCGATGACGATTATAGCGAGCATTGATGTGGCGGATCGTGAAAAACTACAACAGTGGATAACCGATTTCGACCGCACACACCCCGTTGACTTACTAATAGCCAACGCAGGAGTAACCAGTAGCATTGGTGCAAACGGTGAAGCCGAATCGTGGGATGCCATCAGCAAGGTATTAGATACTAATTTATACGGAGTCGTCGCGGCTATTCACCCTTTAATCGAACCCATGCGACAACGCGGGGCAGGGCAGATTGCCATTGTTAGCTCGCTTGCTGCTTATCGCGGGTTACCTATCACCCCTTCGTATAGTGCTAGTAAAGCCGGTGTCAAAGTGTATGGTGAAGCCTTGCGGGGCTGGCTGGCAAAAGAGGGTGTTAAGGTGTCTGTGATTTGCCCGGGGTTTGTGAAATCTGCTATGAGTGATCAGTTCATGGGGGATAAGCCGTTTCTGATAACACCAAAAAAAGCAGCGAATATTATCAAAAAAGGTCTAGATAAGAATAAAGCGCGTATCTCATTTCCCTTTCCATTAAATTTTGGTACCTGGCTATTAGCATTGCTGCCCGCTTTTTTTGCTGATTATATTTTAGCGTTAATGTCTTATGGAGCTAAGCGGGATGAGTGATATCAGCACGATGATCTTTCTAACATTGGGCGTGACACTCTTACTCTCATTTATCCCGGAATGGTTCTTAAAACCACGGGTTGCTATTTCAGCACGCAGCTCTGTTTCCTTCGTGATTCATGTGTTAGTTATCGTTTTGATCTTTAGCGTTATTTTTCTGCTCTTGAGGCGGCCCTATTTTTCGGGCTTAGTGGCTTTGGGGACATTATGTGTTTTCGTTATTGTAAGCAATGCCAAGCACAAGACATTGCGAGAACCACTGGTTGTTTCCGATATTGCGATGTTCTCGCAAGCTTTCAAACACCCACGGCTTTATTTACCTTTTTTGGGTATTGTTCCTGCCATCGGCGCTCCTTTAATGGCAGGAGTTTTTATATTTTTTGTCATTAAATACGAACCCGGTTTTAAGTTTTCTTTATGGACAATGCTTGTAGGCGCATTAGTTATTGTAGCGATAGGGGTTTTAATCAAATTCCTGTCACTCAAGTTGAGACTTACACAAGAACCTACCACTGATATCAAACGATATGGCTTAATAGCTAGTCTTTGCGGATATGCTTTTCAAGCAAGAACAGGCGAATATAAAGAAAATATCCGCCGTGTTTTATCATCATCTCCGTTTTCATCTTCATCCTTAGAGAAACAGTCACCATCGCATCTGGAACAAAACCATAAACAGAAACCCAATATTATAGTCATTCAAAGTGAGTCTTTTTTCGATGCCAGACGAATGCATTCCTCTATCAAGTTATCAACTCTCAAAAACTTTGATCGGCTTTGTAAAGAATCCCAGTGTTATGGACGACTCAGCGTACCGGCATGGGGCGCGAACACAATGCGTACCGAATTCTCTTTTCTGACGGCAATACCTTCCCGTGATCTTGGCTTGTATCGCTTCTATCCTTATCACTATCTAGCGAACCAGACCATTCCCTCGCTGGCGAGTTGCTACCGCGAGCAAGGCTATCATTGTGTGTGTGTTCATCCACATCCAGCGACATTTTTTGGTAGAGACCGGGTATTCCCTCATATGGGTTTTGATGAGTTTGTTGATATCGGAAGTTTTGATACGAGCAAAACATTTGGCCCTTATCTCTCTGATGCAGCGGTTACTCAAAAAATCATGGATATTCTGGATGAATCCGCTAAAAAGAAAAGACATAACAAACCGGTATTTATCTTTGCGATCACTATGGAAAATCACGGACCATTACATCTTGAAAAGACTGACAGTAATGATGTGGCAAATGTCTACCATGACACTCCACCAGAAAATCATAATGATCTAACGGTTTATCTACGCCATTTAAAGAATGCAGACAGAATGTTTGGTGATCTTCACGATGTTCTTAAAGAATCAGTAGATGAGTCAATGCTTTGTGTTTATGGTGATCATATACCGAGCATGCCAGCAATGTATGAAGCGACAGCCTATGAAGATGACAGGACGGATTATTTTATTTGGCGCAACAAACAAAACAAAGATGTAAACCCAGATACGGATACAGACAACAATGCTAAAAACTTGGAGGTAGAGGACTTAGCAGAATGCTTATTAAGCGCCTCTAATAACCTTAAAGAAATCACTCAAGGATATTAAGTGATCATGCTGATTTCTAAGCTGTTTAACGCGTTTTTTATCCGGCCATGAATCATAATTACCCTGACCTTGTTGTGTGCTGCCTATATTATTACCACCTTCACTACCTTCTTTCAGCATAGATTGAATAGACTTCACTGCGATTTCTGCACCTGCTCTAAAAAGCTGCATATTATGCGCAAAGACATTATCAGTTAATCGACTTGAAACAACTCGCTGCTTTAATATTTCACCTGTATCAAAAGTACTATCCATTAAATGAGCAGTCACACCTAGATACTTCTCTTTTCTTAGCAAAGCATAAAAAACAGGGTCAACTCCTTTATAAGCAGGGAGCAGGGAAGGGTGAATGTTAATGGCGGCAAGCGTCGGTAACTGCAATACCGGTTCTTTAAAAAGCTGATTGAAATGAGCAGACAACAATACATCGGGAGTCAAAGACTTTATAAAGCCAATCTCACTTCTACGATTGATGTCAACTGTATCCAACAATGGGAGTTGGTGCGTTCTAGCAAGAGCATGTACGGTTTTTAAAACTGAAACAGGTTGCAGCCATGCCAACAAGTCAGTAATCATAAAAAGATAGGTAGAATAACGCCACCCCGTAGTCTGGATGAATTTAACCGAGCCGATAATACCGTTAAATGAAGGTTTTAATAAACGCGTTGAATTAACAATGCCGACCACCTCAATGGCTGTTGATTGCAATAAAAATTCCAATACTCGGCTAGAATAGATACTGGAATACGTGCAGAATATAACTCGTGGTTTCTTACTCATTATTAAACATTCGAATTACAATGCTAAAAAACATTTTAAATAGTCCTATATGGTTCTTTGAGCTATTTACCAGTGCAAAATCCTTTCGAGCAAATCCGCTCATTGGAAATGACTGGTTAAACAGAATGGGTCTGCATGTGATCCGGCTAGTGAGTGCGCATCTTATCATGAGCTTGCGGATGTGGATGGTGAGTTGGCCACTTTCCAAAGAAGATCGTAAAGCGTTTAGGCGAGATGGCTACCTACTGAAGAAAAACTACTTGCCTGATGCCGAACATGAATCAATTAAACAGGAAGTTCTTAACTTTCAGGGAGAGACAAGAGAAGCACGTCAAGGCGATACCATCACCGAACGCTCCGTACTTGATCCCAAGACATTAACCACCTTGCCAGCGCTAGAAAAGCTATTTCATCAACGCCAGTTTCGACAACTATGCAGCTATACTGCGGGGCATATTAGACCTCCGTTGTTTTATATTGAAACCGTAAAGAATGAATATAACTCCTCGGTGAATATGGTTAATGATCCCCAAAAAACCTTCCATTCAGATGCCTTTCATCCCACCCTGAAATGTTGGTATTTCATCAATGAAGTAAAAGCAAACGAAGGACCCTTTACTTACATTCCGGGTTCCCACAGGCTCACATGGAAGCGCATAAAGTGGGAATATCAAATGAGCTTAAAAGTAAAAAAACTTGGGAACAATCTAGCATCAGGAGGATCGTTTCGATTCACCGAAGAAGACATTAAAGAGCTAGATTTTGCCGAACCCATTAGCTACATCGTAAAGCCTAATACGCTACTGTTAGCTAACACATTCGGTGTGCATCGTCGCGGTGATACTATCGGTAAAACAACCCGAACCACCATTTGGGGTGACAGTCGTACTAATCCTTTTATACCTTTTCCTGGCATAACCAGTGAGTGGATCAATGAATGGCAGTATAAATTCCTTGCTGATTTTCGCAAAAGAGCAGATGAAAAAGCCAAGCGTCTAGGGCAACGCTCACCATGGAAAATTATCGATAAGGATTAGTGGAAGAAGCTTACAAAAATGTACAAAACATGAATGGGCATTTGCTATCTTCATGTAAACACCTCTATAATCAAATTTAATCATATAGTTAACATCAAGTGTAGCTATCCACTGGGCTTAAAATCATTTCTAAAAAATACCAATAACCAGCACTCAGCTTTGACACGACACAATCATTCATCCCGTTGTGAGACAGGAGGGCGGTAGCGTGTTTATGTTCAAGAGATATGTCTGTAAGTTTATTGATCAAGAGGGCTTGATACTCGATAAGGATTAGTGGAAGAAGCTCTACCACCCCGATTTAATACATGAGTATAAATGGGCTTAAAATCATTTCATCAGGAACCAGTCAGCGACACGACACTATCATTCATCCCGTTGTGAGACAGGAGGGCGGTAGCGTGTTTATGTTATATTTTAAGTTTATTGATCAAGAGGGCTTGATACTCCTCTACCACCCCGATTTAATACATGAGTATAAATCATCGTCGTTTCAATATTTTTATGCCCGAGAAGCTCCTGTAACGTACGAATATCACAACCCGATTCAAGTAAATGTGTGGCAAAAGAATGGCGCAAAGTATGTGGTGTAGCAGGTTTTACCACATTGGCATCACGCACAGCCTGCTTCATGGCACGTTGCATGCCTTTTTCATAAATGTGATGTCTAGACATCAACCCAGTTCGAGGATCAATTGAGCGCTTAGTTGCAGGAAAGACGTACTGCCAACCCCAAGAACTAGCAGAAGCAGGATTTTTTTTAGCTAATGCATGAGGCAAATAGACAATTCCAAAGCCGTCTTCCAGATCGCTCTCATGAAGTTCCATGGACTTGGATAATTGTTTTCGTAAATCTTTTTTCAAGCAGAGTGGCAACATAGTCACTCGATCTTTGTTACCCTTACCAGAGCGAATAATAATTTCGTTACGGTTAAAATCAATATCTTTAACGCGTAAACGAATGACCTCCATCAGTCGCATACCCGTTCCATATAGCAAGCTACCCATCAAAGCCCATCCTTTGGGCAATAAAGAAAGCACTTTGTTAGTCTCATCACGAGTCATAACAACAGGAAGTTTAGCTGGACGTTTAGCAAAATTAAACTTCATATCTTGGGGAAGTGTCGTTTTTAAAACCTCTCGGTACAAAAAAATAATTGCAGAAAGCGCCTGATTTTGGGTGCTTGCGGTAACATTGCCGACAACAGAAAGATGTGTCAGAAAAGCTTCAATTTCACTGCTACCCATTTCAGACGGATGCGTTTTATTATGAAAAATTATAAAACGTTTAATCCAGCCCGTATAAACTTCTTCAGTTCGAATGCTGTAGTGTTTGACGCGTATTTTATTGCGGACAAGATCAAGAAGTTTTGGTTTCGAGTTTGGAGAGCCCATAGAGTACCATTAGCTAAATAATTAGGTCGTATTTTAACGCATGAAAGTTAGTATCTAATTGTATAATCAGATAACATGTTATTTTATGACGACATAGTGCCGTAATGTTTTATACCTTTTTAGGTCGTCTATAATTTATGGCATTAGGTCGTCTACTAAGCTGTTAGGCGTGACAAAATTCGTATATCGTATCAAGATTGAGAAACAGGGTTACAATTTATTACATTGAGATATCCGTTAAAAAAATGCTCGAGAAGTGTGCAAAGAAAGCTAATTGTAACTATAGATAGATAAGAAATTAAATTTGGGGAGATATTATGGAACGTGAACTATTTGGAGCTATAAGAGATAATTACAACAATGCATCGGTTAATCTATGGTATTGGTACAGAAGACAAAATTCATTTGTTAAGCTATTAACATTCATTTGGATTGCACCAGCAAGTTTAGTAATGAAAATAATAGGGTTTATATTTGGTCTTGGTGTATTTTTTGATAAAATATCTCTTTGGCTGCAGTCAAAAAGAGATAATATAGTTTATGCTATAGATAATTCATCAGAAAATTTACGCTATGAAAGATCAGCATATATTTTAACACCTCTTAAAACGCTTATTCTTGCTCCTATTGCTCTTTTTCTTGGGGTTGTACCGAAATGGAGTTCAACACTCGTATCTGCTATTCATCCAGACTTAGATGTAGGACATGGGATTGAGCATGGCTATTTCACAAAGCTTGGTAAATCATATTTATATTTAACAAAACAACTATTTGGTAACATTGTAAAGCATGGGAAGCTATTTTTTTTACCTGCGCTAATTATTGCCCTTATAATAACACCCATAACTTTATCAATCGCAATCATATTTTTTATACTAATTATACTTGATTTTATTGGTTGGTTTGTCGGGCTAATAAGAAAATTTGTTGTGTCTTCTAGTTCTATAATGGCTAGTAATAGTGGTGCTAATATAGGCAGCGTAATAGCAATGCCTATACTCCTAGCGATCTTTGTACCAATCTATATCACTTTACTTTTAGTTCCCAAAATTGCTACATATGATGAAGCATAGTTTAAAATCTAGTATAATTTATGGACTATAGATTAATTCTTAGAAATTGAACTATCAATTTGTCAAAAAAATGTCGATATATAATATACATACATAGTTCTTTAGTTAGTTACTACAATATTTAATAGGGGCGTACCATATGAGTAAAATGGGAAATAAATTAAGAGTTGCTGCCGATCGTGCAGATGCATTATCTGTAAAATCTGGAGAGTCTGTTGAAAAGTTAAAAGAATCAAGCAAAAGTGGAGGTAAAAAAGCATTATTTCTTGCTGCTAATGCATGGATGTTTTTTCGGGAGCCTGGCAAGTTTGTTGATAAATTGGCTAAAGAACAGACGGGTGAATCTGATAGTAAGGAGGATGACGAATGTACACCAGAAGAATTACCTCCACCAGAAGAATGTGAGTAATTTTAGACTTGATATAATGATAAATACAGTATCTTTGGTAAGTTATTTGCTATACATCCTACGCCTGCTCAACTACGGCGCCTAACAAGTAAATTCGAGAGGGACTTTTTTACTCAGCAGTTGATTTGAGTTTAGTGAATTCTACAAACTATTTCATAGAGTTACGTTTATCGTTGTCTGTCCAAAAAGCCCCTCAATTTGGCGTTATGTCCCCAAAACTCAAACATCGAAGTACTATCTAAAGACAAGCTACGTGTGTCCTACAATCTAATTACTATTTGATAAAACAAAAAAACTCCCTAAAAATTACCTTATCTTAAAATAGTGCTAAAGTATTAAGCTATGAAAATTGAAGCCAATGATAAACAAGTGAGTGACATATTTTCACTCGGTTACTTTAAAATACCTAGATTTCAACGCCCTTATTCATGGGGAAATGAAGAGGTCAATAATTTCTGGGATGATGTTGTTTTAGAGAACCATGAACACTATTTTATAGGGTCAATGGTCGTATTTGATATAAACAAACCCTATTTAGGAATTGTTGATGGTCAACAGAGACTTACAACAATTACTTTAATGCTAGCTGCTATAAGGAATGCTTTCAATCATTATGGAGAAGAAAATCTTGCCAAAGGTGTTCACAACTATATTGAGAAGGCTGACATCGACAATAATAATATCTTTATTTTAGACTCAGAGACCTCATTCCCATATATGCAGAGTCATATTCAAAGCTTTTCTCAAAATATCAATGACGAAAAAGTTGGTAAAGTAGGAACCGAAGAACTTAAGCTACAAAAGGGCTTTGAAATAATTAATAATAAGCTAAATAGCATGTTACCAACATCTGACATTGGTCAAAGAGATTTATTTGGTAATGATGAAGCAATAGATACTTTGAAGGATATTAGAAACAAGGTTCTATCGTTAAAACTTGTATTTATTCAGCTAGATAATGAAGAGGATGCTTATTTAATATTCGAAACCTTGAATACCAGAGGAAGAGACCTTACTACACCTGATTTAGTGAAAAATATACTTTTAAAGGTTCTTAAAAATACACAAAAAAAATATGATAGTCCAAAATTAATTTGGAGTGAAATTCTACAGCTTTTTGATGATAATGGCCTTGATAATGGCATGAAGGATTTCCTTTATCATTATTGGCTATCAAAATATAAATATACAACAGAGAAAAAGCTCTTTGGTAAAATTAATAAGCTCATATCTGGAGAAAGTGTAGCTAGAGCTCTCTTAAATGATTTAAAGAAAAACTCTGATTACTATATATCAGTTATCTGTCCTGAAAGTACAGAGTGGACAAAGGAAGAAGAAATCATAAAAAGTAGCTTACTTGCTCTAAAAATATTTAAGGTAAAGCAACAAATACCGATGACTCTTTCATTAAGAAGAGCTTATAAAGAAAAAAAGATCACCTTAAAACAGTTTTATAAAACATTATTAATGATGGAATCATTTCATTTTATATTTAATGCTATTACACATCAGCGATCTTCTGGTCATATTCATACATTTTATTCTAAGCATGCAATAGATCTAACCAATGCTGAATCAGAAGCTGAAATACAAGCTGTCATTAGTGCTTTACAAACGTCTCTTATAGATAAAAAACCAGAATTTAATGAATTTGAAGTTGGCTTCTTTAACCTCCGATTTATAAACAGGAATACAAGAAATAAGAAGTTAATAAAGTATATCTTGACCAAATTTATGTTACAAAATTCAACTGGTGTTCCAGTGAATATGGATGCAATGACACTTGAACACTTAATGCCTCAATCAAGCTCAGAAAATGAAGAACAAATAGGGTCTATTGGTAACCTAATATTGGTTGATGCTAAAACTAACTCTGAAGATCTCAAAGACCATAGTTTCATAAAGAAAAAAGAGATACTGCTATCTAAAAAGTATCCATTAGAGAATTTTATAGCTGAGACTACAAGTTGGAGTAACGATTCTATTATTAAAAGGACAGAACTATTGTGCAAAACTGCTTATAACTCGTTGTGGAGAGTAAAGACATAACAAGACGTTCGAAGGGACTTTTTTACTCAGCGGTTGATTTAAGTTTTGTGAATTCTATAAAGTATTTCATAGAGTTACGTTCATCGTTGTCGGTCCAAAAAGCCCCTCAACTGGGCGTTAGGCAATAAAGTTGTAATCAGTAGCCTTAATGAAAGCTAGAGTATCAGGTGACTAATTTTGTGCCCAAATACAGCTCTGATTCGACCTTAAAGAACGAGTATTTACTTGTTGTGCCCGTTCAAAGTTCCTGCCGCGCTGAAGCGATAAACGAATTACAAGAGTTGAGCTACAAAAACATTAATGGTGCCAGTTCTAAGTTCTTACCGCGCTGAAGCGATAAAGTAAATTTCCACAGTTGAGCTACAAAAGCATTAATCGTGCCAGTTCTAAGTTCCTACTGCGCTGAAGCGATAAAGTGAATTACCAGAGTTTAGCTACAAAAATATTGACTGTGCCAATTCAAAATTCCTACTGCGCTGAAGCGATAAAGTGAATTGCGAGAGTTGAACTACAAAAATATTGATTGTGCCAATTCATAATTCCTACTGCGCTGAATCGATAAAGTGATTGCAAGAGTTGAACTACAAAAATATTAATTGTGCCAATTCAAAGTTCCTACTGCGCTGAAGCGATAAAGTGAATTGCGAGAGTTGAACTACAAAAATATTAATTGTGCCAATTCAAAGATCCTGCTGCGCTGAAGCGACAAATGGATTGCCAGAGTTGAGCTACAAAAATATTAATTGTGCCAATTCAAAGTCCCTGCTGCGCTGAAGCGGTAAAGTGAGTTGCCAGTGTTAAGCTCTAAAAAAACACTAGTCGTGCCAATTCAAAATCCCTACTACGCTGTAGCGGTAAAATGAGTTGCCAGAGTTGTGCTAAAAAATCGCGCAAATTCAGAGTCCTTACCGCCACGCTGAATCAACAAAGTGAGTTGGCCGAATAAAAAGGTAATTATTCTTAATTTCAAGCGAGTCGGTGCAGAAAATAACATTTTAGCTATGCTATCGTATGAAAAGAAAGTGGGGCTTGTTGTTTTATTCGAAAGTCCGTAACAATGGTAGCTACGTCGCCTAACAAGACGTTCGAAGGGAAAAACTACTAAGCGGTTGATTTAACTTCATTTTGTTCGGGAAGTAAGTCGTAGCTCATAGTTCAGTAGCTTCGAGCCGTTTTCCCCTCAACTGGGCGTTAGGCCTCCCTAGCTCAAACATCGTAGTACTTGCTATAATAAGCATGTTGCTACTTTCAACGTGTCGTAGTAATTTCGGGTTTTAGGGTGCATTTGTTGGAAGGATTTATTGTAATAACAAATTCTTATCTGTAATATAAAATTATAGACGACAGTAATGTTCTAAAAGAAAGGGACTTTTAGGTCATCTACTAAGCTGTTATGCCTTCCAAGCTCATTCATATGGTAATATTTGGCTAAGAATATAATTTATTATTAGTTCTAGGTGGCAGGGCAAGTCACTATAGAAATTATTAGATTAATAAAGAGGAAGTAGTTTGACAGATACTAAGACAGTAAACATTAAAAGTTCTTATCTATTAAATCCTGCATTTCTTTTTGCTGTATTCATTTTTTTTAATACAGTATTCATAGTATCTTCTTATCTGATGTGGAGATTAGACGTAATTGATGGAACTTCAGGATATCTAGTATGGGGCACTTTACTAGCTATATTTGTAGATATAAGCTTATTGGGGACATCAGAAACACTTGAGAAACCAGCCGAACTTACAACAAATAATATTGATTACTGGTGGAAAAAGTGGTTTGTCCGTTATTCACTTTCAGTATTGTATTTTTTGATTGCATTGATTCTATTTGAGGGCTGGCACAATAATGAAGCCCGTGGTTTAGGTATATTATTAATAAATCCAATTTTTTCTGGACTTGTGTCCATTTATGCCATATTTAAGGCTTGGGAGTTGTCATTATTACTTATTTCCATCGGTCTATTATATTTGTTATATGTAGGTATAACCATGTTACCTGTTACAGTAGCGATTCTATTGGGTGTAATTGTTATTTCATGGGCTATTGTTGCTTATAAGTAAGTTTTGATGCGATAAAAAATAAACTTCTAATGAAGGTCTATAAAATACATGGATCAATGGAAAGATATTTCAGTACTCAATGATAAGCAGTTATTTAGTCTTATCCGTGAAACAGACGTGTCAGTTCCAAAAGAAAGACACAATAGAAAAAACTTACATATTGAAAGATGGATTTTGTTTCTATATTTATCTACCTTATCTATAAAAAAACAGTTTAACTTCCCACTTGTCATTAAAAAGAGTGAAAGCCCTGACTTTGTGATGACAGAAAATGGAGTAATAAAAGGTATCGAAATTACCGAAGCTATTAACCCTGATATATTAAAAGCTAGGTCACTTCCAGAATCGAAGCACAATAATAATGAATTAGACATAGCCCATTTTAGATGGAACGAAAAGCATACATTAAAGTCACTAAAAGAAATTGCTAAAAAAGAAAAACTTTTAGTTCGTCCTTGGCGCGGTAATTCAGTAGAAAGAGAATATGCAAAGATTATTACTAATGTTGTAGCCAAAAAAACATTAGTATTCAAAAAAAGCAATTTCAAGAAGTTCAATGAGAATATTTTAGTAATCTACATCAATTCGAGCTTACCAATACTAGACACTCACTTAGGTGCGAAGTTTTGTAGTATGGATTTGAATGATTATTGGGGCAGTAATAAATTTAGTTCAGTTGTAGCAATAAAAGATGGTTTTGTTACCGTCTATATGGAAGAGGAATATACGATTTATGATGTTCCAAAAACATGGTATATGAAATCAACTGATATGGACTAATATTCATAAATATCATCACTATAGCATAACAAGTTCATCGAAGGGACTTGCTAACTCAGCGGTTGATTTACGGTCAGTGAATTCTGTAAGTTTTTCGTAGATTGACGTCCAGTAGCTTCGAACCGCAAGCCCCTCATGAGGGCGTTAGGCTCCCAAAATTCAAACATCGTGGCATTAACGTTTTGGAAAAAGTATTCGTACTAAGTGACGCTATCGAAAGATAATCTAGGTTTTAGAATCAAACAAATAACTTAAAGGGCTTTTAACTCCATCCGCACCTTGTTTTAAAATATGTGTATAAATTTCAGTAGTTTTAACGTCGGAGTGTCCAAGTTGCTGTTGAACAGTGCGAATATCTGTTCCACTTTGCAATAGATGCGTAGCAAATGAGTGGCGTAATGTATGAGAGCTAATGAGCTTACGAATGCCCGCCTCGTGTCCTGCTTTTTTAATCACCTTATTTATCATAGATTCATCGAGATGATGTCGCCGAACAAGACCTGTTTCAGGGTCAACACTCAAGCGAGTTGAAGGAAAAAGATACTGCCAGGTGAGTGATTTATTGGCATGTTGGTATTTTCGTTCAAGTGCGTCAGGCATCCAAACACCAGCGTACAGCTTATTTTTCTGATCTTTTGCCAAGAAAGATTCTACTCGTTTAATTTGCATCTCTATCATAGGCAATAGCTCCACCGCCATAGTCGTAAAGCGATGCTTAAAACCTTTCCCATTCCAAACGCGTACCTGCTTTAAATCAACATCAATATCACCTGTGCGTAAACGAACCACTTCCATGCGCCTTAATCCCGAACCATAAAGCAAACCAAATAATAACTGATATTGAAACGGAATATTATCAAACAATAATTTAACTTGATTCTGAGTTAAAACTACGGGTAGCTTGGCTTGTCGCTTTGAGCGTTTGAAAGCACTTACATCACCTAATGGCTGTTCAAGAAATTTATTGTAAAGAAACATCAATGAATTTAAAGCCAATGCCTGTGTGCTTGATGCCACCGCTCTATTCACAGCCAAGTGAGTTAAATAGCGTTCTACATCACTCATTCCTAATGAAGAAGGATGTTGTTTGTCACAAAAAATAATAAATGAACGAATCCAAGAAATATAGGTGCTAATGGTGCGCTTGCTATAACGTCTTGCTATCATGAAATCAGATATTTCATTCAAAAAAGGTGATTGATACATAAAGTAGCCCTAGCTATCAGAATAAGATTTCAGTATATTCGTAATCAACAAGAATTATGTGGGAGTTTATTCCTACATAAAGGGTTTTCAGGATGAGTGGTGGTATGCTGAGCTTTAGAAAACAACGAATTGTGGAGCTTGTATGAAAATCACACATGATTAGCGGGATTCCCTATAATATAGTTTTGTGGGACGTTAGTCCCATAAAACATGCTGTTAGCTGCTGTAGCTTCAATCTCCTGTATGTCTATGCAAATCCAACCAATAATAGTCCTATACCTACGAGAGAGTTACTGAGAAACATATCTTCGGTATCAATTTAACCCTAATTCACTTCATGCAAGGCATAAAATTTACTCGCAAATTATTGAGCTGATAACTGGTATTTTATGTAGTGTATAATATAACAATTATTGAATACTAAGTTGTGGGAAATCTAGTTATGCCATCATTATCAACATTCTATGGAATTATTGTTTATATGTATTTCATGGATAATAAACAACACAATCTTCCTCATATCCATGTTAAATATCAGGAACACGAAGTTGTTGTATCAATTCCAGATGGTGATGTTCTTCAAGGTGAAATACCTTCTCGAAAAATGAAGCTTCTTCAAGCATGGATGGAAATACACAAAGATGAACTGGTTGCTGACTGGGAGTTAGCAGTATCTGGTGAACAACCTTATAAAATAGATCCATTGAGGTAAATATAATGAATCCTAGAGTAAGTAAAGTATCTACGACTGAAGATTATAAATTAAACTTAACTTTTACAAACGGTGAAAGTGGTATTTATGACTGTTCTAGTTTATTAAGCTTTGGTGTATTTAAAGAATTTAAAAACAAACATTACTTTCACCAAGCCAAAGTTGTTGACGGAACTGTGGTATGGCCACATGAGCAAGATATATGCCCAGACACATTATATCTTGAGTCTGACAAAATTGATGTACTGCAAGCAACCGCCGCATAAATGCTTCAAGGTTGTAGTTGCATAGAACATACAGCTACAAGCTTATGAAACTATTACCTTTAAACCTAATAACACTCAAAATAATGAGCGTGCCTGAACATCCACAGCTAACAAGTAAATTCAAGAGGGACTTTTTGACTCAGCGCTTGATTTACGTTCATTGCATTCTGTGAGTTTATCGTAGCTTTAAGCCCCGTGCCTTCGAGGTCAAAAAGCCCCTTAATTTGGCGTTAGAAGCCAGTAATTATCCAACAGAGTGACCGCTTATAGTTCCGAAAGTGTAAGAATGATTATCAGCAGTAAGTTATTGCGACTGTATAACCTGCAATTTTAAATATTCTTGAAATGGGTCGAAATCTTTATCTGAGTGAAGTAAAGGAAAGTTGTTTTCAATACAAAAAGTAGCAATTATTACATCAATAGTTTTCCTGACAGTAACTCCTTTCTTTCGTAAAAAACGAAAATTATCAGCACTTTTAAGGGCTATATTTTGTCCCGCAAGTTCAAAAGCACTAAATGCCATTAGTAATCTTTTAGCCGTCTCGTATTCACGGTCATGTCTAAAACCTTGTAGAACCTCTGTAAGAACTAAGGGTGAATTCAACTTCTAAGTGCAACAGTCTTAGTCTTGAAAAAGACTTCGTAAGGTGTTCTGTACTTTAAACATTTCCTTGGGCGGTGATTAAGTTTATCAACTGCCTCTTGAATAAGACTATCATCTATCACATGAAAGTTGCAGCCTTTAGGGAAATATCTCCTCAATAATCCGTTGGTATTTTCATTCAATCCTCTTTGCCAAGGTGAATAAGGATCAGCAAAATAGACACGACTTTTGGTCGCTTTTTCGAGCAGTTTGAAATAGGCAAACTCACTACCATTATCAACCGTAAATGTTTTTATTAGTTCTGGATCTATGCCTTTAAATGCATCAATAGTGCTATTCATAAAGTTCTCTGAACCTTTGTTTTCAAGTTTTCCAACCACTAAAAAACGGCTCTTTCTCTCTACATGGGTTGCAAGCCCACCTAGTGATTTTCCACCTTCTACTGTGTCACTTTCCCAGTCTCCAAAACGCTTTTTATCACCCACTATTTTGGGTCTTTTATCTATCGACACTCTGTCTTTTATTTTGCTCTTCTTCCCACTACGACGCTGTTTACGTCGCTTTTTGTGATGCCTCACCAGATTCTTGTAATGCACCCCTCCCTGTCGTGCATCAAGATACAGCCACTGATAAATAGTTTCTGGACTCGCTCGCATTTTCTCACTTCTGTATTCACGCTTTAAGCGACCCGAAATAATCTCAGGTGAGAGTCCTTTTCCTACACTATTGATGACAACATCTAATAGGGGTTTATGAGATAGTCTCTTGGCTGTTCGGACAATTGACTTCCGTTCTTTGGCATAGTTATTGGCGCTTTTATACCAATAGACTCCATTACTTTCTTTGTTCCTGTTTATCTCTCTACTGACCGTACTGGCGGATCTATCTATTGAATCTGCTATGTCTCTGATCGTGTGATTTCGAAGGGATAAGTAATATATACAATAGCGTTCATTTGAGCTTAAATGGGTGTAAGACATCGTAGGTTCCTGACTTTTAAATTGTGGTAATTTAAAGTTATCAGATTCTTGCGATGTCTTCTTTATTTAGTCTAAGTGTTGCACTTGGTGTTGGAACTCAGGAAGTCACCAACAGCTATTGGTTCTTTGCCTAACAAACTATTGAGTGTATTAGTTTCAAGAGTTTGAGTGCCATTGAAATAATCAATCCAAACACTAGAGTCAACAAATATCAATTATCAATCCTCATTTTATCAAGGTCGCCTTCCCAATGTAATTTGCCTCTGAAGTTTTTGACATTCTCTTGCATTTTTAAATTGACTAAAGTCTTAAGTCCCAATTCAACAGCTTCTCGTTTTGTTTTTAAGCCTGTCAATTTCAGTGCATCATTCATCAAACTATCATCTATAACAATATTCGTGCGCATATGAGCCTCTGTGTATAAATTAAATAATTTATACACATTAAAGCTGTTTTCAAAATCCACGTCAAGAAAGAATTACAATTTCTAGATTCAGGTGGTAACAATTATTACAAAATCTATCATCGCTATTACTTTCCGTGAATGAAGATTAATGCTAAATTAACATAATAATATCAGGGCAATATAGCTACTATCTATAGTATGTGAATTCTAAAAATAATGCTTCCCTGTCTACAAAATCAAGTGTTTCTTGCCTGTGGACATCTAGCAAAAATCCAAGGGCGGTAGCGTATTCACAGTTTAACCCAAGCCCAAAAAACCACAGCACTTATTACAAGTGTAGTTTTTCTTTTGTGCGCTGAACAAGCAGCTTCTAACAAGTAAATTGAAGAGGGACTTTTCTACTCAGCGGTTGATTTTCGTTCAGTACATTCTGAAAGTTTATCTTTGATTAATCTTCCGTTATGTCTGTCCGAAAAGCCCCTTAATTTGGCGTTAGCACCTTAAATCGAAGTTGGTGAAATGTAGCTAAAACGCGAGTGAATTTAAAACCTAGAGCAAGCAAAATATCGTCCTAAATTGCACAAGAAATTACCCATTTAAAATATTTAAAACTTGGCAAGTCGTTGTGTTGAGAAAGGTAGCCACTTTCCAAATAGAACAATCATTCCAATCTAATATCATCTTTTTATGAAACTAACAGTATCAAAAGAGTTAGGTAGAGAAATCAGGGTTGTCCTATTTCCGTGGAAAAACACCGTAGAAGCATCAAGATTAAAAGCATAGAGTTAGACTTCGTACAAATGGACAAACAAGCGTAGCAACTGAACCATTGAAAGTGCTAGAGTCAAGAAATCAGTTCCAAGCAAATCCCCCACCAGAATTAAAAATAGAGGAACTGCCTATCAATCAGTAAAGCAAGCCTTTAGCAGTCTAATTCTGGCAGTTTGCTCTCTGTAACTACACCCAATAAGGGGCTAACAAAGAGAATCATCCGTTCACAGAAAAAGTAGTCAGTAAACGGTTAGCTTAATCATCTGAAGGGTTCAAACAACAAGGGACTGAGAAATGGGGTTCACGTGTGAAATCATCATCAGATAGAGCAACCTTTATCAGGCAAGACAGCTCAGGGGCAAATAACTTTTCGCGTCACGCTCGTTCTAGCTAACTTCAGTAGAATTCAGAAAGTCGGGTAGCACTAGCAAAGAGTGAAAGAAGGTTTGAGGTTAGGATGCTAAAATACCTTTCGAAGGGGCATAGCGTTTCGTGCGCCACATTTAATCAGTCAGCTTTGAAAGTAATTCATCAAGAGGTTTGGGCTAACAAGTAAATTGAAGAGGGACTTTTCTACTCAGCGGTTGATTTGCGTTCAGCGCATTCTGTGAGCTTATCTTTGATTAACCTTCAGTTATGTCTGTCCGAAAAGCCCCTTAATTTGGCGTTAGATCTAAAAAGTGGAATTACCTATTCTTGTCATATTAATCAACTGTGATATGGGTATTTTGGTCAGAATAATGATTTTTCTCCAATAAATGTATGGAACTAAAATTCAAAACAAGAAATATTCATATTTAAATTAGACGAAAGTAAAACACTCTCAACTGAGAGTTCTATAGATGAAAAAGCGTGATACATCTTCTGGGACTTAACTTACATTAAAAATTGCTCTTGCTAGTCCAAAGCCCTGTAGACGCTGATGCGTGCCACAATCATTAACCGTCAAAGGTGAGAAATAACCCTTGCCAGTTTCAAAACCAATATATGCTGACGTGGTCAACCTATTTGAGACAATCCAGTTAAGCTACTTTTTTCATTTCAATCAATTGTCCTTCAAAATCATTAGGACAGCAATAGTCCAAGTATGAATGCAAGCGATAGCTATTGTAGAACATAGAAATGTAATTCAATATATCCTGCTGTGCTTCAAAGCGAGTTTGATAGCTTTTCCATTGCACCCGCTCCTGTTTCAGACTTCCAAAAAAACTTTCAGCTACGGCATTATCCCAGCAGTTACCTTTACGGCTCATGCTACCTTTGAAGTCATGACTCTTAAGAAGTTGTCTAAATGCTTTACTAGCATATTGTGAACCTCTGTCAGAATGATGAATCAGTCCAGCTAGGGGTCTACGTTGCCAAATAGCCATTTCTAGTGCATCACAAACCAGCGGGGCTTTCATGCGTGAACTCATGCTCCAGCCCACTATTTTTCTGGAATACAGATCAATAACAACCGCCAAATATAACCAGCCTTCCTGCGTCCAGATATAGGTGATATCAGCGACATAGACCTGATTTTGTTCAGCCACAGTAAACTCACGTTCTACCCAGTTATCGTAAACAGGCTGTTTGTGGTTGCTGTTCGTGGTTACCTTGTATTTTTTACGTTGTTTAACAGTGACATTGGCTTCTTTCATCAGATTTCTTGCTTTGTTTCTGCTGACTGGAAAACTTAAGGCATTCAAGGCTTTCTTCATGCGACGACTACCATAAGTAGAGTCAGAATCATCGGCGATTCTCTTTACCCATGTCAGCATTTTCTGGTGTTCAGGATCGTCTGACTTTTGAACTCCATGCTTTATATGATGATAATAATTAGATCGATTGACACCCAGTACCTGACATTGCAGGCTAATAGGATAGGTATTCTTATGTTGGGTAATAAATGAATACTTCATTTCATTTCTGCTGCAAAGAATACCGTGGCTTTTTTTAGGATGTCTTTCTCCATTTCAAGCCGTTTTACCTGGGCTTTGAGCTTTCTGTTTTCATCTTGATCGGGTGTTAATTTACCATTACCTCGGAAAGCATAGCCATCATCTGATTGATGCTCTCTTACCCAGCGGCCTAACAGTGATAATGATATATCAAGACTACTAGCCGCTTCTTTTCGGCTATATCCTTGCTCTGTGACAAGACTTACTGCATCTTCTTTGAACTCTTTTGAAAACTTCTTTCGTGTGGTCATTTTTTACTCCTCAGTTTAGTATAATGTGCTTAACTGGGTTGTATCAATTTATTAGACCACGTCAGTAGATGCTAACGCCGTCCATCGTTCGGCTTGTTTTTGCATAGCAATGTCACGTCTGGTTTCCAGGAACTCGTCCGTACGTTCTAGCTCATCTTTAATAAAATTATATTCCCTGGTCAGCTCTAATGCACTTTGTTGTTTAACCGTTGCTAAAAGGGTTCAGTAGTTTGACACCACTTGATTCAAAATCATTTAGATTTCGAGTTACAACAGTTAGATTATTAGTTAAAGCTATTGCTGCAATTTGTTTATCAAGTAAATGTTCATGGTGAGGAACTCTTAAATGCCCCCATACTTGAGCTGCTTCTTTATCGAAATTAAGGATATTCTTGCTGTAGGTAGATAGAATATTACCTAACCATGCTTCAAGCATATCTGCTTGTTTTACATCATTACGGTAGCGTATTTTTTCAATGCCTCTGCGTAGCTCACCCACTGTAATAACACTCAAGTAGGTAGCAATATTATTAGAAACCACATCCTCAAAAAAAGTCTGTACTCCTACATTAGCTTTTTTACCTTTCCTCATTTCACTGATAATGTTTGTATCAATTAAATACACTTACATCATCCAACCCTTGTAAACGCTCAAAGTCACTATCGATACCTACATTTGGCATGTCAGCTATAATTTCTGCAAATGTTTTTCTTTTTGGCATTAACAACACACTAGCAAGAATAAGTCGATGTTCTGCTTCGGCACTATGACCCGACCGACCAGCTTTTTCCTTTAAAGCTCTTACAATATCATCATCTATATTTCGGACTACTAAATTAGCCATAATAATTACCTCATCATCATTTCTGTTTCAATGAAGTAAATATAATATAATTTACAATTGCAATCAATGATAGCATTTTGGTTGAGGGAGAGAATATTTGAATATGGGTAGTAGCGCCAAGTTGAGGAGCTTTTTGGACAGATAGCGATGAACATAACTCTATGAAATACTTTATAGAGTTCACAGAACTTAAATCAACCGCTGAGCAAAAAACTCCCTTCGAACGTCTTGTTAGGCTAGGTGGTTGAATTTACAGATAAATAACGACAAAGAAGTAAGTGCTTAAGTCTTTGCCGCAGTGTATCTACAACGTGGAAAGCCAGAACAACCATAAAACCCTTGGTCAATATTAGCTCCTTTTTTTGCCATCCGCTTGACCAATATACTGCCACATTTTGGACAACGTCGTTTTGAATTGTTTGCAACTGCTTTTTCCTTGAGGTGCTTCACATGGTTTCTGTTGGTTTTAAATGATTTTTCTAGTTGCTCTGATTTAATGCGTTTAATAATACTAGCTACTTTACTCTGAGATAGGAGCACTACATCTTTTGACTTAATGTATTTTGTAAACCCACTATCCAGTACATTTTTTGGCATGGGATTTTTGAAAGTACTTTCCCCAGTGAAGGCAATAACTGAATGAAATTTTTCTTCTTCAAGACCTAGAAGATTAGAAAGTACTTTTAGGTGTTTATAGTTTTGATGTAAGGGATTTTGAAATGAGTTAGTGTATTTGAATATTTTTTGTGTCCATTTCTTTTGGTTCTCAGAACCAAAAATCCATCCTTTCATATTTTTAGTCTCTATGATAAATATTCCATAAATTGAGACTAAAACATGATCAATTTGAGTTGTGCCGTCAGACGTTGGAACTGTGACATCCTTTAATAAATGATAAATATCTTTGTCAAGTTTGCGTGTTACTGAAAAATTAACTATAAATTCTCCTAGCTTACCTTTGAAATATGGTGATTTAAAAAAAAACACCACTAAAACAAGTGGTAATAAATACCATATACTAACTAATGCACTTCCAATTGATTGATAAAATTGCGCTGTTAGATTATTCATACTTGCCTCATTTTTATATTATTATTGCTAAGCAGATTCTTTTACAAGAATTCTAGATTTTATAAGTTCATGCTTGATTAGCATTTCATATATTTTGCTTATATTGTTTTTAGTAGCTCGGTCTCTAAGACGTGACCTGATAACATTTTTTAGAGAGACCTCTGTTTTTGGCAATTTTTCATAATCTGTGTTGATTATTGTTGTAATTATTTTTTTATCTTCAAGGTCAAGTTTGTTATTTATTATACTGGTGCTTTTTCCAACTCTCCGACACTGACGACCATTATGGTTGATATGGTTGATCAAATTGTCATATCCCTTGTCATTTGAGATGACTACAAAACTAATTTCTTGCTCTTCTAAAGCATCAAATTTCCCTAGTAGTAACCTATGTGAAAGTCTAGATTGTTATCAGAAATCTCTCTTATTTAAGTATTGTTATATTTATAAGTTTATCTGAGGATAGACTTTGAAGAGATAAATTGTTTTGCTTCGCGCCTACAAAGATGAATACTTTATTGTAAGACGCAAGATTAATGTCCTTCAAAGTTGAACCAATGTTTTCAAGATCAATCAATGCCCAAGTCTCTTTGCTCATAATTTTTAGTTCTTATTATTATTTTGAAATAGAGTACTAGATGAGTACCTTTAACTCTAGAATTTTACGATATGATGCTAGTCGTTTTTTTGCCTAACTGCTCGTTTAAGAGCACATGAGTTTTGGGGCTTGCTTTAAGTGACGTTGGTGTGATCTCACAAATACCATGCAATGGATTACTATAATGTCCTCAGGTCGAACTCAAACAATTAAATGTGCTGACGGAGACATATTGAATTTATCCACTAAGAAGAAACCAGCGGACTTAATAAACAAGTTGAGTTACGACAAATGCTCTCATCTATGGAGAGCCGGTGTGCACTGGCTATTGAAGATATGAAAGCGACTCAAAGCAGGGCTGTTCAATGCTACTGACTAGCCCTCCCAAAATAGGGTTTTATCTATGTTTCTGGTAGGTCGGATAAGGAACGCCATCCGACAAGATGCTGAATTCAAACTGTTTGTCGGATGGCGCTATCGCTTATCCGACCTACCAGAAACGTGTATTGGTTACACTTGTACGATAAAAAGCTAGCATTGAACAGCCCTGCGACTCAAAGAGTCTCGAACTTATCGATTGGAGTGTTGCTGATGAATCTATTTGATCAGTTAGTTACTGAAGCCATTCAGTTTACCGAACTAAAACGAGAAACAGGTAACGTTGATACATGGAAGTTTAAGATCATCACCCGACCCGAACAACGTTTGATTCCTAACATTGATATATGCTCAATCCCCAGTTATGACAAAAAACTAACCGTACTTCAAAACCATTATGGGTTGATCAAGGAACCAATAATTTTTTGTTACAAGTAGAAAGCCGCGAAGAAATATTTGCAGATAAAATGGTAGATTCTGCATACGTCTAAATCGATTAAAAAACAGTGATTTATGGGATATCGTTTGGTTGATACAACAGGGCGTGAAGTTACCCACTGACTATGCCAACAATCGAAATAAGAGTTTAGAGAATATCATGTACTATACGCGTGAGAGAAACTCTGATGTACATCATGGTTTGTAAAAGAAAAATATTGATAAGTATATAGTGCTGTCATTCCTAAAAAATATATACGTTCTAGTGACTTGCCTTTATTTTATTTTAAATCAATAAGTTAAAATGACATGCTGGCAGTAAGTATGTTGTTTACTTATTAATCCACGTCATTCTTGTTATGTCACAAGATTAAACATTCCGGTTTGTATATTCACTTTCCCTAATATTAGTGTATCCTGAGTCGCTAACCAAGACTTAGAATTTTTCGAGGACAGAGAGATGGCGCAAGAACAGGTGTATAGCGCAACGGCTCCCGTATCAGCAGTGGAGCAATATAACTATGATATCGTGAAGAAGTTCGCGATCATTACCTTAGTCTGGGGCATCGTAGGGATGTCAGCAGGGGTTTATATTGCATCAGAATTGGCATGGCCTTTTTTGAATTGGGATATTGCTCAAATCACTTTTGGTCGATTGCGTCCATTACACACCAGTGGTGTTATCTTCGGATTTGGAGGTAATGCTTTATTCGCTACTTCTTTCTATATAGTCCAACGTACCTGTCAGACGCGATTATGGGGAGGCAGACTTCCTGATTTTATCTTCTATGGTTGGAATGCCGCTTTGCTTATTGCCGGTGTTGGCTATTTGATGGGCATCACACAAGGACGCGAATACGCCGAGCCTGAGTGGTATGTTGATCTTATGATTCTGGTTGTGTGGGTCGTATATTTCCTCGTATACACAATGACGCTTTTGAAGCGTAACCAGCCACATATCTATGTCGCTAACTGGTTCTTTATGGCGTTCATTCTGGCGACTGCGTTGTTGCATGTTTTCAATAACTTGGCTATGCCCGTCAGCCTGTTCGGTGCTAAGTCTTATAGTTTATTCTCTGGTGCTCAAGATGCCATGACGCAATGGTGGTACGGGCATAATGCGGTTGGCTTTTTCCTGACTGCGGCTTTCCTTGGCATGATGTACTACTTCGTACCTAAGCAAGCGGGTCGTCCGGTTTATTCGTATCGTCTGTCTATTGTTCACTTTTGGGCGTTGAGCTTTATGTATATGTGGGTTGGTACTCACCATTTACATTGGACGGCTATTCCCGACTGGACTTCATCATTAGCCGCTGCGTTTTCTATTTTGTTGTTAATGCCGTCGTGGGGTGGAATGATTAACGGGATTATGACGCTATCGGGTGCATGGGATAAGTTGCGTTCTGATCCTATTATGATGTTCTTGATTACCTCATTGTCATTCTACGGAATGTCTACATTCGAAGGGCCAATGATGGCGCTGAAGAGTGTCAATGCATTATCACATTACACAGACTGGACAGTAGGCCACGTACATTCTGGCGCATTAGGTTGGGTTGCCATGGTTTCATTTGGTTCGTTGTATCACATGATGCCTAAGCTATGGGGGACTAAAATGTGGAGTCAGAAGCTGATTTATATCCACTTCTTCTTCGCTACGATTGGAATCTTGCTCTATATCACGGCGCTTTGGGTGTCAGGTATTGGACAAGGCTTGATGCTTCGTGCCTTCGATCAGTACGGTAATTTGAAGTACAGCTTTATTGAGACCGTTGTCTTTATGCATGGTCCATTAGTGGCTCGCGCAGTAGCAGGTATGTTCTTCGTAGCAGGTATGTTCCTCATGGTATTTAATATTTGGAAGACCATCGCCAACAGTCAAGAAGCTAGTGATGAAACAACTGCTTCAGTAAGAGCTTAAGAGGAGATTCGAGCTATGATGAAACATGAAAGTATCGAAACTAACGCAGGATTGTTAATTATTCTGACTTTGGCGGCTATTAGTATCGGTGGTCTGGTAGAAATCGTTCCTTTATTTCATATTGAAGGTACGGTCGAGAGTGTTAAGAATGCGGATGGTAAAGATGCGGTGCGTCCTTATACACCACTAGAACAATTAGGGCGTGATATCTACCTGCGTGAAGGCTGTTATAACTGTCATTCACAAATGATTCGTCCCTTTAGAGATGAAGCTTTACGCTACGGGCATTACTCTTTAGCAGCAGAATCGCAATATGATCATCCTTTTCAGTGGGGTTCAAAGCGTACCGGGCCAGACTTGGCGCGCGTGGGCGGTAAATACTCTAGCAAATGGCATGTCCAGCATCTGGATAAACCTACCAGTGTGGTACCTGAATCTATTATGCCTAACTACCCTTGGTTACTTAAAAACGACCTGTATTACGCAGACGTTCAAGGCAAAATGAAGGCACTGAAGAAAGTGGGAAATCCTTATTCGTTGTCCAAGAAAGAGTACTCAAACAATGTGGAACAGTTTGGTGAAGAGGTGGCTAAACTACTGGATATTAACCGCGCTGAAACCAATATGGTGGAGCAGGCCAAGCAAGGCAACTTTGATGGTAACCCAGCTAGACTAACGGAAATGGATGCGCTGGTAGCTTATTTGCAAATACTGGGAACTATGGTTGATTTCAGCAAGCATGACGAAGCTGAGTTCATAAACTTTCGATAAGCTTTGGCTATCGATGCTTAGATTAATGATTAATTGGTTGTGAGGTGATAAATGGATAGTCTAATTAACTGGTTCATGGATTTATCCAATAGTAAAAGCGTAGGTCTGGTTATCTTCTTTATCACTTTCGTCGCTATCATTATTTACGTGTATGGCAGCAAAAAACGTAGTGAACGATTTGAGTCTTACCGCGATATTCCTTTTCGTGATGATGATGACATGCGCATCCCAACCAAAGAGAAAACAGCAGCACAGAGCGCCTCAAAAAAAGTGACAAACAGTAAGAGTGGGAAATAGTTATGGCACATGAAAAAATAAAAGACCCTCTTACCGGAGCAGAAACAACCGGTCACGTGTGGGATGATAACCTGATGGAGTTTGACAACCCTCTTCCACGTTGGTGGTTGTGGGCGTTTTATGGCACGGTTATTTTCACAGTAGTCTATTTTGTTATGTATCCAAGCTGGCCAACCAATTTAGTTGAAGGTGGCTATATGAAAGGGGTCAAGACGATCACCTACACAACAGATGCGGGTGAAGAAGTTACTACCCATTGGAATACGCGCGCATTATTAGCAAAAGCCATGCAGACCGACAAGCTTGAACTAAGACGTCAGGCAATGGTGAAGTCAATCGCGGCCACTCCGATTAATCAAATTGCAGGTGATGTTGAAAAGTCTCAGTTTGTATTGGCCTATGGTAAGGGTATTTTTGGTGATTATTGTGCAGCTTGCCACCAGGCGGGTGGTCAGGGTGTCGTCGGACATTATCCCAACCTGATTGATGACGCCTGGTTGTGGGGTGGTGATGCCGCTGATATCGAGGCCTCTATCCGTAAAGGTCGTAAAGGGAATATGCCAGCACATAGCAACTCACTTTCTGATGCTGAGATCACTCAAGTTGCCCATTATGTACTTTCATTATCAGGTGAAGTTAAAGGCAGTGAAGTGGTTGATGCCGGTAAAGTTGTTTTTAATGCAAAAGGTTGTTCGGGTTGTCATACACCGACTGGCGTAGGCATGAAAGCCTTGGGTTCTGCCAACTTAACGGACAAGGTTTGGACTCAGGCTAATGTTCCTGATGCCGCTGATGTTAATGCTAAAGTAGAGGCGGTTAAAAGCGTTGTTAGTGATGGGATAAAACGTGAAATGCCCGCTTGGGAATCTCGTTTGGAAGAGGATGAGATTAAAGTGTTGGTGGCATATATTAAGCTATTAGCTCAGTAGATCAGCAAAACCACATTTAGGACACCTCTTGTATCTATAACGGCTGGTATGTAATACCAGCCGTTATTGTTTCTGGGAACTAGGTACGGTTATAAGCCATATTCTGAGGAATGAAAAATGAGTGAATGTAAATCATGTCCATCATCAGTCTCAGAAGCTGTGACGATTCACCCGCGTTCCGTAAAAGGCATTTTCCGTTCTTTTAAGACCAGCGTTTTGGTAGCAGCTTACGCCGTCTTTTTCCTATTGCCCTGGGTTCCATGGTCACGTCCTGTGGGTGATCCTCAGGCTGTTCTATTCGATCTGGTTGAGAAAAAGTTTTACCTGTTTGGACTGGTTGTTCACGCTCAGGATATTTTTTGGTTAGCTGCTGTCTTGTTCTTGGCTGCTGTTTTATTATTTTTTGCTACAGCTTTAGCGGGTCGCGTTTTCTGTGGGTATTTCTGTTTCCAGACGTTGTGGACGGATGCTTTTCGTTGGTTAGAAAAGGGCATTCAAGGTGATCGCGTTAAACGTATTCGCTTGGATAATCAGCCTTGGAATGCAGAAAAACTTCTTAAAAAAGGCACAACTCACTTATCCTGGCTGATTTTGGCATTTTGGACTGGTCTTACGTTTACTCTATATTGGGCTTATGCGCCTGAGTTAGTTCAACAGTTTATGACAGGTAATGCCGTAGCAGCGGCCTATTACACCACGTTTGGGTTAATGGTGACGACCTATGTCGCGGGTGGATTAATGCGCGAGAAGATTTGTCAGCATGTGTGTCCGTATGCTCGTTTTCAGAGCGTGATGATTGATAAGGACTCATTGGTTCCGACTTATGACCCTAAACGTGGTGAAGGGACAGCGGGGCGAGCAAAGCCTATAAAGTTGTTCAAAACCCTTGAAGAGCGTCATGAAAAAGGAGTGGGTGACTGTATTGACTGTGGTATGTGTGTGCAGGTGTGTCCGGTAGGTATTGATATTCGTGATGGTATGCAATACGAGTGTATTCAGTGTGGTTTGTGCATTGATGCCTGCGATACGATTATGGATTCCAAAGGTTGGGATCGTGGTCTGATTCGTTATGAGTCTGAAAACGGTTTGGAGAAAGGCAAGACGCACTTTTTCAAATTGCGAACGTATGGTTATGGCCTGGCTACTATCGGCTCTGTGTTGTTTTTACTGTGGAGCCTGAGTTCGCAAAAGCTGATAGATGGCTCGGCAAGACAGGTTCGTAGCCCACTGTATGTAAGAATGTCGGATGGACGTATTCAGAATCGTTACTTTATTAAGTTACAGAATAAGACGATGGAACCTGCTCGTTTTGTACTGTCCGTTGTCGGTCTTGATAATGCTGAAATAGATATGGGAAAAATAGCCGATTTTGATTTGAAAGCCGATGAGTCGCAACGCTTGATGGTTAAAGTTCGCAAGGCGATTAAATCCAGCGATCCCAAAAACATGGAGTTTCAATTCGTTCTTACCCCACAATCAGGTTTGGTAGATGAGCCTGTGATTATTAATTCTCAATTTATTGCTCCCTAAATGCCTGAAAGAATACCTGAAGAAATACTATGAATAATTACAATTTACTCGTTACTCTCGGTTTTGGTTCAACCGCCGCATTCCTTTTCTATTTCATTTTTTACAGACTCTTTAAGTGGAGTGGAAAGATGGCATCATTAGCAACAGCTGCGCTCATGTTGCTTCTTTACGTGCCACTGGCTGCAACCCATTGGGCGGGTATTGATGTTTTCGCTATTCATTTTGCTTTTTTTATGATGATTCCTTACGGCTTAGGTATTATCGCCAGTGTGCGCGAAGAACGCAGGCAACGTGAAGGGGTTGAAGAACTTGAAAAAGGCATGCACTGGATTCCAGGTATTATCATCGTATTCTTCATTCTGCTGGCTACGGTTGATTCCATTATCATTACCTTTGCCACCAAAGGCATTGATGGTGATCTTGCCGATATTATTTTACCGAAAAGCATTAGTGGTGATGCGGGTGAAGGGGTGTTGTCGAAATTTACCGGTGCTGTTTCTTATGATTTGCAAGATGAAGAAGAAAGATTTGACGAATACGTTCAACAACTAAAAGTACAAAAAGCAAGAGGCTGGAAAGTCGATGGCGGTTGGGTCAAAAGCCCTATTTTGAAGCAGGATTCAGTCTTTAAACTGGATATAACAGACGAGTCTGGAAAGGCCATTCCCCATGCTGAGGTGAAAATGAGTTTTTTACGTGCTTCGGAAATGAGCGTTGACCAACATCATGTTCTAAAAGGAGACGGATATGGCAGCTACAGCGATACGGTTAATCTCCCCAAGCCAGGGTGTTGGCAATTACAAATCCTGATCACCCGTGGTGAAGATTTGCATGAGATTCGTGGCGATACTGTTGTCTCAGAAATGATTGACGGCAAACTAATTAAGTACGAATGTGTGGATGGTGAGCCGGATATGGATTCAGCGAAGTAGGGTCAGATTTTGAGCCAAGCTTGTTTTCATTGTGGTCTGCCTGTTCCTGAAGATGTTCATCTGACGGTTAGCATTGAAGGCAATGCAAGAGACATGTGTTGCGTTGGTTGTGAGGCTGTTGCCAATGCCATTGTGCAAAATGGTTTAACCCATTTCTACACCTATCGTACAAAAAACTCGGACAAACCCCAAGATCTAATCCCTGAAGAATTAAAAGTTTACGACAATGATCAACTCCAAAAAAGTTTTGTAAGATCAGCAAACAAGAAAGGCGAAGAAGCTATAAATGATGCGCGGGAAGCTTCTCTTATTTTGGAAGGTATCGTCTGCGCTGCTTGTGTTTGGCTGAATGAACGGCATGTCATGCAGCTAGCAGGAGTACTGGAATTTAGAGTCAATTTCACCACGCATCGAGCCACACTGCGCTGGGATAATCATGTCGTTAAACTCAGTGAAGTTTTACAGGCAATTGCCAATATAGGCTACAACGCCCATCCTTTTGATCCAAGTCGGCTTGAAGCTATACAGAAAAAAGAACGCGCAAAAAGCTTGCGTCGAATAGCCATTGCGGGTGTGGGTATGATGCAGGTGATGATGCTGGCAGTTTCATTGTATCTAGGCGATTCAATGGGTATGGATGCCAATACGCAAAAGTTTTTGCGATGGATTAGTTTGTTGCTGACTACCCCTGTTGTGTTCTTTGCATCCAGTGCTTTCTTTATATCGGCTTGGCGTGATCTAAAACGTAAGCATTTGGGTATGGATGTACCGGTTTCAATTGCCATACTTGGAGCTTATTTGGCTAGTGTTTGGGCGACTGTTAGCGGAACGGGCGAAGTCTATTTTGATTCGGTCAATATGTTTACCTTCTTCCTTCTGGTCGGACGTTTTCTGGAAATGGAAGCACGTCATAAATCAGGTCAAGTTGCAGAGGCATTGGTGCGATTACTGCCAGACACTGCGACTAGATTGGTGAAGGGCAAACAGCAAGTGATACCGGCAAATGAGCTAGTCCTTGGTGATACGGTGTTGATCAAGCCCGGTGAGGTTATTCCTGCTGATGGTGTTGTTTTGGAGGGAGCCAGTAGTGTCAATGAGTCGTTATTGACGGGCGAAAGTATGCCATTAGATAAATCAACAGGTAGTCAGTTGATGGGTGGCACCGTTAATGTAGAAAGCCCGTTAACCATGCAGGTAGAAAAGCAAGGAGAAGCTACGGTATTGTCCGCGATTGTTCGTTTACTGGATCAGGCGCAAGCTGAAAAACCGGATATTGCTAAATTTGCGGATAAAGTTGCAAGCTGGTTTGTGGTTGTTCTATTAATCATTGCGTTAGCGGTGTTTGCTTTTTGGGCGATGCAAGTAACTTTGGATAGAGCCTTCTGGATAACACTATCTGTTCTTGTCGTCACCTGTCCTTGCGCTTTGTCTCTAGCCACGCCCGTTGCAGCAACGGCGGCAACGGGAGAGCTGACCAAAAAAGGAGTGCTCACAACACGAGGTCACGCTTTAGAAACCTTGGCGAAGGTTGATCATGTGGTCTTTGATAAGACGGGTACTTTGACTCATGGACAGTTGCATGTAGAAAACTACCATGTGTCAGGGCTATTGAGTGAAACGGGGAGTTTACAATTGGCAGCTTCACTGGAGTCGGTTTCGGAACATCCGGTGGCGAAAGCAATCAATCAGTTAGCAGATGGAATATTGCCTATTGATCGTGTCAAGATTGAATCGGGCAGGGGAGTAGAGGCTTTTTTTGAAGGTGTTCTTTATCGCATCGGCAATTATAACTATGTGCAGGAGTTAGTGAAGGGATTAGATAAAGAAGCTAAACATTCCTTGTCGAATGCACCCGAAATATCAGGCACAGCAGTCTATCTTGTCACCCAAACAGGTTGGGTTGCCTGTTTCAGTTTACGGGACACACTACGAACAGAGGCGGCAGGTGCGATTAAAGCCTTACATGAGTTGGGTATTGCTACTAGCATATTAAGTGGTGATGCTCCCGCTGTTGTGGACGATGTAGCTGCTGAACTCGGTATAGATCGTAGCTATGGTGGGTTGTTACCCGATGAAAAACTTGAGAAGTTATCTGAGCTACAACAGCAGGGATACGTGATAGCCATGGTGGGCGACGGCGTCAACGATGCGCCAGTCTTAGCAAAGGCACAAGTTTCTGTGGCGATGGGAAAGGGATCGCAATTAGCGCAAGCCAGTGCTGATATGGTGCTGCTTTCGGAAAATATACAGCATTTGCCAGAAGCGATTTTAGTGACCAGAAAGATGCAAAGGATTATCAAACAAAACTTTTTTTGGGCTATAGTCTATAATCTTTTTGCCGTGCCATTGGCAGCAGCAGGTTTTGTTGCTCCCTGGATGGCGGCTATCGGAATGTCAGCTAGTTCCTTAGTGGTTGTTTTGAATTCATTGCGATTGAAGTCCAAATAATAAATGAATGCTTTATATTTACAGATTCTAATAGGAGTAGGGGTGATGATTGGAATCATCATTGCTTTTATTATTACTATCAAATCCGGACAATATGATGATCTGGATAGCCCTGCTTTTCGGATATTAATGGATGACGATGACCCAAGAATCCCTGGAAACCCTGCGGATACTTCTTTAGTGAATGAAAACAAGGAAGAAAAAGCTCAATGATTGTTTGTTTTTTTTATTAGAGCCGATAAAATATAGTGTACCTTCTGTCAACGTAACATCTGCGCTTACGTTAAAAACGAGACGAATATGAACATAAATTCATTTCAACTTCTATAATAGCAATGAAAGATAACCGCATTGGAAGAGTTATGGATGTCTTTGTTAATTTGCTGGTAATTCGTCTCCGAGACAATTGAATAACACGGATGTTTAGTCAAAATAATATAAAAAAGGATTAGGTGAAAAAATGTCAGATAGAAGACTTCAGGTCTTTCACACAGTAGCAAAATTGTTAAGCTTTACTAAAGCAGCTGATCAGCTACACATGACCCAACCCGCAGTTACCTTTCAGATTCGCCAGTTGGAAGAACAATTTGATACGCGTCTTTTTGATAGAGCGCATAATCGCGTCTCACTGACCGATGCAGGTGAACGAGCATTTGAATATGCAGAAAACATTTTTGAGCAATATTCAGAGATGGAAAATGCTATTCGTGAAATTACCGGCGATATCAGTGGCTCATTAGTCATCGGGGCAAGCACCACAGTAGCAGAGTACATGCTGCCCGCTTTGCTAGGTGATTTCAAACAGCAAAACCCAGAAGTGAAAATGCGTTTACAAGTTGGCAACACCGAAGGTATTGTCTCAATGGTAGAGAACAATACGATTGATCTTGGTGTCGTAGAAGGGCCCGTTAATAACAAAAGCCTACAAGTTGAAGTCTGTCGTAAGGATCAGCTTGTTGCCGTAGTGTCTCCTAATCATCCGCTGTCAAAAAGAAAGAAAGTTTCTCTCGCTGATATGATGAAACATCCCTTTATTTGCAGAGAATCAGGTTCTGGTACACGTGAGGTCATTTCCGAGAAGCTACGTTCTGCTGGTTTGGATCGACAATCAGTCTCTAATACCCTTGAATTAGGCAGTCCTGAATCTATCAAAGGCGCCGTAGAAGCAGGTATGGGCGTTTCTATTTTATCTAGTGTTAGTGTGATTAAAGAAGTAGAGCTTGGCACATTAGTTGCTATCCCGATAACACCCAAGATTCAGCGTAACTTCTCATTTGTGCGTCAACGTAATAAATTTCGTGCACCTGCAATGGAAGAATTACTAGAATTTGCTAGGACTTATTGCAAGGCTAGTTGATTGCAAGGCTAGTTGATAATCTTCTCACAGCACTAATTTTTTTCTGTGGTGTGATTTATTCGATCCTTTATGGCAGCGCTTTACAAATGAGTAGTGTCTGGAAATAGGAATACGGGTAAACCTCTGTCAATCATGACGTAGTTGCTCAAAATATTCGACTACCAGATTGATATAGGGAAGCACACAATCTTTATGACCAGACGGATTCTCTGTACATTTAATTAGCTCGATATTAGCACCCAAGTTTTTCATAGTATCGAAGGTGCTTTCTGCACTCTCTATAGGTACTGTATTATCATCTTCACCATGAAATAACTTAATAGGAAAATCGGGACGCCATTGATGAACATCATCTTGTTTGTCATCATCAAAATAACGTCTAAGAAAAGTGGTTTCAAATTCAACTTCAGCATCCGCAGGAATCAATCCTTCAAGAAAAGAAATAGCAAGATCGGCTAGATCACCCGGGAGGTTAATTCCAAATAATTTTTTATCTAGCGCGGCATTCAAATCATAAGGTCCTGCGCCCAGCACAGCGCTGGTTATCTGAAAACCACTATGTGGATTATTCTGCAAATCTTGCATGGCTGCCATGGTTACATACCCCCCTTGTGAATAACCTGTCATAAACAATTGATCATTCATTTTTATAGCATTCAAATCTAACCAGACCTTGCCAGCCTTTAGCATATCGTTGACAGCGTCAGCAGAGGGTGTTTTTTGCAAATAAGGATGTTTGTTACCGAAAGAAGACCCAAAGCCAACGTAGTCGGCAGAAAAAACGACATAGCCTAATGATGCGAAGGCTATTTCTACTGATTTATCATCAACAGTAAGATTAAGGCTAGGTGCTTCTGACTTCTTAAAGGTAGTCGCATGTTGATAGCTAATGACTGGGCTTGGTGTGGTTTTCTCCGGAACTGCAATCAAAGCGGACACTTTCACTAAAGCGTTTGCAGAATCCCGTGTCATATATTCTAACTTGTATGTGTGAACAGCGTATTGTGCAGTAATATTCTTACCACCTGCAGCATCAATAGCCACTTGAATACTTGTGATTGGGTTAACCACTTTTCCACTGATAGATTGAAACCCACCTTGATTCGAGTTGACAGGTGGTGACAGTGAGTTCTGTACTTGTCCCGAACCCCCATCCCCTCCGCAAGAAATCAAGAAAATGCTGAATGTCGCTATTAGCAGTATTCCAATGTTTTCTAGATGGGGTATCTTTTTAATCACTATAAATTCCTTTTTTTGTGTATCTTAAGCCTTCTTATTGAGTTTAGTTTATTTCATAAGGTTTAATGGCATCATTGAATAACGCTGAGTCAGCATGATAAGAAATCACCCAAGGATATACAACAGCCTATAGCGCTTGGTCGCGACTGTTTTTAAGAATCACTCCGTCAAGTTGCTTGCTCATGACTATCCCATCTTCACGGACACCTTCTTTAGCCGGATAATAATTCTTACGCAGTCCAATTTGTTGATAGCCTAGTTTTTGATAGAGACGAATGGCCGCTATATTGCTTGGTCGAACTTCCAAAATACTGGTATGGGTCTTTTTGTTTTTCTTTAGCGCTATTCTTTCGGCATGTTGAACTAATTGCGTGCCAAGGTTCATGCGTTGTTTGTCGGGGTGTATACATACATTGAGTATGTGCATCTCATCAACGGCAATTGATTGGATCAGGTAACCGATTAGCTTTTTGTTATTGATATTACTTTGGCTGCTGTTCTGAGCGTGACCTTGAGGGCTGTTTTCTTTACATGCCCAACATAAATAACCTACTCTGAGACAATCTTTAAAAATACCCTCAGTCCAGGGTTGTTCCTGAACTATGCTCTCAATCGCCATGACTTCAGGTATGTCCATGAGGGTCATGGGCATTAGCTGAAATCTACTTTGCGCTAATTGAGTCATGTTTATGCTTTATTTTCCTGATGTGATTTGCCTGAATAGTTTCAAGTCTTCCCAGGCTTTGCGTTTATCATTGGGTTGTTTTAGTAAAGTGCGTGGATGATAGGTCACTACGGTAGGTATTTGTGTATTGGGTAAGGTGTGAATTTGACCACGCAATTTAGCCAGAGGCACTTTTTGTTGTAGTAAATGTTGCGCCGTAGTACGCCCTAATATAAGAACTTTTTCGGGATTGACTAGCTCAATTTGACGAAGCAGGTAGGGGTAGCATTGGGTGAGTTCTTCGCTCGATGGCATGCGATCATTGGTAGCCCGGCATTTTGTGGTATTAGTTAAGTAGACGGTGTTTCTTGGTAAATCTATAGCCAGTAGCATGTTGTTTAGTAGCTGACCTGTCTGTCCTACAAAAGGAAATCCTTTGCTGTCATCCTCATAAGTAGGAGCATCACCAATAATCATGCATTGAGCAGATTGCTCGCCACTGCCTGTCACTGCCTGATTTCGGGATGTGTGCAAGTCACAGGCTTGACAGTTAGCAATCTGTGATTGCAAGGTTTGCCAGTCCATTGTGGAACAATTGATAGGCTTTTGTTCAACAGGTGTAACCGGAATGGATTTTGTAGATATTGTTTCGTTATTCTGGATTTTAGTGGTTTTAGCAGGGCTTACAGAAAGCGTAGCCGAAAGCTCTTCGATTACGCTTTGAGCATTGCTTTGAATATTGCTTTGAGCAGTGTTTTCAGTGTTACTTGGACTATCTTCATCAACAGTTTTAGTGGCTTCGGCAGTTTTATTTATAGTTGTATCATATGTAGTTGTATCATATCTAGCTGAGCCGCTAAACTCTCGGTGAACCCATATAGGAACACCAAGAGCATGCAAATACGCGTGTCGCTGTTGCGGGTTACGCATGTTGACTAAATCCCGTCATGTTGCGGATGAGGGCGCTGAATGCTTGAAGCTAGTTTATTGAGTGCGTCAACATAAGCACGAGCCGAGGCTATGACGATGTCAGTATGTGCGCCGTAACCATAAACGATCTGCCCATTCTTTTGTAGTTGCACCGTCACTTCTCCCTGTGAATCGGTGCCGCTGGTGATGTTATTAACAGAATAAAGCTTTAACTCAGTAGCCGAGTTGACCACTAGTTCAATTGCCTTAAAGACAGCATCAACCGGCCCACTACCGTTGGCATTGCCATGTGCTTCTTCACCCTCAATCTTGAGGGTGACTTTAGCAACGGGTGTTTCGCCGGTTTCTGAGCAGACTTCAGAATAGATAAGTTCATAGTTATCTTCATCGGAGCTTTCATGTGTTTGAGAGACGATAAGTAATAAGTCTTCATCAAAAATCTCATGTTTGCGATCAGCAAGATTTTTAAACTTCTGAAAGGCTTGGTTTAATTCATCGTCCGTTTCAAAGGTAAAGCCAATTTCTTTAAGCCGTGTTTTGAAGGCATTTCGCCCCGAATGTTTACCCAACACAATTTTATTGTCAGACCAGCCAACATCTTGAGCTCGCATAATTTCGTAAGTTTCACGAGATTTCAAAACGCCATCCTGGTGGATACCAGATTCATGTGCAAAGGCATTTTTGCCAACAATCGCTTTATTGGGTTGCACGGGAAAACCTGTGATGCGAGAAACAAGACGTGATGTCGGTACGATATGTGTTGCATCAATACGTGTATCACAAGGGAAAACGTCTTGGCGCGTTCGCACTGCCATGACGATTTCTTCTAAGGATGCATTGCCTGCTCGTTCACCCAAGCCATTGATGGTGCATTCTATTTGCCGTGCGCCATTTAAAAAAGCAGATAGGGAGTTACCCACTGCCAAGCCTAAATCATTATGACAATGCACAGAGAAAATGGCTTGATCAGCGTTGGGAACATTTTCGATCAAGTTTTTCATCATCTCACCAAACTGGTGTGGGATGGTGTAACCCACAGTGTCGGGGATGTTGATGGTACGTGCGCCTGCTTTGATCGCAGCATCTACGATTCGGTGTAAAAACTCTGGCTCTGAGCGCCCTGCATCTTCGGCTGAAAACTCAACATCATCGGTATATTGAAGTGCTTTTTTAATCGCTCTTACGGCATGTTCTACAACCTCATCGGGCTGCATATTTAGCTTTTCACGCATATGGATGGGCGAGGTGGCGATAAAGGTATGAATACGCGGAGAGACTGCACCTTTTAAGGCTTCGCCGGCGGCTTCAATATCTTTATCCAAGGCGCGTGATAGGCCGCAGACGATACTGTCTTTGATCGTGTCTGCAACCGCTTTCACTGCTGCAAAATCTCCAGGACTAGCGATTGGAAAGCCAGCTTCGATGACATTAACGTTCATTTGTTCTAGCATTTTTGCGATACGCACTTTTTCTTCCAAGGTCATGGATGCGCCGGGGCTTTGTTCACCATCGCGCAAAGTCGTATCAAAAATGATTAAGGAATTATCTGACATGTTGTACTCCAATTGCACAGGAATTATACGTAGTTATCCCTGTGTTTTGTAATATTTAATAATAGTTATATGAAAACGTTTATAGCCTCGTCAGGCAATATTAAGATGCCCAAAGGGGCAGGAGTAGGGGGCGCTGGGGGATTTGGAGTGTTGGATATGACAATGAGTTGAACAGGCGAGCAGATTGAAAACAGCTCGTGTTTTCTTGGAAAAATAATGTATGGCTAGAAGTAGACATAATCTGAAACATTACACAAAAGTGATGGCTTGATCAAGTTTGCTGTTATGAAAGCTGCAAAAACATGGAATTACACCGAAAAGCAGAAACGAAGGTACAAACAAAGTACAGCTAAATAAAAACTAAGAAAAGCTCCATTTTTTCTTTTTACGGACATCTTGTTGAATGAGTTTAATCTCTGGCTGTATTTGCATGAGAGTTAGCTTGCCTAAGCCTTTAGTCTCCGTGAAAGCAGCACCGGTATCAATAAAGCGTACATTGCCAGCATCTATACAGGTAGTGACAGGAGTATGTCCAACCACCACAAACTTTACGCCTTGAATTTTTTCGTTGTCTCCAATGGCTTTGTAACGGTCATAACGTGCACGTGACCAAATAGCGAAATGGCGTAGATTTTTATCTTCAGCAATATTCTTTGTGAAACGATCCCAACTGATTCGTGTACTGATATCGGCATGAACAACACCAATGGTGCCGTTATTGGTGGCTATTTCTGCAACCGTAGGTAGTGTAGAAAATGCCTTTCGAATGGCTTGTTGCTTTAGTTCGTCCATGGAATCCCACCATGCACCTCCATTTCGATTTACCCAGTTTTTGTAAGTGGAGTAATCTGTTGCGGCATCCAGACACATTTGTTCGTGATTGCCCATAATCGAAAAAAACCAGGGGTGATCAATATATTCCAGTACGCGATGTGAATCTGGACCACGGTCGATAAGATCACCCACACTGATGACCCTGTCGAGCTCAGGATTAAACTTGACTTTCTCTAACAGGCGGTCAAAGACATGAAACATGCCATGAATATCGCCGACGATAAAATCGCGACCTTGCAGATTGCTCGTTAGTGAAAGTATATGTTGGGTCTTCATTCGATCGAAGGGGTCTCTTTTGTTTTTCGAGTTCTGTTATATAACCAGGCTCCTGGACCGGACAGTGTGTACATCAAGAAGGCAATGAAAAGCACTTTAGGTGGATCAATTGCGGTTAAGGCAAAAATAAGCACCATTACTAATACAGCGGTATGCGGCACCTTGTTCTTGATATCTAAATCTTTAAAGCTACGAAATTTAATATTACTCACCATTAAAAGCCCGGTGCCTACAGTGATTAATAGCGCTGGAATCTGTATTAGTTTCCCGTGTACATCCAGGTCATGAAAAACCCAAACCATGCCGACCATGACGGCAGCTGCAGAAGGGCTAGGTAAACCCGTGAAATAGCGTTTTTCATCGGCTCCCGAAGCTCCGAGTTGGGTATTAAATCGTGCCAGGCGAATAGCGGCACAGGCAACATAAATGAAACTGGCCATCCAGCCTAGTCGACCCCAGGCGATATTAACATCTTTCATATAAACTAATGCCCATAAATAGACAATCAAGGCAGGAGCTAGACCAAAAGAAACCAGATCAGAAAGGCTATCATATTCCGCACCGAAATCACTTTGGGCATTAATCATACGGGCTACGCGGCCATCAAGTCCATCCAATATCATGGCTACAAACACAGCGATGGCGGCTATTTCAAAAGTACCATTCATGGCCGCAAGTATGGCGTAGAAGCCACAAAATAATGCGGCGGTTGTTAACAAGTTGGGTAACAGATATACCCCTTTCTTTGTTGCCATTATTATATCCCCTCAAGGTCATGTACCTAAATCAGCTACCATCCAGAAAGTACTAACCCCCCCCCTCCACCTAGCAGGGGGGGAGGGGTACTCTTTCTGGACAGTCACTAATTAGAGCATACTTAGTGACTATTCAGCAAAAAGTTGACAATAAAAGAATAAGAGAGGCCTTTACACGAAAGATATGGCGGACTTAAAAGGCTTGAATTTCCCATTTGTTGCTAATAACTCGTATTATCCTCCTTAATTTAGCAACAATGTGAAAAATCACGCTAATTCTTCTCGTCATTCTTTCATGAAAAGGTCTCAGGGACTTTTTCTGAGTATCTGGGTACAAGGTTTCAGTGAGGAGAATAATTCAGAAAATATCGAAATGATTAATATTTAATCAAATAGATAAGGCAAAAAAAAACGGGCACAAGGCCCGTTAAAAAAACTAACACTCTCAAAATTATTCTTATTATTAGCAACTTGTGAACGTTTCACAAGCCCCCGAGTGCTAGTGTTTTGCATATTACGCATGACCTTATGAACGAGAGTTTAACCAAGAAGATCAATTTTAGTTTCTTAGATAAGCGGTATTCTTTTCTATCTACGATATCGCTTGATATTTATCATGAAAGTTAATAATCTGTGCTGATGTCTACTACAATCCAAAAAAGTACAGAAAACAACACAGAAGCAGCCAATAGCTGTTCACACTGTGATCTGAAAAAAATATGCTTTCCTCATGGTTTAACAACAGAGGAGTTATCCATCTTTGAAGGCTCAGTTGAGAAAACATTGAAGATTGCCAAGAAGGAAAAACTGTATTCACGCGGTGACCCACTAAAGTCTGTATATGCGATTAAAGCGGGCAGTATTAAGACATATCTAGCGACATCTAAAGGTCAGGCACAAGTATTAGGTTTCCATATGCCAGGAGATTTGTTGGGTTTTGACGGCTTTGCGAATGATCATCATGCGAGTGATGCGGTGGCAATGGAAGATACTCTCTTGTGCGAGCTACCCATGGCTAACTTTGAAAACCTGTGCGATGTCTTACCGGGTCTACGCAAGGTGATGATGCAACAAGTGGGCAGTGAAATTAGCCGGCATCATTCTCTGGTGTTGACATTAGGTCAAATGCAAACCGAAGAACGTTTAGCCACCTACCTCTTAAGACTTTCTTGCTATTATAATTCGCGCGGGTATTCGTGTAAGCAGTTTAATCTACCCATGGCACGACATGATCTGGCTAACTTTTTGGGTATGGCACCAGAAACACTGAGTCGGATGTTTGCCAAGCTTGAAAAGCTCAATGTAATAAGTATTAATCGACGGGAAGTTAGCATTCTGGATATGGAAGGTTTAATGGATTTGTCTCATGAGTTGTGTATGCGCGAAGACTAGTTTCATAAGGTTAAGCTGCTCTTGTTTCCAATTTACTATCACATTTTTTCCCTTCATAACTCAAAAACCTTAAAAAACTCTCTTCAATAACTTGCCAGTTTCATTCCCTCGTTTATAGTATGCCCCACTAAGAATGACGGAGGCTCCTTTAAGAAACCCTGATCATACAAGTCATGTCTTTCTGGAAGTGAGCCTTTAGGCTCGCCTACGGTGCTTGAAATCAACACCTTAAGGCGAAGCTAAAGAGACTGTGCAAGTATTTCCCTTTGTAGGGTGTTGCAAAAAGCTAAATTGTAGGTCGTATAAGCGATAGCGCCATACGACAAAGACTGTTGATTAAACAGCTTGCCGGATGACGTTCCTTATCCGACCTACAAAATTATTTATTTTTACACACCCTCCTCTTAGAAAGAGGGGCTAAATACAATACTTGCACAGCCTCTAAAGCATCACTTCCGGAAGATTTGCACTTAATCAGAGGTTCCATAAGGTGCCCTTAGTTGTTGTTTCCTAGATATTATCAAGGCAATAGAATTATGAATGTAGTTGAAAAGCGTGTGTTCGATGTTGATGCATTACAAGAACAGGTACGAAATGTTGGAATTTTATTAGGACAGGTTCTAAAAGAACAAGAAGATCCAAAACTCTATGAAACCGTAGAAACACTTCGTCAAGGTTACATTGGCTTGCGTGACAAGGATGATCCTGAGGTACGTCAGGAAATGATGTCTTTGATAGAAACCGTAGACACGAATCTGTTGGAAAATGTTATTCGGGCGTTTAACGTATTTTATGTAGTTGCCAATATCGTAGAAGAAGATTTTCTGCATCGTCAACGTCGTAGCACCTATCGATCAAGTGATGGTAGTTGTCTATGGGAAGGTTCTTTTTTAAGTACTATGCAGGAATTAAAAGAACAAGGCTTTACCGCAGAGGAGGTGCAAACGCTGGTTAATGAACTTCAGTATTCACCTGTATTCACGGCACACCCTACTGAAGCACGACGACGTACAGTGATGGATATCCAGCGTCGAATATTCTTGTTGGTAGATGGTTTGTATGATCCTGAGATGATTGGCGAAGAAGAACGTGCCTTGAAACGCAGGATTAAAGTCGAAATACAGCTACTATGGCGAACCGATGAGGTAAGGATTAACAAGCCTTCTGTTGAGGATGAAGTACGCTATGGATTGTATTATTTCCAGGCTAGTTTATTTGAGTCCATACCGATGGTTTATCGGTATTTTGAACGCGCCCTGCGCAAAGTGTATCCAGATGAAAAAATTACTATACCCAACGTTCTAAGCTTTGGTTCGTGGATCGGTGGAGATCGTGATGGTAATCCGTTCGTTACGCCTGACGTAACCCGTAAAGCGATACGTTTACACATGCAAGCCGCGTTGCAAGAATACATTCGACGTGCTCAAAAACTCATGGATTCATTGTCACATCATAATGATCTGGTGAAGCCATCAGCCGCTTTCTTGCAAAGTCTTGAAGAAGATAATCAGCAATTGCAAAGCAATGTATTTAAAGATTCTACTTCCTTGTACGAAAAAGAACCTTATCGCCGTAAATTGTCACTTATAAAATATCGACTAAAAAGTGTCTTGAAGACGGTTAACAAGCGTTTAAATGGACAACAAGCAAAATTACCTACAGGAGCTTATAACACATCTGATGAATTTCTTGCAGACCTTGATCTCATTCGTGATTCATTGATTAGTCATAATGATCAATTGGTTGCAGACAGAGAGCTGAAAGATCTGATGCGTTTAGTGGGAACTCTGGGCTTTAGCTTGTACAAGCTGGATATTCGTCAGGAATCGACTGAGCATACGCAAACGGTTGCAGAGGTATTGGAACAGTTAATGCCCGATGTGGACTATAACGGGTTACCTGAACAACAAAGACTTGATTTATTGTCAGAGTTGATAGGCAGGAAGAAACTTCCCAAGGCTAATATTGAAGTACTTTCAAAGCATGCTGCGGGGATTATTGAAGTCTTTGATGTGATACGTGAAATGACGACTGAAGCGGGAGAAACTGTTTTTGGGACGTATGTTATTTCCATGACACATACTGCAAGCCATGTGATGGAAGTGATGTTTCTTGCTCGTATGGTGGGTTTGGCGGGTACCGGTCAGGACGGTAATTATTTTTCCAACATTCAAATATCCCCTCTATTTGAAACGATTGAAGATTTAAAGCACATTTCTGATGTACTCACTCATTTATTTGAAAATTCGGTTTATAGAGAGCTATTAAAAGCCTCCGGAAACTTGCAAGAAGCCATGCTGGGCTATTCGGACTCCTGCAAAGATGGCGGCACCTTGGCATCACAATGGAATTTATATAATGCCCAGAATCAGGTCATTGAATTAACACAAAAATATGGCGTGAAATGTCGTTTGTTTCATGGTCGTGGCGGTACAATCGGTCGTGGTGGTGGGCCAACACATCGCGCGATTCTTTCGCAACCTGCTGGAACCGTTCACGGGCAGATCAAGTTTACCGAGCAAGGTGAAGTATTATCTAATAAGTATAGCCACGAAGAAACAGCCGTATATGAACTAGGGGTTGGTCTGACTGGTCTATTAAAAGCTAGTACGGGTATCATTCATAAACAAGAGACATCGACTACAGCATTTAAAACCGCCATGACAGAGCTCGCTACATCGGGAGAAATTTGTTATCGAAACCTGACCGAAGAAACGACTGGTTTCCTTGATTATTTTTATGATATTACACCCGTACAAGAAATTGGTTTACTCAATATAGGCTCTAGACCCTCTCATCGCGCAACGGGGAATCGGTCAAAGGATTCTATTCGTGCTATTCCCTGGGTATTTGGCTGGGCGCAGGCACGACATACCTTGCCTGCATGGTATGGAATAGGGACAGCTCTGAAAAGCTATATCGATCAGCATGATCAGGGAGTTGAAAACCTACAAGAGATGGTTGAAAAATGGCCTTTTTTTGGTGCATTAATGAGCAACGTACAAATGGCATTGTATAAAGCACAAATGGATATTGCTAAAGAATATGCGGAGCAATCACCGAAAAAAGAACAGGCTTTGAGTATTTTTGAAAAAATTAAGGTTGAATATGAGCTAACTATTGAACAAGTCTTAAGTGTAACGGGTTTGACAAAGCTGATGGAAGATACTCCCTTTTTACAGTATTCATTAATACGTCGTGACCCCTATCTAGATCCTCTTAACCACATCCAAATAACGCTACTGGGTAGACACAGAGCAACTATTGAGGGTTCTGACAGTGTCGAGTCCGAACATCTTGATGGCCTATTGCGGACGATTAATGCTATAGCCGCAGGAATGAGAAATACGGGATAGTTGCTGCCTCGGAATAAAAAGAGCCAGCTAAAAAGCTGGCTCTGAAGTGGACATATCACTGTATGTCCTATTGGGGATTATTCGTTAGCCTAGCTCGCTATACAAGCGTTTTCCTTGATAAGGAGATTGGCTGAAATAAAAAAAGAGCCAGCCATGTAGCTGGCTCTAAAAGTGGGCGCATCAATGTACGCCCTTTGGGGATTTTCGTTATATTCCAGGCTAGTTAGCCAATACGAGTTGACCAAAACTTTGTGGGTTTTTCCAGGCACTATCATCTTGAGCATTCCAGGCAAGCTTCCCATCGCGACTAGAACCATCATCATCATCGTTGATTTGCACATCAATGCCTATTCTATGGCCTGAACTTGGATGAATTCCCAGTAGCTTCCAGGGAATAGATGTTTCAAGCACATAGCCCTTTTGTGTCTTGATGATATTTTGCTTAACACCTCTCATGTTTCTCTGTGGTGAGTTATGACCCATTGCGATGTTGTAATCCTTCCATCGGTACATAAATTGAAAGTCGTTCTTTTTGTCGTACGAACTGTGTTTGCTACCATCGGCATCAATAAAGATTTCAATAGAATCATCACCCCAGGGTACTTTCGAGTCTTTGATGAAATGATCATCTTCAACATCAACACGGATGTGAAGATGTTGACGATCCCAATGAGCTTGCCAGTTAGCCGCCAAATCCCGACTGTCCTGGATATTGCCACTCACAACATTCATCAGACGAAAATTAGAATGGCGAGAAAAAATGCTATTAGCGTCTCTTACTTTTCTAATCTTATGTTGTATAGCTCCCCACTTTCCAGACACCACTGCAACGGTATCTGTGAAGACCTCTTTTAATGGCCGTATTGTTGGGGTTTTGTTAGCGATTACTTTATCGAAAACTGGGGCTGTGCTTCTAACACGGTACTTTGGAAGCTCATTACCAAAATCTAATGGATCCTGAATTCTTCGGGTAGCCAATGGTTGTCTTGTTGGAGCATGAGCAACGACCGTTTTAGCAAAGTTTCTAACTGGAGCTTTACAACCCTTCCACCAACAAGGCTCGTTTTTATTGAAAGCCAATAGCGCTTGATACTTAGGCGCTTCACTGGCAGGTTGAGTGATGTACTCTTTGATACCCCAGCTACCAATCCATGTGTACAGGCGAGGTGCAGAGAAGGCAACGAACAACTCACCTCCATTTTGTTGCCAGCCTTTTAAGAACCGGTAATAGAGTTCTGCCATGCGTTTGTCTTTATTCGCATAGATTAAGTAGCGGTTAGGCCCTTCGCGAACAGTATGAGTTTTATAGGCAACTAGATGCTGTCCACCTTCATAAGCAATGAGACTCACCTTGAATTTCTTGGCAACCTCCGACTGATTTTTGACGTGCTTTAAAATGTTAGGAATAGAGTATTTATTGCTGGGTGAGCTTAACTTTTTGAAAACGCTATCCACACTACGTATACGATGGATTTCTTTTTGATCAATATAGAAATAAGGCGCAATCGCTAGTGCATCGGTGTGCTTATAAGCATCCTGATAGCTCAATAAAGTGCTAGACAAACGTTTGTTAGTGGTAAAAGCACCCATGACACGAACGATGTTTTTATTCGCACCATAAACACCTTCCCATATCTTAAATATATCAACGCTGCGTTTAGAAAAATACTTGCTTCCTGCGGTGTATTTATTCTTGTCGAGACGAAGCTTTTGTCCCATTTTCACCATATGATGGTGTTGTGAAAATATTCCGTTCCAAGCTTCGTTGGTATATTCAATATAAGGTTTTAGATTAGGATTCAGATTGGCTTTCACATACTGGGCATAATTCCTCACAAACTGATCATCTGCCTTATGAGGGAGATTAAACCAAGGGTCTGCACCAATTCGATTAGCGAGCTCCACCATGACTTCCAGCGGTGCACCACGTACTCCTTCTTTACCACCCCAAGTAGCCTGGCTCATTTTTGGGCGCTTATCCCAAGAACTCAAGTCATTCCGTGTGATACCGGACATATTCATAAAACGAATGACTTTGAAATCCTTCATAAAGTTTAAATAATCAGGGTTAAAGAGTATCTGCTTGTGATGTTGCTCGAAAGAGAGATATTTGCGATTACCACATTGACGCGCTTCATTGACACGTTTGAACGCATCGCCCATACAAATACCACCGGGCAGTAGGATGCGAATATCACGTAGATAGTTCTGTGGGTTGCTTTCTTTAATGATGATGGAAGCACTGATACGTCCATTTTTACCAGGTTTTATACGAATAATATCTTTACCGGCAGTATGACTAACCAGCTTGGCATCCACTCCGTAAATGAGTTTGCCTTCACCTTTATAAAGAACGGTGTATAAACCGGTGGGAATGGTATTGGCAGGTAGGTTGCTAATAAAACGGGTGCCGGCCTGCCCCCCATTTAGGTTTTTAGCCCAACCATTTTCATCATAAACCACTTTTCCCTTGGTTAACCAGGGTCGAGCATGATCAAAAGATAAAGATAGTTTGAATAAATCAACAAAAGGCATACTGGAGTTAATATCCATTGCCTCATTGGTATTAATCCCTAAAGGAGATGTTTGGTTGTGTTGATTAGCATGGGACACGGATAACATTTGTGCAGCCATAAGCGCACTGATACTTAACACTCTAATTATATTTTTCATTTTCCCCAACTTCAGATCTAACAAGTCTGAGTTATTATTAGCATGGCAAATTCTGGGTATAGCTTGGGTCGTGGAGTTTGTGAATTTTGCCTAAGACCTTGGGAGTCTTTGCTGTTTCTTATTTTTATTATTAACTATGACAACATTTTGTGGAGTTGCCTATAGATGCGGGTTTGTGTTGTGTGAAAGAGGATTCTACCTAAAAAATAGGCCATTGATAGTTTTTACAGATAACTGGAATAGAGTTGCTAATAATCTCTCTTCGAGTTTTAGGAAGTGGGGGCAGAAAGCGAATAGATGGCAAGTTAGTTGAAGAGGGCAAGGAAAACAATATCAATGTTGGCATTGCTTGGTGTAGTGCTTGCCTTAAGAATTCTCAGAATAAGTCCTTTTGTCTTGAAGGCGAGCCTTCAGGCTCGCAATACAGTGCTGATAATTATTGTATCTATCGCATAAATTACAGCTACGCAGAAACTTCCCGGAACTTGCGTTCCGGGAAGTTTTGTTTCGAGCCGCCAATTTCTAGGTTTTTTTAGGCTAATGCTTTTTGTGTTAAATAATAGAATGCAGCTCTGTTTTTCATATGACTGCCTGACATCTTGTTTGCGACATCAGCAATGGCAGCATCGCCTCTTGTTTTATCATCAATACCTAACTTTTTAACGATAAAATTCACACGAACCGTTTCCATTTCTGATGGGTCTGTAGCGGCAACAACGAGAGCATCTTTGTTGTCGATAACGAGCTTTAAATTGTTAACCAAGCCATCAAGTAAATCATCATCGATGTTTGATTCACCGGCTTGAGCAAGTTGCTCTTTGGCCTTTTCTTTATAGGCTGTCAATTTTTGTTCTAGATCACTCATTTTTCATCATCCTTTTTATTTAAGTTCGTTAATTTAAGTCTTTAATTCCTTGTTACTTTATATCTACGGTTTCAGTAACTACGTACTAGCGTAGGAAAAAAACAATAAAAAAGCAATAGGCTATACCTCTCTTCTTTTCAGATAGACGGGAATGTATAAAAATTAACCATATGTTAGACTCAATAAAAACAACAAGAAAATAAAATCAAAAATATGGATAACTTCCAAACCTACTACAGCACCGATAAAGGCTGGCATGATCCCTTTCCAAATTATGATTCACCGCAAACGTTAATCTTGGTCTTTGGACACTCAGACTACTTAAAACACCCTAAGCCATTCATAGACATTGAAAAGAAATACCCTAATTCAGTGGTTGCAGGATGCTCAGCACCTGCTGGAATTCTGGGAGACAAAGTGGTTAAAGAAGGGCTTGTTATCTCCATTACCCGTTTTTGTAATACCCGATTGAATTTTGTTGCGGTTGAAAAAAAGCCGCATGAAGACTCAGTCGAATTAGGTAACCGGCTTACCAAAAAAATCAAGGAAGATTCATTAGTGGCTATGTTGACCTTTGCTGATGTATCCGATGTCAATGGCAGTCAATATATGGAAGGTATTAACCAGATTACTGGAAATCAGGTTGTGGTGACCGGAGGGCTCGCAGGAGACTGTGATGAATCATTACAAGGTTGGGTCATAAAGGGATATCGTCCTCACACTGAAATAGCGAGTGCTATTGGTTTTTATGGTGATTCAATCTCTGTCCTTAGTAGCAAGGGAAGTGGTTGGAAACCCTTTGGAGTAAAAAGAAAGGTTACTAAAGCAGATCAGGAAATATTATATGAACTGGATGGCAAGCCTGCTTTGCATTTGTATAAGGAATATCTGGGAGAAGCTGCAACGGGTCTACCGGAGACGGGGTTATTATATCCATTAGCAATTTTGTCGGAAAAATCTGAGGATACGGTTGTTCGCAGTATAATAGGTATCAATGAGGAGAATCAATCCATCTCATTTGCGGGGGATATCCGTCAAGGGGTTTCGGCTCAACTCATGTATGGTACGTTGGAAAACCTTATAGAAGGGGCTGAAGAGGCAGCGGATAGTCTACCGGCAATACATACGCATAGTCAGGGGGTACTATCAATCGTTGCTAGTTGTATCGGGCGGTTGCTGGTACTGGGTAATGATGCTGAGCTTGAGATTGATGCGGTTATGAGAAAGTTGCTACAAAAAACTCAGCATACACAACAGATAGGCTTTTATTCTGCAGGGGAGTTCGCAACGCTTAGCGAAGGGGCTTGTGCGCTACATAACGAAACATTAACACTTACGGTGATTTATGAAAAATAAAAATAAACCACACCACCGATTATTGAGTCAGCTAAACAAAAATAATTTATCGTTTAATTCAGTACCTAACGATTTGGCTTTATGGCAGCAATTTTTATCGGTTATTAACCGTTCCTACCATGCAGATACGGAGTCCAGACAACTATTGGAACGCTCTTTGGAAGTGTCCTCAGAGGAGATGCATTTACTGTATGAAGAATTAAAGGATGAATCCGAACAACGCATAACAGCTATCCAGAAGTCAGAGCAGAAGATGCGTTTTATGGCGAACATGAGCCATGAAATTCGCACTCCAATCCATGGGATTTTAGGTTCATTAGATGTCGTAAAGGGTACGAAACTTGATGAGCGACAGCAGCTGTTTATTGATACAGCCCATGTTTCTTGTGAGGGTATGCTGGATATCATTAACAATATTCTGGATTATTCAAAAATCAGCGCTGATAAACTTGAGCTTGAAATGACCGAGTTTTCACTCCGTGAGTTAGTTGTGGAAGTGAATACTATTATGGCGATGACCGATAAAGATAAGCCTGTGGAGGTGCTCTCTTATGTCGCTGATGAGGTGCCTGAAATAGTGCGTGGTGATAGTTCGCGTATACGCCAAATGCTCATCAATCTTATTGGCAATGGACTGAAATTTACCGAGAGCGGAGAAGTCTACACACGTATCGAGAAACGTTTCGAAAACGATAAAGAAGTCACATTGCGATTTGAGGTGAGAGACACAGGCATTGGAATACCACAAGACATGCAGAAGAATGTGTTTAATTCGTTCGTTCAAGTGGATGCCTCCATCACCCGACGTTATGGAGGAACGGGTCTAGGTTTAACCATTGTGAAAGAATTTGCGGAACTCATGGGGGGATCAGTTGGAGTCGAAAGTATCCCGGATAAAGGAAGTTTATTCTGGTTTGAAATTAGTGTCCCTAAAGTTGCAAAACCTGCGACTAAAAACCCGCATCGAACTCTGCAAGGATTATCCGTACTTGTTGTTGATGATGTTAGTGCCAACAGAGAAATATTTAGTGAATATTTAAGCTCATGGGGAGCTAAACCAAAAACGGTGAGCAGTGGATTAGAAGCACTAGAAGAGATGGTCAAAGCTTATAATAATGGGACTTATTATGATTTGATTTTGTTAGACTGGTTTATGCCAAAAATGGATGGACTCACTTTAGCAAAGCAAATCAATACAGATCCACGCTTTAATCGGACACCTCTCGTATTGCTATCCTCGTATGCAATAGCTCAAGAAAAGCTAGAGAGAGCGGGTATAGAGCATACCTTGACTAAACCTATTAGATCTTCAGTGCTTAAGAATATGCTCACTGAAGTCATCAATAAAAATCACAAAAAGAAATTGCAGCGATCTCCTGCACTTGAAAAAAATGCACAACAGAGCCGCACTATCTTGTTGGCAGAAGATAATGAAGTGAATGCTTTGATTGCAAAAACGATGATAGAAGATGAAGGCTTGCAGATTCAGCATGTGATGGATGGAAAGCAAGTCGTCGAAGCTGTTAAGGAAAAGTCTTACGCCATGATCCTTATGGATGTCCATATGCCGGATATTGATGGCTACGCGGCAACCCGATTAATCCGACAATGGGAAAAGGACAACAAAATTAAACCGATTCCTATCATTGCGATGACAGCTAATGCGTTAAAAGGTGATCGTGAAAAATGTTTGGAAACAGGTATGGATGATTATCTTGCAAAACCGGTTAGTCGGGATAAGTTGATGAAAAAAGTAAACTTATGGTTAAAAAAATCACAGAAAAAAGTATGTATGGCGTGAAGTTAGTAGGCATATATTGATCAAAAAACCTATTGCCACACCTGTAAAGTGGTAAAAGGTTTTATGACGAGTATAATCGCCTCCTCTTTGAGATAGCTTTTCACTCGTTTGATGAAAACGACTCAGAAACTACTCAAAAACTACTCAGATTTTATACCGAGGAAAACACATGAGTGCCAGCGATGCGTGCAACGATACAAGTTGCGCAATGCCAGATATAGCCAATGAACCCCATTTAGGCCCTAACGCCAAATTAAACTGGGTGGGCATGAGTGGGATAGAAGTTCCTGTGTTCATGATTAATGGCTGTAAAGAAAAAATTCAAATGGTTTCAAAAGTACAGGCTTATGTAAACCTCAATGATCCAAAAAGCAAAGGCATTCACATGTCGCGCTTATATCTGACCATCGATCAAAAGCTGGGTATGGGAACACTCTCACCCAAGTTACTTCACGATATTGTTACCGATTTTGTTGAATCACACGAAGGCCTTAGCGATAGCGCTTATTTAGAATGCCGTTTGGAGTTTTTTGAACGTCGTAATTCACTGATTAGTGAAAACACGGGCTGGAAAAGCTATCCGTTTAGAGTCATCGCGACAATGAAAAACGGAGTGGTGAGTACCGAGCTTTCCTTGCAAATTCCTTATTCATCAACGTGTCCGTGTTCTGCCGCTTTAGCGCGTCAATTAATCCAAAAAGGATTCCAATCACAATTCTCCAAAAATGGCATGGTCGATGCAGAGCAAGTGCATGATTGGCTAGGAACCACTGAAGGTATTAGTGCCACGCCACATAGCCAACGAAGCGTTGCTCAAGTTCGCGTAAAGCTGGATGAGAAACTAGAAGAATTACCTATCTCACGTTTGATAGATGAAGTGGAAGATGCATTACAGACACCCGTACAAGCAGCAGTAAAGCGTGAAGATGAACAAGAGTTCGCACGTTTAAATGCAGCAAATTTAATGTTCTGCGAAGATGCCGCCAGACGCATTCATGCCAAACTGGATGAAGATAAAACATTGATAGATTTCTGGGTGCGAATCAACCATATGGAAAGTCTGCATCCGCATGATGCCGTAGCGATTGTAACAAAAGGAATTGATAATGGTTATCGGGATGACCCCAGAGAATTCCCTGTACATTGATCATCACAAACCTCAGAACTTGAGGTGGCTGCTAATCCCTCACTCGTTCCCAAACTCCCGTTTGGGAGCGTAGCCCCGAAGCTCCAGCTTCGAGTACTAAATAAGTAGCATCTCAAAATCAACAAATTGAGCAAGTAAATGAAATACAAAGACCTAAGGGACTTCCTCAACCAACTTGAAAAACAAGGTGAACTAAAGCGCATCACCGCAGAAGTCGATCCCTATCTGGAAATGACAGAAATTTCCGATCGCGTATTACGTCAAGCCGGCCCCGCCTTGTTATTTGAAAACCCCAAAGGCTTTAATACCCCAGTACTAACCAACCTGTTTGGCACACCAAAACGCGTAGCCATGGGAATGGGGGAAGACAACGTAGAAGCTTTACGCGAAGTAGGCAAGCTACTGGCTTTCTTAAAAGAACCCGAACCCCCAAAAGGATTTAAAGAAGCTTGGCAAAGTATTCCAAAGTTTAAAAAAGTGTTGGATATGGCTCCCAAGCAGCTAAAAAAAGCACCCTGCCAAGAAATAGTCATTGAAAAAGAAGATGTCGATTTAACCACCATTCCCATTCAAACCTGCTGGCCAGGTGACGTAGCGCCGTTGATAACCTGGGGATTAGTGGTCACCAAAGGCCCAGAAAAATCGCGTCAAAACTTAGGTATTTATAGGCAGCAATTAATTGGCAAAAACCGCTTAATCATGCGTTGGTTATCTCATCGTGGTGGAGCATTAGACTTTAAAGAATATCAAAAAGCCCACCCGGGAGAGCCATTTCCCATAGCCGTAGCATTAGGCGCTGATCCGGCAACTATATTAGGCGCAGTTACACCCGTACCCGATACCTTGTCAGAGTACGCGTTTGCAGGCTTATTAAGGGGCTCAAAAACAGAAGTAGTAAAATGTGCAAGCTTTGATATACAAGTCCCAGCCTCAGCTGAATACATACTGGAAGGCTATATCTACCCAGATGACACCGCAGAAGAAGGTCCTTACGGAGACCACACAGGCTACTACAATGAAGTAGAAACCTTCCCCGTGTTCACTGTAGAACGCATAACCCACCGCAAAGACCCTATCTATCACAGCACCTACACAGGTCGCCCACCTGACGAACCTGCCATATTAGGTGTTGCACTCAATGAAGTATTCGTACCAATATTGCAAAAGCAATTCCCCGAAATAGTAGACTTTTATCTACCCCCCGAAGGCTGTTCCTATCGCGTAGCCATTGTCAGCATGAAGAAGCAGTACCCCGGACACGCCAAACGCGTAATGATGGGAGTTTGGTCATTCCTAAGACAATTCATGTACACCAAGTTCGTGATAGTCGTTGACGACGACATCAATACACGAGATTGGAAAGACGTCATCTGGGCGATGACCACAAGAATGGATCCCGCCAGAGACACCACACTCATCGAAAACACCCCAATAGACTACTTAGATTTCGCCTCACCTGTATCAGGGCTAGGCTCAAAAATGGGCATGGACGCGACCAACAAATGGGAAGGCGAAACCACCAGAGAATGGGGCGAGCCGATAGTGATGGATGAAGCTGTGAAAGAAAAAATAGATAAAATCTGGCAAGACCTGGATTTAGATTAAGACTAAGAACGCCCTAGCTTCTCTCTACCCCTTGCTCCCACGCGCTGCGTGGGAGCAAGAGCACGCAGTCGCAATCTAAGCATTAGGTTTTAATAAGCTATCTAATACCGAAACGCCTCAGCCATACGCTCTTGCTCGGCGCGGTTAATCCCAGTTTGTTTAGCGACTTTATTCCACTGGCTTACACTTTTACACACTTCTGCTTTAATTTTATCCGCTTGCTGAGGTTTGATGCGAAAGAAATCTATCACTTCCATTGCTAGTTCAAAATCTAGTCGGTTATCATCTTCAGTAATATTCAAATGTAATCCTGTGGCAGGGGTAACAGGGTTGATGTCATAAGCGGGTGATAGTTTCCAGCCTTTATCATCCAACAGGAAACCATGATTTCTGAGGTGATCGTCGGTATTGGACACAGCAATGCTAAACACCATGCGTCGCCAGAGTTGTTCTAAGTCTTGTCTGGATTGTGAGCCGTTATAGGTAATGAATTCTGCCAGCTCAAGGTAGCTGGCCTCATAATCTCCGTCGTAATAACCCAATTGAGTCATCGCCGAGGTGAAGTGCAGACGTTTTGCGCCAAGCCGGTCAAAGCGTTTAGTCAAAAAGGTATGATGAGGGCTGTCGAAGCGCTGAATACGGCATTCCGCCATGTCGATTCCAGCTTTAATGGCGAGTTGATAGCAAACAAACTCCCATGCACCCATGTCGATATCGTCGTAACGGCTAGGGAATTTAGCAATCCATAGTGATTGTTGTGAGTCAATAACACTGGCTTTGGGTCTTGCACCACCCAGTGAGGAGCCAGGCGAGATGAGCATATAGAGCCACTTTAAATAGTCTGGGTCGTCGATGGGATGATCGCCTTCAATCTGGCTGGCAGCATATTCTAGCTCGCGTAAAGAGCTTAGTGGTGGCGCGGCTTGTTTATTGTTTTTGTCGAGAAATTCACCCTCAGGATTGCGCTTAAAACGTAGCCCTCCCATGCGGTATTGATCATGCACACCGAGTAGATAGTCGATCTCATATAACGGTCTGGCACGGCGTTGTTCTTGTTGAGCGATCACAGCTTCACGGCGTTTCATTAATAGCCTTCCCCAACGATCAGGGCAGGAATCCAGAAAAATACGGAAGTTGTTGTCACTGCTAAATTGTCGTCCGCTAAACAATTGTAGTTCGGGATCAATGGGCAGTGCGTAAGGAGAGTTTAGCCATGCTGCATCGTATCTAAAACTATAGAGTTGTTTATTCCGCAGGGTAGAAGCGGTTAGTTCACCGACAAGTATAGGTTCATTACCGGGTAGAGGAGTGGAGGGTGTGATCCAGTCGGCATAGACCCATACTTGCGTTTCCATTATTGCTCCGCGTTGTTGGATTTGTTGCTACTGCTTTTTTGACGGGCTAACAATTTGGCATCTTGCAGTTTTCTGCCCAATTCGTCATCTTTCGCGATAGTGGCAAGCTCCTCTGCCAAGTTTAAGGCATTTAAAACAATAAGATAATGCCCAATAGAAACACCTTCATCGCCGTTTTCTATTTTGCGTACGGTCACACGGCTCAAGCCAGTGCGCTCGGAGATCAACTGCTGAGTAAAGTCTCTACGTTTACGGGCAAGCTTGACGTTTTCGCCTAGCGTTTGCAGAATATTGCGTTGCCGGGGGAAAAGGGTAGCTTTGCGCTTCTCTGGTTTGGTGTTTAATTTGGACACTATAGCTCTCTTTAATAAAACTTATGGAAAGTATAGTATTCTTTCTTTAGATTTTCAATGTTGCTAAAACGAAAGAGCAGCTTGATAAGTTGCTGAGGTGATTGCTGGACTTGCCGAAGATACTGAGTGGATGCTGAACACTGCCCCCAACTGGATGAGCACGGTAGGTCGGATAAGGAACGCCATCCGACACAAGAAGTAATACATACTAAAATATCAAACCTTCATCGTAACCGTACATCAAGGGGGTCTACTTCAAGCAAGACAAACAAGAAGATTACCTTAGTGAAGATGATGCTTTATAGGGTGGGAAGCAGGAAATACCTCTGTATTTATTGGTATATTGATTATTTCTGATAGTGAAGGGATCAAGTTGGCCGATCCTTCCCCGACAAATACATAGTCATTCAGCGAGTAGTCGGATGGCGTACCTCGGCTTGAGCTTCCTGCGTCGCCCTACCTCCTGCATAATCCACATGGATGTAATAAACAATGATATACCTATACCTATACCTATACCATAAAAGACCGTATTACCGGCGGGTTACCTTCTGATCCCGCGACAGTTACCCTGACCTTTACCCAGGAAGAAATAGATCTTTCTTTGGTGAACAGTAACATAACAGTGCAGACGGAATAATAAGCGAAAACCAATATGTAGATATTTTAGTAATGCTTATTAAGCAGCTAGAGCGTAGGAGGTGTTGGTTGTCGTTTTTTCTTAGTAATAGGGTGTCTGTACTCAATAACAGTTTCCATCTTGCTTAACATGCTTAGCGCATCGGGAAACCATGGATTCAGCTCATAATCCATTTTTGCCAGAAATTTTATAAGATTTCCATAGAAGTCTATGAGTTGGTCTTCTTTTTTCAATGCATCAAATTGGATGGAGAGATCCATTCTTCCCGGTGTGCGTACAATTTCGGCTTCATCCAGAAGTAGATATTCAGGAGTTCCTTCGTCCCAATCCTTTGGTTCTTGATACGCCCTTAAATAATTCGAAATACTTTGTTCCAGTCGTCGGTCTTCCATAAAACGCAGATTAACCTGTAAACTATACTTGTCCATGCACATGATGCTATCGAGACAGGGTGGCATGATCGTGACCTCTGTTCGATCCACCATGAAATCTTCGTAGAGTGACTTTTGGAGCTGGAAAATATAGTCCACAAAAGTATTAGAGTGTTCGAGGCTAAGAGTCTTATCTTTCTGAGTAAAGACGAGTAATACGTCACCCCAGCCATCGGTGAGTAGAGCATGAATATTCATGCTATCGGCTAAACTTGTGAAGAAATCCGCTAACTTACCTTCTAAATCTGCATGGAGATTATATTTATAGGGTCGGTTCTTGTTTGCAGTGACATCTTTAACAACTTGTAAGATACGGCAAAGTAGGCTTAAACGCATGGAACGTCGTTGTAAAGATACGGAAATAATCGCTAATACTTCATTGTCTAGGTAACCGGGTATATCAATTGCACTACTTTTCTGTTTGGTAATTTGCACAGGAATAGCAATCTCTCGTAAAGAAAAATGTGTGACGAATTTTTCAGTTTCTGTATCAAAGTTAGTATTAGGCTGATCATTGTTGCCATTCGGTTTCATAAAAGAAGGCATTCGGCATTTACAGGGGAGCTGTACATTGATCAAGCCAATTGCATCATATTGACCTAAGGTGGAAAAGAATTTATTGGGGGTCATTTGGGGGAATGCATTCCATGACTTTAATTCCAGACCTTCTTTCAAAGATAAACCATTGGGATACCATTGTTCAATGGTTTTATCTGATTTCAGATCGGGTGTTTCAGTGGGTCTTAATGGATTTGCAATGGGATAATGGTTCGTCATTGTAATGTGGTTCACCATGACAAATGAAGGTTTTTCAGGCAATGGGGTATCCATTATGGCTTGGTCATTTTCCTTAGCGTAATCAAAACTATCACCTAGAGAAGCGAGTAGCAGGTTATGAAAACGGGTTGATGCAAGAGCATTATTGCCTTCTTTCATGCGTTCTGTCTGGAAGCTATTGTGAATGTAGAGATATTCAAAAGCAGTTAGAAATGAAGCAGGCAGAACGGTTCGGTAACTTTCTAAAAGGCTGTATAACTGGCGCAATTTGTAACCCGATATTTGCTCCAGACGTCTTTCCTTACTCCCATATATTTTTGAAATATTTGAGAAGGCATCGGTAATGTTAGTGGCACCGATGCATCGTAAATAGGCATCGTCATCTTTCAATAAATCTCGAATATTTCTATGTGACCACGTTGCTAGAGTATTAATTAAATTTTCAGGCTTTTCATGTTCACCCGTTAGCTTTACCTTTTTATAGATATCATCCAATAATTTTTCAGGTACATTTAGCCACAACTGAAGTTCAGCATATAACTCTTTATTATTAGCAGCTTCATGTAATGAAAAAGCAATAAGATTGACACAGATTAGTAGGCGACTACGAGTAGATTCTCTACCCCAAGTGTAAAACTCTAGTGCCAAGGCAAAAAACTCACGACCCAGGCTTAAATCTTCATGGGTTAGTTTAATAAAGCAGCTCCAGTCACGAGAGGGGTCTGAGCGACTATTTGAACGGTGCTTTAGCAGGTCAATGCTGCGTATTGCCGCGCACTGGAAAGGAATGTCGTATAGATGTCTGAATAACCATTGAGGATGCTGTAACAGCTTTCCACCCGCATTAGGGATCGTAATTTTGTCGAACTCAAAACCATAATTCTCTTGGAAATGGGTAAGTGCTGTTTTCTTGCTAATTGGGTGATCGGTTTCCTTTTCGCTACGCTTCATTTTGCTGTTGAGCATTTCTCTGAAGAGGTAATTTTGTAGCTCGACGTTTAAGCGAACGGTTGAGCGATAATAAACTTTATCTCCGCTACACTTTTTAGCCTCATTCCATGTATCGCAGCTTCTTTTTTCTCGCCAATTCCGCACCTTTATCACTAATGGACTTTTGCCAATAATCACTTCCAGTTTTTGCTCTAACTCCTTCCATTTCTCACCCACTCTAGTGCGTGAAGCAGGTGTGTTCTTATCCAGGTAATCAAGCATTTGATTGCAAACAATTCCGGTTCCATCCAGTACAATTTTATCAAGACGGCTGGTTGGGATATGCATCACCTGCTGCATCCAGAAGGCACTTATTTTTAACCGGAAATACCAGTAGAAAAATTCATCGATGGCGGCGATTCCTGCGTGTAGTTCACCGACACGATCGAGACGAATAATATTGTGATGCTTGAGTAAATCACCTAATCCTCTGCCGGCCAATGCCAGAAAAAGCGCATACACGTAAGAAATTCCTTTTACACTGGCGGCTAACAGGTCGCTAATTATTTTTTTAAGTAGTTTGCGTATATTGGCTTGTATCGGAGCTAATTCAGGGATATTTTTAGTAAAATCATTAATTTCATTAAATAATTCACTGGTTAGCCTTGCCAGATCATTGTTGGTATTAGAAATATAATCATCATTCAGTTTTTTGAAGATATGGCATACAAGTGAGTTACCTATTTCATGGGCGATTAGAGGCTGCAAATCTGGTCGGTCGGGTGACCAGAAACTACTGTCTACATAATTGACATCTTCGATTTTTTCTTCGTGTTCGTCTTTGCTCATGCGACCCACATCATCAAATAACTGCATATTTGATGTATGTGGCGCCGGTGACCAGCCATGCAAAATCAAGGGAATTGGTTTTGTATTGTTATCACTGTCTTTTTCATCATCCGATAGAAAAGTGTTAATTAAATGAAGCATATCTTTTTGGATGTCGCAGGTTCGCTCAGATAAAAAATCAGCAAAAATACCAATATCTCGACGTCGTTCAACTAGCGGGCGTGGATAATCTTGTAATCCATAGCTGAGTGACTTACTGAGGTTTTGCTGATGTGTGCGGAGTATCTTTATATACGTCACGGAGGCTTTATTTTTGATGGCATCCAATAAAATCATTAAAGCAGGATACTCAATACCGTTCTGTTCTTTTCTTCCTAGAATCAGACCGGAATACTCCGCTTCACGAAAAAGAGTGAGTTTGTCGCGAAAAACCTGAATTTTAAGAATCTGTAATGCGCGTAAAGCATGGTAATGACGCCTTTGACCTCTTGCCCATACATCACCGATCCATATTTTGGCTACTCGCTCTCGGAGCTTATCCATAATCTTTTGTTTAGCCTTATCGTCGCTGTCGGGATAACAGTTGCTATCGGTTCTTCCCCTGCTTCTTTTTACCGCGCAGCTCGGAGAGGGGTAACGAATAATCGATAAGTTCGCAAGTTTGGTATCAGCTTGATGCCCAGATAGACCTAAATCTTTGATGTATTTATTGGATAACTCGTCCCATTTTCCAAAAATATATTTTTCTTCATAGCGTTGAGGTAAATATAATGTGGGGGTTCGTAACAGATAGATAATGGTTTGTTGTATATGGCGGATTTCCAGTAAGAGAACATCCAGACGATCAATTACGTCTAACACAGACAGTAAGTACAAATTATCAGGTTTTATGGTGTAGTCATCAGGCATCATCGTCTCTCCTCGGCAGCCATATTGTGTTTCATTATTAATTCAGGCTTACATACCTATGCCTTTAATCTTCTATACTTTTAACCCATTGGAAAATATTTCAAGCAACAATAAGAATGACGGGAGCGCCCCAACAAGAATATAACTTAATAGCTTTTTCATACTTTCAATGGCTTCTTTTAATTGGTTGTGGGTGGGTATTTGAGAAATATTATCTAATATTTGTTGTGGAACGAGTTCTAGGTGCGAGTGGTAGTAGCCGTTATAAACTCGACTGTAAAGAATCTCCAAATGTTTGATTCTTGAACGTATAAAACGATAAGAAATAAAAAACCAAATGATGGCGGCCCATGCAAAACTATTAGGGTAATTAAATAAAAGTGGAATGTGAGATTGCTGATTGACGTCATTAGAAAAAAGCAGCTGAGCAGACACCATCATGAGTAATAAAAGCAGGTAACTAATCCAGACGGGTGATAAAAAATACAAGAACCAGTTTTCTAGCCTGACACTGGAATACACACTGTGTTTATATTGAGGCTGGGTTTCATCTCTGTCATCTTTTAAATCTATGTCCGTTTTTTTCCTAAACAGAAAATCAAATATTGCCAAATCTAAAATAACTTCTTGCAAGCTATGACGGTTTTTTGCGTAATGTAATGATTGCTGAGATGCTGGGGTAGAAGCATCAGGAGACCAGTATTTATCGCGCTTTGTTTTTACTCTGTCTTTTAGTGATAAGTTTATTTTGTGTGGAACGGTTAAAAACAAATCATATTGGGATTCGGGCCATTTGTTCCATGTTTGAGATAAAGAAGGGGGAATAGTGTTAAAAACAGCTCTTAATATAATAATAGCGACAAGAGAAATGAATCCCCAGGCCAACAAGAATAGGCTTGCTGGGTTGTTATTTTTTATGAGCAAGGCTACTGCTTTTAAATCGAGTAAGCTACTGGTTAATTGATATAAAAAAAATATTGAAAAACTGAGAACCAGTAGCGTTTTACCCCAGTGTTTCCATCTTATACTAATGAGTAGACTAACATTTTCTATTATTGTTATCGTCTTTTGATATAGACCTTTAACAAATCGGATAGATTCTGGTAGGTAGAAAAAAGCACCGATAAGACAGAAAAAAAGGATTAGAGTGAAATTTGGATGGAGTAGGTTTTGGTCGAAAAAGTAGTTTTTTCGAGTGAGATTGATGTTAGCAAGTGTTGCTGCATTTAATAAGGGTAGTAAAGCTACGGGAAAGACAAATATAATATAAACCCATAATCTGACACTTAATTGACCCGGCCATAGAAAGAGCGAATATCTGTGATGGGAGACTTTATCGTCTGATCTGTTTAAGGATCTACCTGGCGGGATTCCATATCCAGGAGGTGGAAAATAATTACGCCATGCCTTTTTATGTCTTTTGGATAGACGCCCAATGCGTAATACAAAATCAGTCTTTACAAATAAATAAGAATAATCAGAGAATAAACTGGCAATCCCGTATTTTATCATTTGTCGATATCGGGGAATATCTTGATAAAAGAATATTAATCGCTGACGAATATATCGATAACGAGGTGATTTGCTGATAAAGGAAAATAGGGGCAAGTGAATACCAATAAAAGCTGGGGTGTTTATTTTATACTCAATTCAATGATTTTAATCAAGGGAATTAATTTATTTATCAAATAATATAATTTCTATTCCCCCTTCTTCGGTACAATTATGTCTAATTGTTTAACCCATCGTTCATAAAATACCTTTGGGTGAGTGCGAGTATGCACAGACCTATTGATTGATGACTGCTGATTCAGCGAAGAGATGCATGTGATGGGTAAGCTTGCTTGATCTATAACAGCAACTTCCTTAAGCTTGATATCCCAAACTATTAATATAAGTTATAAATGGATAACTCAGGAAATAGCATATGGCGGTAAACCTATCCTCCCCCACAAGCATACAACCCATCGCAGGCATTAAACTAGCCTGCGTTGCCGCTGGCATTTACAAAGATCGCAAAGACATTGTGTTAATGGAAATTGCCGAGGGCAGTCAAACCGTGGGTGTGTTCACCAAGAATGCTTTTTGTGCGGCTCCTGTTACTTTATGCAAAGCGCATCTTGGGGAATCATCTTCGCGTTATTTGTTGATTAATGCGGGCAATGCGAACGCAGGTACGGGCAAAGCGGGTATGCAATCAGCTAAGGATACTTGCCAGTTTGTGGCAGATGTTACTGGTTGTGATGCTACAGAGGTGTTGCCATTTTCTACGGGGGTGATTGGTCAGCAGTTACCTGTCGAATTGTTTGAACCTGCTATTGCAGAGGCTGTAGCAGGGTTGGCAGAAGATAACTGGGTCGATGCTGCCAATAGCATAATGACGACGGATACGGTGGCTAAAGGCATCAGTAAACAGGTGCAAATTAATGGTGAGACCGTAACCATTACCGGCATCACCAAAGGCTCAGGGATGATAAAGCCCGATATGGCGACTATGCTGGCGTATGTGGCTACGGATGCTGTGATAAAGAAAAACGTGTTACAGACGATGTTAATGGAAGCAACGGAAGCCTCTTTTAATAGCATAACGGTAGATAGCGATACCTCGACTAATGATTCTTTGATGCTGATAGCAACGGGGAAATCTGCGATAGTCATTGATGATGAAAGTAGTGATAGTTTTCAAAAAACACTCAATGAGGTGTGTCAGTTCTTGGCGCAAGCGATTATTCGTGATGCTGAAGGTGTCACCAAGTTTGTAACCATTGATGTGATTGATGCTCTAACCATCGCTGAGGCGAAAGAAGTGGCTTACACCGTGGCGCATTCTCCTTTAGTGAAAACGGCATTGTTTGCTAGTGATCCCAACTGGGGGCGCATATTGGCAGCGGTGGGCAGAAGCGATGTGGATGCCTTGGATGTTAGTAAAATTAGCCTGTGGTTGGGCGATACGTTGTTGCTAGAAGCAGGAGAACCCGCAGCTAGTTATACCGAAGAACAAGGTCAGCAAGAGATGAATAAGGACGAGATCAATATCCGCATTTATCTGGATAGGGGAGAGGCTTTGACGAGGATTTGGACCAGTGATTTATCTTATGACTATGTGAAGATTAATGCCGAATATAGAAGCTAGTTCTGTCACTACCTCGGACTCGCAGCATGACTATTTACACGTGGTTGCAGCGGTTATCTATGATCAGAATAAAGAGCGTATCTTAATTGCTAAACGTCCTGATGATAAGCATCAAGGGGGTAAATGGGAGTTTCCTGGTGGCAAGGTTGATGATGGCGAGACCGCTCTGATTGCTTTACAACGAGAGCTTTTTGAGGAGTTAGACATTCAGATTGACGATGCTCTTTCTTTGATTGAAATACATCATCAATACTCTGATAAATCTATTTTCTTAGATGTCTATGAAGTCGTTCGTTTTCGTGGTGACGTTATAGGTAAAGAAGATCAAGAAGTACGTTGGGTAAAGATGGATGAGCTAACAACATTTGTTTTCCCCGCTGCTAACACCCCTATTTTAGAGGTGATTACTGGGGAAGGTTAGCTTGCAAAATTGGCACTTACATTTAGATGTAAGCTTAGACATATGGTTAATCAGGTAATATTTTGTTCTTATCTAAGTGGTGAATTCCCTATGTTTCGAAGAGTTTGACTTACTTTATTAAACATAGCATTCGCTATAGCAGATGATTGTTGCAGTTCAAGCATTCTTTGCTGCAAAAGTTGACGATCATTTTGTGCATTCGTTAGCTGGGTCACTCTTTGTGCTGGTGTGGAAGTAGCTACAACATGGTGTGCTGCTGGTGAAATATTTAACATGATAAGCTCCCTTTTTATCAGTTTATGCGAATTATACGATCCTCATGTATCCTTATACGTACTGCGGTTCTCAAAACTCATCCGTCTTGTACTTGAACGAAAATCCTAATTGAAAGATACGCAGAGGTTACCTTCTAAGCTATGCAGATTATGACCCAAACTGAAATTTCTTAAATCCATTCCCTTCCAAAAAACTGTCATCAACTAATCCTGAGCCGGTTAATCCAATAGTCGAATTCATATAAGCTGTAACCCTATCACCTTTCGATAATTCACCATTATTATCTTTATCAATAACTTTAATGCTACTTATACTTGAATTAGTTCGGTCAGATTTTTCTACTGCAGATTTAATTTGATTGTATTGATCCGTTGATAAGGAAAGGCTAGGAACATCTACACCAGATATCATCAATGGCTAGTTCTGCCCCAGTCTCCAGTAAGGCCACCTGATGCATTAACTTTAGGGGTGCTGTCTTGTGTATTAGTTCCACTCTTTCCTAACTCATTCAATAGATCCTGATTAACAGAACCTATACCCTGGGCAGAGCCTGCACCTTTACCATCTGAAAAGCCGTAAGCTGATTTAATGGTATCGCCAATAGAAATTTTGTTATCGCCATTACTATCAAGGATTCTTACGCTACCAGAGTCAGGGATTTGTAGCTTCTCTTTTAATATGTCGTTTTGAGTATCGGTTAGGTTTAGCTGTTTTGGCTCTTTTGAGCTTTTCAACCAAGTGGTTACATCTTTCTGATCAACCTTGCCATCATCATTCACATCGCCGTGGTTTTTCTTAAACCAGTCGAAGAAACCACTACCAGAGCCACCAGTATCAACAGGCCCACTAGCACCTTCTTCACCATTTATCCATTGTTCAACATCATTTTTATCAAAGCCTGGGTTATCCACTAACCATTCTGCGGCTGTCTGACCATTAATCTTATTGCCAAGATATTCACCACCTCTGATATCTTTGATTAACGTCCATAATTTGGATTCTTCTCTACTGCCAGGGCCTATTGCTGCTTGAGTTCCTTCTGGCGAACCTGATGAGCCTGCGTCCACAGAGCTGGTAGATCCTTTTTCTTTAAGTTTCGATGCATCTGCTGGCAAGCCCATATCCCCAACAGTCACGCGTTTATCTAATATACCAATGGAGTCTAATAACTCTTTAGTTGCCTTGGTCTCTGCGAAATTATCATCCGAGTGTTTGATGCTTATGGTATCACCAGCAGAAATTCTGTTGTCGTCGTTGGTATCAAATACTGTGACATCATCAGGGGAAAGCTGACGTGTATTTTCACCTGGATTTTGTAGACTATCTGTTAATTTAGCTTGATCTGTCTTGGTAAGAAAAATTTTCTCACCGAGTGCTGACTGTGTTTGCGTGTTAGTGGGAGCACCATCCTTCGTTGAACCTTTAGGACCAGGAGCCCCGTCATCCCCACTAAAACCGATATTATCTGGGTCTTTTAAAGATTGGAAATATTGATCTAAGGTACGAGGAGAATGAACCCCGTAAGAATTATGGAATCTATCGAGTTGTTCTTGAGTGAGTGTCTCGAAGCGCTCAACAGGTGTAAAATCTCCGGTCTCAGCACTTTTTGCGCTAACTATTTTTATCGTATCACCTGCCGATAGCTTTCCATTACCATCATTGTCAATAACACTGTCCACCCTTTCTGTATCTTCTGGTGCACCAACACCTTCATGATAAAGTACAGCTATTGAAAGGTTGGTCTTCTCACCCTCGTATAGAGGTACAAGAACAGCCTCCTCTTTTGGAGTATCGTTACCGTCATAAGGTACCGGTGGCGTATCTCTTCTAACTACAGGGGTAGAAGGTTCGGGTTTAGATCCTTCTTTTGGTATGTCGTTGCCTTCATAAGGTACCGGTGGAGTATCTCTTCTAACGACAGGGGTAGAAGGCTTGGGTTTAGATTCTTCTTTTGGTATGTCGTTGCCTTCATAAGGTATCGGTGGCGTATCTCTTCTAACCACAGGGTCAGATGACTGTTTACCTCCATTAAGATATTTTTGCACATCTTGTTTATCAATTTTTCCGTCATTAGTGATGTCCCCAATGTTTTCTCTAAACCAGCTATTAAACCCATCGGGTTGCTTAGCAGTTCCTGGCTTATAGTTTTCACCAAATCCTGGTCCATCACTAAACTCTACCGCCTTACCTGTTTTATCAAATGTAGTCGTAGATAAGCCTCTCTCAGAGCTATCGCGTTTATGTCTCAATACACCATTTGGATCAAATGTTTCACTAGTTCGTCTTTTCAGAAAACCATCTTTATCGAACTCTTCAACTGTTTTCTTCTGAACTGATCCATCCTGGTGTTCGATTAGGGTAGTTTTGATAGTACGTTCTTCTCCATCAACGATTTTTTGTGATTCACTTCTTTGAGTACCATAGGCTCCAGTACTTGAAGGCCCGCCGCTTATTTTACCAACTTGAATACTGTCGTCTTTTTGCTTTGAGCTATCGACAACCTCTTCCTTGGCTGAAACAATGGACACTGGTGGCTTACTTAGCTCAGGATTTTTTGCTGGTTCGAGAGGGAGCTGTGTGACTTCGTTGTCTCTAGGGTCACCCAGTTTTACTATAGGTAAGCCCTTGTCGGTTAACTGGTCTGTATTTTCTACAATTTTATTCTTATTGTCTTCTGTTGTAGCAAGGGGTGGAATTGTGGAGATTATTTCTTGTTCTTTAGTATTGGACTCTGCTGAACCAAAAGAACCAGAATTTTGACCTAGCGTTCCATCTAGGCTGTTTAGTTTGTCCGCTAGTATTGATCCAATATGATCACCACCAGTACCAGTGTTAGTAGAGCGATCAATAATTGTTATGCTGGCAGAGGGTGAGATTCCCTTCTCTTGTGTGAAAAGGCTATCTGTTATAGAAATAGTTTTTTGGCCATTATCATTATAGAGGGAATTAAGGTACGACTTTTGTTCTTCATTGAGTTTTATGCTGCGATTAGAGCTGAATCCATCAACTTTGGTTGCACTTGAAAGCGAGGTTTGAGTCTCTTGTGTAGGAATTGAATCTTTAGGCTCTTTCACTTCGCTTGCTGTGGCTTCGTTCGCATTAGTAACACTTTCATTTATTACAGCAGGAGAAGGAGGTGGCGGCATAAGTACTGCTTCTTTTGGCGCTGCATCTGTTTTATTGATGTCATTAGTATCTGCTTTTCGAATGACTGTTTTCGGTTTTTCGACAATTACCTCTGAGTCTTTCTTTTGTGGGGTTGTAGCTTCAGGCCGTGAAGTATTATTCTGTTTGGCTGATAGTTGCTGGATTAATTGCATAATCAGCTTAAGAAGTATTAATAGTTTTTCAGGATTGTTGCTATGAGTATTGTTCTTCTGAAGTGCTCGACCAGCATTTCCCCTGAAGCTTGATGTTCGCTGATAGCTATTATTTAGGTTATTGAATGTGTTGTGTTGGGTGGTACTTACACGTCCAGCAGTTGAGTGAATCATGGTTGCTCCTTTTTATAAGCTTATAAAGCATAAAGCTTTCTATATCTTCCTTGATATTTGTTTGGAGGTTAATTGACCGTTCAAACATTTTTTTTTGAGTAGTAAAATTATATGCAAAGGCAATAAATCACGACAGTAAATGATTGATTAAAGGTTGGGTTGTAACGATAAAGGTTGGGTTGTAACGATAAAAAATATTACGAAATTATGTTATATGCTAATATATCAGTGGGTTATGCCATAAATAACAAGAAGAATGAATGTTCATTCGCGCTGCTCTGCTTTATTCACTCTTTCATTCTTCAGTAATATTTCGGTATCCCCCCGATGCTTCCGGCACACAGAGAGTCTCCTTAAGTAATAGCCGTTATATCCAAGCATCCATCTTTTACAGGTGGACACCATAGATAGCTTCCGGTGATAGGTCGAGTAAAACTAAAGAGAGCATCAACGATGCCATCGTCAGCACCTAGCATACGATTTAGTATGGCTTCAAAGGCATCAAATGAATGTCCAAAAGCGACAAAGACCAAGCCTTCTTGATTTGCATCAGCCCACGGCATTGATCGACGTAAAATAAACGCTTCGGGCTCAAAGTCATCTTGTTCAGATCGTTGCACGTGTGCTGATTTTGGTGCATCGTCCAACTCTTCGTTATCACTTTTTCTACGACCGATAATGTGATCTTGGGCAGCAGAAGGTAATGATTCGAAGTAATCTAGATCATGAACCCATTGCTGTATCGCCAGAAAGCTGGAGCCATCAATGCCAGCTCCCATACCCCTTACGACACCTGCTTTGATAGCATCATCATCTTCGGGGTTTTCGGTGCCATCCTCATAACCCGTTAAGTCTAGGCTTGCTCCGTATTGAAAAGCATCTATGACGTTATCAAGTTGAAAAGCGGGTTTTAGGAGTTGTTTCAAGCTTCTTGTTTGATGGACTAATTCACCACGGTCATCACCTCGCAACCAACAGCAGATTGCAATGGGTGTGGAGGGTATTTCGATACTTTGGACGGTATGAGCAGGGAAAGTCCGTAATCCTTCAATATGACCTTGGAGGTGTTGAATCAGTGATAACCCAAAGCCTACGATAATGCTTTCTCCATTGACTACTGTGGCGAGTTCTTTCACCACTTCTGCGGCTTGAATATTGGGTTTTAGCGAAAACATTAAGTATCGTGCTAGCTGCGGAACAGGTTGCAAGATACCTGCTTGAGTATGATTCATAGTGGACTCCATGTTAAAGATTAGGATGTACTCTTAAAGGGCATCTCTATTAATTGTCTTTTCGCTTGATTTCGGCGTTGGATGAATTTCTGCGATCCTCATGTACCCTTGTACACTGCGATTCTCAAAATCCATCCGCCTTGTACCCAAAGGGTATAGCAAAACTCAAACGAAAATCCTAATTACTAGAGGTACCCTTAAGGCTAAACTCTCTAATATCTAAATGCTTATTAGCCAACCAGACTAATAACAACACCGGTATACCAATTAACGATGCAATAATAAAGAAGTTTTCATAACCGACCAGACAACTGCTTTCGCCCTCACAAAAGCTCTCGACGATTGAGCCAGAATAACCGCCGATGACTTTGGGTAGTAGCGTCATCAATGAGCTAAAAATAGCATATTGAACAGCAGTAAATTTAATATTGGTCAGGCTGGATAAAAAGGCAATAAAGGCTGCGCTGGCAAGTCCGCCTGATATGTTGTCAGCAGAGATGACCACATAAAGCATGGCGATATTGGGTTCTCCTAATCGGGCTAACACAACAAACAGAAGATTGGTTAACACGACGAGTACCGCACCTACAAAAAGTATTCGCATAACGCCATATCGTAGCGATAAAATACCACCGAGAAAGCCACCCGCTATGGTCATAAATAAACCAAAGGTTTTAACAACAGAGGCGATTTGAGTTTTGGTATACCCTAAATCTTGATAGAAGACATTGGCGATAACGCCCAGCACAATGTCTGAAATACGATAAAGCCCAATCAGTGCGAGTAATAAAAGCGCCAAGTTCACGCCATAGCGAGAAAAGAAGTCTTTGATCGGTGCAACGTAAGTTGAGCGCACCATCTCTTTGTTGATCAGGTTACTGGCAAGTACTATTTTAGCAACGATAAATGCAGCCGTTATAGCAAGTGATAAGCGAGCTGTGCCGATGAGGAAACTGGCAAGTGCTTTATTGCCAAACATTTCTGTCATGGAGTCTTTGATTAATTTGACCGTATCTCCCGATGTTAGTAAAAACATCCCAATAAAGCCGAGCACTGCAAACACAAATAACGCCAAAAAGCCAAGGTAATCACTGGTGTTGTGTTCGCTGTCTTCGTCACGATCTACTTCAGGTTCAGCAATCACTAAGGTCGTCACAACGCCGATAAGCATCGCGGCAGCCATTGCCATGTATGCGTAGAACCAAGCTTGGTAGTTATAGGCTTCGCCCATATCTGAGCCAAAATAGTCGGCTATGAATAAAGCGCCTGCCCCTGCGATAATCATGCCTATGCGATAACCGGCGATGTAAGTCGAAGACATCATCGCTTGTAAGTCCGCTTTAGCCGCCTCAATACGATAAGCGTCGATAACAATGTCTTGTGTGGCAGACGAGAAACCAAGCAGTACGGTTGCGAATGCCATCATTAAAAGGGGGTTGCTTCCTGTGGCGGGGTTGGTGTTTGCCATCCAGACAATAGCCAGGATAATGCTAAATTGTGAAACTAAAATCCAAGCGCGTCTACGGCCTAATAACGAGGTCAGAATCGGCACAGGTAGACGATCAACTAAAGGCGCCCAAACAAACTTAAAGGAATAGCCTAAAGCTGCCCAGCTAAACATCGTCACGGTAGAGCGATCAACACCTGCTTCGCGCAGCCACAAGCCTAGTGATGAGAAAATAAGAAGGATCGGAATTCCCGCTGATAAGCCAAGGAATAACATGGTGATAACACTTGGATGCAAAAATCCTTTGAGGGATTCTTCCCATGATTGCTGGGTTGTTTCTGGCATAGAGTCTCGCCTTTGAGTTATTTTATAGCGCGATGTTTAGAATAATTAGAAGTTTAATCCATTCGTGCATCTGTTTTGTTGTATATTTAATTATATTTTTGTTCATTAAATCTTCAATAGTAAAACTATGTCCCAACGATTACTTTATTCCGTTGTTCAATCACGTTTCCATCCTCGGTTAACTTCACTATATACAGAATATGGTTTAGATGAAAAGGTTTTTACTTCGACGCGTAAAGTCATGAGCCAGATGAAAAAAGAAGCCCCTGATTATTTAGTAGCAGATTTCATTTATGGCTATAGTAATAATTACGCGGGTGTGAATATAAGCAACCTAGATGTGATGTTAATGGCAATGCAACGCTATTCCCCTGATACAAAAGTGATTGTGTTGGCACAAAAAAATGAGATTCAATATGTGAGTAAGCTCAATGAAATCTTTCCTTTACATAGTGTCTTGCAATTGCCTGTTACTCCGCAGGATATGAAGGGGTTGTTGTAAACAAAATCAAAGGTAGTGCGTTAGTCAAACTATTAATTGAGAATCCTGATTCGATAGTTTGTTGGTAAGTGGTCGACTGAGGTTCTCAGATAGGCTCCCAGAATGAAGTACAGGGAAGATGAGTATATGATTAGAAAAATAAGTATTATTTTGGTAACCGCCAGCTTGCTAAATGCGTGCGCAACGGGTGGCATAAAGTCTGTAACCGTCAAGGTTTATAAATATGATGGTTCTGTAAGTTGTGATCAGAGTTCTGGAACTTCTCTGGAAAGCATGCAAGATGAGTTACTGCAGAAAAAAATTCCAATTATCTCTTCCAGTTGTGGCAGTGATGGTCTCATTAGAGCGGCTGTTTGCGGGATAGATACGGGTCACGTGAATGTCTTTGAGATAAAGAGCAATGTTTATCCAACGGCACAAGCATTGGGTTATGAAGTAGTTTCGATGCTTGAGGATTATGCTCCAATGGATTGTCGAACATAAAACTTATCTGCCGCGACAAAGTATTTTCTAATTCCCCCATTGTGACTGAGCTAAAAAGTTAAGAAATACTATTTATTTAAACTGCCAAAATAAATAAACTGCAAGCAAAGCTATGCTGACGCCAATAATGAACTGAATCATATTAGAGGGAGGTGATGATGCTTTTTCTTCCTGAGCTGTGTGTTGCTGGTTTTTTGGGATGACGGTTGATTGTTTAGGACTTGGATCAATGGGAGGTCTGCTTTCGGTATTGGATTGCGTGGGTAATCCTGGAATAGATGCCGTTGAGTCTTTGATCATATTCCCGGCAACATTCCTAACAATTTTGCTGGTAATATCAAAATCTAGAAATTCTTTTTCTATCAAAGTGGCATTTTGATATTGCATAAAGCCTTTCCCTTTCACCATCCCCGATAAGATTTCTTTTATTTCTCCATGTTGAACACTGAGCGAGACATCACGCAGTATCAATGTGACACCAATAAAGGTCTTCATTGGGTGTACCGTCTCAGCGATGGTTATATTTAGGCTGGGTGAATGGGTTGAGCGTATTTCATGAACAGGCAGATGCAGTATCGAGATTTCATCCGTTGTAGATTGTTTTTGTGCTGATATTTCCCTGACAACATCTTGATGGGTTTTCCATGATTCAACCAGAATAGGTTGTAGCTCAATATCAAGTAGCTGCTGCATTTCTTGTAGTATCTCTATACGTATATTCGTCCAGTTACTACCGGGGATTTGAGTTTTGATATCACTACGCAATAGCTGGATTTCTTCAGTGGCTTCCAAATCACGGATGACGGTTTCGGATAAGTGACGGAAATCTGTTTTATATAATGTTTGCAGGTTATTGATCATCTTTAATCGGTTGTATCTTTGTTGATTACAGTGAGGGTTTGCTGACTATTGTTGTCCTGGTGACCATTGTTTTTGCTGATGGTGATTGCCGGTGTTTGTTTTTCAGAAGTGACTATAAGTTGGTGTTGTCCTGAGTCAGCTTGATGTTGATATTGGATAGGTTTAGGTACAATTTGTTGCTGTTGTCGGCGTCTGAAAAAAGGGATGCCTGCCAGCAATAACCCCAGAATGACCATGATAACAGGTAGCCATAATGGCCAGACATATACGGTTACCGTATTGCTGTGGCGGCTGCCTTCAGGTGATCTTGCCGATATTTTTGCCGTGTAAATGCCGAAATGTTCGTAACGATGTCCATAGCGTAGTTTTTTGCTCCAAGAGGTTATCAAACTATCACCAGAATCAAGTTGTAATTCCGTATCTGCACCGGGCTGGGCATTTTGAATCCAGAAAACGACTTGCATGTTTTCTAGCCGATGGGTATGTGAACTTCGTAATTGTATAGGATTGCTGTTTGTGCTCTTAGAACCACTAGTGGCACCAGTGATGCTGGTGGACTCGTCAAGATTACCAGAATCATCCAGATTGAGTGTTTCAACCTCTTCGCCAGCTGCGCTAATGAGTAGGTAAGCATTAGCGATAGATTCGCGATTTCTATCATCTTTGACAAGTAATTCAACAGGGTATTTCCCCACGGCAAGATTATCCGTTTTTATTACAAATTTTTCACCACTTCCTCGATGACCTGAGCTTATCGACCAATACAGCCATTGTCGGCTTTGTGGATCCGTTTCACTAAGGCTCGTGAAGACTGCATTTTTCCCAAGCTGAACGTTGAGTACCGCTGGACTAATAGCGGCCTCTGGCTCAACCCATGAATCGATGACATGAACGATAATGGGGGGAGAGTTAAGTAGATAACTACCTCCTAACTTCGCAACTGCGGAGATTTTATACGTTCCCGTTTCTTCAAAAATATGCACTTTATGCATACCAGGTTCTGGGATGGGTGCGCCATTGATTAAGAACTGATATTCAATTTTATCAGGGTTAATTTCAGGGTTAATAATGGCTTTAAGAATGACAGGTTTGCCGACTTCAGGTCTGCGTTCTGAGGCTTCTACACGTAGTTCGTAATTCTTGTAGGAATGGGGTAGAGGGAGATCATATTGCTCTACCTTGCGTTTGGCTTGAGCAAGGTCGGGGGCGAATGCTGCAAATAAAAAGCAAAGAGCAAAGAGTAATAACAAAGGTGATGGAGATAGGCGAAGCTTACGATACATTTTACGGTACATTATTTCATGGTGCATTAATGTGCTTCGTCCCAATTATTACCCTGTCCGATTTCTACGATAAGGGGGACGTCAAGTGTGGCTGCATTTTCCATGTGTTGTTTAATTTCCATACTGAAATCTTGCAGCATTTCTTCTTTTATTTCAAATACTAATTCGTCGTGGACTTGCATAATCATGCGCGCGTCTACCTGGCTTTCGCGTAAGTAGCTATTGACTGAAATCATGGCCTTTTTGATGATGTCCGCAGCAGTGCCTTGCATCGGGGCATTGATAGCGGTGCGTTCCGCATATTTTCGGCGTTGCGGGTTTCTGGCATTAATGTCGGGGAGGTATAACCTTCTCCCAAATAGCGTCTCAACATAGCCCTGTTCTTTGGCCTGTTCGCGGGTGCGATCCATATAATTCTGAACACCTGGATAACGTGCAAAATACAAATCCACATAGTCTTTGGCTTCGGTGCGGGAGATATGTAATTGTTTGGCAAGTCCAAAAGGTGACATGCCATAGATAAGACCAAAGTTGATGGCTTTGGCGTTGCGACGCTGATCGGTGGTGACCGCATCTAAGGGTGTTCCGAAGACTTCGGAGGCAGTAGCAGTATGGATATCTCTGCCATTGGCAAAGGCATCCAGTAAACCTTTATCCGCTGATAAATGCGCCATAATGCGCAGTTCGATTTGTGAATAGTCCGCTGCCAGCATTTTATAACCTGGTTCGGGAATGAAGGCTTGGCGTATTCGGCGACCTTCTTTTTTGCGGATAGGAATATTCTGTAAATTGGGATCAGCTGATGAAAGTCTCCCTGTTGCAGTAACAGCTTGATGATAAGAAGTATGAATACGTTTTGTTGTCTCGTTGATGAGCTTGGGTAGCTTATCGGTATAGGTTGATTTGAGCTTGCTCATGGTTCGATAGGCAAGTATCAATCGGGGTAGGGGGTATTCATGAGAGAGTTCGACCAGTACATCTTCGGCAGTAGAAGGTTGACCTTTCGGGGTTTTGCGAATAACCGGGATTTGCAACTTTTCAAAGAGAATTTTTTGTAGTTGCAAAGGGGAGTTGAGGGTAAATTCTTCACCTGCCAGATCATAGCAATCAGCCTCAATGGTCTTCATTTTCTCTGCAAATTCAGCCGATTGGATAGCTAATAGCTCTGCATTCACATGCACGCCATTACGTTCAATAGAGGATAAGATGCTAAGTAAGGGTAATTCGACATCACGGTATAATGTCGCTTGAGCTTGCAGTTTTTCGAGTTGAGGCCAGAAGTATTGATGTAGACGTAAAGTCATATCCGCATCTTCGGCTGCATAAGGCGAGGCTTTCTCTAACTCAATTTGATTAAAGGTTAGTTGTTTTTTGCCTTTGCCCGCGATATCGGTAAAAGCGGTGGGCTTATGATCGAGATAGCGTTCACAGAGTGTATCCATATCGTGGCGGCTGGCGGTGGAGTTGAGTACATAGGATTGCAGCATGGTGTCATGCTCAATGCCTTGTAATTCAATACCATGATTGAGTAATACGCTGCGATCGTATTTCAGGTTTTGCCCCACCTTTTTAATGGCGGGGTTTTCCAGAAGAGGTTTGAGTAGTTGCAGTGTTTTGTCTCTATCCAATTGCTCTGGGACACCGAGATAATCGTGTGCCAGAGGCAAATACGCCGCTTTACCTGCTTCTATACAGAAAGACACACCGACTATACGAGCATCTATATAATTCAGGCTGGTAGTTTCGGTATCAAAAGCGACGAGGTCGGCTGTCTCTATATTTTTAATCCAATTATCTAGCTCTTCTTGGGACAAAATAGTTTGATAGTCAGATTGAATATTCGAATTTACACTTGAAGTTGCACCACTAGTATTTTCAGCATTATTATTTCCACGAGTATTTCCACGGGTTAATCTGCCCAGTCGGCCGCGGAGACCGTAGCGTTCATACAATTCAATCAGCCGATCTGTATCTTGTGGATTGAATGAAAGAGTTTTTGGTGAGCAGTCAATTTCGAGGTCGCATTTGATGGTGACTAGCTCATAGGAGAGGGGTAGAAACTCAAGGGATTCACGTAGGTATTCGCCCACTTTGCCTTTGAATTCATCTGCACATTTCATGACGTTGTCTAACGTATCGTATTCCGCAAGCCACTTCACCGCTGTTTTCGGGCCGACTTTGGGAACTCCGGGAATGTTGTCTACCTTGTCGCCCATCAAGGCTAAATAGTCTTTGATACGATTGGGCGGCACACCGTATTTTTCTTTCACCCCTTCAATATCGTGGAAGGTGTTGGACATGGTGTTAATCAGGCTCACTCGTTCGTTAACCAGTTGCGCCATGTCTTTATCACCCGTTGAGATAATGACGTTTCCATCATAAAGTTCGGACATAGTGCCTATGACATCATCGGCTTCCACGTAAGATTCGATAATGAGTGGATAGCCTTGCGCTTTGATAATTTTTAGTAGGGGCTCAATTTGTATGCGTAAATCATCCGGCATGGGTGGACGGGTAGCTTTGTATTCTGGGTACAAGTCATTGCGAAAGGTTTTACCTTTGGCATCGAAGATAACCGCCATATGGTCGGGGGCATAATCTTTGCGAAGTTTGTCGAGCATGTTCAATACGCCATGAATAGCGCCGGTAGGTTCACCATGAGAGTTGATCAATGGGGGCAGGGCGTGGAAGGCTCTAAATAGATAAGAGGAGCCATCGACTAGCACCAATGGTTTAGTGGTATTTTTATCTGACATGGTATCTGTTGTATGCTCTGACACTTCTAAAATTATTTACTAGTATATGCTATGTCGAATCCAGTAACAGCTCCAAAAGTCCCCCTTTTTGATACGCCGGTCACCGCAGAAGTGGAAGCGTTGAATCCACATTATACGGCAGAGAAAAAAGAGCAAGTAAAACAACGTATAAAAGCCTTATTAAAAGAGCAAAATGCTGTTTTGGTCGCGCATTATTACGTGGATGCTGATTTACAGGAGTTAGCAGAAGAAACGGGAGGGTATGTTTCTGATTCTCTGGATATGGCGAACTTCGGAAAAGAACATCCAGCCACTACGTTAGTGGTCGCAGGCGTCCGTTTTATGGGCGAAACAGCGAAGATTTTGACGCCTGAAAAACGCGTGCTGATGCCTACCTTAGAAGCTGAATGTTCGTTAGATTTAAGTTGTCCTGCGGATGATTTTAATGCTTTTTGTGATCAGCATCCTGATCATGTGGTAGTGGTTTATTCAAATACCAGTGCAGAGGTTAAGGCACGTGCGGATTATGTGGTGACCTCCAGTATCGCACTGAAACTAGTGAGTTGGTTAGGTGAGCAGGGCAAGAAAATACTGTGGGCGCCAGATAAACACCTAGGTCATTATATCCAGAAAGTAACGGGCGTTGAGATGGTGTTGTGGAAAGGCGCCTGTATTGTGCACGAGGAATTCAAGACACGTGCTTTAGGAAAGCTTATTGAGGAAAACCCCGATGCAGCCGTGCTGGCGCATCCAGAATCGCCTGATGAGATTCTAGAATTAGCCGATGTGGTGGGCTCTACCACACAGATTATTAATGCCGCAAAAGAGTTGCCGAACAAAAAACTCATTGTTGCTACCGATAGTGGTATTTTTTATAAAATGCGTCAGGAAGCTCCAGACAAAGAAATTATTGAGGCCCCCACACACGGCGAAGGAGCCACCTGCAAAAGTTGTGCGCATTGTCCGTGGATGGCTATGAATGGGTTGCACAACTTATTAAGTGTGTTGGAAACAGGTAGCAATGAAATTCACGTCGATGAGGACATTAGAGTGAAGGCACTTCGATCTACTCAAAGGATGCTTGATTTTGCCAAGAAATTTAATGCTTAATAAGGGTGCGGAGTATTGCACCAGAGTTGCGTACCCTTCGACAGCACTCAGGTGCTACAGTAGCACCTGAGTGCTGTCGAAGGATCGGCAAATTGGCACTCACATTAGGTAATCAGAAGGAGTCTTATGGATACTAGCTAAAAATATAGTGTGTAATGAGGAATGTCCTGTAAAAAAAAACGGCTGAAATTATTGAAGGGAAGTGGACAACACTCGTTGTTCGAGAGCTGTTACCCCATAAAAAGCGGTACTCAGAAATTCAAAGAGCTTTAAAAGGCATTAGCCCAAAGGTATTAACCACACGTTTGAGAATGCTTGAACAAAAAGGGTTAATTACCAGAACTGTATACGCTACTGTTCCACCAACAACAGAATATGAATTAACAAATATTGGGCAAAAACTAGAAGAAGTGCTAAACGCTATGGCGGTATTTGGGAAAAACCTCTAACGCGCTATTCAGATAAAGCCCTTTCAGTCCAAAGATTTAGTGTGGGCTTATCATCGACTGTCAATGGCATGAGTAGGCGAAGCATGTAGCACTAGGAGGTTTTAGCAGCTGAGTTCTATCTCGAAGAGAATTTCAAACGGGTATTCTTATTTGTCTCGGTACTAAACTGGGGATACAAATGTGTCGTATGCTATTTATCAATCAGTTTGTTGAGTTTGATTATTTCCCATAGAGGTTAAATACCCACCTAATTCATACAAAGCAATCGCAAATAGGCCAATACAGGCAGTGGTCATCATAATAAGCAGCATTTGTGCCTCAGAGCCATGAAAAACAGATTGAAGAATATTGATCGAACCTTTAGTGATTAGGTCGTTAAAATGCTCGTGTATAAGTGTTGGAGCAGGTATAGCTATCATTAAGCTAGATAGCCCAATAGCTACGTTATATTTTTTATGGTTCATCGTTCTCTCCCGTTGTTGCGTAGACATTTAATTTTGTTTTTAACTGGGTCCACTTAATAGCATTGTTTTTGATGATGTATTGTTGTTTTAGTTTTAGTTGGTATCGTTCGGAGGTCTTACGAAAATCGTGTAGATATGTGTGAGGTATCGAAACACGGAATCTAATATTCTAGGACGCTAACTAGTTAGACTTTTCCAGCAGATCGCTTCAGTTAGAATCACATTTGTTAAGACTTGGAAAAACTGAAACTTGATAGATTGTGGTTGCAGTTAATGGCTGTTAGTAACTTATGATTATTATTATTTCTAACTGGTGTCATTATATCGTGTAACCCTTGACCTGGTCTGAATATCAAGCCTTAATAGGCGGCGATGTACTAGGCTTTGGTCAGCTTAACGTTGTACTTTTTAATTAATAATAAAAATAAAAAATCATTATGGAATCACTACTACCTATACTTTTCTTGGTCATTATTTTATGCGTTATTTTCATGGGTAGCTTTTTAGCAAAAATATTCAAAGCTAAACGGTTTAAAATTCACTGGATGGTACTACCCTGGATAGGTGCGTTGATCAGTATTGTTGCTGCGAATGTATTTCAGTTAGATGGTTTGTATGCACTGGCTATTGGATTAATGGCATTTGTCATTGTGCTGATATTTGTAAATGGTATGCAGCTTACGAGTGCTGTCACGATTATCATGACTAGTATAGCCAGTCTAGCACTCTTGTCAGTAGGCTCAATGTATGCGTTGAATCAATCAGGAACCAGTACACGTACATTGACTGCGAGGGCCATTGAGTTTATTCCTGATAGTAAGTTTTATGACTTATCATTTTTGGCGAAAATCAATGAAACAAAAGATACTGTGTTCATTATTGAAGATGATGAAGTTGTTGCGGGTTATTCTGAACAAGATTTATTACCTAACCGGATTGTTAAGAAATATAACCTAAAATCTCCTATCTATCGTGTGATTAATCCAAGTAAAGCAGGAGCAATGCGTGGAGCAACTGTGCGTTTATTGAAACGTGATGGGAAACTGCTAAGGGGCAGTATTGTCGGTGTGGAAGGAAACAAATTGATTTTAGGAAAGTACGTACCCAACAAGGGTATGATTAAAGCACCTATTCCCTTAGGCATGATCAAGAAACTTGAAGTGATGAGTCGGACTAATTAAGGGTGTTCGCGGGTTTTGACTTGAGTCAAAAAAAAGCCTAAGGCCTCCAGCCTAAGGCCTCCAGCCTAAGGCCTCCAGATAATAGTATCCAGCACCCATGAGGTTAGGATTGCTGTAGGTGGTGCTTCTTTTTTGGGACCATCCCAGTTACCACTGAATACATATAATAAGTTTGTTGCTTTTGGTGCCATGCAAAGCACTCTACCTGTGAATTCTTCGGTACCAGCGATACAAGGCTCTGTTTCTCCATAATTATAAATTTTGTTATAGGCAGTGCCAATCTCATGACCTAATGCATTTCCCACTTTGTTGCTCATGATATAAATTGAGAAAATGTTATTTCTCTTTTCATCAGGATGAATTAATAACAAGGGCTTCCCATTTTCACTAACCCTGATAACAGGAATGGAATCACCATCCTGAAACTGAGTGTATTCAGTGACACTGTAATCCTGAAAGGCGAGTGTTATTTGATGCATGTTAAAAGGAGTAGAGGCATTGATGGGGCCTACCCCATCCGTTGAAAGCATAATGCTACTTCTTTTAACTTTAGCCGTGTTTGTTGTGGATTGCTCGTTTTCTGAGCTACATGCCACAACAAATAGGAGTAAGAGGCTGAGTAATGTGATTGTTTTTGTATTCATTCTAACTTCTAGCGGTTTTCATGATTAATCTAAGAAGTTCCTTCATAATCTATTTGAAGCTATGTGGGTTGTGGGTATGTCGTGGTATAGAATACAGGAAATACGTTAACTTTTCATTGAGTTGAAAAATTCTTCATTGGTCATGGAGGATTGAAGCTTATCAAACAAAAATTCTATTGCGTCAAGCTCATCCATTGGGTGTAAGAATTTACGTAAAATCCAGAGTTGCTGTAGTTCTTCTTCACTAACTAGTAAATCTTCACGGCGTGTACCTGAGCGATTTACATTAATGGCAGGGAATACGCGTTTTTCTGAAATACGTCGATCCAGATGAACCTCTGAGTTACCTGTGCCTTTGAATTCTTCATAGATAACTTCATCCATTTTAGAACCCGTATCAACTAATGCGGTAGCGATGATAGTTAGGCTGCCACCTTCTTCAATGTTTCGCGCAGCACCAAAGAAGCGTTTAGGGCGTTGTAAAGCATTGGCATCAACACCACCTGTTAGTACTTTACCAGAGGAGGGTACAACCGTATTGTACGCTCTTGCCAAACGTGTGATTGAATCAAGCAAGATAACAACATCTTGTTTGTGTTCTACCAATCGTTTAGCTTTTTCTATAACCATTTCGGCTACTTGTACATGGCGTGTAGCAGGTTCATCAAACGTTGAAGAAACTACTTCGCCCATGACCATGCGAGACATTTCCGTTACTTCTTCCGGACGCTCATCGATTAATAAAACGATAAGGTGGCTGTCTGGGTAGTTGGTTTTGATGCTTTGTGCAATGTTTTGCAACATCATCGTCTTACCCGCTTTGGGTGGTGCGATAATGAGACCACGTTGACCTTTACCAATAGGTGCAACGATATCAATAATTCTTGCAGTAATATCTTCGGTACTACCATTTCCACGTTCAAGGCGGAAACGATCATCCGGATGAAGCGGGGTCAGGTTTTCAAAGAGTATTTTATTTCGGGCGTTTTCAGGTGAATCGAAATTAATCTGATCAACCTTTAGAAGTGCGAAATAACGTTCATTATCCTTAGGAGGTCTTATTTTTCCAGCAATGGTATCACCTGTACGAAGACCAAAACGTCTTATCTGGCTAGGAGATACATAGATGTCGTCTGCACCCGCGATATAATTACTATCACTAGAACGCAAGAAACCGAAGCCATCTTGCAATATTTCTAAAACACCATCGCCATAGATATCATCGCCTTTTTTTGCTGTTGCTTTTAATATCGAAAAGATGATGTCTTGCTTACGCGAGCGTGAGATGCCTTCAATACCAAGAGATTTAGTAATGTCTAAAATTTCAGGTGCGGTTTTCTTTTTAAGTTCGGATAGGTTCATAAATACAGAATAGGTTTAGTGACTGCTGAAAAAAGCAGAACATGAGAGTTAATAAATTTGAAAGGGTTTTGCTTTCTAAGAATAGTTTGGTTCTGAGAGTAGTTTCGCCTGAATGGCTAAATAGTGCCTAAGCACGTTATACAGAATTAAGTAGAAAGTAGCATAGATAGTAGCTTACGTGCAACTGATTATTTCTAAAAATGTGGGCGGCATTACAACAATACGCTCTAAAGAGCTAATATGAATCATATTTCCACCACAATCGCTTATATTTGTAGTTCAGCGATTGTGGTAGTACGCTTACAAGTGTTGGTCTATGAAAGCACTGAGTTGTGACTTGGAAACAGCTCCGACCTTTGTGGCTTCAACACTACCATTTTTAAAAAGCATAAGAGTGGGAATACCTCTAATACCATATTTGGGAGGTGTATCTGGATTCTCATCAATATTCAGTTTGGTGATTTTAACCTTCTCACCGTATTCACTCGCTATTTCATCAAGAATGGGAGCGATCATTTTGCAAGGGCCGCACCATTCTGCCCAGTAGTCTACAAGTACGGGCGTGTCACTTTTCAGAACTTCTTCTTCGAAACTGTCATCAGATAGGTATGTTATATTTGAACTCACGGTTATCTCCGTCATAAATGAATGATGTCTATTATCGGGATTAGTTGGCAGAATACAAGTCTATTAGGTCTTTTTTAGCCAACTCTTTTCACAACGCTATACTAAAATAAATACAAAGTTATTGATTGAACTTTTCAGTGACACTTATATCAGAATGGCTATGCTGAAAGCATTTAAATATAAATGCGCGCAAACCATCAATATTGAACTACGTAATGTCTAAAGAGGACTTATGAAAATAAAGCAAATACAGTTGTTTCTATTGTTGAGTGTAATGAGTGTAGGCGCACTTGCCTTGCCGGCTGCATTCAATGCCTCCTATTCTGTTTCAAAAAGTGGATTGACTCTAGGGGAGATGAAAACATCACTTGTTTATAAGGGTGATACCTATAAGTATTACAAAACCAGTACCTCTACAGGGTTAGTATCATGGCTTAGTGGTGACAAAATAACTGAAAATGCGGAAGGTAAGTTTAAAGGAAACTACTTACGGTCAACCCACTATCTTTATCACCATACGAGTAAACGTAAGAACCGAAAGGATCAGCTTAAGTTTCTAACGCCGCGAGAAGTGAAAGGCAGTTACAAAGGAGAAGCTTATAGTCTTAAAGTTCCTCATCATTCGTTAGATAGGGCTACACTAGAGCTGGCTTTAGCCAGAGATCTCGCAGCCAAGAAGAAGAGCTTGAAATATACGGTTGTTGAGCGTGGACATCATAAAGAATATCACTTGCATAGGCAGGGAACAGAGAAGCTTACTATTGGCGGAAAAGAATATATTACCGAAAAGTTGATTGTTGTGAGAAAAGGTTCAGAGCGAAAAACTGTTTTCTGGTTAGCTAAAGAGCTGGATTACATGCCTATTAAAATAGATCATTTTGAAAAAGGTGATGCGATTGTAACAAAGCTTAAGTGGTTTAAGTTTACAAAAAATAATAAAGTATCTGGTCGCTAAAAACCCCTCGCATAATTTTACTTCCTTGAAGCATAATTCTAGCAAGAATTTCTGATGCCAAATTTAAAAATTCTGATAGAGGGTGAGCTACATAAATATTTTTTTAACAGGTTAATGTTTAAGGTGTAGATTATGGTTAAAGTGCAAGATAACTATTTGATTATCCAATCAGATAATATTGCTTCATCAGCATAAGTAGTTCTTTGTGCCAAATCAGGGCGAGGAACCCTGCCAGTGCTAGCCAGGGGCCAAAAGGAAGAGGGTGGCTGTCTTTGGAGCGTTTGATTATCATGAGTAATATACCAAAGACTGCACCTAGAAGAGAGGAGGCGAAAATAGTGAAAGGCAGAATTTGCCATCCTCCCCCACGCACCTAAAGCAGCGAGCAGCTTGAAATCCCCATAACCCATGCCCTCTTTGCCAGTCAGAAGGCGGAAGAGATGAAAAATGCTCCATAGTGTTAGATAGCCAAAGATAGCTCCTAATACGCTACTTCCTAGATCAGTGAAAATACCAAAGTAATTGACAATGATGCCAAGCCATAGCAACGGTAGGGTTAGATTATCCGGAAGCAACATGGTTTTCGCATCAATGAGCGAAAGTGTGATCAGTGTCCAAATGAAAAACAAAATGGTAATGGTTTGTACCGTTGCGCCAAATTTCCAGGCGGCTAACAGAGAAAGGCAGACAGTAAACAGTTCTATCAGTGGGTATTGGATAGATATGTGGGTTTTACAAGAGTTACATTTCCCTCTTAGAAATAAATAACTTAGTACGGGAATGTTTTCCAGTGCTGTGATGACATGCCCGCAGCTTGGACATTGTGAACGCGGTACAAAAAGATTAAAAGGTTGTTTTTCTGGACTGGGTGCAGATTGTTCTTTTTCAAATAGATGTTCGCAATCTTCACGCCAACTATTTTCCAGCATGATAGGTATGCGATAAATGGCAGCATTAAGAAAACTGCCAATGAGTAATGATATTATTCCTACAGTGATGTAAAAGAAAGTTACATTCTGCTGTAGTGCGATGATGAGATCCATTTTAGCCCCTTAGGCTTATTTTTTTGTAGAGCCAGTATTTAAGTAGGCAAGTTTAAGCAGACAATATGCAGTGATTGAATATTATACGACACAGTAACTGGTTTTTAAGATTAAATTGCGGCACCCATTTTGAAGATAGGCAAATACATGGCAACGATTAGTCCACCCACTAGAATGCCTAGAACACCCATGATCAGAGGCTCCATTTGTGCAGACAACGAGTCTACTGCATCGTCAACTTGTTCCTCAAAATAGTCAGCTACTTTATTCAACATGTCTTCCATGCGTCCAGATTCTTCCCCAATCTTGGTCATTTGCACAACCATGTTGGGGAAAACCTGTGTTGTATTCATGGCAACATTTAATTGTACGCCTTTTGATGTGTCTTCCTTAATGCGCAATGTGGCTTCTTTATAAACAACGTTACCAGTAGAGCCTGCGACTGAGTCTAAGGATTCAATGAGCGGTACACCCGATGCCGACATGGTCGCTAACGTCCGTGCAAAACGTGCAACAGATGATTTGTTGGCTAAATTGCCAAAGACAGGTGTTTTTAGCAATGCTTTGTCCAAAAAATGATTAAATTTTTCAGAACGTTGTCTAGCCTGCTTGAAGACAAACCCGAACGCAATAACCATACCTAATGGAAGCCACCAGGTTGCTTGTAGCCATTCAGACATATCAACCACCATCTGAGTAAATGCGGGTAAGTTTGCACCAAAACCTTCAAAGAGGTCTTTAAATTGCGGGATTACAAATATAAGCATGATAGTGGTTACAATAACCGCAGCAATGACAACCATTAGAGGGTACATCATGGCCTTTTTGATTTTTGCTTTGATGTTTTCGGTTTTTTCCTTGTAGGTTGCAACTTTCTCTAGCATATCCTCAAGCGTTCCTGCGGTTTCACCGGCACCCACCAGATTGACAAACAATTCATCAAAGTATTTGGGATGATTAGCCAATGCTCCTGCAAGATCACTACCACTAGCGATATCTTTTGCTATGGCATTGATTAAGTCTTGCATGGAGGGGTTCTCCTGTCCTGAAGAGATGATGTCCAATGATTGGATCAGTGGGATGCCTGAGCGCATCATTGATGTCAGTTGTCTCGCAAAATGGGCAATGTCGGCGGGTTTAATGGCCTTTTTGTTAAGGGATTTTCGCTTAGTCTTGATGTAGCGAATTTTAATACCTTTACGGCGCAAGGTAGCTTTTAACATATTGGCATTGAGCGCGCGATCTTCGCCGCGAATTTTTACGCCGTCTTTATTTTTTCCTTCCCAGATAAAAGTGGGTTGGTCGAGTGATGTTTGTGCAATTGAAGTAGCCATAATATTTAGTCTTTTGTTACTCGTTCTAATTCTTGTAATGAAATAACGCCAGCTCTTGCTTTTCTAAGGGCTGATTGGCGTAGGTCAGAAATACCTTCTTTCTGTGCTTGATCTGCTATATCCATTGCGTTTTTACCGTCCATAACCATGCGCCCCATTAGTTGGGAAATAGGCATGATTTGATAGATACCCACGCGTCCTTTGTAACCACTGGAACAGGAGCTACAACCCACCGGGCCATATAATTTTAGATTTGGGATTTCTTCTTTCTTGAATCCAAGTGTTAATAGCGCATCGTCAGGGATGTCGGCTGGTTCTTTACATTCTTTACACAAGCGACGAGCTAGTCGTTGCGCAACAATGAGGTGGACAGTAGAGGCAATGTTAAAAGGTTTGACCCCCATGTTAATCAGGCGGGTTAGGGTCTCAGGTGCGCTGTTGGTATGTAATGTTGAGAGTACTAAATGCCCTGTTTGAGCGGCTTTCATGGCAATATCTGCCGTTTCAAGGTCTCGAATCTCACCGACCATGATGATGTCAGGGTCTTGCCGTAAAAAAGATTTGAGAGCGGCTGAAAAATCTAAACCAGCCTTGGGGTCAACATTTACCTGGTTAACACCTGGAAGCTGAATTTCACAGGGATCTTCCGCAGTGGCAATATTCTTCTCTGATGTATTGAGTATGTTAAGGCCAGTATACAAAGTTACGGTCTTACCACTACCCGTCGGGCCAGTAACCAAAATCATGCCATCTGGTTTGCTGAGTGCATTAAGTAATGCTTCTTTTTGTTCAAGTTCAAAGCCCAACATGTCGACACCTAGGGATGCGCTGGATGAGTCCAGTATCCGCATAACAATTTTTTCACCATATAAGGTGGGTAGTGTACTTACACGAAAATCAATAAACTTATCTTCACTGACTTTAAAATGTATGCGCCCATCTTGTGGTTTTCTTTTTTCAGACATGTTCAACCGGGACATCACTTTAATTCGGGCTGTTAATCTACGAGATATTTTCTTGGGGGGAGTTGCGATAACCTGCAAAATGCCGTCTATTCGATAACGGATGCGTAAGAGTTTTTCATAAGGCTCGATGTGGATATCCGATACGCCTTTTTTTATCGCATGAGATAGTAGTTCATTAACAAACTTAATAACATCTATGCCAGTATCATCCTCTTCCTCTTCTTCTTCCTTGCTTTCCATCTCATAAGTATCAATAGCGAGATCTTGTTCAGCAGTTTTGGATGAAACCGTCATGCCTAAGCGTTCAGCATCATCTGAATTTCCACCTGAGCTGTTGCGAAGGAGTGCTTGTAATTTGTTGTATTCGATAATGACCGGTTCAGCTACCAGACCTGTGGCGAATTTTATATCATCCAGATTAGAAAGATAATGCGGGTCAGCAACACCGACATGGATGCCCTTGCCTAGTTTAAATATAGGTAGAAGTTGTAGTTTTCGTGCTTGATCAAGAGGTAAAACATCTCTAACGTCATCGGTGATCTCAATGGCATCAACATCAGCAATATTTAGGCCATATTCTGCGCTACACATAAGCGCAATATCTTCTTGATTAACCAGACGTCGTTGTATTAAGTAGGTCGCAATAGGTGTGTTTTCAGTTTGCGCTTCTTTGACGGCTTCACTTGCATTATCATGCGAGATTTTGCCTTGATCAAGAAGGCGCTTAACCAAGCTAGGGAAAACAATGGTGTCTGCAACAGTCATTTGATGAGAATAGCCCTTAGTATTGTTATTATTATTCGCTAATCTGTGTAGCAATAGTCCTTGCTGGCAAGGATGTTTATGGACGATATTGTACAAGCTGAAGACGGATTATTGAAGAGCCGTTGGTCTAAAAGACTATTCACGTAAGTAACTTATAAGCTGATGCGGAGTTAGGTAGAGATTGTTTTTAAGTATGAGTATCGGTGTCGGGTAATGTGATGGGTATGTATTCTTAACGCGATTGATACTATCCTTAAGAAAGTGTGTTGTATTTTTCGGGATGGTAATTATTGGAGAAAATAGATGGCAGGGTCATTGCAAGATCAGTTATTAGGCATAGGGTTGGTGGATAAGAAGAAGGCTAAAAAGATTAGTGCGGAGAAAAGAAAGCAGGCAAAAGAAAGTCGAAAAAATAAAACGAATCTAGTGAATGAAGCGGAATTGTTAGCAGAGCAAGCAATAGCCGAAGAAAAAGAAAACAGTCGCTTGTTAAATGAAAGAAGAAAGCAAGAAGCCGAACAAAAAGCCTTTGCTGCCCAAATAAGGCAGTTAATTGAAATAAATCGTGTTGATGAGATAAAAGGTGATATTGCTTACAATTTTGTGGATGCGGGAAAAGTAAAAACTATTTATATTACGGAAACACTTCGCGGTGCTATAGGCTCTGGACGTTTGGTGATTGTGAAGTTAGCTGATGGTTATGAGCTAGTACCTTTTGAGGTGGCGAAAAAAATCAGTATGCGTGATAGTGATAGCGTTATAGAGCTTAGTAAAAATGAGAAGGGTCGTGAAAATAGTATTGTAGATGATCCCTATGCTGAATATGAAATACCTGATGATTTGATGTGGTGATAGCTATGTGTGATAACTCTGTATTGTTATTAGCAATCAACAGACACCAGTCGAATTCTGTGGTTGGAATAGTTGTCACGCTCTTATTTCTTTCATCCAAAAAAGCTCTGAATGTTTTGACTCAACTTTTGGCTCAACGTCAAAGTGTTTCTTCTGCAAAGCCTGCCAAACGTGAGCGCTCTCCTGTTTTTAACGTGACATGTCCACCATGTTCCCAGCCTTTAAATCGGTCGACAACATAAGTGAGCCCCGATGAAGTTTCTGTGAGATAAGGCGTGTCTATTTGAGCGACATTGCCCAGGCAGACAACTTTAGTGCCGGGTCCTGCACGAGTAATCAGGGTTTTCATCTGTTTTGGGGTAAGGTTTTGAGCTTCGTCAACAATGAGGAAGCGACTTAGAAATGTTCGACCCCGCATAAAATTTAATGAACGTAATTTGATTTTATTCATTAGAAATTCGTCTGTAGCACTGCGTCCCCAGCTACCGCCACTTGTGGGTTGAGTTAATACCTCAAGATTATCCATTAAAGCACCCATCCACGGAGCCATTTTTTCTTCTTCAGTTCCGGGAAGAAAGCCAATATCGTCACCTACAGGAATGGTTACTCGTGTCATGATGATTTCTTTATAGCGTTTTCCCTCTAATGTTTGTGCCAGCCCCGCTGCTAATGCGAGTAAGGTCTTTCCTGTTCCGGCAGCACCTAGTAGCGTTACGAAATCAACCTCTGGGTCTGTTAGTAAATTGAGGGCGAGGTTCTGTTCCATGTTTAGTGCATTGATGCCCCACACAGCGTGATGTTCCTCAGCAAAATCTTTGATGGTCTCAATGAGAGCAAAACCATCGTCAATATCTCTCACAATGGCCTGAAAAGGCTGTTCACCTTCCAAGATGATGAATTCCCCTGGAGTCCAGTCTTTAGTCAGTGGCCCGGTTAGTCTATAAAAGGTTTTACTTTCTTCTTGCCATGAATCCATGTTTTTACTATGTGTGTCCCAGAAGTCGTCCGGCATAATATGAAAGCCAACAGGCAACAGATCAACATCATCTAGTACTTGGTCATTGAAGTAGTCTTCAGTGTGAAGCTTAACCACACTGGCTTTAATGCGTAGATTTATATCCTTAGAGACTAGAGTAACTTTTCGCTGAGGATGTTTTTTTTGTAATGATAATGCGATGGCAAGAATGTTGTTGTCGGGTGTGTCTCCAGGGAGGTTTTTTGGTAGCTTGCCTTCGAATGCTTCGGTTTGAAAGAAGAGACGACCACTGGCCTCTTTGGTGTTGTCAATCATGCCCTCCAATTTTATGGGCACACCTTCTTCAATACCATTGTCATATTGTTCAATCATGGTGTCGATAAAGCGACTCACCTGACGAACATTGCGGGCAACTTCGGATAAGCCTTTCTTGCCATGATCTAGCTCTTCTAAAACGATCATGGGGAGAAATATGTCATGTTCCTGGAAGCGAAATAATGCGGTGGGGTCGTGCATTAAGACATTGGTATCTAGAACGAATAGACGCTTATCGTTATTAGTCATGAGTTGTGCCCTGTTATAGTGATTTAACGGTTTCCAGAACTTCTTCTGCGTGTCCTTTCACTTTTACACCTCGCCACTCCCTGCGTAGCTTGCCTTCTTTGTCGATTAAGAAGGTGCTTCTCACTATACCCATGTATTCTTTCCCGTAGAGTTTTTTCAGTTGAATGACATCAAAAAGGGTGCAAACGGTTTCGTCTTCATCGGAGATGAGTTCAAAAGGAAAACTTTGTTTAGCCTTGAAATTTTCATGACGTTTCATGCTGTCTTTTGATACGCCAAATATTTCTGTGTCATGTTGTAGAAATTCTTTATGAAGGTCGCGGAAGTTTTGTCCTTCTGTAGTGCAACCGGGAGTACTATCTTTTGGATAGAAATAGATGATCAGATTGGATTTTCCTTTATAAAATGAGAGATCGAAGATGGTCTCAGATGTAGCAGGGGCAGAGAAGTTAGGGATAGCTTGTCCTTCTTTTATTATTGTCATTGTTTTCCTTTTAGAGTGAGTTTGTGTCTTAAGTATAGTTACTTATTAGTGGCTTTCAAATATTGTCCTGTAATCAGTCCATCGTCAAACTTGGTGAATAGTTACTTGTCTTTTTCAAAGCGCGTCAGTACTATCCGTTCCTTATTTAAAGAGTAATTTGGAGAAGCGATGTTTGGCGGTAGTATGGTGGCTTTGGTCACACCTATGCTAGATCAAGGCGAGGTGGATGAAGTAGCACTAGAGAAATTAATAGCCTTTCATATAGAAAGTGGTACAGATGCCATTGTTGCTATGGGTACGACGGGTGAGTCTGCCACCTTCTCGCATCGTGAGCATACTGCCGTGGTCAAACGTATCGTTGAGATGGTGGCAGGTAAGCTTCCAGTGATAGCGGGAACAGGATCCAATAGCACTAAAGAAGCATTAGAACTAACCGAGAAAGCAATGCAAGATGGTGCGGATGCTGCCTTGTTGGTTACGCCTTATTATAACAAACCTACACAAGAAGGCTTATATCAGCATTATAAATACATAGCTGATAATGTGGCATTACCACAGATATTGTACAACGTGCCTGGGCGTACAGCAGTTGATATGCTTCCAGAAACGGTTGAACGCTTAGCGCCTATTTCCAATATAATCGGTATAAAAGAAGCCACAGGTGATCTGGATCGTGCAGAACGATTGATCGATAATTGTGCAGGCCAACTTGAGATTTATAGCGGGGATGATGGTACTGCTATGGAATTGATGTTGCTGGGTGGTCAGGGTAATATTTCGGTCACAGCAAATGTAGTGCCAGCGGCCATGCATGTAATGTGTGAAGCTGCTATCAATGGCGATCGGCAGCGAGCAGAAGAGATAAATGTTCATTTAGAAGCGTTGCATACGAATTTGTTTCTTGAAGCAAATCCGATTCCAGTAAAATGGGCTATGCATAAAATGGGTTTTGGTCAGAATGTGAATCGTTTACCATTGACCACATTTTCAGAGGAATATCATGCTGAGCTAATGGAAGCGATGCATGAGGCAGGAGTTGACATAGAGTGAAGAAATTAAATTTGAATGTAGTTATTGTAATATCTGGATTATTGTTGCTAACCGGGTGTAGCAAAATCAATAAAGTTTTTGACAATACAGAATCGGTTAATTATAAAAAAGCAGGGAGTGTCAGTTCATTAGAAGTGCCTCCTGATTTAACAGAGCCACAATACGATTCAACCTTTGCGACTCATTCTGCAAATAGTACAGTGAGTGCAAGTACTATTAATAACGGCACCACATCAGTGGGCGCAGGTGGTTCGGGTGGTAGCGTTCAAGTGTTACCCGAAAGCAATACGGTGAGTATCAAAGGATCCGGAAATGCTCGTTGGTTGGAAGTTTCTGCACCGGCAAATACTCTGTGGAGTAAAGTACAAGGATTCTGGACAGCCATTGGTACAGAATTGAAGCGTAATGAACCCACCGTTGGCATTATGGAGACAGGCTGGATACAAACTCGTGGAAAATTACCGCAGGGTTCAATTCAAAGAGCGCTGGGTAGTATATTGAAGAATGCGACGGATTCAGGTATTCGTGACCGTTATACCACAAGATTTGAAAAATCATCTGCCAACCTAACTCGTATTTATATTACCCATAGAGGTGCCGAGTTAATGGTCACCGACACTGGAAATAAGTGGGAAATGAGGCCTCGTAGGGCAGTTGCAGAAGCAGAAATGTTGAACAGGCTTAAAGCATATTTGCAGGGGATCGATCCAAATACGGTTAAAGGTAAGCCTGAAGTTTCAACTCAAATAACGGGTCTAGCCATTTTGTCTACAGATAAGGCAGATCAGCCGTTGTTAAAACTTGAGGATAGTTTTGATAGAACATGGGTGAGAACAGGTTCTGCAATCACTAATCTCGGTTTTTCTTTGGAAGGTCAGAATGCATCAAAAGGTTTGTATACAGTCATATGGCAACAAGATGAAGAAAAGAAAAAAGGATTCTTTCGTCGATTGATTTCACCCTCCGAGAAGTTTCTGGATAATGGTAGTCAATATATGATCCATGTAAGAAAACTAGATCATGGTTCAGCACTTAAAATATTGGATAAAAATGCAAAGCCTGTCAATAAAAAAACGGCAACAAAAATACTAGAGCGGTTTAAAACAGAATTTAATCGCTAGGTGTAACAGCAATGCTTAGTTTTGCATCGTTAGGTAGTGGTAGTAAAGGTAATGGGACGCTAATAAAAGCAGACGAAACAACAGTGCTGCTTGATTGTGGCTTCGCGCTATCTGAAACAGAGAAGCGGCTGGCAAAGCTAGACTGCGATGCAGCAACCATCAATGCCATCTTAGTCACTCATGAGCACGGTGATCATTCATCTGGGGTCGGTAAGCTATCTCGCAAATACAACCTTCCCGTCTGGTTAACAGCAGGGACACGCCATGCTTGCAAAGATACAGACTTTAGTTCCACACATTTAATAGACCCTCATGTTGTCTTCAATATTGACGAGATGGAGGTGCAGCCCTTTCCTGTCCCTCATGATGCCCGAGAACCTTGCCAGTTTGTATTCAGCAGCAATAAACGAAGATTAGGCATCCTTACCGATGTGGGTAAGGTTACTCCTTGCATAATAGAACACTTAGATGGCGTAGATGCCTTGTTACTGGAATGTAACTACGATGATCATCAATTGAGAACGGGTTCTTATCCTCAGATGTTAAAGAATCGAGTGTCAGGAAATTATGGACACCTTGATAATCAGCAATCTAGATATATACTTGATCGAATAGAGACGAAAAATCTACAGTTTCTTATCGGTATGCATATGAGTGAAAAGAATAATAATGTCGAGGAAGTGATGGGTGTATTGTCGACAGTAAAATCTAATAAAAATAACTGCCAAGATATTGATATATCAATTGCCTGCCAAAAAAATGGATTTAATTGGAAAAAAATACTATAAAAGTAGTTGACCGAATATTTTAAAGCTCTATAATGCGCATCCTCCGACACCAACAACGCATGAGAATATGTGCATACAGGGTGTTAGGAGAAACACAGTTCAAGCAACTGTGAGAAAGATTTAACAAGACAAGCAGATAAGTTTGTGTGGAGGTTTGTGGCTTTGATTCGTCAAAGAAGCAAACCTTAACTAACGAACTGTTAATTCAAACGTAATAGTAAGTAATATAGTTAGGTTCAAGCTTCAATTTAAAGACGCGAATCTTTACCTTCGGGTAGAAGATTCAAACACTATAAACTGAAGAGTTTGATCCTGGCTCAGATTGAACGCTGGCGGTATGCTTAACACATGCAAGTCGAACGAGGAAGCTAGTGCTTGCACTAGTGGACTAGTGGCGGACGGGTGAGTAACGCGTGGGAATCTGCCTGGTAGTGGGGGACAGCCCGGAGAAATCCGGATTAATACCGCATACCTTCTACGGAAGAAAGGCTTCGGCCGCTACCAGATGAGCCCGCGTTAGATTAGCTAGATGGTGAGGTAAGAGCTCACCATGGCAACGATCTATAGCTGGTCTGAGAGGACGATCAGCCACATCGGGACTGAGACACGGCCCGGACTCCTACGGGAGGCAGCAGTGGGGAATATTGGACAATGGACGCAAGTCTGATCCAGCAATACCGCGTGTGTGAAGAAGGCCCGAGGGTTGTAAAGCACTTTCAGTGGGGAAGATAATGACGTTACCCACAGAAGAAGCACCGGCTAACTCAGTGCCAGCAGCCGCGGTAATACTGAGGGTGCAAGCGTTAATCGGAATTACTGGGCGTAAAGCGCGCGTAGGCGGCTTGTTAAGTCGGATGTGAAATCCCTGGGCTCAACCTAGGAACTGCATTCGATACTGGCAAGCTAGAGTTTTGGAGAGGTAAGTGGAATTTCCGGTGTAGCGGTGAAATGCATAGAGATCGGAAGGAACACCAGTGGCGAAGGCGACTTACTGGCCAAAAACTGACGCTGAGGTGCGAAAGCGTGGGTAGCGAACAGGATTAGATACCCTGGTAGTCCACGCCGTAAACGATGTCAACTAGTCGTTGGGTCCCTTGAGGACTTAGTGACGCAGCTAACGCAATAAGTTGACCGCCTGGGGAGTACGCTCGCAAGAGTAAAACTCAAAGGAATTGACGGGGGCCCGCACAAGCGGTGGAGCATGTGGTTTAATTCGATGCAACGCGAAGAACCTTACCATCCCTTGACATCCAGAGAAATCAGCAGAGATGCAGACGTGCCTTCGGGAACTCTGTGACAGGTGCTGCACGGCTGTCGTCAGCTCGTGTCGTGAGATGTTGGGTTAAGTCCCGCAACGAGCGCAACCCCTATCCTTGGTTGCTAACAGGTAATGCTGAGAACTCCAGGGAGACTGCCGGTGACAAACCGGAGGAAGGTGGGGACGACGTCAAGTCATCATGGCCCTTATGGGATGGGCTACACACGTGCTACAATGGCCGGTACAAAGGGTTGCAAACTTGCGAGAGTAAGCTAATCCCACAAAGCCGGTCGTAGTCCGGATTGGAGTCTGCAACTCGACTCCATGAAGATGGAATCGCTAGTAATCGTGAATCAGAATGTCGCGGTGAATACGTTCCCGGGCCTTGTACACACCGCCCGTCACACCATGGGAGTGGGTTGCACCAGAAGTAGCTAGACTAACCTTCGGGAGGTCGGTTACCACGGTGTGATTCATGACTGGGGTGAAGTCGTAACAAGGTAGCCGTAGGGGAACCTGCGGCTGGATCACCTCCTTAACGAGAAAGACGGACAAAGTTACGAACCTCCACACAAGCTTATCTGCAAGCTGTTTAGCCCGCTAAGGCTGGGCATTAGACAAAGTGAAACACCTTCAAGAATAAGTATAACCACCTATTTAAAGAAGGAAGCTTTTACGCAGGATTTTTGCCACTACTCAAGGCGCACGCCGGAGAGAGCGAAGGCGCGTACACTAGGTACGCAACTGAGTGAACGACAAGTGCAAGCAGAGTAGTGGCAAAAAGACAAGTAAAAGGGTCTATAGCTCAGTTGGTTAGAGCGCACCCCTGATAAGGGTGAGGTCGGTGGTTCAAATCCACCTAGACCCACCAATTTTCCTCAGCTTGAATTATTTCGCCGACTCACGTGTTTGCACACGCTTCGCCGACGAAACAATCCAACCTGAGAAAAATTCTGTAGAAGAAACAAAGACACGACACTATAGAATCAAGTGCTGCAATTACTAATGTATAAAAGCGAACAATAACAATGAGTCATCATTGTTTGAAGCGAAGCTTTTACGCAGGATTTTTTTCGTTATACAAGGCGCACGTTGAAGAGAGCGAAGGCGCGTACATCGGTACGCAACTGAGTGAACGACGAGTGCAACGAAGTAGAGCGGAAAAAAGACCAGTAAAAGGGGCCGTAGCTCAATTGGGAGAGCGCTTGCCTTGCACGCAGGAGGTCGTCGGTTCGATCCCGTCCGGCTCCACCATTTTAGTTCAAGTAAACTGAACATAAAAAGGTGAACAACAAACAGCTTATCTGAGAAGTCCAAGAAGTCAGTCAAGCTACTTTAGCTTTACCTATTCAAATCAATAGGAAAAGAAAAGGTACATTGACTGACTTTTTAGTCAAACACATCGAGCAATCGATGAGTTCTTTAACAATTCAAGTAGTATCTAGGTGAAAAAACACATAGATGAGGCATCCGCAAAGCGGCTCACGATCAATCGTGAAACGCAGTTATGGATGTCTTGAAGTAAGCTAAGTTATCGCTTACTTCTAATATGAGTTTTCTCAAGAACGTTACAAAGTTATAGTTACCTATATCCTGAACAGTAGAGAATCAAAAGGCCTCTACCAACAGAGAATATACAAAGTAATTTATATAGCTTTGGCGTTCAGATGATACTGATTTTAGTTCAGATCAAGGCGGAGCGAAGGAGCTTACAAGTGTAAGTGACTGAGCGACAACGAAGAGCAGAAATAAAAGCAGGATTAGCTGAGCGTCAAAGACTGTTTAAGGTTATAGAATCAAGTGACTAAGCGTATGTGGTGGATGCCTAGGCGGTAAGAGGCGATGAAGGACGTTGTAGCATGCGATAAGCTTCGGGAAGTTTGCAAACAAACATTGACCCGGAGATTTCCGAATGGGGAAACCCGGCACCATAAGGTGTCATCGTTAACTGAATACATAGGTTAACGAAGCAAACCCGGAGAACTGAAACATCTAAGTACCCGGAGGAAAAGAAATCAATTGAGATTCCCTTAGTAGCGGCGAGCGAACGGGGAACAGCCGAGCAAGAATTAGTTAGTGGAACAAGCTGGGAAGCTTGACGATACAGGGTGATAGTCCCGTACACGAAAGCTATGATTGCCATATTAAGTAGGTCGGAACACGTGCGATTTTGACTGAAGATAGGGGGACCATCCTCTAAGGCTAAATACTCCTTACCGACCGATAGTGAACCAGTACTGTGAAGGAAAGGCGAAAAGAACCCCGGAGAGGGGAGTGAAATAGAACCTGAAACCGCATACGTACAAGCAGTGGGAGCCTCAATTTATTGTGGGTGACTGCGTACCTTTTGTATAATGGGTCAGCGACTTACATTCAGTAGCAAGGTTAAGCGTCTAGTGAAGCCGTAGCGAAAGCGAGTCTTAATAGGGCGTATAGTTGCTGGGTGTAGACCCGAAACCGAGCGATCTATCCATGGCCAGGTTGAAGGTTGGGTAACACCAACTGGAGGACCGAACCCACGTATGTTGAAAAATGCGGGGATGAGCTGTGGATCGGAGTGAAAGGCTAATCAAGCTCGGAGATAGCTGGTTCTCCTCGAAATCTATTTAGGTAGAGCCTCTTGTATCACTGTCGGGGGTAGAGCACTGTTATGGCTAGAGGGTCTTGACCGACTTATCAAACCATTGCAAACTCCGAATACCGACAAGTGCAATCAAGGGAGACACACGGCGGGTGCTAACGTCCGTCGTGGAAAGGGAAACAACCCAGACCATCAGCTAAGGTCCCAAAATTACAACTCAGTGGGAAACGAAGTGGAAAGGCATAGACAGCCAGGAGGTTGGCTTAGAAGCAGCCATCCTTTAAAGAAAGCGTAATAGCTCACTGGTCGAGTCGGTCTGCGCGGAAGATTTACCGGGGCTAAGTTGTATACCGAAGCTATGGAATAGTATTTGTTTACAAATATTATTGGTAGAGGAGCGTTCCGTAAGCCAATGAAGGTGGCACCGAGAGGTCTGCTGGAGGTATCGGAAGTGCGAATGCTGACATGAGTAACGATAAGACGGGTGAAAAACCCGTCCGCCGAAAACCCAAGGTTTCCTGCGCAACGCTAATCGGCGCAGGGTTAGTCGGATCCTAAGGCGAGGTCGAAAGACGTAGTCGATGGAAAACAGGTTAATATTCCTGTACCGCTTATAACTGCGATGGGGTGACGGAGAAGGCTAAGCTAGAACACAGACGGTTTTGTGTATTTAAGCGCATAGGTGGGAGAGTTAGGTAAATCCGGCTCTCCATTCAAACACTGAAACGTGATGACGAAGGACTTACGAGTCCCCAGTAGCTGATGCCATGCTTCCAGGAAAACCCCCTAAGCTTCAGGTTATAAGTGCCCGTACTCCAAACGGACACACGTGGGTGGGATGAGAATTCTAAGGCGCTTGAGAGAACCCTGGTGAAGGAACTAGGCAAAATGGTACCGTAACTTCGGGAGAAGGTACGCCCTCACAGGTTTAGAGCTAGTGAGGGTCTCAGAAACTAGGTGGCTGCGACTGTTTAACAAAAACACAGCACTGTGCAAACTCGAAAGAGGACGTATACGGTGTGACGCCTGCCCGGTGCCGGAAGGTTAATTGATGGGGTTATCTTCGGAGAAGCTCTTGATCGAAGCCCCGGTAAACGGCGGCCGTAACTATAACGGTCCTAAGGTAGCGAAATTCCTTGTCGGGTAAGTTCCGACCTGCACGAATGGCGTAACGACGGCCACACTGTCTCCACCAGGGACTCAGTGAAATTGAAATCGCGGTTAAGATGCCGTGTACCCGTGGCTAGACGGAAAGACCCCGTGCACCTTTACTACAGCTTTACACTGAACATTGGACCTACTTGTGTAGGATAGGTGGGAGGCATTGAAACTGACACGCTAGTGTTGGTGGAGCCACCCTTGAAATACCACCCTGGTAGTTTTGATGTTCTAACCCAGTTCCGTTAACCGGATCGGGGACAGTGTATGGTGGGTAGTTTGACTGGGGCGGTCTCCTCCCAAAGAGTAACGGAGGAGCGCGAAGGTTGACTAATCTCGGTCGGAAATCGAGAGGTTTGTGCAAAGGCATAAGTCAGCTTGACTGCGAGACAGACACGTCGAGCAGGTACGAAAGTAGGTCTTAGTGATCCGGTGGTTCTGAATGGAAGGGCCATCGCTCAACGGATAAAAGGTACGCCGGGGATAACAGGCTGATACCGCCCAAGAGTTCATATCGACGGCGGTGTTTGGCACCTCGATGTCGGCTCATCACATCCTGGGGCTGAAGCAGGTCCCAAGGGTATGGCTGTTCGCCATTTAAAGTGGTACGCGAGCTGGGTTCAGAACGTCGTGAGACAGTTCGGTCCCTATCTGCCATGGGCGTTTGAGATTTGAGGGAAGCTTCTCCTAGTACGAGAGGACCGGAGTGGACGTACCTCTGGTGTACCTGTTGTCACGCCAGTGGCATAGCAGGGTAGCTAAGTACGGACGGGATAACCGCTGAAAGCATCTAAGCGGGAAGCCCCTCCCAAGATGAGATCTCACTTTGACTATAAGTCAACTGAAGGGCCGTTGAAGACTACGACGTTGATAGGCTCCATGTGGAAGTACAGTAATGTATGAAGCTAAGGAGTACTAATTGCCCGTGAGGCTTGATTCTATAACCTTAAATGGTCTTAGAGAAAACTCACATCTATGACACAAGGTAATCCGAGAAAGAGTAATCAATCGAAGATAAACCACTAGATACTACTGAATTGAAGGCGCTTGCAAAGCATGAGCTAAGCAAACGCCTACATCCGAGCGAAGGTTAATAACCAAAAGCCCCGCACGGATACACCGATATTCCTGGTGACAATAGAGACATGGAACCACCTGATCCCATCCCGAACTCAGAAGTGAAACGTGTCATCGCCGATGATAGTGTGGGGTCTCCCCATGTGAAAGTAGGTCATTACCAGGATTTAACTCCAAAGCCCAGATACTATACGTACCTGGGCTTTTTTTTTATATGGGTAGTGATAGATACTAATGTGTCTAATTATTGCTCTTGTTTAGATAACATATAAATTGCTAGGTTAGCCTATAACTGATGAATCCATATTTATAATATCTTGTTTCTCAGATAGGATGATATCCATCCCTCCATCTGACCAACCTCTTCTTATTCATCATAAATAGCAACAAACTGAAAGCTGCTAATATTTTAGCCATGCACATAGCAATTTGTATCAACATATGGATTGTAAATTATCATGAGTAACGCTTTAATCTCTTTAGTTTCAGATTTCAAAGACCGTTTCACACCCTATAAAGAATGGGTAGGTATTCTCAAAGATAAAGACGTTGTTAAGGCCGATTTAATGGCTGGACTCACTGTCGCGTTGGTACTTGTGCCACAATCAATGGCTTATGCACAATTAGCTAATTTGCCTCCTTATGTTGGTCTGTATGCATCTTTTCTTCCTGTAATTATAGCCGCCATCTTCGGTTCATCACGTCAGTTAGCAACAGGTCCAGTTGCTATTGTTTCATTAATGACAGCTGCTGCCATTGGTTCAATGGGACTTGATACATCAACTGCCATGCTTTATGCCGCGTTTTTGGCATTGCTCGTTGGTATCATTCAGGTTTCTCTGGGTTTGTTGCGACTAGGCGTATTGGTAGACTTTCTTTCTCATCCAGTTGTCATTGGCTTCACAAATGCGGCTGCACTTATTATTGCTAGTTCACAAGTCAGTAAAATATTCGGGCTGGAAGTTGAAAAAGGCGAGCATCATTATGAAACAGTGTGGAATATAATACAGGCTATCCCAGAAACCCATATGGTTACATTGATAATGGGTGCATTCTCTCTATTCCTACTTATTTATTTAAAGAAATCATTTCCAAAATTACCCAATGTTTTAATTACAGTGGTAATTTGTACTGTACTTTCTTTCTTCTTAGACTTTGAGGGCAAAGGCGGAGCCGTTGTTGGCGTAATACCTGCTGGTTTACCCTCATTATCAATCCCAACAATTGATAGCTCACATTTCTCTACACTATTTACAACAGCATTAATTATTGCATTGATTGGTTTCGTAGAGGCGATATCAGTTGCAAAAGCCATTGCTTCTCAAACGAGGCAAAGACTTTCTGCTAATCAGGAGTTGGTTGGACAAGGGCTTGGAAACATAGCATCAAGTTTGACTAGTGGTTATCCTGTCTCAGGTTCATTCTCACGGTCAGCTGTTAACTTCAGTGCTGATGCACAGACAGGTTTATCATCAATAGTTACCGGTATTTTGGTTGCTGTTACTTTGCTTTTCCTTACACCTTTGTTATATCACCTACCTCAAGCTACTTTGGCTGCGGTTATCATGATGGCGGTTGCTGGTCTAGTACAGCTTGAGCCGATCAAACATGCATGGAAAGTTCATCGTCATGATGGAATCATCTCTATTGTAGTTTTCATTGTTACTCTGATAGTTGCCCCCCATCTTGAGCAAGGTGTATTAGTGGGTGTCTTGCTTTCTTTAGGGCTATTCCTGTATCGCACAATGAGTCCACGTTTGATTGAGGTGGCACGTCATGAAGATACTACATTACGAGGTATAGAGCGCTTTAACTTGATGTCGAGTGATACGGTGTCTGTTTATCGTTATGATGGTGATCTTTACTTCGCCAACTCTGGTTATCTCGAAGGCAAGCTATTAAATATGGTCTCTCAAAAGCCCAATTTAAAATTGGTAGTGCTTGATATCGAATCTGCTGATCAGCTCGATGCAACAGGTGAGGAAATGCTTAAGAATCTGTTCGATAGACTTCAATCGATTGGAATAGAGTTGTATATAGCACGTGCTAAGATTCAGATCATAAATGCCCTAAAGCGATCTGGTTTATATCAGCATATAGGTGATGCGCGTTTCTTTAGGCAGCGTACAGATGCAGTAAGAGCGGCTAAAAAAATAATGGGTGATGAGATTGATATCTCAATGTATCTGAAGCCAATGCATAGAGATGAACATAAACTGGAAGAGTCTTCGTAGCACTTGGTGGCAACCTCAAATAAATAAGATCACACGCGTACGTTGTAACGACATGCGCATATTGGAGTTTAGTAAAAATGTTATCAATAGCTTATAAAAGCTTTTTAGGTTCAAGTCCAAATTGGCTAAAGAATGTCATTTTAGTCTTTCTTGCAATATGTTTTCCATTGACCTTGTTGTTAGGTAAGACAGTTATGGGTTGGGCTTTTATTGCTATGTTTATTCTTACATTAGCAATGGCTTTGAAATGTTATCCTTTACAGTCCGGTGGGCTATTAGCAATTGCAACTTTATTACTAGGCTTAACTACGCCGCAAAACGTGTGGCATGAAGTTCAAAGTAATTTAAGTGTGATTATGCTACTGGTCTTCATGGTTAGTTTTATCTATTTTATGCAACCCTTATTGGTGTATATCTTTGGAAAAATACTGATAAAAATTGAGAATAAAGTAGTTCTCTCCTTAATGTTCTCTATTGCTGCGGCTGTACTGTCAGCTTTTCTTGATGCATTAACCGTGACTGCGGTACTGATAACCGTCTTTATTGCCTTGTATGGAGTTTACGAAAAAGTGCACTCTTCCATTGGAGTTGACTTTAATGAAAATGAAACCTTCGATCGTAAAGAAATGGGTGGCGAGTCACTAGAGAAGTTTCGTGCATTCCTCCGAACGCTAGTAATGCATGGTGCCGTTGGAACCGCTTTAGGTGGCGTTGCTACTTTAGTCGGAGAACCACAAAACTTGCTTATTGGTGAAAAACTAGGCTGGGACTTTATAGCCTTTGCATCTGCAATGGCGCATGTCTCTTTCCCTGTATTCATCTCTGGTTTATTTGTAGTCATTGTTGTAGAGGTAACCGGTGTATTTGGTTACGGTGCTAAGTTAGCCCCTAATGTTAGAGGTATTCTAAAAGGCTATATAGAAGAAGAGGATGCTAAAAGAACTCCCAAAGAGAAGTATGCCTTAGTGGTACAAGCTATCTGTGCGCTGTTGCTTATTGCTGGTTTAGCAACCCATATTATGGAAGTAGGCCTTATTGGTCTAATGCTATTAGTCGTGGTGACTGCCTTCACCGGGATTGTAGAAGAAAAACGTATTGGACATGCCTTTGAAGAGTCACTTCCTTTTGTTTCTTTACTAGTTATCTTTTTTGTCATTGTAGCGATGATTCATGACCAGCACTTATTCACACCTGTTGTTGAGTGGGTGTTAGCTTTGCCTGTAGAGCAACAGCCCAAAGCCTTTTTCTTAGCAAACGGAATTCTTTCGGCTATTAGTGATAATGTATTTGTAGCGACGGTCTACATCAATGAAGTACAAGCAGCTTATAAAGCGGGTGCTTTTTCACGAGAACATTACGAAACGCTTGCTATAGCAATTAATACAGGTACCAACCTACCTAGTGTGGCGACACCCAATGGACAGGCGGCATTTTTATTCTTGCTCACATCGGCTTTAGCACCAGCTATTCAACTGGGTTATATGAGAATGGTATATATGGCATTGCCGTATACCATTATGCTGACAATAGTCGGATATATATTCCAATAAGAATATCCAGCTAGAGCTACTCAATTGTAATGGGGTAGCTCTATAGTCTCAGGCTGAAGCAATCTCAAAACTATGTGTCACATCAGCTGTCTTTGCTAACATAATAGAAGCAGAGCAGTATTTATCCGCTGATAAGCTAACGGCTTTTGCAACCCGCTTTTCATTAAGGTCAGTACCTGATATCAAAAAGTGCAAATGAATTTTGGTAAAAACTTTAGGTTCAGAATCAGCTCGCTCAGCAGTAATGGCAACTTCACAATCACTAATAGCCTGTCGTGATTTCTTTAAAATTGAGACGACGTCAAATGAAGAACACCCTCCCACGCCCAGTAGTAGCATTTCCATGGGACGAATACCTAAATCTCGTCCACCAGCCTCTGGAGGGCCATCCATTACTACAGAATGCCCGCTACCGGACTCTCCTACAAAGCTCATATTGTCGAGCCACTTTACTCTTGCTTTCATTTTCATCGGTCTCTGTCTGAACTATTGGCAATAAGTATCTCAAAAAAGTAAAACCAGTGTAGAAAAACTTCGTTATTATGAGAAAGGTTAAGGTAATTACCCGTTAGCTTGTCTATAATCACGGCGTTATGTGAATATAGCTTGCTGGTATCTTCAAAACTTGTAAATAGGTTTAGATACCCTATATTCATCCTTTAATTCATTTTCATCGTATGACAATGAATGTTTGTATAGGACACCCTTATTAATGATCTTTTCGCCGATTTGGCGTTGGATCAATTTCTGCGCTCCTCATGTATCTTATGTACACTGCGGTTCACGAAATTAATAGAGATATCCTGTAGCTAAAACAAAAACAATAAGAACCGAAAGCTAGTAAGCCAGAAAACTTAGTAGCGTATAAATTTAGGAGATAATAACCAATCATGTTGGGTGCTGTAGCTAAAAAGATTTTCGGAAGCCGGAACGATAGGCTAGTAAAAAAATACTTAAAAACCGTTGATATAGTAAATGATTTTGAAGAAGAAATATCCGCACTAAATGACGCTGATTTACAAGCTAAAACAGTTTATTTTCGTGCTCTCCTAGAAGATGGGAAGACACTAGAAGACATTTTGCCTGAAGCCTTTGCGGTTGTCCGTGAAGTGAGTGTGCGTGTATTGGGTATGCGCCATTTCGACGTACAGCATGTAGGTGGGCTGGTGTTGAATGACGGCAATATCGCTGAAATGAAAACGGGCGAAGGAAAAACTCTCGTTGCTACATTGGCAGTCTATCTCAATGCATTGCCTGGAGAAGGTGTTCACGTCATTACTGTGAACGACTACCTTGCTACTCGTGATGCAACACAACTCTCTAAGCTCTATAGCTTCCTGAGTTTATCAACGGGTGTTATCGTCAATGGATTATCGCATGCAGAACGCCAGCAAGCCTATGCTTCTGATATCACCTACGGTACAAACAACGAATTCGGCTTTGATTATTTGCGCGATAATATGGCTTTCGCCAAGGAAGAGCGCGTACAACGTGGTTTGAACTATGCGATTGTCGATGAGGTTGATTCCATCCTGATTGACGAGGCACGAACACCTCTTATTATTTCTGGCCCTACGGAAGACTCTACCGAGCTATATGGCAAAATAAATGAGCTTATTCCTCAGCTAACCAGACAAGACCCCTTACCGGATGGAAAAGATGATGATGGTGAAGAATTTGGTGAGGGCGATTACAACGTCGATGAAAAAGCCAAGCAAGTACATCTAAGTGAAGACGGCATGGAAAAAGCTGAGGATTTACTAATTGGAGCAGGTATTCTGGCTAAGCACTCAAGCCTATACGACACAGACAATATATCCGTACTCCACCACTTTAATGCCTCCTTACGCGCTCACGCACTCTTTGCACGAGATGTAGACTATATGATCAGTGGCAATGAAGTGGTCATAGTAGATGAGCACACAGGGCGTTCAATGCCAGGTAGACGCTGGTCTGAAGGACTTCATCAAGCGATAGAAGCAAAGGAAGGCATGCCTATTCAGGCTGAAAACCAAACACTAGCTTCTATTACCTTCCAGAACTACTTCCGTTTATATAACAAACTATCTGGAATGACAGGTACTGCGGATACTGAAGCTTACGAGTTACAAGAAATTTACGGCCTTGAAGTAGTTGTTATTCCTACCCATCGTCCGATGATACGTGAGGATGGCAATGACCTGATTTACATGTCAGTTGGCGAAAAGTTTGATGCCATCGTTGAAGATATCAAGTACTGCACCGAGAAAGGTCAACCTGTCTTAGTAGGAACAGCTTCCATTGAAACTTCTGAACTGTTATCGGGATTACTCAACCAGCGAAAAATAAAACACGAAGTGCTAAATGCCAAGCAGCATGAACGTGAAGCACATATTATTGAGAATGCAGGTTGTGCCGGAGCCATCACTATTGCTACCAACATGGCAGGTCGTGGAACAGACATCGTACTAGGCGGAAGCTTAGAAGCGGAAATTACAGCATTAGGTGATGATCTAGACAAAACAGCAGTAGACAAACTAACAGCAGAATGGCAAAAACGTCACGATGCCGTGCTTGAATCAGGTGGTTTACATATTGTCGGTACAGAACGTCATGAATCACGTCGAATAGACAACCAGCTTCGTGGTCGTTCAGGTCGTCAAGGTGACCCAGGCTCTTCACGCTTCTTCTTATCTTTAGAAGACAACCTCATGCGCATATTTGCCTCAGAGCGTGTAAAAGGTATTATGCAAAAACTGGGTATGGAAGAAGGTCAAGCGATTGAAGCTGGGCTAGTCAACAAATCCATCGAAAATGCACAGCGCAAAGTAGAAGCACATAACTTCGATATTCGTAAGAACTTGCTTGAATATGACGATGTAGCCAATGACCAACGTAAAGTGGTGTATGAACAGCGTTCTGATTTACTGGAAGCCGATGACATCAACGAGACTATTGAATCACTGCGTATTGATGTCATAAATAATTTGATCAGTCAACATATCCAACCGGGAAGCATCGATGATCAATGGGATGTAGCCGGTTTAACAAAAACATTAGCAGATGAACTTGGCATCGACATGGACATACAAGCCATGCTAGATGCTGATGATAGTCTGCACGAAGAAACTTTGCGTGAACACATTCTTGAGATCACCAAACAAATTTTTGATCTAAAAGAAACCCAGATTGGCAGTGAAGGCATGCGTCAACTAGAACGTAACATCATGCTTCATGTGCTGGACACACACTGGAAAGAACATCTAGCGGGTATGGATCATCTGCGACAGGCGGTTGGTTTACGAGGCTATGCACAGAAAAATCCAAAACAGGAATATAAGCGTGAAGGCTTTGAAATGTTTGAGTCTTTATTGGATAAAATCAAACACGACGTCGTTGTTTTCTTATTACGTGTCGAAGTTCAACAACCAGAAGAAGTGGAGCAATACGCGGAGCATCCTGAGCAAGAAATGGAACTCATCCATGAAGATGCAGGTAGTGAGTTAGAGCTAGAACCCCAATCACATGAACCGTTTACTGCACCACAACCCGTAGAAACGTTCGAAAGAGAAGGCAAAAAAGTAGGACGCAATGAACCTTGCCCTTGCGGATCTGGGAAAAAATACAAGCAATGTCACGGTAAATTGATGTAAGGATAATCAGTCGAACTTATTCTCATTTAACTACTGACATAAGACTGTCAGTAGACTATCTATATAACTTAAAGAACTTTGATTAGCCCTATGTCTTGGAGGTGAGCCTTCAGGCTCGCATATGGTGCTCATAATATGCATTTTAGGGGAAGCTAAAGCAATCGCTTAGAAAGTTTAGACTTAATCAAGCTTCCTTAAGATTTTAAGTCATTACTTGATAGGTAGAATCATGAAAAATGATCAAAAGGAGGCATGATGTCTAAAAAGCGTTGTGAATGGGCAGAGGGTAGCGAGCTAGAAAAGCTATATCACGATAAAGAATGGGGTGTACCCGTTCACGATGATCGTTTGTGGTTTGAATTTTTGACACTGGAAGGCGCACAAGCAGGATTAAGCTGGTCAACGATTCTGAACAAGCGTGAAGGTTATCGTGAAGTATTCGACAACTTCGAAGTGAAAAAAATAGCGGGATATGATGAAGCCAAGATAGCTGAGTTACTGTTGAATCCAGCTATTGTGCGCAATAAACTGAAAGTAAATTCTACGGTTACCAATGCTAAATACTTTATCGAAGTACAAGAAGAATTTGGTTCTTTTGATGCCTATATTTGGCAGTTCGTCGACGGGAAACCGAAGATCAATCATTGGCAAAGCATGACCCAAGTACCGGTAAGCACTGATCAGTCCGATGCGATGAGTAAAGACCTAAAGAAACGCGGTTTCAAGTTCATTGGCACTACAATCTGTTACGCTTTAATGCAAGCCACTGGAATGGTAAATGATCATACCTCTGATTGTTTTCGTTATAATACATCATCCTGAGTAATAAAGATGGGGCGTTAGATCGTTATTTAAAAAACATATAAAAAGCCAATAGAAAAAGAAGCCCGGCGAATATTCGCTTTAATAGCTTAACAGGTAAACGATGTGCCAGTTTTGCTCCTAACGGCGCAAATAAAATACTGGTACTGACAATCCCAAGCAATGAAGGCAAGTGAATATAGCCCAAAGTATGGCTTGGTAAGGCAGTATCTCCCCATCCACTAATGATGAAACCAAGCGTGCCGGCAATCGCAATAGGCAGACCACAAGCCGCTGAAGTGGCAATAGCTTTATGGATTGATGTGTTACACCACATGAGGAAAGGTACGGTCAACGTACCACCGCCGATACCAACGAAAGAGGATACGCTGCCTATTATTGTGCCAGCACCTAACATTCCAGAGTTTTCTGGTAACTGCCGTGATGCATCGGGTTTGATATTCAACGTCATTTGTAAGGCAACGTATAATTCGAAGCAGGCAAAAAACCATTGTAAGCCTTTTGATGGAATAAGGTTAGCAACGAGTCCCGCAGCAGTGGCGCCGATTATAATACCTAGTGCCAGTTTTTTAACAACAGACCAAAGCACCGCGCCTTTTTTGTTATGCGCCCAAACGGATGAAATGGAGGTGAAAATGATGGTAGCAAGGGATGTGCCAATGGCAAGGTGCATGGAGATTGAATGATCGAAACCCAGATAGCTAAAAATAGCAACCAGTGCAGGTACAATAATCAGACCTCCACCGATACCAAACAGACCCGCCATGAGGCCAGAAAATATACCGAGTGGGATGTAAAAAAGATATTCCAATATTTATATTAGTCGCGTCTTTGTTGTAACCTGTGTTGCTTATCCATGGCGAGCATGTCGTGTGTTCTTACTTCTTTTAACTTTCTTATCTTTAAATGGATTATCACCCGTCCGAAGTAGTACCCTGACTTGTGTGCCTTTTAGCTTAAGCGTTTGGCGAAAATAATTCATCAGATAGCGTTTGTAAGAATCTGGCAACTTAACCGTTTGGTTACCATGAATAATCACCGTAAAGGGGTTACTTCCACCCTGATGTGCATAGCGCAATTTAATCCGCTTACCCTGTCGCATAGGGGGTTGGTGTGCCTCGACCGCAGTTTCTAACAATCGAGTCATTCGAGAGGTCGATACTTTGATCATCGCTGAGGCATAGGCATCTTGTACCGATTGAAATAAATGTCCCACACCCGTGCCGTGTAAGGCAGAAATAAAATGTAATTCAGCAAAATCAACAAAGGGAATCTTGATTTCAAGCTGATACTTAATGACATCACGCTGATCTTGATCCAGTCCGTCCCACTTATTCACAGCAATCACCAATGAGCGCCCAGATTCTAAAACTAAACCGAGTAGATGCGCATCCTGATCCGCTATTTCTTCATGCGCATCTAGCACCATGATGACCACATTAGAGTGGTCGATAGCTTGCAGGGTTTTAATGACACTAAATTTCTCAACCGTCTCTTTTATCTTGCCGCGTCTGCGAACACCCGCCGTATCAATCAACGTATAATGTTGACCATCGCGTTCAAACGGAACAAAGATAGTATCTCGTGTGGTACCAGGCTTATCAAAAGCCACCACACGTTCTTCACCTAAAATACGATTAATCAATGTCGACTTGCCCACATTAGGACGACCAATAAACGCTAATTTAATGCCTTGATTAGCCTCCTCTTCAGCGGCGAGTTCTGCTTCATCAATAGGGAAGTCCACTAAAATATCAGCGATCATTTGAGTTACGCCACGCCCTTGAGAAGCAGCAATGGTAAATATCTTAGCAATACCTAATGAGTAGAAGTCACTAATCGCTTGCTGTTCATCAATGCCATCGACCTTGTTGACAATCAGATATACCGGTTTATTGGTTCGGCGTAGTCGATCAGTCACCTGATGATCTGCGGCATTGAGCCCTTCCCTACCATCAACCAGAAAGAGCAAAGCATCAGCCTCATCAACCGCAGCCCAAGTTTGAGTTGCCATATGCTCATCAATACCGGGTTGCTCACCTTCAATTTCCCCGTTAATACCGCCCGTATCAATGAGAATATAATCACGCTCATCATGGCTTGCCGAGCCGTAATTTCTGTCACGAGTAAGCCCAGCATAGTTTGCCACTAAAGCATCGCGCGTTCGGGTAAGGCGATTGAATAAAGTAGACTTTCCAACATTAGGGCGGCCAACGAGGGCTAGAACAGGTTTCATGTGTTAATACTTAATAAAAGTGGGAAAGTGAAATAGAGAGAATAACAGATTGTAGAGGCGAATTCATTCGACCAGTTTGGGTAGGTTTAGACAGCCTTCTAGCTTCGGGTTGAAATGCCAGAGTATTAACTTGCCTTTGTTTTGGATGTCTGTTGAGGAGAATTTATTTCACAGTCTGTAATGTCGCTATAGTGGCTCCAATACATATTCAGCATAATATAGAGGCATAACAACATGTTCTTTTTCAATAACCGAAGAGCCTTGTGTGCCAGTTAACTTGATGGTTTTATGAGGTTTGCATTTGGTGATATAAGATTGTAGAGATTTTGCACGGGTGCGTTTTCCACTTTTCACTTCAACGGGAACTATCTGCCCTGAATCATTGGCAATAATGAATTCAATCTAGGCACGTGCATCACTCCATGAAAAACTCGGCTCGATCCCCTGTGCTGTTAATTCCTGCTTCATTCAAACGTGATGTTCACCGTGGATTATATGTTGAGGATTGGGGTAGCAAAGATATTTCAGATGAGATTGTTGATATGGACTTTGAGTAGGATGTGCAAAGCGATAGCGTGCGCATCATTTTGTGCTTATCCGAGTAGCCTTTGCCAGTAGGGTAACGTCAGAGCCGCAAGTCCAAGCACCGCTGCATAGCCTACGATATCGGTAATAGTAGTAAGTAGGACACTCCCTGCTAAGGCGGGATCTATCTTTAATCTTCTCAGTAAAATAGGTAATAATACACCCACAATTGGAGCAATGATCAAGTTGAGTAGCATGGCAATAGCCACTACCATACCGATACTCGGTTCATGAAAAATGAAAGCTGAAATAGCAAACACGACAACTGCCCAAATGAGTCCATTCAGCAATCCAATCAAAAGCTCTTTGATAAAGAGTGATTTTGTATTGGTTCTGGTGACTTGTCCCAATGCGAGACCACGAATCATTATGGTCAGTGTCTGGCTACCCGCAATGCCACCCATACTAGGAATAACCCCCATTAAAGCGGCTAACGCAATAGCTGAATTAATAGTGGTTTCAAATTGACCAATAACCCAGGCCGCCAAGAACGCCGTGACTAAATTAGTTCCTAGCCAGACAGCGCGGCTCTTTGCACTATGGATGACTGGAGCGAAGAGGTCATCTTCTTCATTTAAGCCCGCCATACTCATGACAGAATGTTCGGCTTCGTCACGAATCACATCGACCACATCATCAATGGTAATACGACCTAGTAATTGATCATGATCATCAATAACGGGACAAGAAATTAGATCACGATCCTCAAAAATCATGGCGACTTCTTGGCTGGGCATGGATGCAGGAACTGAGAAACAAGTATCGTCCATAATATCTTGCACAATATCTTCAGGCTGATGGGTGAGCAAAGCCGTTAAAGGCAATGTGCCGCGACAATTATTGTCATTATCTACGACATAGAGGCTATCTAGGTGGGTCGGTAATTCCTTTTGTCTGCGCATATAACGCAACACGACATCAACGGTGACATCGGGACGGACGGTGACGGTGGTGGTGTCCATAAGACCACCCGCGGTATCTTCATCGTAACCCAATACGGCTTCAACGCGTTTGCGATCTTGCAGATCCATGCTTGACAAGGTTCTACGGATGATGGTATCTGGCAGACTTTGCAGAAAGTCTGCTAAATCATCAGTTTCTAGTTGTTGTGCAGCGGCTTTTAATTCAACTGCATCCATGTTTTCAACGAGTGAGGCACGCACTTTATCACCGAGTTCGACTAATACTTCTCCCTCGTTTTCATGATCGACAAATTCCCAGACGACCTTTCGTTGGTTGGAAGGGGATGCTTCAATAAGATGGGCGATTTCACCAGGATGCAGGGAGTTGAGCATACGTTGAATACGGAACAATTCACCAGACTCAATAGAGGCGTGCAGAAAAGCAAGACGTTGTTCGTAATTTGGCTGAATATTGTTAGTCATTAGTCAGCACCTGTTGGAGTTGGCTGGAGTATAATCAGAGCTCTCTAAGTATTCAGCTCACGATGAAAAACCGTAATATCTGGAGAATGGTGAGTACGAAAATATTCACCGAGTTGTTCTGTTATGTAAACAGAGCGATGGCGACCGCCTGTGCAACCTATTGATATAGTGAGATAGGCGCGTTGGTTTTCAATGAAATGGGGTATCCATTTTTCAGTAAAGTTGATAATGTCTTGCTTCATATCAACCACGGCATCATGGGTTTCCAGCCAGTCAACAATGGGTTGATCTGTGCCTTTATACATGCGGATTTCATTAATCCAGTAGGGATTGGGTAGGCAGCGGACATCAAATATGAAGTCGGTAGAAGCAGGGATGCCATGTTTAAAGCCAAAGGATTGAAACATAAGGGAAAGGTTTTGCTGGTCAACGTTACAGACACGACTGCGCAAGAAGCTGGCTAGTTGGTAAATATTGGTATAAGTCGTATCAATTTCCAGATCTGCCGCTGAACGGATCGAAGACATGAGGTCAATTTCCAGCGAGAGTGCTTCGCTCAGTCCGATTTCACTTGTGGTCAGTGGGTGTTTTCGGCGTGTTTCATTATAACGTTTAAGAAGAATCTGCTTTTCAGCGTGAAGATAGATGAGAGTGACATTATGTCCATCATCTCGGATGGTTTTTAAATCTACAGGAAGGTGGTTTAAACCAGCTTGGCTACTTCTAATGTCTACACCAATAGCTACCTTATCGCGTTGTATAATAGAAGGAGAGAGAAATAGGGAATTTAGCAATTCCAGTGGAAGATTATCAATACAATAATAACCTTGATCTTCAAGCGTATTGAGCGCCATCGTTTTTCCTGATCCGGAAAGGCCACTGACTATTACAAAATCCATAGTTACTTCATCCAGAGTTTTCTGCGCTCAAAAAAAATGCCGACTCCCATTATGTTGGGGTGTCGGCACATATTCAAGTGACTCTTGCAGATTACTGTCTAAATGATGTTTTCTTATGCATAAGAGGTGTAGTTATTACCTTTTATTAGGTGCTTAGAGAGAAATAATCAGTAAGAGTCTACTTTTGACTAGTCAAACTCGATGTTTCGATGAGCACCTTCTGTTCGATGATGGCTTTTGATTTTTTCTTTATGCTTGATTACCTGACGGTCAAGCTTATCTGCTAATGAGTCAATAGCAACGTACATGTCGTGGGATTTTGCATCGGCAAATACACGATTACCACTGTAATGTAAAACGGCTTCTGCCGTATGTTCTAGTTTTTTTACTTTCAGAATGACATGAATGTCTAGTACCTGGTCAAAATGTCGTTTCAGTTTAGATATTTTAGATTTGATATGTTGGTTGAGTGAAGAAGTGACATCTATATGGTGACCAGTGATTTCTAATTGCATGTGATTACTCCTTTTTACTTGATGATAGGTAACTATTTCGAAATGAGATAGCTTGACCTGTTAGCCCGTCTTTCTACGGTAGAACGACCAGAAAGACGTTGCGAAGCCACTGCAGGGAGCAGTGAGAAATGATTCATTAATTGTCATAATCAACGGTACATAAATGCAGTGAAAATGATAAAAATGAGGCTACGCGACGTGATTAATATATCACCAGTGTCGAGTCTACGCCAGACTTTTTCTTTCTCTTGAGGAAGGAATAGTCATGGCTTCTCTATACTTGGCGACCGTACGTCTCGCAACATTAATTCCTTGATTTTTAAGAATATCCGTTAGTTTGTTGTCACTAAGCGGTTTACGTGTATTTTCTCCGTTAATGAGTTGTTGAATCATGGCTCTAATCGCCGTAGATGAACATTCTCCACCCGTACTGGTGGCTACATGACTAGAGAAAAAATATTTCAATTCGAAAATTCCATGGGGTGTATGCATGTACTTTTGAGTGCTAACTCGCGATATAGTCGATTCATGAACCCCTAAATCATCAGCGATGTCTTTTAACACCATGGGTTTCATGGCTTGATCACCATATTTCAAGAAAGCGGATTGACGTTTTATGATTTCGTTAGCCACATTTAGAATAGTAGAATTCCTGTTTTGCAATGCTTTGATAAACCCTCTGGCATGTTGCAGATTATCTTGTAAAAACTTCTTATCATTAGCGTTGGCTGTTTGAGGAATCATATTTCGATAAAATTCGTTAACCCTTAGTTTTGATTCAAAATCCTGATTTAATGTAGCTATCCACTGTCCATTTTTATGGCCGTGTGGCTTGCTAATAAATACGTCGGGAGTGATATAGTCAGCTGTTTTCGACTCGAAAAGCTGTCCAGGATTTGGATTGAGAGAACGGAGTAAAGAAATGAGTTGTTCATATGCTTTATCATCTAAGTTATATACTTTCTTTATCTTTATATAGTTCCGTTTTTCTAGTAAGTCCAGATTTTTTTCTAATAACTGATAAGCTTTTTGATATAGATCGTGATCAGAATAGGAATGGGTTAGTTGTATGAGCAGGCATTCTTGCAGGCTTTTCGCGGCCACTCCAACAGGGTCAAGGTGTTGAATATAATGCAGAATAGCGACGACTTCATCTACTTCAATTAATAACTGATCCGTCAAACTTGCATGGATGTCATCGACTGATTCTGTGAGAAACCCTTTATCGTCCAGTGAATCAATAAGGGTGGCTGCAATAATTTTATCTTGGATACTAAAGTTGCAGTTATTGATCTGCCAAAGCAGGTGATCTTTTAAACCAGTCTCTTCGGCATTGAGTGTTTCCAGCAGGTTGCTACTGTCGGCATTATTAGTTCCAGTACCAGAACTACTGATATTTGAATCCGATGAGGACATGTCATACACCTCATCCCAAGAGGTATCTGCTGCCAGATCATCAGGCAGCGTCTCTTCAATACTGGATTCGGTATCTGTGGTATGGGTCTCAAGTTCAGCGCTATCACTTTCGTTATCGGTAACTTCTTCTAGTAAAGGATTGCTTTCAAGCACCTGCTGGATTTCTTGTTGTAGCTCCATCGTTGAGAGTTGCAACATGCGGATCGCTTGTTGCAACTGGGGCGTCATGGACAAGCTTTGTCCAAGCTTTATATTAAGACCTTGTTTTAACACTGTTCTATTATTCTTGCCATGAATTGTAGCGACAACAATCTATTGCTTCCATTGATTACCAGAGATAGTAATGTAGCATACCGGATTAAATCGGGAAGCTAACTTTCTGATTAAATGCATAACAGCTTGTCTGTTTTTGAGAATGTCCGAGAGGAGAAGGAACGTGAAAATCACGGCTAGATAGCACACTTTATAGTGCAGTGGTCATAGTGCAATGGTGCAATGACATGCGAAGAACGATAAATAGTAAATAGAGAAAATCAATGAAGTATTACGAAAATGAATGGATTTATATAGAACAGGAAGCATCCCATATCCCATGGCTGAAAATATTCGCTCAGCAAGAAGCCAAAGAATTTACCAATTGCAGTGTTGAGACTCAGCAGGAAATTTTTCGTGTGCTGTTAGTTCTTGAAAAAGAAATGCTCAGTTACTTTAAGCCCGAAAAAATTAATATAGCATCATTTGCTAATTATCTACCTAAAGTGCATTGGCACATCATGGCAAGATATAAAGATGACAGTCATTTCCCTGAACCTATGTGGGGTACAAAACAACGTGAGGCTGATCTACAGATTCCCTCTATTGAATACTTTCTGGAACAACTCCCAATCATCTTGAAAAACAGTCCATGAGTGTATTATTGGTTTTTTTATACAGTGGCAATCAATTAGTTGTTCAATACCGTAGTAGGAAGTGAGCCTTCAGAGGCTGTGCAAGTATTCTGGGACGAAAGAAAAATGAGGAAAAATTTTCCAGATTTTGTTTAAAAAGTAAGCTAATAGTGAGCTATTGGCTGAGTTTTTAAGCAAAATTCTGGGGAATTTTAACCATTTTTATGAGTTCCACGAATACTTGCACAGTCTCTTCAGGCTCGCCAGATGGTTGTTGTCACGCATTTAGGCTCACTTCCAATAAGGGGACATATTGAAGGAGGATGAACTTATGGGTATCTTTATTAATTGCCTTTTCGCTCGATTACGGCGTTGGATGAATTTTTCCGATCCTCATGTACCCATGTACACTGTGGTTCTCAAAACCCATCCGCCTTGTACTCAAACGAAAATTCTAATTAATAGAGGTACCCTTATGAATGGTGTAGGCGATATATTGAAATATCATTGAATCTCATCATGTTTCTTCATAACAGACATCACGAAAAGTACAATAGCGGCAGCAGCAAAGCCATAGACTACATAGTAACTATCAGGCCAGTTATCAGTCACCGGTTTGGTATAAAAAACAATCCGTGTGGTTTCTCCAGCATAAGCAAATTGCAAAAAAGCTGAGGTGAAGATGAACGATATTTGAATAAATTTCGACTTGAGAAACATTTCATTAAGCCCTTGAATACCACAACGAGTTTATAGCCCAAAAGCTTTATTGGCAAATTTCTTCCTTGATGTAACTAAAGTTTAGTTTTCTATTGAAAATATTTTGACGTGCTGACTTGAAAATACACCGAGTTTCCCCCATTTATTGGTCAGCCAAATCTGAATGCTTGCACACGTCTACCGTGTGTTGATACTTGCTCTGTGGTGTTAATGATATTTCAGATAACAGTTCAGATAATAATTTAGTATGACTTTGGAGATTCTTAGCCGATGAATGATAAACGTGACGACGATTTAATCGACCCGCAAGATGCTGTTAACAAGCAAAATAATATTGATAAGGAAGTGGGTATTGAACAGGAAGCAGCGACAGCAGATGCTGAACAAGCCGAGAAAAGCCCCTTGGAAATCGAATTAGAAGAAACTCAGGCAAAGGTGGATGAGAACTGGGACAAGTTTGTACGTTTACAGGCAGAAATGAACAACCTGCGCCGTAGAAATGAAAAACAGGTAGCCGATGCTCATAAATTTGCCGTGCAAAAATTTGCTGAGAGTCTACTACCCGTTGCCGATAGCCTTGAAATGGGAATGGCAGCAGAGGGCGATGTGGAAAAAATCCGTGAGGGAATGGATTTGACCTTAAAGGTTTTGCTGGATGCCTTAAATAAACACAAGGTTGAAGTGGTCGATCCGGCAGGCGAAGTGTTTAACCCGGAATACCATCAAGCTGTTGCAATGCAGCCCGGAGAGGGTCAAAAAGACAATGAAGTGATTTCCGTGATGCAAAAAGGCTATACCTTGAATGGACGTTTGATTCGTCCAGCTATGGTGGTAGTTTGCAAGAATTAGTTACTTGTCTGTGTAGGCAAAATAAATAAAAGTTTTGGTTGAAAAACCTAAAAGCACCCACACTTTTTGTGTCAATCGAAAGAAATAGTTAAAGAATAGTTGGAGATTTATATGGGACATATTATAGGAATAGATTTAGGTACAACAAATTCGTGCCTGGCAGTAATGGAAGGTGATAAGCCTAAAGTTATTGAAAATGCAGAAGGCGATCGTACTACCCCTTCTATCGTTGCTTACGGTGATGAAATTTTGGTAGGGCAACCTGCTAAAAGACAAGCGGTAACCAATCCTGAAAACACCATTTATGCGGTTAAGCGTTTGATTGGGCGTACCTTTGATGAAAAAGCAGTGCAAAAAGACATCAAAATGGTGCCTTATAAGATTGTGAAGGCCGATAACGGTGATGCATGGGTTGAGGCAAACGGCAAGAAGATGGCTCCACCCGAAGTATCTGCACAAATCCTCAAAAAAATGAAGAAAGATGCCGAAGCTTATTTAGGTGGCGAAGTAACCGAAGCGGTTATTACTGTACCTGCTTACTTCAACGACTCACAACGTCAGGCAACTAAAGACGCGGGCAAAATCGCGGGTTTAGATGTAAAACGTATTATCAACGAGCCAACTGCGGCAGCACTTGCTTTCGGAATGGATAAAGCCGGCAAGGGTGATAGCACCATCGTTGTTTATGACTTGGGTGGTGGTACCTTTGACGTATCAATCATCGAAATCGCTGAAATTGACGGTGAGTATCAGTTTGAAGTGTTAGCCACAAACGGCGATACATTCCTCGGTGGTGAAGACTTCGATATGGAGTTGATTAACTACTTGGCAGATGAATTCAAGAAAGATAGCGGCATGGATTTGCACAATGATCCACTTGCGCTACAGCGTCTAAAAGAAGCGGCGGAAAAAGCCAAGATTGAATTGTCCTCTACACAGCAGACGGAAGTAAACCTTCCTTATGTCACAGCGGATGCCTCAGGCCCTAAGCATTTAAACGTAAAAGTGACACGTGCCAAGCTTGAGTCTTTGGTTGAAGAGCTTATTCAACGCACTATCGAGCCTTGTAAAATGGCGATGAAAGATGCAGGTCTCAGCAATTCTGACATCAACGATATCATCCTTGTGGGTGGTCAGAGCCGTATGCCTAAAGTTCAGAAAATGGTTCAGGACTTCTTTGGACAAGAGCCACGTAAAGACGTGAACCCTGATGAAGCGGTTGCTTTAGGTGCTGCGATTCAAGGTGGTGTACTAGGTGGCGGTGTAACCGACATCTTGTTACTAGACGTAACACCCTTATCTCTAGGTATTGAGACAATGGGCGGCGTAATGACCAAGCTGATCGAGAAAAACACCACGATTCCTACCAAGGCATCGCAGACTTTCTCAACAGCAGAAGATAACCAGCAAGCGGTAACGGTGCATGTTATGCAGGGTGAGCGCGAAATGGCTACTGGAAACAAGTCTCTAGGTCGTTTTGATCTACAGGATATTCCACCAGCACCACGCGGTATGCCACAAATCGAAGTCTCTTTTGATATAGATGCCAACGGTATCTTGAATGTATCTGCGAAAGATAAAGCGACGAGTAAAGAGCAATCTATCGTCATCAAAGCTTCAAGTGGTTTATCGGATGAAGAAGTCGAGCAAATGGTTAAGGACGCTGAGTCTCATGCAGAAGAAGACAAGAAGATGCGTGAGCTGGTAGAAGCACGTAACCAGGCTGATAGCCTTGCTCACAGCGCTGAGAAGTCATTGAAAGATTTGGGTGACAAAGTACCTGAAGATGAAAAGACGAAAGTGACAGACTTAATTGAGGAAGTTAAAGAAGCGGTCAAAGGTGACGATAAAGACCTCATCGAAAGCAAATCACAAGCACTATCGGAAGCCGCAGGTGCATTAGCACAAATGGCCGCAGCAGGAGCGGCAGAAGGTGCTGAAGGTGGCGATGAAACAGCCTCTGCTGATGGCGATGCAAACAAGGATGACGATGTTGTCGATGCCGAGTTTGAAGAAGTCGAAGTTGAAGATGAGAAAGAGAAAACCTCTTAATCTAACGTCTTCAGCCTGAATAGTGATTATTCAGGTTTTCTACTAGTACTTAGGCACGGAATACACTTCCGTGCCTTTACTTTTTGTAACTGAATAGTTTTTAAGTTTGCCTTTGTGGTATTGGCATAAGACCAGAAGCCAACCTTAAAAGTTATCAATGAGAAATACTGATCATGTCCAAAGCTGATTATTATGAAACCCTAGGTGTAAGCAAAAATGCCAGCGATGCTGATTTAAAAAAAGCATATCGTCGCCTAGCTATGAAGCATCATCCTGATCGTAATCCGGATGATGAGAGTGCCGAACAGAAATTCAAAGAAGCCAAAGAAGCTTATGAAGTTCTTGGAGATTCACAAAAGCGTGCAGCTTTCGATCAATTTGGACACGCGGGCGTAGAAGGCGCAGCCGGTTTTGGTGGTGGCGGGGCCGGTATGGGTGACATATTCGGTGATATTTTTGGTGACATCTTTGGTGGCGGTGGAGGTCATGGCGGGGGTGGATCGCGTGTGCATCGCGGCAGTGACCTTCAATATAACCTTGGCCTAACACTAGAAGAAGCCGTATTTGGAACCGAGATAGACGTTCGTATTCCTTCCCTGCAAAAATGTGAACCCTGTGGTGGTTCTGGTGCAAATGACGGCTCCCATCCTGAAACCTGTTCAACCTGTCATGGTCAAGGTCAGGTACGCATGCAGCAAGGTTTCTTCTCAGTACAACAACCTTGTCCACAATGTCGTGGCACAGGAAAAATGATTAAAGACCCTTGTAGCAGTTGTCATGGACAAGGTCGCGTAGAAAAGCAAAAGACCTTATCCGTGAAAATCCCTGCTGGGGTGGATACAGGTGATCGTATTCGTTTATCAGGTGAGGGAGAAGCCGGCGCCAATGGCGGCGTTTCCGGTGACTTGTATGTTGAAGTCTCAATCAAAAGACACTCGCTATTTACCCGTGATGGTAATGACCTACATTGCGATATTCCACTGAGTTTCACTGCCGCTGCATTAGGCGGAGATATCACAGTCCCTACACTCAAGGGACAGGTGAAATTAAAGATACCGGCTGAAACACAAACAGGTAAGCTGTTTAGACTATCAGGTAAAGGGGTAAAATCTGTGCGCAGTGCAGTTGTGGGTGATTTGTATTGCCACATTGCCGTTGAAACTCCGGTCAACCTAACCAAACGTCAAAAAGAGTTACTTGAAGAATTAGAAGAAACCATGAATGAAGGTGGTAAGCGCCATAGCCCAAAAGAACACACATGGACCGATAAAGGGAAAACCTTTTTCGAAGGCGTAAAAGGCTGGTTCGATACCGAAAAGGACAAGAAGTAAAGGATAGAATAATGACAAACATAGCCATCGTAGGTGCAGCAGGACGTATGGGGAAAACCCTGATCGAAGCCTGTCAGCAAACAGACGGAATTGACCTAACGGTAGCGACAGAATATCCAGAAAGCTCCTTACTAGGTGCAGATGCAGGAGAACTGGCTGGCATAGGTAAAACAGGTGTGCTGATAGCAGGTTCACTTGATGATGCAGCACAAGACTTCGACATTCTCATCGACTTCACACGTCCAGAGCCTTGCCTAAAACACCTCGAATGGTGTAAAAAAAACAACAAAAAAATGATCATAGGTACAACAGGCTTTAGCGACGAAGAAAAACAAATCATTACCGAAACAGCCAACAGCATCGCCGTCATACTTGCTCCCAATATGAGCGTAGGCGTAACACTTACCTTAAAACTCTTAGAAATGGCAGCCAAGGTTTTAGGCGATGACGTAGATATAGAAATCATCGAAGCCCATCACCGCCACAAAGTAGACGCACCCTCAGGCACAGCTCTAAGAATGGGTGAAGTCGTAGCGAAAGCATTAGGGGCGTGATCTCAACGAATGTGCAGTATACGGACGAGAAGGTAACACCGGAGAACGTGATCGCAAAACCATAGGCTTTGAGACTATACGCGCTGGTGATATTGTAGGTGATCACACCGTCATGTTTGCAGGAATAGGCGAACGAGTAGAAATCACCCATAAAGCCTCAAGCAGAATGACCTTCGCAAAAGGTGCAATGCGAGCAGCTACTTAGTTAGCAAATAAAGACAGCGGTCTATACGATATGCAAGACGTATTAGACCTATAAGCACCTCCTGAACTCTCCGGTCTCGGCAATTGCTCCTCGGTTGTCCTATCTCTATTCATTTGTTGTAGAGACAAGGCATGCCTTGTCTCTACGGTAGAACAAACCATGTCCTCAGAATTCGACTTAATTCAAACCTACTTCAACTGGAATCCTGAAACCAGCGATAGCGCCAGTCAACAAACAGGCTTAATAAAAGGCGTAGGAGACGACGGTGCAATCCTGCAAGTTCCACCTCACAAACAATTAGTTGTCACTACGGACACCCTAATCTCCGGCGTACACTTCCCAGAACAAACCCCAGCTCACGCTATAGGCCACAAATCCTTAGCGGTAAATCTAAGCGACTTAGCCGCCATGGGAGCAGACCCAGCATGGTTCACCTTAGCTCTAACACTGCCCAACCAAGACAAACAATGGCTAACCGACTTCTCATCAGGCTTAAAAACATTAGCTGACAAAGCCGGCATACAACTAATCGGTGGCGACACCACCAAAGGCCCGCTAAGCATAACGATAACCGCAATGGGTTTAGTTAAACCTAAAGACCTAATGATGCGCTCATCAGCAAAAGACCAAGATGTCATTTATGTGACGGGAACATTAGGTGATGCGGCAGCAGGTCTAGCCATGCTACAACAAAAATTTAAAGGTAAGCATCTTGAAGGTGAGCATAATGAAAACTGTATCCAGCAACTCAATTACCCAACTCCACGAAATCAGGAAAGCCAGCTCATCCGTCAATATGCAAATGCCTGTTTAGATATTTCAGATGGTTTTCTGGCAGACCTGAATCATATCTTGCAAGCCTCAAAAGCAGGCGCAATCATTGACCTTGAAAGTATCCCGCTCTCAACAACACTAAAAAGCATCACTCAACAACAAGCATTGAAATATGCACTAACAGGTGGTGATGATTACGAACTATTATTTACCGTTTCAGTAGAAAATCTACAAGCTTTCAAAAAGCACATTCAACAAAAAAAGATGGTATGTACCGAAGTAGGAAAGATAGATGCTTTGATTTCGGGGGTAGTGTCAACACAAAACAAAGTGCTAAACCTAGTGGGTTATAATCACTTTATAATGAATAGCGAATGAACGCCTAATATCACTTATTAGACCCTTGGCATAATATGCTACACTATGTGTACACAAAAAGAAGGTTCTAACATGCAATCATTCAATGTCTACACTGCACGGGAATTACGAAATCTGTCGGGAGAAGTTATCCATCAGGCAGAACAAGGCAAACTGGGTTTAATCACGAAACATGGTAAACCAACCATGCTAACCATCCCTTTTGATGAGGTTGTATTGTCTTTAGGCGTACACCGTTCTTTGGCATTAAGCCTATTTGCATCAGGGCAACTCACGCTATCTCAAGCGGCAAAACTGGCTAATGTGCCACTAGAACAATTTATATCTCTACTAGGCGAGACAGGAATTGATGCTGTTGATTATTCACCCGATGAGCTAGAAAGTGAGTTGGAACATGCTCTATGAGTATCATTGTTGCTGATGCCAGCCCACTCATCGCATTAGCAACCATTGATCAGCTAGAACTGTTACATAAACTATACCAAAACGTACTCATCCCTGATGCGGTAGCACAAGAACTCATGCCAGATTCTAATATGGCAGGAGCGAAACGTTTAAAACAAGCTATGGATCAGGGGTGGTTAAAAACAGAGAGTTGTGACTACACTTTAGAACCCTATTTGGAATCCTATCAGCAATTACTGCAAATCATAGATCAAGGTGAAACAGAAGCGATATTGCTGGCTGAATGCCTACAGGCTAACAGCGACTATCGTTTTTTACTCATAGACGAACGTAGAGGCAGACAAGTAGCTAAAAAAAGAGGTTTGGTGATTGTGGGAACGGGAGCTGTATTATTGGCGGCTAAAAAGAAAGGCTATATTCTTTCAGTGAAAAAAGAATTAGATAAGATGCAGGATAAGGGTTATCGCCTGTCAATGCTATTGAGGCGAAAACTATTAGAATTGGCTGGAGAGGCGTATTGATAATGCAGGTGTGTTGACAAATGAGGAAGCAAAATGCTGAGTCGTGATGAAATAAAAAAACGTTTAAAGGGTATTGATCCTCAGTTGTGTGTGGCATTTGCGGCACGGTGTAGTTTGCGAGTATTACCTTTATTAGTGGCGAATCATAAAGGTAAAGAATATTTTGGGTATTGGGATAAGGAAAAGCGCCCAGACTATGTGTTGGCGCTGTTGACAGCACAGCAGGTTAGTATTATTTTTTCTGCCTTCGGTAGAGAAAATAATATCGACGCCTACGCCGCCAGAGCCGACGCCGCCGACGCCGCCTACGCCGCCTACGCGCCGCCAGAGCCGCCGCCGACGCCGCCAGAGCCGCCGCCGCTAGGTTTATAAGTAATATCAATATAGAAATTGAAATCCTTCATGACTTGGACACCATTACCCGTAAAGCTGGAAAGTTCTCTTCTTTATAAAGAGCCATCAGATAACGCTTTCTCCTACCAGCTTTCTCTATTCTCCTTTGTGGTATAAAACTCCAGATAAAGACTGGTTATCGCTTCTTTCTCACTTTAAACAAGCTTTGTTAGGTCTCAATGCAGGTTTTGAGCCATGGGCAGATTGGTATCAAGACCGCATCGAGGGTAAGCCGATAAATAGAGGACAAGAAGAAAAGTGGTTGAATATTCCCTCTGAAATTAGAGAGCAAGGCGCAAAAGCCACGAATGCTTATCGTGCAAGTCTGATTGACGACCAGCAAAAAAGTACATTACAACCTCTAAATTTAGTCAGAGCTATCTTTATCGGCAATGGAGCAGCAGGCAAAACATCATTAATCCGTAAGCTACATCGTGAGGATGTGGTAGAAGGCAAAGAGGAGATGACGCCGGGTATTGATATCCGTGAATGGTCCATTCCTGAAACCGATATAAAAGCCAAATTCTGGGATTTTGGTGGGCAAGTCATGTCGCATTCCACCCACCAATTCTTTTTACGGGAGCGTTGCTTGTATGTGTTGGTGGTTGATGCGGGGTCTGAACGAGAAATCCGTGAAAACCAAACAGCCAATGAGCAAGCTGAATACTGGTTGGAGCATATTAAAGCCTTTAGTAATAAAGCGCCTGTTATGTTGGTGGGCAATAAATCCGACAAAGTTAAAGTGAATCTCGACATGCATGCGTTGGTTGAGAAATATAAGAATATTATTGGCTTTTATCCGCTTTCTTGTACCAGTGAAGAAGCTGAATTCAAACTGGACTATGAAAAATTCGAGACTGTACTGATCAAGCAACTCAAAGAGGTCGGTACACATCAAGTCCTGTTTACTCCTAATCAGTTTGCCGTATTGGGGCAAGTCAGAAAAGAATCCCGTAAAGAAGCTTTTTTAGCGCATGAAAAATTTGATGCGTTATGTAAAGAGCATGAGATCGGCAAACAAGGTTTGGATCAAGATGCATTTTTAGGTCTGCTGGATGCTCTGGGAGAAATCATCCATTTTCCAGAGCTTGAATGGTCCGATGCGTATGTGCTTAACCCGCGTTGGCTAACCTATGGTGTTTATACCTTGTTGTATTCTGATGAAGTTAAGGTACAACAAGGTTTGTTGAGCCGCAGTGATGTAGTGAGTATTTTGCAGTCCGAGAAGGTAGTGGATGAACAAGGCAATACATTAGCTTACCCCAAGGCGAAGTGCGGTTTTATTGTTGATGCCATGACACAATTCAAATTGTGTTATCAGCTAGCGGATTCAGGTCATTATGTTATCCCTGATAAACTGCCCAAAGACCAGCCTGATTTAAGTGATTATTTTGATAAAAATAAAGCAGGTACGTTAGCATTCGAGTTTAGCTTTGCGAGTTTATTACCGCGTAATGTGATGCCCAATTTGATCGTGGCTCGGCATACTGAAATTGTAAAAGATGAACAAGGAAAGCAATTAGTTTGGCAACGTGGGGTGATTCTTCATAACCCGGAATATAAAACCACGGCTCGTTGGAAAGTGGATTACCATCAGCGCACTTTACAATTATGGGTACAAGGTGAAGGGGCCAGGGAATATCAGTACATTTTGCGGGATAGTGTTCAGCAAATATTCAAGGGTATAAAGGGTTTGCGTGTTATCGAGAATGTAATATTGCCTCGGTTTGCGCGTATCAATACGGATCGTTTTATGGATACGGATGAGCTTGAGAAAACAACCTATAAAAGTTTACTGGAAGAAGCCAGGTTGGGTCGAAAAGTAACCATTTCGGATTCAGGCGCGCAATACGATTTAGAACAAGTAATGGGGTTTATTATGACAAAAGAGCAACAGAATAAAGAAACCGCAAAAATAGAAAATCACTTTCATGGTGATACGAATATGGGGGTGCAGAATACTGGTGATCATAATAAAGTAAAAGTTAAAATTATTCTGAAATCATCAGATAAGAAAGAAATTGCAGAGTTGCAGGAATCGGTAAAAGCTTTAATGTCCCATGTGGAAAAACACGATGCAGACTTTGCAATAAAAGCCAGTGCCTATGAAGAACTACAAGAAATCAACAAACACTTAGCCAATTTAGAAACTGCAACACCCGAAACCAAAAACAAACTTATCGAACTATTAAGTAGCATAAAAGACGGCACATTAGGCGCCATCAAGCTAGGAAAGGAAATAAAAGAAGCCGAAGAAGTAACGACTTGGCTCATGGAAAAAGCTACCGTAGTGAGTGCATTGTTAACTACCCTGGTGTGACTCGTTGTAGAGACAAGGCATGCCTTGTCTCTACGGTGAAACCAAACACATGCCCTCGGAATTCGACATAATCCAAACCTACTTTCAACTGCCACTATTAATCCAGGGTTCTCAGTTTTTTCTGTTGCTAGTACTCCGTCAAAACCTCCGTTGGGCTATATCTAACTTGAACCCTGGTTACGATCATGTAAACATCAGTTCTCCCCCAAATGGTTCATGGAAGAAAAATGTCAGAAAGCACTCAATCCTCGAATTTTCCAACTCCCTCTAATCGATTAGTCTCTGACAAAGATGCCTTTCTTTATGATGCCGACCAGCTTAAGGCAATTGCCGATGACGAAACTCTGCGTCAGGGCTTGGCGTGGTTCAAGGAAAATCGGGTCTACAGTCTAACTCCAACAGAAGAAGCGTTACGTGCAGGTGTGGAGGACGGTGATTCTGAGGAGAGTATCAATTGTAATTTATCTTATTCAACGGAAGGTGATTTACGGGTTGATTGTGATTGCCATACCTCCAATACAGCCGTTTGTGCTCATGCGGTGGCGGTTTTGTACACTTATGCTGCAAAATCAGAAAACCATGAATTCTCCGGTGCAGTGGAAAGTGCGATTGAGTTACGCGCTAAACGTGGTCGGAATGAAGTCTTAGCGGAGCACGTTGACGGTCAGCCTTGGTTTGGTTCGTGGAAGGCGTCGTCCATTACTTCAAGTCTGGCATTTCCGCGTAGTTATCGGGTCAACATCCGCTCTATTCAAAAACGTAGCAATATTTGTGATTGTCAGGATTTTGCCATCAATCAGTTGGGTACTTGTAAGCACATCGAAGCGGTGCTGCACAAGATCAGCCAACGTGATGATTATTCTCAGATCAAAGAAGCAGTTGCGCCTTTTTCTTACGTGTATCTGGGGTGGGAAGTTGAGCATCCTCCACAGGTTGTACTGCATCGTACCCGTGATATCGCGCCAGATCTGAATATTTTATTGGATGATTATTTTGATGCCAGTGGTTTGTTTAAAGGTCGTATGCCTGATGAGTATTTTCATTTTTCCGCTCAGATACGTGATCGCACGGATCTCCATTTGGGGGAAGATGCCACTGGGTTTGTGCAGCGTTTGGCGATACAAGCCAGTCAGAAAGTTCATGCTTTAAAAATTCGGGAACAAATCGAAGCATCGGATGGACATTTACCCGGCGTAAAAGCCAAGCTTTATCCGTATCAAGTAGAAGGTGTGGCGTTTCTTGCTGCTAATGGTCGCGCACTGTTGGCGGATGATATGGGTTTGGGGAAAACCTTACAGGCGATGGGTGCGTCAAGCTGGTTGATGAAAAACTCCGGTGTTGAGCGCGTGCTGATCATTTGTCCGGCGTCTTTAAAGCAGCAATGGGCGCGCGAGATTGAGAAGTTCACGGACTATTCGGTGCAGATTATAGAAGGCAAGCCCGAAGCCCGAAGCGTGCAATATCATCGAGGTAGTGGCTTTTACATTATGAATTACGAGTTGGTATTGCGTGATTTGAGTGTGATTAATGAGGTTCTAAATCCTGATTTATTAATTCTGGATGAGGCGCAGCGCATTAAAAACTGGCGTACCAAGATAGCCTCAACCATTAAACTGATTCCATCACGTTATGCTTTTGTACTGACAGGTACACCGTTAGAAAACCGCCTAGAAGATTTATTTAGCTTAATGCAAGTAGTGGATTCGGATGTGCTAGGGCCATTATGGCGTTACCTTATAGATTTTCACCTTACAGATGAGCGTGGAAAAGTACTGGGCTACCGAAACTTATCGGAGTTACGTCGCCGTTTAGAGCCTGTTATGTTACGTCGTGATAGAAGCTTGGTTAGTGATCAGCTTCCCAAGCGCATTGAGCAACGACTGGATGTAAAGCTCACAGAAAAACAGGCGGAATTGCATGACGAAGCAGTTTCCGCAGCGGGTCGGTTGGCAAGCATAGCAAAGAGGCGTCCACTAACACCTGTAGAACAAAACCAGATGATGGCAGCATTGCAACGGGCAAGAATGGCATGTAATGCAGCAGGTTTAGTTGATAAAGAAACAATAGGTTCTCCCAAGTTAGACGAAATGGAAAACCTGATTGATGAGCTTTGTGTGCAGTCTGGACTAAAAGCCGTTGTCTTCTCGCAATGGAAGCTGATGACTACAATGGTTGAACAGCGTTTGCAGGAGATGGGAGTCGGCTTTGTGCATTTACACGGTGGCGTACCGACCAGTAAACGTGGTGAGCTAATGGATCGTTTTCGTGATGATGATTCAGTGCAAGTATTTATTTCTACCGATGCGGGCGGGGTAGGGCTTAACCTGCAAAATGCTTCGGTTGTTATCAATCTGGATATGCCTTGGAATCCGGCAATATTGGATCAACGCATTGCCCGTGTACATCGTCTTGGGCAGAAAAAATCTGTGCAATCTATTTTGATAGTGAGTGAAGACTCATATGAAATGCACGTGATGTCTCTGGTGAGTGGTAAGCGTGAATTGTTTGACAATGTGATTGATCCCGATGCTACTGAAGACGTGGTAGGAGTAAGCAAGAAATTACTGGAAACGCTGGTTGATGATTTGGCTGATGAGGAAATCCGTGGGAAAGACTCAGCGGAACAAACTCAAGTAGGGGAGGGCTTATCATTGCCGGATACGGGTGGCGATGAAACAGGCCTCCACGGTGTTAAGAGTAAAGAGGACGTTGCGCTAGAAAATACCATCCAGAAAAGCATAGAGACTATCCAACAGCAATTTGGGAGTAAAGTAGAGCAAATACTGGGTTCAGGTGGTGGTTTACTTGTTGTGCTTGATCAAGTCGATAGCGATGCAAATCTGGCAGCACAAAATATATCGAGTGAAGATGTTCCTGTCGCCTTGATAGATACGACTACTTTGCAAGGTTTACAAAGATTAGGCAATGCATCCCCCATCCAGGAAACTCAAAGCTATTATAATGCTGCTGATGTCTCGGATGATGAGGCTCAATCTACAGAGTCTCCGTTAATCGCTATCGCTAAAGAAAAGCTTGAAGCGGCTGAAATATTGCTTGAGCAAGAAATATTTAGTATTGCTAGTGATTTGCTAATCAATGCATTATTAGCTGCTGTGGCAGGAAAGGCAGGCTTGAATAAAGCACCAACCGTTGCAGAAGCTGGAATATGGGTGTACACAGAAGCGCTTGAGAAAGGCTGGTTAGATCAACAACAAGCCAATCAAATTATGCGCCATTTAGCTGTGGTGCAAGCCAACGATGTACCTGTTGATTTATTGGAACAATTGCTAATTGATGTGCAAGAGTTTATCAGGCCTCCTTCATAGTTAGGAATAAAACCAATGAGCGAAATTTTGTTACTCACCATCAGTGGTCAGGATCATGCTGGCGTTACTGCCGCGTTTACGGATATATTAAGCAACCATGATGTAAATATTCTCGACATTGGTCAGTCAGTCATACATGACTCACTGACTTTAGGAATGCTTCTGGAAATTCCTGATGCAAACGAATCAGGTGCAGTAAAAAAAGAGCTTCTATTTTTAGCTCATGAGCATGATCTAAAAGTAGACTTTTCACTAATTGGCTCTGACGAATACGAAACTTGGGTGCATGCACAAGGTAAGCCACGTTACATCGTCACCTTGCTAGGGCGCAAATTAACAGCGGGTAATATCAGCCATATCGCCGAAGTCATCTCACGTTATGGCCTGGATATTGCTGAAATCACCCGATTATCTGGGCGTTTCTCGCTACAACAAGAAGATGCCACTGAGCGCGCTTGTGTTGAGTTTTCAATACGCGGTAATACAGACGATCTACAATCCTTCCAACAAGACTTATTAGCGATTACTCAAAACGATGAAGTGGATGTCGCTTTTCAAGAGGATAATTTGTATCGCCGTAACCGTCGTTTGATTGTCTTTGATATGGATTCCACGTTGATTCAGTGTGAAGTGATGGATGAATTGGCAAAAGCCGCAGGAGTCGGCAAACAAGTTATGGCGATCACCGAATCAGCGATGCAAGGTGAAATCCCCTTTGATGAAAGTTTTGAACGGCGTTTGGCTACATTGGAAGGGTTAGATGAATCCGTATTGCAGCAAATAGCCCATGATTTACCGATTACAGAAGGTGCTGAACGCTTGATACAAAACCTAAAGCGGCTTGGTTATAAGGTGGGTATCTTGTCCGGTGGCTTTAGCTATTTTGCTAATCACCTGAAAGAAAAATTTGAGCTGGATTGTGTCTCTGCCAATGAACTGGATATCGTTGATGGCAAACTCACGGGAAAGGTAAAAGGTGATATTGTAAACGGCGAGAAAAAAGCCGAACTGTTCCAGGAAATGGCGAAACAAATTGGCATCAGTATGGAGCAAACAATAGCAGTAGGCGATGGAGCGAATGACTTGCCCATGCTGGCAATTGCGGGTTTAGGTGTGGCCTTTCATGCCAAGCCTGTTGTAAAAGAAAATGCCAAACATGCTATTTCTACTTTGGGATTAGATGGCATCCTTTATTTGTTAGGGGTGCGTGATCGTGAAGCTCTGTAAAATTCGTTTAGTCATCCATATTTTATGAAACACTGGAAACGGGAGTTTCCTCAACTGAGTTACCCAATGGTTATTTGGAACTCACTTGAGATAGGAACAATTTCACAGAAATTTTAGCGTGTATTAGTAACTAAAAAGTCATTGATATAATGATTGATAGCGACTTCATCCGTACCCACTACATTCAGGTAGTTCTCATAAAGGTTCTTGATTTTGCGTACATAACCCACAGGTTCCCGTCCTCTAACATAACCATAGCGTGCTTTGCGATAATGCTGCTTTTTTGACAGTAGCAACATGGCTTTCTCCACATTACCAAACCAGCGATTCTTATCAAGGCCTCGATTGGCAGCTAGTCGTCTGGCATCCAGCACATGACCCAAGCCTGCATTATAAGAAGCTAAAGTAAACCAGGTACGATCAGCAACCGATAGCTCGGGTTCGAATTTTCCTGATAGCCAGTGCATATATTTAACACCTGCATGGATATTGGTTTCAGGATCAGTTAGCTTTCGGAGTCTTAACTGTCGGCCAGTATTCGTCATCACTTGCATCAATCCAATCGCACCTGCAGATGATCTTGCATTTGGACGAAAGCGACTTTCACTGAACATCTGTGCAGTAATTAAACGCCAATCAAAACCGTATTTGTTGGCGTAGGTTTTTACATGTTGATCATAGATGCTTAGCGTTTTACTACCGTTAATTTCTTTGAGCCTGTTGCGTTGAAATCGGGTGATGCTTTTAGAATTGTCAAAGTATTTACGATACAAGCGGGCATAAAGCTTGCCGCCTTTATTCTTTTTAATATAAGCATTAACACTTTTTAACAAAAAGGTATCACTGTCGCGTACCGCTAAAGCGTGTTCATGCGCGTTACCTAGCGTGAATGCAGATCGAACGGGAATGCCCGCGCCTAATTCAATATCCAGTAGATGCTCATCTACCAGTGTAGATTCGTATTGACCTTGCCCTACCTTTTCTAGAATTTCTTCAATTTCCATGGTTTCTGGTGCGGCCTGGAGCGTTAAATTTACTCCTGATTTTTTTAAATCTTCTAGCACAGTCCAGTAGACACTGGATTGATGAATCACAACCGTACTTCCAGCTAAATCTTCGGCCTGTTTTACTTGAGTGTTATCTTTTTTCACGACGATATGATGAGCCGCTTTGTGGTAGGAAGTTGATGCTGAAATAAAACGCTCAGGCCAGTTTTTAGTGGGTGTCAAAAAACCTGCCGCGAGATCAGCCTTACCTTCAATCAGCCAATCCAGCATCAATGCATTTTCAGGTGGTACGACTACGGTTAGTTTCACACCAAGGTGTTTGGCGTAGGCTTTTGCCATTTCATATTCGAACCCCATCAGCTGCTCTTTCCAGAAGAAATAGGAGGAGGAATTATTTTTTAATAAAATACGTAATACCCCGCGTTTTCGTATTTCATCCAGATCACCAAACTGATTCTCATTGTGTCTTTGTGAGAGTTTCGTATGGTTTAGGTATTGATCTAAAGCGCTTTTTAAATGAACTGCATCGGGGCGAATAGCCCATGCTATGGCTTTATCTTCACTTAACGTGAAAGCGATTTTCAGATCATCGCGATAAGATAAATACATCTTCGCTATATTACTGTCGCGGATGGTTGCGTCGTAATCACCACTGGCGATTAAATCAAGAGCATCTTCATCTTGTAACCCGCTTTGTTGTTCTACCAGATTTATATCTGAATAATTTTTCTGTATTTGTTCAGCACTGCTCCAAAATGATGAAGAGGGATGAACGAGTAAACTTTTGTTTTCGAGGTTTTTCTTGTTTTTTATGCTGTCATTATTAGCGTTTACCATAATGACTTCTTGCACATGTTCAATGGGAGCTGAAAATCCGAGTGTTTTTTTACGCTTTTCTGTGATGGTGATATTGCTTGCAATTAAATCCCCTTTTCCTGATAGCAAAGCAGCGAACTGCTCTTTCATGGTAGCGATGGGGATAATGTCAGCTTTTAACCCTAATGACGTTGCAAACTCTTGAGCTATTTGCTGTTGATGAGTGACAGGAGATGAAAATCTGGGAAGAAATTGTCCACCATCAAAGTTGACAGGAACAATGATCCGTAAGCTGCCACGGTTCATAATGGCTTTAAGATCTATTGATGGAGTAGAAGTCTTTTCAGAGACTTCTAATGGCAAAACATCGTTTGTTTTCTGAGTATTAGCGGTAACTGATGGAACCGTTAATAGAAGAAAAGTTGTAATGTAAGAGAACCACAAGCAACGAGAGAATATATACATTTGAGTTTATCCTGAAATCCGTTTCTATTAGTTGTGAACATTTCAGAAATTTTATATTTTTAAGAGTCTAGTCTTTGAGCAAGACATGTCTTCTGGAAGTGAGCCTTCAGAGCTGGAAATCAACACCCAAAGCATCACTTCCAGAGGACTTAGACTTGAAAAAAGGCCTGCAAAATAGCAGGCCTTTTCTAACCCCTGTTAGGATTATTTAGCAGCTTTAACTTCAACTTTAGCAGCAGGAGCTACAGCAGTAGGAGCTACAGCAGCAGGCATATAAACAGGAGCGCTGTTTGATCCAGGTAATTGACCTGCACCATTAGTCTGGTTAGCACCAGTAGCGTTAGCAGCTGTGTTTCCAGTACCGTTTCCAGCGCCAGTCGCGTCAGCTATACCGTTGGCAGTTCCGTTTCCTTCGCCGTCAGCAGCCATTTTAGTATCCATGTTAGTGCGGCCTTTACCTTTGAAAGAGATAGCGAAATCAACTTCACCGTCTGCGTCGCCTTTACCAGCTCCCCAACCGTTAGCTTTAGCAGCACCGTTACCAGCGCCATTTCCAGCACCTTTGCTCCATGCAGAACCGTTACCTTGAGCAGCACCGTTACCAGTACCGTTGTTTGCGCCATCGAACCAGTCAGCTTGAGCAGTAGTAGAAAGAGCAAGAGTAGTTGCAAGAGCGATAGTAGTTAAAAGTTTCATGATGTAAATCTCCGAGTGAATTAATATAAAGTGTTGTAATAAGTTTGCTTTCTAAGCATGTGAAGAAGTATATAAGAATATTCTAATATGTCAATACATATTTTACTTATTTTTTACTTTTTTTAATTACGGTAATTAACTGTATGAATATATGTGGTTATTTTAATAAAAGAAGGCTACAGACTCACCAGTACATTGGTGTTTGGCTTTTTGTGGCTATGTCACATGATACCGATAGCAGAGGTCATCAAGGATCAGGGGTAAGAAGGCACATCATCGTAACTGAATCAGATGTCTGGGGTGAATAACTTGCTCAGTTAGCATCCCAATGATCGTGGCCTGTGTGAGAGATAGCGAAACACGAGAAATCAATGCGCTGCATAATCCCGTGTTCGCACCTCGGCAAGTGCTCCTGCTTTGCCTCACCTCTGTTTCTATCTTGAAATAAAGGTAGATGGGTCGTAATAGAATGTTTAACGAGCGTTAAGTGGGTGTTGTTTTTTGCTCATCCTGTAACTTGGAGCCACCATAAGAAATACAGACTTCTTCACCTTTTGCAATAGAAGTGGTGGTTACAAAGCGGAATACATTTTCTATGCCCGGATGATTGATCCAGTAAGCATTGTTATTGTCAGAGTGATTAAATATGGCACCGAGTCCTAAGGTTAGAACGCGTAAGTTTGATCCAACCCCTTTGGGGTAATCGAAGCGATAGTCTGTAAATACATCGGTGGCTGATAGTTCAGAGCCTAATGGCATAACGGGGCAATCTTCCAGTATTTCGCCTTTAGCGATATTTTGAGTTGCAAATACACCTAATCCTTTACCGGGGCTTTTTTTAACCTCAAGCTTGCTTGGAGGGGTTAACTCCATAAAAGTAGATTTACCCAGAGTAAAGTTGATACAGATTTCCTCGCCGGTTTTAATATCTTTTTCTGCATAAAATTGAAATGTTTTTCTAGTTTTACGTTGTTTCCATGCCGTATTCGGTGCTGGACTATGTCGATAGCTTCCGGCAAAACCAAGTACAACAACCTGCTCTACTTGATCGGGTGATACTCGGTAATCAAAACTTTCTACCTGATAATGGGTAGCACAACCTTTGATCAGTTCTTGATAAAAAGGTACAAGATGACATTCTTCAATGATGTCATTGGCAGCAATATCCTGAGTAGCGTAGACCGCAAGACCAAGCCCGTCGACATTCCTAATTACGCATTTAGTAGCAGCAGTGAGAGGGGTTTCAGTTTCATCTGGCTTGTGATCCTGCTGGTTATTTGGGGGATTAGTCTCTGTCTTTGTGGAAGCTAGGGAAGTGTCCGCTTTTGCTGGGTTCTTTTCCTTGGTTTTAGCATCCTTTGTAGCTTCATCAAAAGAAGAAATAGACTTGGAAGTTAAAGAATATCGCTTACTAAATTCGAACAGTACCTCCGCTGTTTCTGGATAAAGTTGTGGAATTCTTTTCTTATAGAAGGAGATAGCCTGTCCAATGGCTTTGAGTCTTTCTTCATAGGGCATCTCATTGGTTACATGGGGGCCACCTGCATAGGATAAGTTGCCTGTTTCCATATCCGCATCGGCTCTAGAAAAATCCATGCCGATGGATATTCTGGGTTGTTCAGTCCATTTACTGGCTTTGGAGCCCCAATGAGCTATGTTTGCGTTCCATGCCACTATTGATCCCGCTTTTACAGGAAGGGCTCGAATATGGCTGTAATTTTTTATTTCTATTTTTTCCCTTAGTTTTCCTGGAAAATGGGGGTCTAAATGTGTTGGCAATACATGCATACAGCTATGTAAGGGTGTGACGTCAGTAAATGGAATCCAGAGAGTCAGGTGTTTAGGGCGGCCATCCTCAAGCAGATTGTATGCGAACATATCTCGATGGATAGGAAAGCCTTCGCCTTCTTTGCCAATATGCCATGCCCACATGCCAGCAATACTGATTTTATAGTCTACGTCCAATACAGGATCTATCACCTTTGATAATCGATTGAAGATTTGCCAGACTTCGTCATAAACATAAATAAACACAGGAGGAAGCCCTAAACTCACTATTCTTTCTATAGCTTCAGCAATGGCGGTAACTTCAGCATTAGGGATCAGAGCCTCAGTCGTAAAATAACCTTCATCAATTACCCGTTTTACACAGCGTTCTGCCGCAGCACTACTAATATCCAGATCGGCTGGTTGCTGGGAAAGGGGGTGCGGTGTTATGGAAAGTTCCGGGTTTAATTTTTTCCAGAATGCAATGTTAGAGAATTTATTGACCATATTTTTCATAAGAGCATCCGTGTTTTCAGCTTCTTTCATTGGGATTGTTATCAAATCACCTAAATAAACTTCTCAGAAATAATCAATGACGAGCAATATATTACAATGGGTGCTTAGGTTATAAGAGTACATTTGTTGTTACGTATTGTTGTCACATGTTATTAAAAGTATTCATGGGGACATGATTTAATCATACTTTTTGATGAATAAATTGTCGGAATTCATGGGATAAACGGTATCAAATAATCGTCTGAGACCTTAAGGAAACTCTAATCAAGTTCAATTTATTTCGTCAAAGTAACTGGAAGCCAACGGATTAGGGAGTTTTTTATACGGATAGGTAGACCAAAAAAACAGTTGGATCACGAAAAATGTCGGGAGGCTACAAGCAATTGCTTATAATCTGCAATTTTTTTATTCAATAAATTCTGGTAAAGAGGATTGGCATCAAACTCTGTTTGTGTATCTTGATAGCCGATTGCCAGATCATCAAATAAAAGAATATCGTAGACATGAAACCATTCACCTTCGGCCTGAAGCATAATATTAGGGTTAAGCAGATAATTATCGGTACTCACTTGAAGAAACAAATGTCGATTGTTAGCGGAATCTTGCGAGGTTTTGTTACTTGATAATATGTCATCAATGTAAGCGGGATCATGCAACTCTTCAGGTAAAAGATGAGTGGGCCAATGTTCAATGGCCTGCACAATATTTTTCGCACTATAAGCACCATTACCTAAAATCATATGCTCAGGCAGAATACGATAAAAAAGAGCAATCATCAGATTAATAAGAAAGAACTCAGCTTGATTATGGTCAAACTTTGTCAGTTGATTATTAATTCGGATGCTAAGCGTTTCTGGTTTTAATAGTGAATAAACCGCGGGCAGATTTTTTTCAGCATAGTAATGGTGTAGACAGGCTTGTTCCAATGCTATTTGAAATGCATTAAACCCCTTATTGTCAGCCAAAAAAGCATCCGCATTTAATGAATTAGCGAGTTGAATAATGTTAGCGTTGCCGAGCCATGCACCTATCATTAGAGGTGTTTGATTAAAAGGATTCCTAAAGTTTACCCCATACTTGGCCATTTGCCGTTGTATCGCGCCGAGCTGCTCTTGTTGATACATCATAAAATGCTTGATAAGCAATTTTTGCATACCATCCTCAGGATGGATTGCGGGACTAAAGTCTACTTCAATTAACGCATTTCGCGCTTGATGATCTTCATATACCAATGCATATTCAAACAGTGTTAACTTGGCTTTTTTATCACCTTGCTGCAGGGCTGCCTCAAAAAGCCTATCGATACCTCCACCGGCGATTACTTCCCAGGGAGGCTGCTGTTGCTGAAGAATCGACTCTCTTATTAACTGAGCCTGTGCAGATTTTCCCTGCTGCTCAAGTTTACTGGCTTCTTGTTGCCACTCTTCCTGGCTTGAGGCATGGTGTTCAATACTGATAGCGGATGGTTGGGGATTTGCATGCCGTAGCAAATTCAATAACGGATGCTCAGTCTCTTCTTCCAGCCAGTACAGATTAACCTGTGCGCGGGTAACGGCAACAAAAAGTGCATTAATAAAGAACTTATATTTTTCAAGCGCTTTGTCTGTCTTGTCTTTGTTGCGGGCATACCGCATGGGATTATCAAGAATGTCGGTTGTCACTCCTGTACTGATGGTTTTAAAATGTTCACTCGCACTGGAAACCAGATTAAATAAAATAACATTTTCATATTCAAGTCCCTTGCACTCCTGAATTGAAAAAATAAGAGGAGTCTGAAAATATTCAGCGGCAGCCGGTTTCATTTCATCGTATAGCACCACTACCGCAAACTTTTTTGATGCATGGGTTTTTTCATCAATATCCATCAATGTGTTTTGATCACTGGGTAAGAACGCGATGTTTCCTGAATCATCACCAGAACTATCGTCAGAACTCAATCCGGAACGCTTCATTTCATGATGACTGTCCTTATCAATAGAACCAAAACGCCAGTTTTTTAGCCGTAGTAATTTATTGGCTAAATTAATAATGTTAAGCGAATTTCGATAATTAGTATTTAAAACTTGCGTAAGAGTAGTCGCTTCCCCTTCCCCGGAAAGGTTTGGTTGAGGTCTGTCATGAGTAGCCAAAAAAAGAGATTTGATCCTCGCCCAGGAAAAGAAATTGGGATAGACGATTTGATTCGCATCGCCACAAAGAAGAAAACGATCAGGTTGGGTCAGAAAACTCATAATCAAGTGTAATTGGATGATCGATATATCCTGTACTTCATCAACAACTACATAGTCGTATTTTTTCTTAACCTTGGTGAGATAGTTGAAGCTAACAATATTGGGGTCGTACTGGTTATTTACTCTCAGAAAATCCAGATACCGCTCGAATAAGTCATACACGTCATTACGTTGATTGTCTGGAAAAATACATTCTTTAACCCCTAATGATAGATAAGAAGCTCTGGATAAGTAGGCGCTATCAATATTAGACCCCGTTATAACACCTCTAAATTCTTCAAAGAGGGCATGACCATCTTTAATGAGAGAAGCATTTAGACGTTTTGCAAACCAATTCCTGAAGTCATGATAGGTAACGGCATTGCTGGATGGCACCGCAATACTATCTAACAATTCTTGGAATGAAAGAAATACTGGGGTTTGGTGTTTACTGGTGTATTGATTCGCGAAATACAAGTTTTGAGAATGGCGGGCTAAATAAGAAGACTGTGTAACATAGAGGACTTCCCCATGGAATTTTTTCATCTTTTCTAACAGCAACAAAGTTTTTCCACTGCCCGCTGTGCCAATGACGATGATAGGTGTAGACAAGCTATAAACATGTTGTTGCGTTTCATCAAAAGCGATGGGTTTCTGCAATAAATGAAAGCGGGATGTGTGTTGCGCAAGATGAGGGAGAGTAACAAGCTTGCTCTCATCTATCTGCTGAGCATTCAGATTCGGAATTAATTGTTCATTGATTCTCACCCCTCTTTTTAAGAACCGTGATTTTTCATAAGCATGGTTTTTGATGTGTTCAAGTATAAGTGCGTAAGTATGCTTGCCGGACTTATAAAGGGTGAATAATAACCGGTCAGTTCTATTAAGGCGTGCGCAGTAAAGAGTGTCATTTAATTTCTTAACATCAGCCGATTGGAAGTCATCATTTTCCAGATAACGCATGATTTTCCCCAATGCTGGAATGGTTTCATTTTGAATCTCATTGTAAAGAAGAATGCGCATTGTAAGGGTTTAGTAAGGGTCCAGTCGTGCACAATAATGCATAAGTGTGTGGATTAGGTGAAAAAGAAACTAAAAATTATTATCAATATATTTAGATACTTATGTCGCTAACTATAATGAAATAGACGATGACTATTATAGTGTATAAAAAGAAGTTAATGGTCTATAAAAAATACCGTTAAGCGTGAGTTCATCAGCGTTTGTCCCACACACAATAGTTTTATTAACAGATAGATACTAAAAAACAAGCTCGCAATATTGAATTGTGAATATAAAACATTGCTTGACCACTCAAGGACGTATTTACCGAAATGAGGGGGAAAGGATTTATAAGGCAATGAATTTCAAATAACACAACAGAGGTGTTTTTTCATGAGTAACTATATAGATAGAGGTGGTTCATCTAATGTGAATCAAAATCAACAAAATCATCTAAGCAGACGTGGCGGCGGTAGACGCGGCGGCGGTGCTAAACGTACAGGTGGCGCTGGCAACGGTGGTGGTTTTAATTTCGGAAATCTTATGGGTGGAGGTGGTGTTGGTAACAATGGCCAACTTCAGCTTTTATTAGCATTTCTAAGTTTAATTTCTAAGCTTCTTAACAAAATGGAAGGAAGTCAGGGTCCACAAGGCGATCAAGGTCCAGTAGGTAAAGACGGCGCTATGGGCAATGATGGTGCTATGGGCAACGACGGAGCTACAGGCGCTATGGGCGATGACGGAGCCACAGGAGCAGCTGGTAAAGATGGATCTGATGGTAACGACGGAGCTACAGGCTCAACTGGAGCAACAGGTTCAACTGGCGCAACAGGTTCAACTGGCGCAACAGGTTCAACTGGCGCAACAGGTTCAACTGGCGCAACAGGTTCAACTGGCGCAACAGGTTCAACTGGCGCAACAGGTTCAACTGGAGCTACAGGTTCAACTGGCGCAACAGGTTCAACTGGAGCTACAGGTTCAACTGGCGCAACAGGTTCAACTGGCGCAACAGGTTCAACTGGAGCTACAGGTTCAACTGGCGCAACAGGTTCAACTGGCGCAACAGGTTCAACTGGAGCTACAGGTTCAACGGGCGCAACAGGTTCAACGGGTGCAGCTGGTAACGACGGAACCAATGGTACTGATGGCAACGACGGAGCTACAGGTGCAGCAGGTAAAGACGGAACTAATGGTACAAATGGTACTAACGGTAACGACGGAGCTACAGGCGCAGCAGGTACTGACGGAGCTGATGGTCCAAAAGGCGACAAAGGTCATACAGGTGCAGCAGGTAAAGACGGAGCTGATGGTAACGACGGAGCCACAGGTGCAGCCGGTAACGACGGAACCAATGGTACAAATGGTACTGATGGTAATGACGGAGCTGATGGTTCTGACGGAGCTGATGGTTCTGACGGAGCTACAGGCGCAGCAGGTAACGACGGCACTAATGGCACTAACGGTACCAATGGTACTGACGGAGCTGATGGTAACGACGGAGCTGATGGTAACGACGGAGCCACAGGTGCAGCCGGTAACGACGGAACCAATGGTACAAATGGTACTGATGGTTCTGACGGAGCTACAGGCGCAGCCGGTAACGACGGAACTAATGGCACGAACGGTACCAATGGTACTGACGGAGCTGATGGTAACGACGGAGCCACAGGTGCAGCCGGTAACGACGGAACCAACGGTACAAATGGTACTGATGGCAACGACGGAGCTACAGGCGCAGCAGGTAAAGACGGCACTAATGGCTAACGGTACCAATGGTACTGACGGAGCTGACGGACAAACTACAGGTGCAGCAGGGACGGAACTAATGGCACGAACGGTACCAATGGTACTGACGGAGCTGATGGTAACGACGGAGCCACAGGTGCAGCCGGTAACGACGGAACCAATGGTACTGATGGTTCTGACGGAGCTACAGGCGCAGCAGGTAAAGACGGAACTAATGGCACTAACGGTACCAATGGTACTGACGGAGCTGATGGTAACGACGGAGCTGATGGTACAAATGGTACTGATGGTTCTGACGGAGCTACAGGCGCAGCAGGTAAAGACGGAACTAATGGCACTAACGGTACCAATGGTACTGACGGAGCTGATGGTAACGACGGAGCCACAGGTGCAGCCGGTAACGACGGAACCAACGGTACAAATGGTTCTGACGGAGCTACAGGCGCAGCAGGTAAAGACGGCACTAATGGCACGAACGGTACCAATGGTACTGACGGAGCTGATGGTAACGACGGAGCCACAGGTGCAGCCGGTAACGACGGAGCTGATGGTTCTGACGGAGCTACAGGCGCAGCAGGTAAAGACGGAACTAATGGCACTAACGGTACCAATGGTACTGACGGAGCTGATGGTAACGACGGAGCCACAGGTGCAGCAGGTAACGACGGAGCTGATGGTTCTGACGGAGCCACAGGTGCAGCAGGTAACGACGGAGCTGATGGTTCTGACGGAGCTACAGGCGCAGCAGGTAAAGACGGAACTAATGGCACTAACGGTACCAATGGTACTGACGGAGCTGATGGTAACGACGGAGCCACAGGTGCAGCAGGTAACGACGGAGCTGATGGTTCTGACGGAGCCACAGGTGCAGCAGGTAACGACGGAGCTGATGGTTCTGACGGAGCCACAGGTGCAGCCGGTAACGACGGAGCTGATGGTACAAATGGTACTGATGGTTCTGACGGAGCTACAGGCGCAGCCGGTAACGACGGAACTAATGGCACGAACGGTACCAATGGTACTGACGGAGCTGATGGTAACGACGGAGCCACAGGTGCAGCCGGTAACGACGGAACCAACGGTACAAATGGTACTGATGGCAACGACGGAGCTACAGGCGCAGCAGGTAACGACGGAGCTGATGGTTCTGACGGAGCTACAGGCGCAGCAGGTAAAGACGGAACTAATGGCACTAACGGTACCAATGGTACTGACGGAGCTGATGGTAACGACGGAGCCACAGGTGCAGCCGGTAACGACGGAGCTGATGGTACAAATGGTACTGATGGTTCTGACGGAGCTACAGGCGCAGCAGGTAAAGACGGAACTAATGGCACTAACGGTACCAATGGTACTGACGGAGCTGATGGTAACGACGGAGCCACAGGTGCAGCCGGTAACGACGGAACCAACGGTACAAATGGTTCTGACGGAGCTACAGGCGCAGCAGGTAAAGACGGCACTAATGGCACGAACGGTACCAATGGTACTGACGGAGCTGATGGTAACGACGGAGCCACAGGTGCAGCAGGTAACGACGGAGCCACAGGTGCAGCAGGTAACGACGGAGCTGATGGTTCTGACGGAGCCACAGGTGCAGCCGGTAACGACGGAGCTGATGGTACAAATGGTACTGATGGTTCTGACGGAGCTACAGGCGCAGCAGGTAAAGACGGAACTAATGGCACTAACGGTACCAATGGTACTGACGGAGCTGATGGTAACGACGGAGCCACAGGTGCAGCAGGTAACGACGGAGCCACAGGTGCAGCAGGTAACGACGGAGCTGATGGTTCTGACGGAGCCACAGGTGCAGCAGGTAACGACGGAGCTGATGGTACAAATGGTACTGATGGTTCTGACGGAGCTACAGGCGCAGCAGGTAACGACGGAACTAATGGCACTAACGGTACCAATGGTACTGACGGAGCTGATGGTAACGACGGAGCCACAGGTGCAGCCGGTAACGACGGAACCAACGGTACAAATGGTACTGATGGCAACGACGGAGCTACAGGCGCAGCAGGTAAAGACGGCACTAATGGCACGAACGGTACAAATGGTACTGACGGAGCTGATGGTAACGACGGAGCCACAGGCGCAGCAGGTAACGACGGAACCAACGGTACAAATGGTACTGATGGCAACGACGGAGCTACAGGCGCAGCAGGTAACGACGGAGCTGATGGTTCTGACGGAGCTACAGGCGCAGCAGGTAAAGACGGAACTAATGGCACTAACGGTACCAATGGTACTGACGGAGCTGATGGTAACGACGGAGCCACAGGTGCAGCCGGTAACGACGGAGCTGATGGTACAAATGGTACTGATGGTTCTGACGGAGCTACAGGCGCAGCAGGTAAAGACGGAACTAATGGCACTAACGGTACCAATGGTACTGACGGAGCTGATGGTAACGACGGAGCCACAGGTGCAGCCGGTAACGACGGAACCAACGGTACAAATGGTTCTGACGGAGCTACAGGCGCAGCAGGTAAAGACGGCACTAATGGCACGAACGGTACCAATGGTACTGACGGAGCTGATGGTAACGACGGAGCCACAGGTGCAGCAGGTAACGACGGAGCCACAGGTGCAGCAGGTAACGACGGAGCTGATGGTTCTGACGGAGCCACAGGTGCAGCCGGTAACGACGGAGCTGATGGTACAAATGGTACTGATGGTTCTGACGGAGCTACAGGCGCAGCAGGTAAAGACGGAACTAATGGCACTAACGGTACGAATGGTACTGACGGAGCTGATGGTAACGACGGAGCCGCTGGTAACGACGGAACTAATGGCACTAACGGTACAAATGGTACTGACGGAGCTGATGGCAACGACGGAGCCGCTGGTAACGACGGAACTAATGGCACTAACGGTACGAATGGTACTGACGGAGCTGATGGCAACGACGGAGCAGCCGGTAAAGACGGAACTAATGGCACTAACGGTACCAATGGTACTGACGGAGCTGATGGTAAAGACGGAACCAACGGCACAGACGGAGATACTGGAGATACAGGTAATGCTGGTCAAGGTTTCTTCGACTGGTTCAGTGACACAATTGGTGACTTTGATACCGATGGCGATATCGACCAAAACGATGTTCGCGCATGGTTAAAAGGTGACGCAGGTGACACAGGAGCAGCTGGCAACGACGGAACCAATGGCACTAACGGTACAAATGGTACTGACGGCACTAATGGTAACGACGGAACCAACGGCACTAATGGTAAAGACGGAACCAATGGCACTAACGGAGCTGATGGTAAAGACGGAACCAATGGTACTGATGGAGCTGATGGAGCTGATGGAGCTGATGGAGCGACTGGCCCTCAAGGTCCAGCTGGTCCAGCAGGCCCCGGTGGTGGTATGCCAGGAATGATTAATTCAGGCCAGAAATACCAAGTAACTGGTCAGAAAAATGATGGCACATCATTTACTGGTAACTTCAAGTGGGATGGTGGAAGTGATGCCAAACTCTGGACTAGTAAAGGTGACATCAGCTTCTGGGGTGTCAAGAAGCAAGCAGATGGCACGCTAACAGCTCGTTCTGGTAGTGGTAGGTTCGGAAGCTGGCAAGGTCGCCTAGAAGATAGACCTAATGATGGCGATTCTGATGTCTTGAAAATAGGCACAGTGAATGCTGATGGAACATTAAATCTTAATGTTGATTTAGCAAAAGGTATGACTCTAAGCGGAAAGTTACGTTAGTCAAAGCCTAGTAGTCTCAACCCCATGGGTTGAGGCTGCGTAAGTAAATGAATCCTCATAATGTTATTTTGTTATGGGGATTTTTTTGTTATGGATGGTTGTGGATGAATGCCGCCCATCTACCGCATTAGATAATAAGTAGTTGCTGGAATACAATAACATCCCGGAAAAGACAGTTACCTAAAGAACATGTAACCGTGTAATAGATTTAATGGTTTGACCGTTTTTCCCCGGATTATTGCTGGATACCAAAATTATAATTAATAAATAAAATAGCATTTAATTTACGAATGGCATTACGACTCTCAAATCATACGCAATTAAAGTTCCCGAAGATAAATGGTGAACTTATGCGCTGGAAAAATATATTGTCGGCAAAAAGAGATAATATCGTTTTTTCGTTTGGCAATGAAAATGATACTTATATATCGAGTATTTATTCTTACTGTTCCAGCTTAGATTCTTATTCTTTAGGTGTGTTGGTAGAAATAAATGGTGTGCCTGCCTCGGTTTGGTTAACTTCTTGGCCCCTAACGGATAGATTAAAGGGATATCTAGGAGGGAAAGAACTTCATCAGATACCTGCTGATTTGCGTGCTGAATTATTGGAAAGCGCATTAAAGCCATTATTGTCAATAATCACCCTACACACCAATACACAGATTCGTATATTAAATTTTCTAAATTTAAAACCTTCTGAGGTCAATGTCTATTCGCTGGGATTGACCCTTCGCCACAATAACAATACTCAAGATGTAAAAATGATTGTGCTAATGCACAACAAGCTTTTTCCCGTCATGCGAAAAATCCTGGCTTATTGGCCGGATCAAAACAATACCTTTTGGCATCAACAAAAAACACTCTTATGGTTACAAGCTGGATCATTAGTTTTGTCCATGAAAGAGCTTAATCATCTTGATACTTCGGATATTCTCATGATGGAGCCATCAGGGGCTTCAGAGGCGAATGCTCAAATACATTTACGAATGGGGTCGGGTGATTATTTTTACGCGATTCTTGATCATAACCAATTAACTATTCAATCAGGAATTCAAAAAATGTCTGATGAAAATCTCAATCCTATTGCAAATGAAAGTAATGATGAAATTGTTGCTGCAATAGAGGATGTTCCAGTACGTTTAACATTTGACCTAGGTGATTTGGTACTGCCTTTTAGTGAAATTAAATCACTGACACAAGGATATATTGTCGATCTTAATACGCCTGTCACTCAGGGGGTAACTATTCGCTCTTTAAATCGCATCATTGGAACAGGTGAGCTTGTTGATATTGATGGGCACATGGGAGTGAGAATAGTAAAACTTCTGTCTCAAAAACCGGTGGATGAGTCAGCAAAAGAAAAGACAGAAGATAGCAATGGATAGCTTCCCCAATCCTATTGTCTTACTGGGCTTATTGGCTATATTTGGGTTGGCGCCTTTTATTGCTGTGTTGATAAGCTCTTTTGTCAAGATTGTGATTGTCATGCATATGATAAGGACGGCGTTAGGTCTTCGCCAGGCACCTCCGAACCTTGCTATCAATGGGATAGCTATTATTCTTTCAATGTATATCATGGCACCGGTAGGCATGCAGACCTTTGAACGTTTTCAGGATCATGATGTTTCGATAACGGACATCCAGAATCCTGGGCTAAGAGCAGCTGTCGCAGATAGTATTATGCCCGTTAAAGATTTTCTAAGTCGTAATTCTAGTAACAAAGAAAAGCAGTTTTTTTCTAATGCGACCAAGAAGTTGTGGCCACCAGAATATTCAAAAGATGTGACAGAGGATCATTTATTGGTGCTGGTTTCTTCTTTTTTGGTGAGTGAATTAACGCTGGCTTTTCAGATTGGTTTTCTTGTCTCTTTGCCGTTCATTGTCATTGATTTGATTGTGGCCAATATTTTAATATCCATGGGGATGATTATGGTTGCGCCCATCATGATATCGCTTCCCTTTAAAGTGTTACTTTTTGTATTGATTGATGGTTGGTCGAGGCTTACTCATGGCTTGATCTTAAGTTATCACTAGAGTGAATTAACTAAGGATTCTAGGATTGTTATGGGACATGAATTTATTACACATCAGGCAACACTGGCACTACAACTTATTTTGTATTTGTCATTACCGATCTTGATTGTGGCGACTGTTGTGGGGTTGGTCGTGAGTTTGTTACAAGCGTTGACCAGTATTCAGGAGCAAACCCTACCTCATGCCTTTAAATTGGTTGCTATTATCGTAGCCATTTCAGTAACAGTACAATGGCTAGGGCCGGAATTGTATGAGTTTGCTATTAATAACTTCACACAATTTCCACAGCTAAAATATAGATGAGTCTAAGTGCACAAGAACAGTTGTGGTTTTTTGCACTTATTCTGACCATTCCCAGAGTGCTAGGAGCTTTTATAGCAATGCCTTTTATGGGTAGTGCGGTTCTTCCTGGGTTGGTTAGAAACGGCATTGTTATTGTTATTGCTGCCTTTGCTACTCCGATAACCCGCGATTATATTGCAGAAGTTCCCATGGATTCGCTACAAATAGCTTTTATCATCATCAAGGAGATGGCGATAGGTTTTATGATGGGATATCTTTTTAGTATTCCATTTTGGGCGGTGAGTACTGCTGGCTTTTGGGTCGATTTACAAAGTGGTAAAATGAGCGCTCAGATGTTTTCTAATGTACTGGCTGATACCACATCCCCTTTAGGTGATTTGTTAACCAAATTAGGTGTGACTCTACTATTTACTACAGGTGGTTTCTTGATCATAGTAGAAATACTTTTGAATAGTTATCAGATTTGGCCAGTACACACGTTCTTGCCTACAATGGATTTAGAGAACGATGCTGGAGTTTTTCTAAGTCAGTTCTCTCTCATTTTTTCTATAGCCGTGTTAATAGCGGGGCCGATTATCGCCACCATGTTTATCGTTGAATTAGGTGCGGCAATTATCACCCGCTACGTTCCTCAATTAAATGTGTTCATCTTGATGATGCCGATTAAGGCCGGTATAGCCGCTTTGCTAATGATTTACTACGTTACCTATATTTCACGATATCTTAGAGAGTCTTTCTTGAAATATGGAGATTCATTCCAATTACTTGAAGGAATATTCAAGTGAGCAAGGATCAAAGTAGTAAAACCGAAGAACCCACCTCAAAGAAATTACGGGATGCTCGAAAAAAAGGCCAGGTTGCTCGGAGTGAAGAACTCGTACCGTTAATGATGATTATATTGGCTGTTTTGTATTTTTGGTTTTCCTGGGATTGGCTTACCGGAGAGATAAAGGCGTATATGAGTGCCGTGGGCAGCTTCGCCTACGATCGGGATTTTCATCATGCCCTTGATACATCTCTTTCCATTTGGTTCAAAAAAATCATCATGGGGGTTATGTTGCCATTTAGCGCACTTATGTTAGTGGCGGGTATTATGGGTAATGTCATGCAGTTCGGTTTTTTATTTTCAATGGATCCGATAAAACCCAAGCCTGAAAAAATAAATCCAATCGCGGGTTTTAAACGGGTTTTTTCAATGAAGCAGTTGGTTAAAACTATTTTCTCTGTGATCAAGATAATTGCCATGAGTATTATCATCGTTTTTATTGTAAGAACAGCGATTACTGAGTATATGCATGATATTGGGCAATGCGACATTGAGTGTCAGTTCGCTGTTTTTACGAATATGGCGAAAAAAATGTTCTTCATTTTGATTCCTGTGCTTATTTTTATGGTTATGTTCGACCTCATGTATCAGAAATTTCAATTCAAAAAACAACAAAGAATGACCAAAGATGAGATAAAACGGGAACACAAAAACATGGAAGGTGACCCCAAGATCAAGAGCCAGAGAAAATCAGAACAAAGGCGTTTATTGGAACAAGATATCTCAGATCAGATTAAACAATCTAGAATGCTCATAGTGGGCATGCGAAAAGCGGCGGCCTTAATGTATGAAGAAGATATGCCGTTGCCCATTCTGCTTGCACTTGGTCGGGATCGTTTAAGTACTAGAATGATTCAGATTGCTAAAAAAGAAGGTGTTCCTATTATTGCAGACCCTGCACTCATTATGATTCTGGAGGAAGACGGTGTTATTGATCAATACATACCGAGTTCCGCCATCAGGCGTGTAGCACAAGCCATGAAAAAACGTTCTTAACAACACTCTAATTAGTTACCTCAATAAAATTGATCATCGTTTCTTTGCCTATTTTCTAGATATACCGACATTTAGTCTGAATCTTTTAGTGTTAGAACAAGTAGCTTGTATATTAGCTCAATAGACATAAACAAAGTCCTGCTCGACTATAGGCGCCTCTATTAATTGCCTTTTCGCCCGATTACGGCGTTGGATATTTTTTGCGATCCTGATGTATCCTTATACACTGCGGTTCTCAAAATTAATCCGCCTTGTACTCGGACGAAGGTTCTAATTAATAGAGGCACCCTATATTTAAAACTCAAACTTTAAAATTCAAAAAAAAGAGCTGAGATACATAACTTGTGTTGAATATCGAATCCAGTGCAGCTACTAAAAATGAGAATAATATTATGTCAGTGAAATATGGGGTCATGATGCAAGAGGATAAGAATAATTCCGGTCAAGGTTTAGGGCGAGGTATACACAAAAAAGTGTTGTCAATGCGCAGAAAAATATTGCGCTTATATCTTCAATATGTGAATCCCAAGTTAGCAAAAATAGCTGAAGTGATTAGTGAACCTAAAATATTTGTTAGAAAACTTTTACCTGAAAATCTCGGTATGTGGTTAGCCATTGCAGCTGCGCTAACAGGTTTTTTTGTGTTGACGATGCCAGAACATCTTTGGAGTTGGCAGATTATTTTGTTTTTAGCCATATTCTTGTTGGGGCCCATGCTGTGTAGATTCTTTCAGGGCGTTAGATCTACCTTTTATAATTTGTTGGTGGCGTATCCTGGTAAGCATTTACTAAATCAAGAGATTACTTTAGAGCAAGCGATTGTTGATGGCTCTGCTGAAGTTACTTTACATGGTGAAAATTGGGAGTTAAGAGGTGATGACTGTCAGGCGGGCACACATGTTTGTGTTATTGCAATTAAGGAAAATGTTCTTTTTGTGACACCTGTATGACGAGTTTTATTCCCGTCCCTTGGGGCGTATGAAATAGAGTGAGATAGTTATTTTGATGGAAGTGAGCCTTCAGGCTCGCCATATAGTGAAAAAACAGCATGTTAGGCGATCCTGAAGAGCCACTTCCATAAATAGCTAATACCCCGTCCGCTGTGGCGGGTATTATTGATAAGTATGAAATGGAAGAAAAATGATGAACGATTTTATTCATGTAAAAGATGATAAAACAACACGTGTAATGGAGTTAAAAGGGATTTTGGATGAGTCATTATCGCGTCAACTTGAAGCATTATTATCCCAAACAGACTTATCTGAAAATCAGAAGATTGTTATTGATCTTAAGAATGTCACCGTGATGCAGCCTGAAGGTGTTCGAGTCTTGATAAATGCTTCTCTAAATCAAAATGAGGCAGGTTTAGGTTTGAAGAATCCAAACGCTGGGGTAAAGCAATTATTAATAACAGTAGGTCTGGATGGTTTAATTCAATAGCAGGTCTGTAGCCTGTGCTGGCAACATCCTTTCACAAAGAGGGGGTTGTCGACAGAAGCAGAATCATATTTTCTTAAATACTAATAAAAAATAAAAGAGGTATAAGCGTGTTTAGTGAACGAATACAGGAAAGACTGTTAAAGCTTACCCGTCGAAATGATGTGGTACTAGCAGTATTCTTGGTGACGATTGCTTTTATCATGATCTTGCCAATGCCTACCTGGATATTGGATGTGTTCATCGCGTTTAATATGGCTGGCACTATTGTGCTGATGGTTATAGCTGTTTATTTACCCTCTCCTCTATCCTTTTCAGCCTTTCCTTCAGTATTACTACTGACTACTCTATTTCGGCTTTCCTTGAGTATTGCCTCTACTCGTTTGATTTTATTGCAAGCGGATGCGGGAAAAATCATTCAAACATTTGGTGACTTTGTAGTAGCGGGCAACTTGGTCGTTGGTTTTGTCGTTTTTCTTATTATCACGATCGTACAATTTATCGTTATAACCAAAGGCTCTGAACGTGTTGCAGAAGTGGGCGCGAGATTTTCTTTGGATGCCATGCCTGGTAAGCAAATGAGTATTGATAGTGATTTGCGTTCAGGTGTTATCACAGTAGAGGAAGCGCGAAATCGTAGAAACACGCTGGAGAAAGAAAGCCAGCTTTATGGTGCAATGGACGGTGCGCTAAAGTTTGTAAAGGGTGACGCTATTGCCGGAATGGTGATTATTTTTGTAAATATACTCGGTGGTATCTCTGTCGGTATGTTGCAACAAGGAATGTCAGTAGGTGATGCTGCTTCGGTTTATTCTATTTTAACCATCGGGGATGGTCTGGTTTCACAGATTCCCGCGTTGTTTATTTCAATAACGGCTGGAATTATCGTCACTCGCGTGGCCGTAGATGAAGAGACAAATCTGGGACAGGATATTGGTAATCAGTTGCTCGCACAGCCGAGCGCTTTGCTTATTTCATCCGGTGTGGTGATGGCTATGGGGCTAGTTCCTGGATTTCCAACAGTGATTTTTATCTTTATTGGGCTCATGTTAGGTGTGATGGGGCTGGTGATGCACAAGGTTAATGATCATAAATTTCACGAGGTCGAAACCATTTCTGTTATCGGTACTGAGAATAACGAGAAAGAGCGTATTAAAGCTTTACAAAGCGCAGTAGGAAATGATCGCGAAGCGGTTACACCGATATTGGTAGAGATTACAGATAACGCAAGAAACTTTCTTGTACCCGATGTTTTGAATAGCAAGCTGGTTAACGTACGGCGTGGCTTCTACAAAGACATGGGCGTTGTTGTTCCTGCGATTAGTTTGCGAATGAGGGGTAATCTTGGTGAAGATGGATATCGGATTTCCTTTCAGAACATTCCAGTGGGAGAAGGGCAACTCGGTCTGGATAAAGTATTTGTACAACATTCAACTCAGGAACTGAAATCCATGCAGGTTCCTTTTGAGGAGGCACAGGGATTTTTACCAGGGTTGCCTACAATCTGGGTGGAAAAAAATTATACTTCGCAGCTATCAGAGCATGATGTCAGAACGATGGAGCCTGCGGCTATCCTAGCCTACCACCTTGAATATGTACTTAAGTCGCATGCTAGTCAATTTGTAGGTGTGCAGGAAGTGCATAGCCTATTCACAAAAATGGAATCGGCGGGTTATGGCGAGTTGATTAAGGAGACTCAGCAGCATGTGCCTCTCCCTAAAATAGCCGATGTGTTAAGACGGCTGGTGGACGAGCAAATCTCAATCAGAGATTTAAGACAGATTTTGGAAACTCTGGTTGAATGGGGCGAAGCAGAGAAAAATACTGCAACATTGGCAGAATACGTACGTGCAGGATTGAAGCGTCAAATTAGTCATTCTTTCACGTATGGATCAAATGTATTACCCGTTTATTTATTGGATCCAGATACGGAAAGTTTGATTCAGAAAAGTATTCGCCAGACACCAACAGGGACTCATCTTGCGTTGGATGAGGAGGTTTCAAGTAAGTTTCGTGATGCGCTATTGTCTAACGAAGAGCAAGCAAGAAACATAACGGATTTATCTGCACGCCCTGTACTACTGACCTCACTGGAATTGCGTCGATATCTAAGCACTCATCTTGATTCTATATCAGCAGGCATTCCCGTGTTGTCCTTTGATGAATTGACCAAGCAAGTGAAGTTACGCCCTGTTGGCAAAATACAAATAGCAGGAAGTTAGCGTTATGTCTTTGAAATATATAGGTAATGTGCTAGGTGATGCTGTTGATAATTGTGCGCCACTAGCATTAAACGGACGGATTTTACAAGTGGCAGGAACCGTTGTGCGTGCTGTCTTGCCACAGGCAACTATTGGTGAACTATGTCTGCTAAGAAATAAATACGATGAACAAGGCGTGCCAGCTGAGGTTATTGGCATTGATCAGAAAGAGGTTTTACTGGCTCCTATCGGTGATATGAGCGGGATGTCAACCAGTACGCAAGTCATTGCTACGGGTGTCATGCTGGAAGTGCCGGTGGGTGATGACTTACTGGGCTGTGTGTTAGATGGAGTTGGCAATATTATTGATAATGGCGGTAACGAAAACTGTACCTTTACAGAATCCTATCCGGTTGTTCAGAACTCACCTGATCCGCTGTCTAGAAATAAGATCAGTGAGGCGATGTCTCTGGGCGTAAAAGCTATTGATGGTCTGATCACTTGCGGTGTTGGGCAGCGAATGGGAGTTTTTGCAGCAGCAGGTGTGGGAAAGAGTACTTTTATTAGTATGTTAGTGGCTCATGCCGATGTTGATGTCAATGTGGTTGCGTTGATCGGTGAACGAGGCAGAGAAGTACGAGAGTTTATTGAAGACTCTCTGGGAGAGGAAAATCGGAAGAAAACAGTCCTCATCGTTGCTACTTCAGATAGGCCAGCCATTGAACGACTAAAAGCTGCTTATGTAGCGACTGCGGTTGCTGAATATTTTAGAGATCAGGGCAAGAATGTGCTGCTGTTAATGGACTCCATCACGAGATTTGCTAGAGCTCAAAGAGAAATAGGTCTGGCAGCGGGTGAAGCACCAGCACGACGTGGTTTTCCACCCTCTGTGTTTGCAGAGTTGCCTAAATTGGTGGAGCGGGCAGGGTGTAATGATAAAGGTTCAATCACTGCTTTTTATACCATATTGGTTGAAGGTGATGATATGTCTGAACCGATAGCTGATGAGGTGAGGTCATTGCTGGATGGACATATTGTTTTATCTCGTAAGCTGGCTGCCAAGAATCATTATCCCGCTATTGATATATTGGATAGCTTAAGTCGTGTAATGCCTTCGTTAGTCACTTTAGAACATAATAAAATGGCGGCAAAAATCAATGAACTATTAGCAAAGTATCAAGAAATCGAATTCTTGATCCGCGTAGGTGAATACACTAAAGGTGCGGACCCGCTGGCTGATGAGGCTGTAGCTAAAATTGATGAAATTAATACATTCTTGCAACAACCCTCTAATGAATACATCAGTACAGAAGAGACCCTTGCACGGTTGCAGCAAATAGTGACGAGAAAATAAATGCACGGTGATGATTAATGAGTCTGGAACAGCTTAAGAAAATCCGCTCGCAACGTGTAGAGCGGATATATCGGGAATTACAAAAAGCCAAATCCTTATTTGAACAGGCAGAGCGTGAGTTGCAACAGGCTAGAGTCGAGTTGCAAAATTATAGTATATGGAGGGGGGAGCAGAAAAAATCATTGTTTGGAGCGCTACAGGGTGATTGTTTCTCTCCTAATGATATTAAAGGTTACAACCTGAAGCTGGAAAAACTAAAGGAAAAAGAAAGCCAACTTAGGGAGGTCATCCCCGACGTTAAAGTTAAATTAGAAGATGCAAAAAAAGACTTGGATAAAGCAAAAGAGAAATTACAAAACGCCAATAAGGATATGCAAAAGGTTGATGAGTTTGTTCATATGCAAAACGAAGAAGCTGAATTGATTGAGGAAAAACAGGAGGAGAATGTAGCAGATGAGTTGAGTTGCTTTAAGAGTAGCCAGCGATAGTATTAATTTTCCCAAAGTATATTCCTGATTACCCACTTGTCGAAGGGTCGGAACTCTTGCACAAGCATACAATCTAAAAGAACATAACCTATTGTTATTACTTTGAACTTAACATCAGACTTAGACAAGTGGGTAATCAGGAAGTATTTACATGGAAAATTAGTCACAAGCTTGCAAAGACAAGGCATGCCTTGTCTTTGCAAGCCAATACTTGAGACAATGAATAACTACTAATAAAAACAAAAAATACGTTGATGTTATATGGATAATGCATGGATGTTGCGTGATAACTGACCGCTTATAATTTATATAGGCTTTTTTATCATTGCGGAGCTATAAGGCAGAGATTTTAATTTGTAACCTAGATTTCATACAGAGAAAATGAAAAAGGGTTCAATAATGATAAGTATAAATTCAAATCCTGCAATTCTAAATAAGCTATCTGGCTTAATAGCTGTGCTGTTGCTTTGCATTTCGCAAGTACAGGCAAAAGACCTCCAGTGGAGTGCGGGAACGTACACACATTACTCCGATCAAGAGCCACTGAAGTCTTTTTTAAGCGCGCTTGCCGCTTCACAGAAAACGCCCATTATCATGAGTGATAAAATTGATACCGTTATTAGTGGTTACTACAAGAAGAAAACAGCAAAAAGCATTTTTCTTGATGTGCTTAAATCAAATGGTCTGGTTTGGTACTACGATGGCGATACGTTGTTTGTTGAACGTGAAGAAGAGATGCAAACAGGCAGTGTGAGTCTCACTAATGTTTCTGCTAGTAAGTTTTCCAACTCATTGGAACGCCTGGGTATTTTGGATCACCATTATCAATGGATCGCTTCAGATGTTGACAGAATGGTTTACTTTAAAGGTCCTGAACCCTTTGTAACTGCGGTACTTGAGATGTCGAAGGTGCTAGATAAGAAGGTTTCCACTACAAATGTTTATAGATGGGTGGATGATAAGGGAACTACTAACTTTAGTTCTGATGCTCCTGATGGTTTTAAAAAAACTATTAAAATGAAAGTGATGAAAGATGATAAGCACGACGTAGTAATGGAAAAGCCACGTATCTAAGAATAAACGCCGTCGATCCATAGGGTTAAGATAAATGACAAAACAAAATATACAATATGTCGTGAAGGTACTTTCTGGCGTTAATGAAGGCGCGACTGCTGAATTACAAGATACTTCAGGTGTGGTTATCGGTAAATCAACCGGTTGCGACATCATCTTCAGCGGTGCAAATGTAGCAGACAGGCATGTTGCAGTAGAGCTTGATAGAGGCAGGATACGTTTAACGCCTCTAGCGCAGCCGGTATATATAGATGGTCGGGATGTAGGCTCTCACGAGATTATTTTACAGCCCAACCAACTAGTTAATATTGGTGTGGTTGATTTTACGATTGCTGAAAAAAACCAACCGTGGCCAAGTTACAACACAACAACTAAAAAACTAGTTGCAGATAGTCGTTCACATGGTGCGTATACCGCGGATAGAGGTGTTAATGCTAAAACATCAATACTCGGTAATCCATGGTTGTGGTTGGCAGCAGTGATTATGCTACTGGCGAACATTCATTATCTGACACAGCAGTATGGTGGAATTCCAGGACTGCTAGGTTTTGTCAAAACTGCGGATCAAGAAATTAGTTCGATGATTCGCGTAGACAAATACCCTGGTCTTTATGTAAAACGAATTAATAATAACTTAACCCAAATTAAGGGTTATGTTTCGACAGCACAGGAAAGGACATTAGTAGAGGAAGAGATATCAGAGCTTAGAGGTAAGGTTGCGGCACACATTTTTGCGGATACTGAGCTTGAAGATAATGCACGAAAAATAGCGCAGACACTGGGTGAAAATGAAATAAAATTTTCCACTTTGAAACACGGAAGGCTCAAAGCCGAAGGGTTGACTGAAAGTAGAAGCAAATGGTTGAACATTAAAGAGAGTATTCGAGTGGATGTGCCAGGTGTTATTTCTATTCATGATGATGGAGTTAGAAACCTTTACGAAATGTATGTTGTATTGGAAAGAAAGGTCGAAGCGGAGAAATTTGCAACGCGCATTGATCTTGAATTAAACAAAGGAACTGTGACTGTCAAAGGAAGATTAACTAAAGAAGAGAAGGAACGATGGATTCAAATTAAAGAAGAATTTTTAGGGACTAGTTTTTATCCTTTCAGGTTTAGAGAAATTTTACGCACTCCTGATGCCGATATCAAATTGTCAATAAGAAGCGTAAGTGTAGGTGACATTCCCTTTGTAGTTTCAAAGGAAGGGAATAAGTATTTTAAAGGATCGCATGTAGGTAGTGGATATTATATTGAGTCTATAAACGACGACCATATATTGCTAAATAATAATAACATTGTATTTCCAGTATATTTTGGACGGGAAAAGGAATAATAAAAGTGATGCTAGATATCGAAAGTAATCTGAAAGATGATGACACAGGGGCATATAAAAAAGAACTATTAGGTAAGTTTAGTTCTTTTGAAATGGAAGTTAGAAGTGAATTGAATAAAGGACTTGCTCCAGATGAATATGAAAACTTGAGCACGCTATTACAAGCTGTTGAAGCAAGTATTTCAGTCGTTGAGAAGTACTAATATTTAAAGAATTATTGTACGATTTTGTACGATGAAATTTGTTTAAGATAGTTAATTAAGCAAATTAAATGTAAACACAACATGTTAATTTCTTATTTCTTTGTGTTTGATGATTTGATGAGTAGTCGTCAGGAAATATTTTTAGATAGAACTTAGGAGAATTTACAATGGATGGTACAAATTTATCTGTTCCTGCTGGTGCTGGAGCTTCAGGTGGTGTTTCGGACCTTCAGGGTTTGTTAGCGCAACAAAAGAGTCAGATGGAAGCCACAATGGCCTACCAAAGCGAATCAGCTAAAATGAATATGGAATTTCAGATGCATAAAGCTGCGACAGACCGACTAAATGCCATGGCTGAAGCTATTGGCAATACTGCCCAGCAAACATCACAACAATTAGCTAACTAATTTAATTAGTTAGAGAATATCTGAATAAGTCTGGTCAGATCGTGAGATATAATTCGTCAGGTTCTTGGTGGAGAGTTTAGTAATAGCCGATATAGCTGTTGTCTTTCTAACGAGAACCTATAATTTATAGCTCAGGAAGTGCCTATACTTGATTAGATTTGTCTCAAGTTGTGATTCCAGTCCGGGAGGGAGTTTTCCTCCCGGGTTTTAAGTGGATCTTATTGAGGCTATGTTTATCATAGTCACTTTGATCTAAAATCCCATATAAAACATAATTATAAAATCAGAGGGTGTAAGTCTTATGGAAATCAGTACTGATATGATCCAATTACTATCTCAAGTTGGGTATTTAGCTTGCTTCAATGGAGATGTGGATAAAGGACAACTTATCATGAATAGCGTTGAAGCTAACTGTCGTGGACAGTCGGCTGCTCTCGTAGGGGTCGCTATTTCAAGAATTTATGCGGGACAGTATGAAGATGCAATCCGTATTTTGAAGGAAAATGTACTTACTATTGAACCCGAAAATATGACAGCGAAATGTTTCTTGGGAATGGCTCTAAGTGAGTCAGGCGATATTAATGAAGCCATTGTTCTGTTTAATGACATTATTGAGAATGGTGGTGAGGATGATAGAACGATTGCAAGCTTTTATTTGGCTGAAATGACAGAAACTCAGCAAGCAGTGTAATTAGAATTGTAAAAGAGTAGTCGTAAGGCGAGTAGTGAATATATGTCATTGGCACGAGCGAGCGGACAATATAAGTGTGTTGATCAAAGAAATATTATGCGACGTAGCATGCCTAATTGCATGAATAATCAAGTGGTCACATAAAGGAGTTATTTATGATAGAACAGTTAATTTCTTCACAGGGTGTTCAGGATGCTTTTGTTTCGGATGCATTGAAGCAACAAGGTGCTGCAAACGGCAATGATGTTATGCGATTTAATATGGAAATGGCAGAGAATAAGTCAGATTCAGCTACAAAAAACCACATGTTGCAGGATATAAAAGTTGATACTGGACGTATTGATAATAATTTACTGTCAATGACAGACTCTACTAATAATTCGACCGTTAGTAACCCTATAGCTAGGCTAGATAGTTCATATCGCGCTATTATGGGACAAATGGATAATGTTCCTCAATTCGATAAATTTCTTGAAATGAGGCAGAAGGATAAAGCTCCCGCTGTTCGAACGAATGTACATGACACAAAAGAAATTAGCCCTGCAGAAGAGGTTAAGCAAATGCTTGATGAAATGCGGGATGTTCGGAAAACGGCAGGCGCCTTTTCAAAAGATATCTCGAGATGGCATATTAAAACTCAAATTTGGTCAGCAAACATAAAAATATTAACTACGGTAGTGAGTCAGGCTAGCCAAGGTTTTAAAACATTATTTAGATCTGCTGGTTAATGCCAGTCTGTAGACTTATTGTTCTCCCATTATAATGACCGTAAGCGATATTAAGCATTAATAACTTAAAAAATAAGCGGGTTTTCAGAGCAACATTTCGAGAATATACAAAATAGTCGTTATTATGATTAATGGATAACGACAGGGCTCTATAGAAATAGATGAAATAGAATAATTCCCGCACTAAATCTGTTTTATTATTTTAATAAATAACAGAAATAAAGTGACTAATTATAGATAAAATATCTAACACTCAATACAGAATATGAATAAATATAATAAAACAAAAATTGTATTAATACTTTGCACCGTCTTTTTAACTTCATCATGTCAAATGGAGTTGTATAACGGTTTATCTGAAAGTGATGTAAATGAAATGCTAGCTCTTATGCTTAGCAATGATATTCAATCGCAAAAAATTAAAGATAAGAAAGGTGGTTCTTACTCACTGACTGTTGATGATTCTCTGATCCCTGAGTCAGTACGGCTTCTGAAAGAATATGGCTATCCAAAAGAAAAGATTGCCAGTATAAAAGATCTTTTTAAAAAAGAAGGATTAGTTTCTTCTCCTATGGAAGAACGTGTTCGCTATATTTATGCGTTATCACAGAGTGTTCAAGAGACACTAACGAAAATAGATGGTGTGATTGTTGCGCGAGTTCACATTGTTCTGCCAGAGAACAATCCTTATATTGATAAATTTAGCCCTTCCTCTGCCTCTGTGTTTATTAAATATCATCCTAATACCAATTTATCGGACATCAAGTCAGAGATTAAGTTGATCGTTGAAAAAAGTATTGAAGGGTTAACTTACGATAAGGTATCCGTAGTCATGTTACCTGCACAGATTAATAGAAGGTAAGTGTGATCACGGCTATGACTAATCCAGCAAACACGTTAGAAAAAGAGGGTATCCCATATCCTGTGTGGGAGTTTAATTATAAACCTGAGCGTTTTGTTCATCAGTCCTGGGTGTCGAATTTACCCAATGCTGATTTGTTACAAAAGTTGATTAATGAGGATAGTAGCCAGAAATCGACACGACTATCACATCACTTAATGTCTCAGCTTGGGTTCAATGGTAAATTTTATTTCGATTTTTCTGACCCGATTACCAAGCTGGCTCTCTGGCAAGCTAATGATCTCCAAAGGCTGGTTTATCACGTAGGAATTTTGTTTTACTTCGATGATATTAGACATAAGATTGCGAGGGATGAAGTAAGAAAATATAGATCTGAACTAGGCAGTGACCTATATAACTTTGCACTGGTCAGAGCCCCAAAATTAAAAAAGAAACAGCTTAAACAGGTTGCTTTGCCGTCATCTATGCCCATTAAGCAAAAGGTCTTAGTGGCGGGTTTAATTTCATTGTTTACTGCAATGAAGGGTTATCCGGTGCCGTTGCTTAAACGACTTGTCGTCAAGTTGCCTCGTAAGTGGTTCGACGCTTATGTTCATTATTCTAAGCACAATAAAATACCGGGTGGAAATTCCGGCAATATGGCCATTGTGGAGATAATAATGAATGAGTTGAAAGTAGAGAAAGAAAGGGAGAACGGTCGCTAAATGGCATCAAATTTTATTCAACTAGACAATCTTGCTCCAAGGGTGAAACCAGGGGTAAAGGTCATTAAATCTGCAGAATATATACAATATAAATCTGCAAAAGAATTGTGGCAGAAATCTCAAGAAGATTTAAAGAAAAATAAAGCTGAGGCTGAAGAGTTAAAACTCAAATCTATCGAAAGTGGCTTAAATAAAGGTGCCGAAGAAGCTAAAGCTAGAATGGCAAGTCAGATGTTGAATTCAGCTTCATCATTGATGTCACAACTGTCTAATATTGAGAAGGATTTAACTCAGGTTGTACTTTCAGCGGTTCGTAAAATCATCAGTGATTACGATAATGAAAAATTAGTGCTTGAAGCGGTAAAAAAAGGCTTACAACCTGTGTATAACAGCCAACGAGTCGCTATTCGTGTCAATCCCGAATCAATACCTTTTCTATCATCTCAATTAGATAATTTAAAACATGAAATTGATTTTTTGGAAATTCTTCCCGATTCACAATTAAAAGCTACCGATTGTGTTATTGAGTCTGATATTGGTATTGTGGATGCGAGCATTGATTCTCAACTTCGAGCGATTGAGGATGCAGTTAAAAGTAAAATTGCAGGTTCCTTGAAGAAAGATAAACAAAAATGAGTGCCTCTATAGCGGATAAAACAGATTTGAGGAAAATTTCGAATGTCGCTGAGCAAGCTGCAATCCGCTGGAATTTGAACAGTCCTATTAAGTTTATCAGGCAATCAGAAAATTTCGTCTATGAAATTGATGGCCATATTCTGCGTATTACGGAGAATAGTCACCGTACTGCTATGCAATTGAATGCCGAGTTAGATTTCATTGCGACACTGTTTGATAAAGGTGTTTCTGTTGCCACACCCCATCTCTCATCTAATGGTTTGCATATTGAGACAATAGAGGGTTTACATATATCTGTCTTTAAAAAAGCAAGCGGAGTAGTGAAGTCTGTAGATAAGGCCTTTTCATCATTGGAAGTGGTACGAAATCTTGGGCGCGAACTCGGTAAAATCCATACAGTATCTGCCGATTATATTCCGCGTGAATATAAACGACATCATTCGACAGACATCAATTATCACAAAGAAGGTTTAAAGTTTATATCGGCTGATGACCCTGTGGCTGTTGAGGAGTTTCAGAAGGCCATGCGTTGGGTAGAGTCATTACCTAAGCATTCTGATAGGTATGGTTTGCTTCATATGGATGCCCACCCTGGAAACTTCGCTATTGATGATAACAATCATATTACGTTGTTTGATTTCGATGACTGTGCTTATAATTTCTATGCATATGACCTAGCCACTCCTTTAAGCCGCTTGAACTTTAGTAACTTTTCAAAGACAGAAAAGCAGGATGTCTGTGGCGCTTTATTGGAGGGATATGTCGAAGAACACGCCCTCCCAAATGAGTGGTTAACTTTGCTTGATGGTTTCATCCGTTTTCGGTTTATTGAGCTATTTGCATGGCGCTGTATGATGTTTGGTGTTCCACATAATGATGCAGGGCACGAAATAGGTTTCTCTTCTTTTTATAAGTTAAATGAAGACTTTTCAAAGCCCTACCCAAGTCTTTCAGTCTAGAACTTTATAGTTTAGGCGCCTCTATAAATTAGAATCTTGTTCGAAGACAAGGCGGGATGGGTTTGAGACTCGCAGTGCATATGGAACACATGAGGATCGAAAATTCATCCAACGCAGTAAATCGGAGAAAAAGGTTGCTATGCCCTTTTGGGTGCAATTAATAGCGATGCCTTTTAGCAACCTTTACTATTCCACCAACATTCACCTACTCGTTCTTGAAAAAGCATGACTGCATCATACTTGGGCGATTCTGAACGTGGTTTATTGAGATGTTCCTTGATCCCCCAGTTTCCAAACTGATAAAAAGTTTGTGGCAAGGTATAAAGAACAAATAAGGCAGCACGACGACCTTCTTGTGATTTCCAGCCAGATAATAAACGGGTGTAGCGTTCTTTCATTCGGCTGTCTTGATTTGCTCCTTTGAATAGGTCACGTAACCTTTGTTTTTCTGTGGCGGGTAAGCTGCCCATACTGCCTAAGATGGTTAGATGCTGCCCTCCTTCATAAGCGAGCAGATCAACACCATGATCATTGGCGATATCCGCTTGAAGACTAATTTTTTCGAGAGTGGCTTCAAGTGCGGATGGGTCTGTTGGGAAGGGTTGATCAATGATATCGAATATATCGTTAACGGTAGTTATTTCAGAGAGGACTTTAGGTGCATTAGAACAAGAGCCAGTATGATCAACACAACCAAAGAAATAAGGTGCCATTGCTAATGCATCCACTTTATTGTTATTAGTTGCATTATTATATTCCAGAACTTTCTCAGATAACACTCTGTCTCCCTGGCTTGTTCCCATAACACGTATTAATTGACTGGTTCCTCCAAATCTTGCTGACCATATATCAAATATTTCGACGGCACGTTTTGAATAGAAACGTAGTCGTGCAAAGTAACTTTCATCGCGGTTAGTGCCGTTAAAGACGACTGGAATATTATTTCCCAAGCCTTCTTCAAGCCCTTTAGTTTCCATATAATGAAAACCAAGAAAACCTGAATTCCAGATTTCATTCGAATATTCAATATAGATTTTTCGATCTGCATGTAGAGTATTAAAAACCGTTTCAGCAAACTTGCTTACAAAGTTATCATCCACTGAATGTGGCATGTTGAACCAGGGGTCGGCTCCGGTTTGATTAGCCAGCTCCACCAATACTTCTACCGGAACGCCTTTATGTCGCAGGTGACTGGTGCGTGATGAGCCTCCCCAAGCCGCGTCATTCATAGTTGCCCGGTCATCCCAAAGAGTGGGCGCTTTAACACAATCGACGTCAATGATGCCGTTGTTATCAGAGCAAAAGACTCTTCCCGGACTGGCTTCCATAAAATTCATCATCCTGATGACCTTGAAATCCTTCAAAAAAGACACGTAATCGGGATTAAAGATAATGCTGTTACGACTATTAGTTAAACGGTCAACAAAAGAAACATAGCTAGTATTTGCCGGGCAATCAGTTTGTGAAGTGACCCTGATAAAGGGATTGAATCTATTGCTTGAATCTTGGCAACTACCCCCGGGCATAATAATACGAATATTTCTAACATAATTACCGGGAGTGATGTCCCTTATGACAACATTGAGTGCGTTGGATTCAGGGTTGTCAGATTCAATTAAATTAAGATCAAAGGTAAAACCCTGATTGTTGCTCAAATTGCTGACATTGGCTATTGGTCCACTGAGTTGAACGGTACCGGTTCCATCATAGATTAAAGTGTAAGTTCCTGATGGAATAGCCTCTTTAACGGTTCCTTGTAGGAGTTTTGTTCTGGCGAAATCACGAGAGGGATCGAATTCAGTAGGCCAACCATTACTATCAAGTACAACATTACCTGATAATTCTGCGAAAGGTCGCGCTGTTCGGAATAGATCGACAAAAGCTATCGGTTGTCCAACAGTATCTGCTTCACCTTGCGGGGCTTCGGTATTGATGCCTAATGAGGGTGTGAACAAAGCGCTAGGTTGACGACCTAACGCTTTATATAATTGTTTATTAAATTCAGCTTCGGAGACTGAGGGGGAGACCGTTTCTGCACTTGAAACTAGCCTGATACCGTTAGCGGGATTATTATCATCATCGAAATTTAACAATAATAAAGCAAGTTGATTGGCGAGGGTGGCATTTCCATTGGCGAGATCATTAATGCTTACAATGTCTTTTCCCAATACAGTGTAATTCTTGCCCGCAAGAGTAAAAGTGACTGGCTGACCTTGCTGGTATTCAAATTCCCCCTTGTTATTGGTATTTTTATTTCCACTATATGCTATATCGGTGATTGCAATGGATGAACCTTGATAAGTGAAAATTAATTTCCCCATCTTGGTCTGAAGGGTTCCGCCATTGTTGTTGCCACCGCCATTAGTATTGCCACTTCCATTTCCATTGCCATCTCCACAAGAGCTGAGAAAGAGAACAGACAAGGCACCCATAAAAAGAGCGAGTAACAGGGTGGTCATATTGTTTTTATTCATAATGTTATTAGAATGCAGCGTCATGATCGGCGTACTCTTTTTTATTAATGATAATATTGGGATGCTGAAATAAGGTAATAAGTTCAGTGTCATTGGCGTAATAGTTCGACAGTTACTGAACAACGCATCTATTTATCTGTCTATTCACACAGATAGTAACAATAATTAATCCATGCAGGAAAGATGATTATGAAATTTAAGTATATAATATTATTGACAGGATTCTTGGCAGAGTTGTTATTTAGCGGCTTCAGTATCGCCGAGGGAGATTCTTTTGAAGGACACCACTGGTATTTGGGAAGTGGAACCCCAGATGTTTCAGTAACGGTTGTTGATTCAAAAATTATGGCTAAGGCATGGAGCAACATTCCCTCCATTGAGTTACAAACTATCAACACGTTGCTATTGAGCGAACATGCTGACGATTATGTGATGATCAAAGATTACAATTCAGATGGAGTTCTGGATGTCGGTGTCATGAAAGGTTCTGGGTACGGAGGAAGTAATGCTTGTTATGCAGTTTATGAATATGATGCTCTGGTTTATTCATATAGAAACAAAGCTTCGATGACGGTGTGCCAACCATAGTCACATAAACAAAGCCGTCTTATAACCTGTGTTCGGAATGAAGTTGAAAAAGTGATGGGATATTACAAGAATGCACAATTTCTGGTTATATGTAACTATTAGATCACTAATAAAGCTCCTTTTATCGGGGCTTTATCTTTTTTTGTACCTTATGGCTGGTTTGCAATTTAGTTTGCTATTATAATGCCGATCTTTTTGGGGTTGCTGATATGTTGACCATGCAACTTTTGTCTTGCGATATAAAATAACACACGTGGTCTTGCGTAAGGATCACCACTGGAGAAATAATAATGCCGGTAATCTCTCTGCCTGATGGCAGTCAACGCTCATTTGACAACGCAGTCACTATTTTTGATGTTGCCTCGGATATTGGACCTGGTCTTGCTAAAGCTGCTTTAGCGGGAAAAGTAAATGGTGAGATCGTCGATACTTCTTACCTTATAGAAAATGATAGCGAATTAAGTATTATCACCTCGCGTGACGATGCAGGTCTGGAAATCATCCGACATTCATCTGCACATTTGATGGCGCAAGCCGTTAAGCAACTCTATCCAGATGCACAAGTCACTATTGGTCCTGTCATAGAAGATGGTTTTTTCTATGATTTTGCGATGCAGAAAATGTTAACTCCAGAAGACTTAATTGCGATTGAAAAACGCATGAAGGAGATTATTAAGCAGAAAGTCCCTGTAGAGCGAAGTGTGATGGCGCGTGATGAAGCGGTTAGTTTCTTTCGTGACATGGGTGAAGAATATAAAGCAGAAATCATCGAAAGCATTCCTGAAGATCAGGAGTTATCATTATATCGTCAAGGTGATTTCATTGATTTATGTCGCGGCCCTCATGTTCCTAATACCGGTTCAATTCCATCGGTAAAACTAACAAAGCTGGCGGGCGCATATTGGCGTGGCGATTCTAATAATGAGCAATTACAGCGTATTTATGGAACAGCATGGGCAAATAAGAAAGAACTCAATGCCTATTTAAAAAGACTGGAAGAAGCTGAAAAACGTAACCATCGTAAAATTGGTCGTCAGTTAGATTTGTTTCATATTCAAGAAGAAGCACCTGGGCAGGTGTTTTGGCATGACAAAGGCTGGACAATCTACAATACGATTGAACAGTACATGCGTAATAAGCAATACGCACATGGCTATAAAGAAATAAAAACACCACAATTGGTTGATTTCTCTTTGTGGGAGCGCTCAGGTCACGCAGCCAAATACAGTGATGATATGTTCACGCTGGATTCTGATGGTAGGCAATTCGCTATTAAGCCAATGAATTGTCCATGTCATGTGCAAGTGTTCAATCAGGGTTTAAAAAGTTATCGTGATTTACCACTAAGGCTGGCAGAATTCGGTTCTTGTCATCGAAACGAGATGTCAGGTGCGTTAAATGGCTTGATGCGAGTGCGTGCTTTTGTACAGGATGATGCACATATTTTCTGTACGGAAGAGCAAATCGAATCAGAAGTGAGCGATTTCATCAATTTCCTGCATGAAGTTTATGAGGACTTTGGTTTTACAGAAGTCATTTATCGTTTATCTACACGACCTGAAAACCGGGTAGGTAGTGACGAAGTATGGGACAAATCTGAAAGAGCATTAGCAGAGGCCATGGACGCTAAAGGTCTAGATTGGCAAGAGCAACCAGGAGAAGGTGCTTTCTATGGTCCAAAAATTGAATTTTCATTGAAAGACTGCATGGGGCGTGTTTGGCAACTAGGCACCATTCAAGTTGACTTTTCTATGCCAGAACGTCTTGATGCGCAATATGTGGCAGAAGATGGATCACGTCCTGTTCCGGTTATGTTGCATCGAGCAATTCTAGGATCATTTGAGCGTTTTATCGGTATTTTGATCGAACATTTCGAAGGAAAATTTCCAACATGGTTGTCGCCAGAACAGGTTGTGGTGATGAATATTACTGACAAACAGGCAGATTATGTTGAAAAAGTAGTAGAAAAGCTCAAAAATGCAGGTATTAGAGCAATTTCGGACTTGAGAAATGAGAAGATAGGCTTTAAAATCCGCGAGCACACTTTACAACGCATTCCGTATTTATTGGTCACAGGTGATCGTGAAGTTGAAATGGAATCTATTGCAGTGCGTACAAGATCAGGAGACGATTTAGGAACATTGTCTGTTGATGAATTTATTAATAAGATTAATGCTGAGATTGCACATCGTAGTTTACACAGTTCAGTTTAAGCCTATTGGAGAAATAACACATCGCCGGAAAGAAAAAAAAGCAACAAATTAATGACAATATCACATCAGCTGATATTCGTTTAATTGACGCAGAAGGGGAAAACCGAGGGGTTGTAACCCTAGAAGAAGCTAAGCAAGTAGCAGCCGATGCGAATTTAGATTTGGTGGAAATTGTACCCAATGCTAAACCGCCAGTTTGCCGTGTCATGGATTTTGGTAAGTTCAAGTTCGAAGAAAGCAAGAAAAAATCACAATCTAAAAAGAAAACGAAAAAGACACAGCTAAAAGAAATCAAGCTTAGACCCGGTACGGATATTGGTGATTACAACATCAAGCTGCGTAAACTTATCGAGTTTCTTGAAGTGGGCGATAAAACAAAAGTTACTGTACGTTTTCGTGGGCGTGAAATGGCGCATCGCGAATTGGGCATGCAAATGTTGAAACGTATTGAAAAAGACCTTGCGGACTATGGTTCAGTTGAGCAACATCCAAAGATGGAAGGCCGGCAGATGATGATGACATTGGGTCCACATTCTGCGCAGGATAAAGCGGCGATTGAAGCAGCTAAGAAGCAAGCTGAAAAAGACGCGAGTTAACAATACAAGATATAAACTAATTTTTTACCATTCCTTTAAGGTGAGGCACTCTTAAGGAATGTTTTTTAACTTAATCTGCTAATCAAATTTGATAGAAGCAGAAATAGGAGACGAAGATGCCTAAGATGAAAACCAACCGCGGCGCTGCAAAGCGATTCCGCAAGCGTGCTAATGGCACCTACAAATGTAAGCAATCTCACTTGCGTCATATTCTGACCAAGAAATCCTCAAAACGTAAGCGTCATTTACGTGCGGGTGATGTCGTAGAAAAGTGCGATACCCCTGCAGTTCGTAAAATGTTACCTTATTCATAACGTATTATTATAGAGGTCTTGAGAAATGGCTAGAGTAAAACGTGGCGTAACCGCTCACAAAAAACACAAAAAAGTATTAAAGAAAGCAAAAGGTTATTACGGCGCACGAAGCCGTGTATATCGTGTTGCGACACAGGCAGTCACCAAAGCAGGTCAATATGCTTATCGTGATCGTCGTCAAAAGAAGCGTCAATTCCGTCGTTTATGGATTGTACGTATCAATGCGGCTGCACGACTGTTCGACCTTTCATACAGTCGTCTAATTAATGGACTAAGCAAAGCTGAGATCGAAATTGATCGTAAAGTGTTGGCTGACCTTGCAGTACATGATATTGATGCTTTTGGTAAAATAGCAGAGCAAGCGAAAGCCGCCCTAGCTGAATAATTTTACCTATACTTAGTTTAAATTGTTGAATGCAGAACGGGGATAGGCGTGAGTCTATCCCCGTTTTTGTTTATTAGATTTATTGGTAAAACTCCCCCCATTCTTTAATGAGGGTGTTGTAGAAGCTAAATTGTAGGTCGTATAAGCGATAGCGCCATACGACAAAAGCCGTTAATTCAGCACCTTGCCGGATAGCGTACCTTATCCGACCTACAAGAATATTGCTTTTTCGACCCCCTCTTAATGGGGGATTGTAGTGGAGAAGACCCTTGCAAGAACTCGAACAATTAGTCACTGATGCGCAGCAAAAAATTACTGCTACCACATCATTAAGTGATTTGGATCAGGTACGTGTTGAATATCTGGGAAAGAAAGGTTTACTGACAATACAGTTAAAACAGTTAGGAAAACTACCGGCTGAAGATCGTCGTGAGGCTGGGCAAACGATTAACAAAGCGAAACAGCAAGTTAATGCCGAAGTAGAAACCCGTAAAGTGGCTTTAGAGAGCGAAGCGTTAAATGCTCGGTTGCAGCAAGAAAGTGTAGATGTGACTTTGCCAGGTAGAAAGATGTCAACAGGTGGGTTACATCCGGTTACTCGCACCATTAAGCGTATTGAGTCTATCTTTGTGCAGTTAGGCTTTGATGTCGCTGAAGGGCCAGAAATTGAAGATGATTTTCATAACTTCACGGCATTAAATATACCAGAACATCATCCTGCCAGAGCGATGCATGACACCTTTTATTTTGATGATGGCTCTTTGTTGCGTACACACACTTCGCCTGTGCAAGTGCGTGTTATGGAAAGTCAGGAAGCGCCTGTTCGCGTCATCGCGCCAGGTCGGGTTTATCGCTGTGATTCTGATATAACCCACACACCGATGTTTCATCAAGTGGAAGGTTTAATGGTCGATGAGGGTGTGTCATTTGCCGATCTGAAAGGCATTCTTGAAGCCTTTTTTAAGGAGTTTTTTGAGGTCGATGATTTACCCACACGCTTTCGCAATTCCTTTTTCCCGTTCACAGAACCCTCGGCTGAAACCGATATTCAATGTGTTCAATGTCAGGGTGATGGCTGTAAAGTCTGCTCTCATACGGGCTGGCTGGAAGTGATGGGTTGCGGCATGGTACATCCTAATGTGTTAGAAATGGCAAATATTGATTCGGAAAAATATACCGGTTTTGCCTTTGGCTTCGGTGTAGAGCGTTTGGCTATGTTGCGTTATGGCATCGATGATTTACGCATATTCTTTGATAATGATCTGAGATTTCTCAGACAATTCAACTAAGCCAAGAGGAAATACAAAGATGAAAGTCAGTGAACAATGGCTTCGGGAACTTGTAAATCCCAAGCTTGATATTGAAGATATAGCTGAAAAACTTACCTTTGCGGGTGTAGAGCTAGATGGGATAGGTTCTGTTGCTAATGATTTCACTAAGGTAGTGGTTGGGCAGATTACCCAAATAGAACAACACCCTGATGCAGATAGACTCAAAGTTTGTCAGGTTGATGTAGGGCAAGATGAGGCTATTCAGATTGTTACTAATGTCACTTCAATCGTTGAAGGGCAAAAAGTCCCCGTTGCGACGATTGGAGCTAAGTTGCCTGAGCCTGATGGTTCTATCTTTAAAATCAAGAAATCCAAACTGCGTGGTGTGCTATCCCAAGGCATGTTCTGTGGTGCTGAAACGTTAGGCATTGATGATTCGTCAGAAGGCTTACTCTGCATTCCTGAAGGCGCTGCATTGGGTGTTGATCTTCGTGAAGTCTTAGATTTGAGCGATAAGATTCTGGACTTGGATATCACTCCAAATCGTGCGGATTGCTTGAGTATGATTGGTGTGGCAAGAGAAGTCGGCGTGCTGACGGAAACTGATGTTATTGAGATTGAACTGGTTGAAATTACAGAAGTTATTGATAAAACCCTCCCCGTTGAAATAAAAGCAGCAGATGCTTGCAAGCGTTATGCTGGACGAATTATCAGCAATGTCAGCACAACAGCAAAAACGCCAGACTGGATGGTGCAAAAACTACAACGTGGAGGCATTCGTAGTTTAAGTGCGGTGGTCGATATTACCAACTTTGTGTTGCTGGAACTGGGTCAACCCATGCACGCATTTGACTTGGACAAACTGCAATCGGGCATTCAAGTAAGAATGGCGAATAAAGGTGAAAGCCTTGAATTACTAGATGGTAATACGATTGAGTTACAGGAAAATAGTTTAGTGATTGCTGATGCTAAAGGTGCAATAGCACTTGCTGGCATCATGGGTGGTTTGCCTACCTCGGTGACAGACGACACACAACATATATTCCTTGAAAGTGCTTATTTTGTGCCGGAGGCTATTGCGGGTAAGGCGCGTAGCTATGGACTACATACAGACTCATCACATCGTTTTGAGCGTGGAGTTTCTCCTGATTTGCAAGTTAGAGCGATCCAGCGAGCAACTCAGCTTATTATTGAGATATGTGGTGGTGAGCCTGCTGAAGTAGGCGATACCATCACGGATGCTGATTTGCTATTTAGAGAGGAGATTCAACTGCGTGAGAAACGTATCTCTCGATTATTAGGGATTACCATTCCTGCTAGTAAGATTGAATCTATATTGCAACGTTTAGGCTGTAAAATCACCGCTAACGAAGAAGGCTGGAAGGTTGTTCCACCACTATTTAGATTTGATATTTCTGTGGAGGTTGATCTGATCGAAGAGCTGGCAAGGATCAACGGTTATGATCAGATCCCCGCCACTTTGCGTAAAATGACTCCTCTGGTTGTACAATCAAGTGAAGCTGAAATTAAGTTAGATGTGTTCCATAAAGTATTGACTTCACAGGGATACCAAGAAGTGATAAGCTATAGTTTTGTTGATGAAAATATTGAAAAACTATTATCACCTGAACTTGAGGCTGTTAAACTAGCAAATCCAATATCGACCGAGTTATCGGTGATGCGCACCACGTTGTGGTCGGGTTTGTTGAAAACCATTAGCTATAATTTAAAGCGTCAACAAAATAGGGCTAGAGTTTTTGAAACAGGCTTAACATTTGTGAAGACTGCTTCGGGTTTAACGCAGCGCAAGAAGATATCAGGGGCTATTACAGGGTCACTTTATGAACCTCAATGGGCACAAAAATCAACTCAGGTAGATTTTTTTGATATTAAAGGAGATGTAGAGGCTTTGCTAGCGGAAGTAGTGGGCGGGGAGTTTGAATTTAAAAGAGATGTTCATTCTTCGTTACATCCTGGTCAGTCAGCGAAAATTATTTACCGTAATCAAACCGTAGGATGGGTAGGTGCATTGCATCCCAGCCTTGAAAAAGAGCTTGGATTAGGTCAATGTATCTACTTATTCGAGCTGGATATTGAGAATATCAGTAACAGAGAGATACCTGCTTATTCAAAGGTATCCGCTTATCCGGCTATACAACGCGATCTGGCGTTATTAGTTGAAGAAAAAGTTTCTTATGCAGATATTGCGCGTGTGATAAAAAAATCTGAAATAGTTCAATTAGTTGACTATTATTTATTTGATAGTTATTCAGGAGCGGGTATTCCTGATGGACAGAAAAGTCTTGCGTTAAGCTTGATTTTTCAAGATGTTTCACGCACATTAGAGGAATCAGAAATAACAATGAGTACTAACACACTAGTTAACCTGTTAGAGCAGCAATTAGGTGCTGTTTTAAGAAACTAGTGTTGAAACTAGTGTTAGAGAGGTTAGTAGTAAAGAAATCATGATTCTGATGGTAAGAAAAAATTGAGATTGTAGGACAATAATGGAGCGATTGAAATGACTTTAACAAAGGCAGATATAGTAGAAAACTTATATGAAGAAGTAGGATTGAATAAACGTGAAGCTAAAGACTTGGTAGAAATGTTCTTTGAAGAGATCAAGTCTGCTTTGGAGCAAGGTATTAACGTTAAATTTTCAGGTTTTGGCAACTTTATGTTGAGAGACAAAAGTGAACGCCCTGGTAGAAACCCGAATTCTGGTGAAGAGATTCCTGTTAGCGCACGTAGAGTGGTGACTTTCCGTCCCGGACAAAAGCTAAAGCATCGAGTAGAAACATATGCTGGAACCGACAAATAATAACGAACTTCCTGCCATCCCTGGTAAGCGGTATTTTACCATTGGCGAAGTCAGTAAACTATGCGGCGTAAAGTCGCATGTTTTACGTTACTGGGAACAAGAGTTCCCTAATCTGAAGCCTATGAAACGTCGAGGAAATCGACGTTACTATCAACGGCAAGATGTGTTGTTAATCCGACAAATTCGTAGTTTGCTCTACGAAAACGGGTATACCATCAGTGGTGCACGGCAGAAATTAAATGGCGATGAGGCAGATCAAGATCATGCCCAGACTCATTTGCTAGTTAAACAACTCATTGGTGAGCTAGAGGATATACTACATACCATCAAGGGTGTGTCGGTGTAATTGTTTCAGTATAACGCTTTCATCTTGGTTTGGTGATGACGCTTTCTATTCCTAATAGTTAATTATATATTTTAAAATAAAGGCTCAGAAACTAAACCCACTGAATATCATCAAAAAATAACGTTTTATATTATTAATAAACATCAAACACCTTCTTTATGTCATCATTTCAGGTGACAAAACAATAAATCAATTTGCCATGTTGGTGCGACCTGCATACAATTGGCTGTTTTGTGGGTAAAGTATTTACCCATTTTAATATCAACAGATTTGGAGCAAGCTATGCCCTGGAATGAACCGGGTGGGAATAAAGATCCCTGGAGCGGTAAGAAAAAGAAATCATCGAGTAAGTCGGGTAATCTGAATAACCCAGCTGATAAAGTGACTGAACTCTTTGCATCGGTATCCGATGGTGGCGGAGGCAAGTTTCTATGGCTCTTACCTATTTTGGCAATCGCGCTGTGGCTTTTCTCTGGTATTTATACTATTGATGCGGGTCAACGTGGCGTTGTCCTACACTTTGGTCAATTTAAAGAAATCACTAATCCAGGTTTGCATTGGATTCCTAAACCCATTGATAAAGTTGAAGTGGTTGATATAGATCGAAACCGGTCTGCAGACGATCACAGCACTATGCTGACAAAAGATGAAAACATTGTTGATCTAAGGATCGAAGTGCAGTATTTAGTGACCGACCCTAAGAATTATCTGTTTAACGTAATGAACGCCGATTATGAGCCTAATCAACAGCGAGGGGTTTTATATCAGGTGATGCGTTCAGCTGTACGCGAAGTGGTTGGTAGAAATGACATGGACTTTATTATTCAGACAGGCCGCGAACAGATTGAAATCGATACACACGAATTGATGCAAAATATTCTTGATGAATACAATATGGGTTTAAGGATTACCAAAATAAACCTTAAAGATGCCATTGCCCCAGAAGAAGTTAAGGATGCTTTTGATGATGCGAACAGAGCAAAGGTTGATTTTGAACGTTCAAAGAACCGAGGCGAGATTTATGCCAACAAAGTTGTTCCTGATGCGCGTGGTAAAGCAGCAAGAGCATTGGAAGAAGCGAATGCCTATAAAGAACAGGTTATTGCTAAGGCTGAAGGTGATGCCTCACGTTTCGTTAGTTTAGCCAAGGAATACAATAAAGCGCCAGAAGTCACTCGTGAAAGACTCTATCTGGACACAATGGAACAAGTAATGGCAGGTAGTAAGAAAATCATGATGGATACTTCATCATCAAATAATATGTTTTATCTACCCATTACAGGTGATACAAATTCAACCAGTTCAATGTCTTCAGTTCCACCCCCTATTAGCGGTGAAATGATTGATCGTTTGAAAAAAGAAGCACAAGCCAAGCAATCACGTAGCAGCAATCGTAGCTCGACAAGAGGAGGAAGATAATGAAAATTTCTCAAGGGTTGCTTATTATTATCGGCTTAGCCTTATTTCTATTATTTACATCAGTATATACAGTTGATGAGCGTCAAAAGGCTATTAAATTTAAGTTCAAGGAAATAGTGGAGACCAATATTCAGCCAGGTCTTCATTTCAAATGGCCTACTAATTTCATTAATAGTGTGCAATATTTCCCCGCACAAATGATACCTCTACAGGTCGACAAACAGTCTTTTTTGACCGGCGAGAAAAAGCGTTTGCTTGTTGACTATTTTGTTGAATGGCGAATAAAGGATGTGGGTGCTTTTTATCGTGCAACTAGTGGTAATTTTGATACTGGGGTGAGTCGTTTAGAAAGTATTATGACGGCAGGCTTACGGGGTGAATTTGGTAAGCGTACTATTCAAGAAGCGGTATCGGGTCAACGTGGTGCTATCATGCAAGCACTGCAAGATAAATCAATCGACGATGTTAAAGCGCTAGGAATAGAAGTAGTTGATGTTCGCGTGAGTCAGATCGACTTTTCTAATACTATTAGTGATTCAGTATTTAAACGTATGCGATCAGAACGTGAACGCGAAGCTCAGGGCCATCGTTCTCGGGGTGATGAAGAAGCAGAGAAGCTAAAAGCTGCTGCTGATAGAAAAGCCACTATCATTGTAGCAAACTCCTACAAACAAGCTGAGATACTTCGCGGTGAAGGTGATGCTAAAGCTGCTGCAATTTATGCGGATGCCTATAAGCAAGACGCTGAATTTTATTCATTCTACCGAAGCTTAAATGCTTATAAGAATTCACTCGGTAAGCCGGGTGATGTGATGGTGCTTGAACCTAGCTCTGAATTTTTCAAATTCTTTAAGAGTAAAGGGAAGTAGAAAAAGTGAGCGTCAATTGGGATGATCTCTTAAATGCGCTTGCATTGGTTATGATTATTGAAGGGATACTTCCTTTTGTTAGCCCAGATAGCCTTAAGAAAACTTATCAAAAGATGCTAGAGCTACCCGATGATACTTTGCGTAAAGTGGGTATCGGCAGCATTGTGCTGGGTATGTTGTTGCTCTTCTTGCACTAAATTGCCTAATCTAATTAAATACTAAGATACAATCAATGTCAGATAATCATTACTGGTTACTTCCTGAAGGAATTTCCGAGGCGCTTCCTGATTCAGCGAGTCAATTGGAATCGTTGCGGCGACAACTGATAGACCTCTATACAGGATGGGGCTATCAGCTAGTTATGCCGCCTCTAGTTGAATTTCTGGATTCTTTATCGACAGGAACAGGCGAACAGTTAGATTTACAAACCTTCAAGCTCACTGATCAGATTAGTGGGCGGATGATGGGGGTAAGAGCAGATATTACCCCACAAGTGGCGCGCATTGACGCACATAGAATGCGAGTAGAGCATCCGAATCGTCTTTGTTATATGGGGCCGGTGTTACGTACACGTAGTAATCATGCTAACGGTGGATCGCGATCCCCTTTACAAATTGGCGCGGAGCTTTTTGGTCACGCTGGAATAGATAGTGATTTCGAAGTGGTATCATTGGCCATTGAAACACTGCAACATTGCACAGCGGACGAAGAAATTATATTAGACCTTGGTCATGTTGGCATTTTTTCTGAACTATCGACAGCGCTGGGTTTAAATGAAACCGATCAGGAGAAACTGTCAGACATGCTGGAGCGTAAATCAATTCCTGATATATCGGCATGGATAGTGGAAAAAGACTTTGCTAGTAATCATGCAACTATTTTGCAGGCACTCCCAGAGCTTAATGGTTCAATAGACATATTGGATGAAGCGGCGGAATTATTTGCAGGGATGGGCGAAAAGGTTAAAGAAATTCTTAACTATTTACGCAATTTGGTTCAACGCTTAGAGCAAAGCTTTCCTTCTATAACCATCAATATAGACTGTGGCGAGCTACGTGGTTACGCCTATCATACGGGCGTTATGTTTCAATTGTATTTACCGACCCTACAAAGAGAAGTGATTCGAGGTGGGCGCTATGATGGTATAGGAGAAGCCTTTGGTAATGCACGTCCTGCAACAGGCTTCTCTGCTGATTTAAGGCTATTGAGTAGCCTCTCGCAAGTGGTTCTGGCAGAGCAAACGAAAATACTAGCACCCGCTGTGTCTGATGTAGAACTAGATCGTATTGTTAAAGAGTTACGCGCCCAAGGCCAGATAGTTGTTCGCCAACTAGGACAGGATGGACAGGAAAACACACCTGAAGAGCTGGGTTGTAAGCAACAGATAGTAAACAGCAGTGGTCACTGGAAAGTTGAGAAAGTTTGATAAAACAAATGATAAAGATGAGACAGTTTAGGAGAAAAGTAGCACATGGGTAAGTTTGTAGTTGTACTTGGCACTCAATGGGGTGACGAAGGGAAAGGAAAAATCGTTGATTTGCTCACAGAAGATGCTGCTGCTGTTGTGCGTTTTCAGGGTGGACACAATGCGGGTCACACTTTGGTAATTGAGGGTGAAACTACAGTGCTTCACCTTATTCCATCGGGTGTTTTGCGCGAAGGTGTGGATTGCATGATTGGTAATGGTGTGGTTCTTGCTCCTGATGCGTTGCTTGAAGAAATAGCTATGCTGGAAGAACAAGGTGTACCCGTAAAAAAGCGTCTTAAAATTTCAGAAGCCTGTCAATTAATTCTTCCCTATCACGTCGCTTTAGATGCAGCTAGAGAAGCGGCGCGTGGCAAAAAAGCCATCGGCACAACAGGTCGCGGTATCGGCCCTGCGTATGAAGATAAAATTTCTCGCCGTGGTTTGCGTGTCAGCGACATGATGGATGCAGAACGCTTAAAACTAAAACTAAAAGAAGTCATGGAGTATCATAACTATGCTTTAGTAAACTACTTCAAGGCAGATCCAGTCGATTATCAAGAAGTCTTGGATGAAGCTTTAAAAATGGCTGAAGTGATGCGCCCGATGGTGTGTGATGTGACCAACGAGTTACATAACCACCGTAAAGCTGGCAATAATGTGATGTTCGAAGGTGCTCAGGGTACATTGTTGGATATTGATCATGGTACTTATCCCTATGTTACCTCCTCAAATCCATCTGCTGGTGGTGCTTGTACGGGTACAGGAGTAGGGCCCCGTTATCTGGATTACATTGTAGGTATTACCAAGGCCTATACGACACGTGTTGGCTCAGGCCCTTTCCCAACAGAATTATTTGATGATACGGGTGCGTATCTAGCAGAAAAAGGCCATGAATATGGAGCCACAACTGGTCGTGCACGACGTTGTGGTTGGTATGATGCTGTTTCCTTGCGTCGTGCTATGCAAATCAACAGTGTTACGGGTATATGTTTGACCAAGCTCGATGTTCTGGATGGGCTAGAAACCATCAACATTTGTACAGCTTACGAATACAACGGCGAAGAAATTGATGTGCCCCCTATATCGACTATTAAATACTCCGAATGTAAACCCGTTTACGAAACAATGCCGGGTTGGAGTGGATCTACAATGGGTATTACCAATTTCGATGATTTACCTGATAATGCTAAAAAATATATAAAGCGCCTAGAAGAAGTTACTGAAGCACCGATTGACATCATATCTACAGGCCCCGATAGAGAACATACGATTGTTTTACGTAATCCGTATGAGTAGTTGAAGGCCAACTCCTCAGAACAGATTTCTTCTTTCTCTAGTAAGCAAAACCTAATGGACTCCCAGATCTGTTAGGGAAGGTCTTAAAGCGTGCTATTCAACGGCACTGGATCAACAACATTGTAACAACACTTTGGGCTTACCAGAATAAGAACTACCGTTCAGCGCTATTTTTTGACTTTTTAATCATATAAAAATTAGTATTGGGATTAGTCGTAAAATAATTGAATAAGACATGAATAAATTTATCCAAAATAAGCAAGCGGTTTTATCATTGATCTGTTGTATTGCTATAGCAATAGTATTTGCGCGTGTTGCCGTATCAAACACACTCTTTTTAGCGTTAAGTATCTTGGTTTCTTCGCTTATTGCGGGACTTACTGTTTTCTGGGTTCAAGAAAACAAAATTGACCGATTAACTCAGTTATCTTATACAGACCCAGCTACGGGTCTGTATAACTCAGAAGTTATCAATAATTTATTGAAATATGATATTGAAAGATCAAAACGCTATCAGCGGGATATTTCAGTTATTTTGTTAGAAGTTGATAATTTTGACTTGATTAATGAGACCTATGGACGAAAGAAAGCAGATGATGCCTTCAAGACCTTTAGCCGCATTATTTTACAAGGTATTAAGTACGTCAATAAAGAGCAAAAAGAGTTCCATGGCATACGTAGCTCGGATATTGCATTTAGATACGAAGGGGAAGATAAAGTCCTGATTATCATGCCGGAAACGGATGCAAAAGGAGCCTATATTGCCGCGGAAAGAATCAGAGAAGCGGTTATGTTTACCCCCTTCAATAAACCTGATGAAAAAGAATTCTTACGGATTACACTGAGTGCAGGTGTAGTCAGTTTTGACAGTGAGATAGACACAACTGAAACTTTATTACAACGTGTCAATCTATTGTTACTAAAAGCAAAAATCACAAAAAACCACGTGGTAATCGAAAACCCTATACATAATGGTTTGGTTGTTTTTAGTGAAACCAAGGCAACTAGCCCACTATTAAAAAGTAGTTGAACTAATACTTTTAAGGAAACTCTGATCAGCCATGTTTTTCTGGAAGTGAGTCTTCAGAGGTTGTGCAAGTATTAAGAAAAATCTCATTTGTAGGGTGTGCCGAGGTACGAGACGCACCATAAGTTGTTGATTCATGGTGCGCCTCCTTCGTCGGCACACCCTACATAAGGAATACTTGCACAGTCTCTTCAGGCTCGCTTACGGTGCTTGAAATCGAGAGCTTAGGCGAAGCTGAAGAGACTTGGACATAATCAGAGTTTCCTCAAGGGAAAGGTATCAAAATCCAGCCTACTCTGATAACAGTTGAGCTTGCTATAGCCTTGAGCCTGTTAAAAGAGAAGCAAGCAAATTCTTCGTTATGCCTTAACAGTACGCACCCATGGTGGTACCGGCATCTGTGGAGGAACCGGAGGAGCTGGCGGCGGCGGGGGAACCATACCATGAGGTAACGGTTCTATACCTTGAGCCTGAGCCAATTGTTGTTCTTGAATCCAGTTTAATTTAGCTTGTTGCTGACGTTGAAAAACTTCAAACTCCTGGTTTTGATAGCCATCAAATTGAGCACGCTCCTGCTCTTGATATTGTGCAAAACCTTCCTGATCACGTCTTTGTTTGATATTTAAACCCTGGCGATCTTGATCCTGATGTGCTTTAAAAGCAGCCCAGTCCGTTTCCCACCAGTCTTCCTGAAAATCATCCTCAGAAATCTCTTCTTGAGCAATAACAGTAGTGCTAGTTTCATCGGCACCTTCTGATCCGGGTAAAGGAGTGTTAAGGATTTCTTTTACACGTTCTAATAGAGAAATATCATCAGAGTCTTTATTAGAACCTGAAGATACTGGGTTCTCAGGTGTTTCTATTTCGGTACCCGGTAAGGGTTGATTGAGAATTTCACCCAGACGCTCAAAAAAGCTCTTTTCCTCTTTGGGTTGCTGTGATTTTTGGGACATAATTAACTCCTATTGCTTCTTTAGGAAACGTGTAGACCAAGCTAAAACAATAGCGCCGACGGCTGCCGCGATAATAGTTCCAATAAGCCCGCCAACAGTATTCCCCAGACCCGTTAAAGCCAGGATGTAACCCCCTAGAATACCCCCTGCTAGTCCTAGAATAATATCCCCTACTCTTCCAAAAGGTGAAGTTCCGCCAAGAATTTTTCGAGCTAGAAAACCAGCTAGTGCACCTACGCCTAGCCATACGAATAATGTCCATAATGCCATGTTAGACTCCTGATATAGTCGTTGAATTAAATAACATTAGAATATACTAACATACTTATAATAACAAATAATTCTTTTCGAAGTTGCGGACACAAATACAGTGATGGTTTTTACTTTGCAAAACTACTTCTTTGTTAGCGGTACAACATTAGGCGGTACAACTTTTCTGACACCGTTCATAGTGTAAATGTATTGAGCCATGTATAATCCTGTTATTCGTACTGAATGTCCTAGTATTGAAGGCCAGATGAAGGGAGTACAAGGACACTAACAAATAATAGAAGACCTGTCTTAAATATAAAACGGTGACATTATGCGTTCATTAGGCTTAATTGCTAATGCAAAATCTTCCCTCATACATACTCCTGCCTGGCAACGCTTAGTCGTACATCACAATGATATGCAAAGCGTAAAAATGGTGAGTCTGTTCGCAAACAATCCAAAGCGCTTTGAGCAATTCTCACTTAATTTTGAGAGTATGTTGCTGGACTATTCCAAGAATATCATTACAGAAGATACACTGGATCACCTTATTTATTTGGCTCGAAAGCAAAAAGTTCGAGAATTCCGGGATGCAATGTTTCGGGGCGAAAAAATAAATAATACCGAAGGCCGTGCTGTTTTACATACGGCCTTGCGGAACCGTTCAGGTCATCCTGTTATGGTTGATGGTGAAGATGTAATGCCCGGTATATTACATGAACTGGATAAAATGCGTGTTTTCACGGAAAAAGTACGCTCTGGTGAATGGAAGGGTTATTCAGGAAAAACCATTACCGATATAGTCAATATTGGTATAGGAGGTTCAGATTTAGGACCTAATATGGTGTGTCGTGCTTTAACCCCGTATGCAGATAGACTCAAAGTACATTTTGTTTCTAATGTTGATGGTACCCAGATAGAAAATCGCTTAATACAGCTTAATGCTGAAACTACCCTCTTTATTATCGCTTCTAAAACATTTACTACGCAGGAAACCATTACTAATGCAAATACAGCAAGGAAATGGTTCTTGGCTGATCCTGCTATTAATGAACAAGATATAGCCAGACACTTTGTTGCGATTTCCACCAATAGCGAGGCAGTGACAGCCTTTGGTATAGACACTACCCATATGTTTAAATTTTGGGATTGGGTGGGTGGTCGTTATTCCTTATGGTCTGCCATTGGGCTATCTATTGCGCTTTATGTGGGCATGGATCGGTTTATTGAATTGCTTGAAGGTGCTGAGGCAATGGATAAGCATTTTCAAAATGAACCCATGGAAAGTAATATTCCTATCATTCTTGCCATGATAGGCATTTGGTATGGTAATTTCTTTGGTGCTGAGTCCAGTGCCATTCTGCCTTATGACCACTATTTGCGTTTGTTGCCTGCCTATCTTGAGCAAGCGGATATGGAAAGTAACGGAAAATCGGTAGATCGTGATGGTAGGCAGACAACGTATTCGACCGGAAAAATTATCTGGGGTACAGAAGGGATTAACGGACAGCATGCGTTTTATCAATTGTTGCATCAAGGTACACGGCTTATTCCGACTGACTTTATTGCTTCAGTACGCTCTCATTCTTGTTTAAAAGAACATTGTAATATCTTGGCGGCGAATTTTATAGCTCAGACAGAAGCACTGATGCGCGGCCGTGATATGAATGAAACACGATTGCAACTACGCAATGCGGGAGTGGAGCTGGATGAGATTGAAAGACACCTGCCTCATATGACTTTTGTCGGCAATCAACCGAGTAACTCAATCGTACTGGATGAATTAACACCACGCGCATTGGGTTCGTTGTTAGCGATGTATGAACATAAAATCTTTGTACAAGGCGCTATCTGGAATCTGAACTCTTATGACCAGTGGGGTGTTGAGTTAGGCAAGAAACTAGCATCAAACATACTGGAAGAGTTGGAATCCGGCAAAACACTGTTCCAGCATGACAGCTCTACAGAAGGTTTGCTGGAGTGGTTTAGAGATAAGCGGGATGATTTGTAGCTAAATTTCACGTAACTGATGTAGTCTGCGTTGACGAAGGAAACGCGGGAATGTAATTAGCAATTTCACCAGATTTTAAGCTTTTCTAATACCTTTAACTGAGCAGAATCCATTGGGCTTAGATTCCTAGTTGCTGATTTATGATCGTTATTCGAAGTTGTCACTGTGGATACCTGTAATCATGTGTATCTCTGATTAATGAATGATGCTTTGCAAGATAATCAGTCGATTGCATTTCTCGAAGCCGACTAGCTGTGCGCTTAAATTCAAAGGCCAGTTTGCTGGATGTATAGAGATATTCTGGTTCTGCCGCGGCAGATATCACCAGCTTGACGCGATAATCATAGAACGCATCAATCATAATGACAAAACGACGGGCTGCATCATCCATAGAGCTGTCCATTGTTGGGATATTTGATATCAATACCGTTTTAAAAAACATGGCTATTTGAATATAGTCTATAGCTGAACGCGGTGTATTACATAAATCATTAAAATCAAACCAAACAATGCCATCCGCCCATTTTTTAACCGGTATACGTCGTTTATTAATGATGATATCCGTTCTGTCGTTATGTAACTCAACTCCCGATAATTGACTAAAATAATGATCTAAAAGTTGCTCGGATACTGCTTCGGCTAACCCTATATTGTTTTTATCTTCGTCACTAGTTATATGGTAAACCCCATTTTCCTCTAGGATTTTAAGACGATAATCAATTTCACCTCCCATCTTAATGATCTTGGTATGGTTTTCTAACAGTGCTATTGCTGGCAAAAACCGTTCTCTTTGCAAGCCATCTTTATAAAGCTCATCAGGAGGAAGGTTAGAGGTAGTGATTAACACTACGCCTAAATTAAACAGGTGTTCGAAAAGCCTGCTAAGCAACATGGCATCGGTGATGTCATTGACCAGCATTTCATCCAGATACAAAACATGAGCTTTTTCAGCGAGCCTCTTAGCAACTACTTGTAAGGGATCGGATACGTCATCAAGATCATCAAGTTCTTCATGAACCAATTGCATAAAACGATAAAAATGTAGACGCAATTTCTTTTTAATAGGGAGGTGTTTGAAAAAATAATTAACCAGAAATGTTTTGCCTCTTCCGACACCACCCCAAATATAAAGACCCTGATTTAATTCAGGAGATGCCTTATGCAGATGCCAAGAAAATAGTTTTTCAAAATAGCTTTGATCCTCAGATGCGCTGAGTTTTATCAAGTTGTCATAAACAATCTGTAGCTCCATGATGACTTCTTTTTGATAAGGGTCTACAGATAATTCACCATTCGCAATATCAGAATAATACTGACTTAGCAAAGGCTGACCAGATGATGGGAGAGTGGATTCATCTACAACGGTATTAATATGACTTGCTTCCAATAGTTGACCTCATGGGTATAAACTTCCTGTCCAACTGCGCTTTCCAGATGAATAGATCAAATCATCTATAATAAGAATAATCTTATATCATAGTAGGATTAACGGTATGAAATAGACACATATTATGATGAATGAAGAAGCAAGAATTCTGGGTGAGTTTCTTGGAGCGTTAAAAGGATAATAAAACATCCTCGCTATTATCCAAGGATGTTTTATACCGATTGGAAGTGAGCCTTCAGGCTCGCCAGAATGTCTGTTATCAAGCATCTAGGCGGAGCAGCCCTGAAGAGACTGTGCAAGTATTAAGAAAAATCTCATTTGTAGGGCGTGCCGAGGTACGAGGCGCACCGTAAGTTATTGATTCATGGTGCGCCTCCTTCGTCGGCACACCCTACAAAGGAATACTTGCACAGTCCTAAAGGCTCACTCCAAATATAGACACTCATGGGTATGGAGGTGACGCAGAGGGTTTGCTTCGAAAGGTATTAACTAATCAGCTTTATCACTATTAAAAACAAGTTTGACAGCATCATTATTGTTGTAGCCATAATAATTATCGTAACTATAATAGTCCTTCTTGGAAGACTTGGCCTTGGTCAATACGAACCCAATGATATTCGCATAACCGAGATGTAAACGTTTGATGGCATCAGCAATATGTGCTTTTTTAGTTTCATTACTAGCGACAACAAAAAGTGTGGCGTTAGATCGGTTGGCAAGGATCAAAGCATCGGCAAGCCCTAAGACAGGAGGTGAATCAATAATTATGTGATCATATTTACTGGCGGCATATTCCAGCAATTCCAGCATCCTGTCATCTGAGAGTAATTGTGAAGGGCTTGGGGCAGAGGCTCCAGCGGTCACTAAATCAAGACGTTCGATATTAGTAGGAATGATGATGTCGTATATGTCCTCATTACCCACTAAATAATCCGTTAATCCATGTTTATGAGTGGTTTTTAAGTACTTGTCCACTTTAGGCTTACGTAAGTCGGCATCCACTAACAAAACCGAGTTATTGTTTTCTGCGATGATCATCGCAGCATTAATGGCGGTATTCGATTTTCCTTCAGAGGGTGCTGCACTGGTAACGTGCAAAATTTTGGGTAAACCATCAGAGTTGACATAACCAAGGTTAGTGATGAGAGAGCGGAAAGCCTCGGCTTCCACAGAATGTCGGTTTTCCAGGATAACCGCTGAATTGGGTCTGTCCTTTTTCTTGATGAACGGAAAAATACCTAAAACAGGTAAGTCAGACAAACTTTCTAATTGTTCGACTGTTCGAATGCGATCATCTAAACGTTCACGGAGAAATACAACACCCAGCCCCAACATTAAGCCCAATAATGATCCTATCAGGACATTGCGAGTTGTATTTGGTGTGTGCTTTCTATAAGGAACAAAGGCAGGGTCAACGACAGAAATATTGTTGCTGACAACACCTCCGGCAATGCCTACTTCTTTCATGCGTTGTAGAAGATTGTCGTATAGCTGGCGGTTAGTTTCAACTTCACGCTGTAGTGTTCCATAACCGATGCTTTTATCCCGTTGTGCCAATAGTTCAGCTTTCTTTAGATCAAGTTTTTTCCCCAGCATGAGTTCTTTTTCTCTAGCTGCATAGAAACGTGACTGCAAATCATCTTGTGATTTACGTTTGATGTTATTCAACTCAATTTTGATTTGACGTTGAGTTTCATTAATCTGCTTTTTAAGTTCAATCATTGCTGGAAAAGCAGGTTTATAAGTATGTAGCTGTTGTTTGTATTTGCTTTCAAGTGAGCTGCGACGAGTCTTCAGACTCTGGATGACTGAATTGTCCAACATGCGTATGTCGCCGGAGACTTTATTGCGTTGACGGAATTCACTTTCAGCATCAATGAGTTCTTTCTGAGCCTCAGTATAAGCCACATTTAGTACATCTAAAGCATTAGCAACCAAAGAGTTTTTGGTGTCAGTTTTGATGATTTGTTTTTCTTTTGCATATTTAACCAAATGAGTCTCAGAAGCTTCAAGTTTACTCTTGGTTAATGCAAGTTGTTCGGTTAGATATTGTTTTGCATAGGAACTAGACTCAGACATGCCTTCCAGGTTCATTTCAATAAATTGATCAACAATAGTATTGGCTGCACTCGCAGCAAGTTGAGGATCAAACGAATCAAAATGAATTTTCACGACATTAGAAAGCTTGGAAGGACTGATGGTTAAGTTATTAATGAACTGTATTTCAATAGGTCTCTTACCTAGATTCTTTTTGATGATTTGGTCATTTTCGTTGGAAACGATAGTAGAAACAGACCCCATAATTGGATCTGTAACTTTTGAAACGGCACTTTTGATACTTTTAACGGCACTATAGTAAAAAGGCTTAATGTTGGCTTGTTCTTTAAATTTTTCTTCCAAATCCAGCTTCTCAATAACACGTTTGGCTAGCGTATGGCTTTTGATGAGATCAAATTGGGTTTGTTGAAAAGTTCGTCTATCAATATTTTTTTCAGCAAAGGCATCATCATAATGAGCAAGTTTATCTGCTTCGGTGTCGATTTTTATAGTGGTTGTTGCTCTATAGATAGGGGTTATTGATAATGTATAGAGTAATGTGATTAAAGTGATAGCCGCTGTGATAAAGAAAATAAGTTTCTTATGGCGTGATATGACTTGGAGTAAATCCGCAATATTTATTTCATCTTCATCTTGCTGTGGTGCATCTCCATAACCCATATTTTTAATCGTCATACCATCATGTGGGGGACGGTTATGGGGGGTTATTGTTTGTTGATGATCTTCTATTGCGATAATCTGGCTGTTTCGTGAACCATTCATGGGGTGACAATCCTATTTATAATGCCCTGTTTCTTTATTTAATCAGCTTGTTGAATAGAATCTATTAGTTGGGTTTGGTCGTGGCGACAGAAACTAAATTGCTATGGGGTTGATTGAATAGAAAAACTAATTTAGTGCGCAGTATATATTTTGTATAAAAAAAAGTCTAACAAGTGTCAATAAAAAATTTACGAAAGAGGCATAAAATAATGCACTCCTTAGAGTGTAGCTTAAATATTAAACTTTTGGCTATACTTGAGCTTTTATTATTCAACAACCGTCAATCCAAGTGAAGCCCAACTCTGCATGCCACCGCGATAGTATTTAATCTTTGCAGCAGGATATCCCATCGCTAATAGTTTTCTAATCGCAGTAGGTGATTGCCCACACCAAGCCCCGTTGCAGTACATGACCAACGTCTTTGCATTGCTGAAATCAAATGTTTCGCCGGTGATGACTTCGAATTGATCTTCCATTATTTCAAGCGTGCTGGCTGTTTCCTTGAATTGAGTAAAGGGAATATTGACTGCACCTGGAATCATGCCACTACGTTCAACCCAGGCTGGTGTGCGTGAATCAATGATAATGATGGATTCGTCGCCTTCCGACATTTTTTTAACATAGTCAATTATCTCACGTTCACCGATTGTATCGACCTTATGTGGTTCAAACGGATACATAGCCTGAATCGTGCCTCGTGTGGTTTTGCGATAGAAGGGTACGATTTCGTTTTGTTTATCCTGAACACGCATGATCTTGATGAGCTTACCTTCATGTTTGACTTCAACGTCTAACACGTCATGAGTGATCATGGTCTGTTTGGTGGGTTTGCTTTCAGCGTTAGCAGTATCTTCTGCAGTGGTTAGTGGTGTTAGTAATAAACTGCTGATCAATAGTGTCAAAAAAGGGATGTTTTTTTTCATCTTGATGGGCTCTCATAGTTAAAAGTTATAATTAGGTTAAGAATTATATTTTGGGAGGTAGTCGTTTCTGCGGCATATCCTGAAAATCAAGCTTCTGACCGCTACCAACACTAGCGCCACTGCCTCCGGATGATTCATCATACAGCAGTCCTATCTGGGTGCGCCCCGCCGCCATTCGTTGTTTAGTTTCAGACAGTTTTTTATGCAAACCTCGGCTATAAGACAAAATGTAGGCGCGTGGAGGTTGGTTATCTTTGGGTCTAACCCACAAGTGGATGCTTCCCTTTACTTCTTTCAGGGGGTTGGGTTCCAGAATGTCCGCACTGATGAGTTCAAAACGTGCAGGTAAGGTTTGATCAGAAGGCCAGCCTTTGCTGTGTTGTAGACCAGTCCAATGCAGAAAATACAGCAGGGGTAAAAGCAAGGTCAATACCAGTTTGCTCATAACCCTCTTTTTTATTTGCAGATGCTGACCAAACCACAACCAGATAATCAGTGCCACGGGCAACACGTAACTGATGCTAATCAATATGGGATAAAGAGTGGAAGGAAGGGTCATGAAATTACCATTCGGGTATCACCGCTGGCATATGATCAAGGCCATAAGGGGTTAATGTAGCAGGTAGTTTGTTGATGTTATGCACACTTCCATCTTCATCGACGGTAAAGCGCACAGCAGTTATTTCTTGATCCTGCTGATCCATTGTAATCGTCTCCCTGAACACTGTTTCGTACTTTGGGTTGATTCGATCTACTCTGAGGTCAACCGAAACAGGGCGGGTAGAATGTTGGGTATAGTAATAAAGATTGACAATATATTCTCCCGCATGACGATTGCGGATAGTAATAATTTCTTGATTAATCGGATGCACTTCCTTTTTTCCATCAATAATCAACGTGTCATTCAGCTCACCCCGATCATCTCGTTCCAGATGTAACCAACCGGCTTCTTTAGCCACATAAGACACCGTATGCCCCGTAGGCGCGCGCATCCAAAGATCAATGTCATCCGCAAGGTTTTGTGGCCACGTAGCCGAGATAATATATTCTGCTTGTTTTTCTACGCTGGCACGGTCTGCTTTAGGATTAATAAATAGTAAACTGATCAAGAATAAAAAGCTGAAGCCCATTAGAGTATTAAACAGCAGATCAATAAAAGGATCGACTGTGGGCGTATTACGCGTTCTTTTAAACAGGCTTGCCATAGGGTTATGAACCTTTTACTTCTAAAACACCTAATTTAATGATCTGGCTAATCAGGCTATCAGCACAACGATCCAGCCACTGGCACTGAATACCCACTAACAACGCAGTGCCAAGCCCCGTTAACGTGGTATATAACGCGACTTGCATACCACCACCCATGGTTGCCAACAGATGTTGAAGTGCATCAATGTCACTTTCTTTTAGCTCGTAGACGGAACTCAGCATCAACACAAATCCAATAACCGTTCCGATCAAACCAAGGCGCATCAAAATATCAGAAAGAAACCAGCCCGACGTATGTCCTTGATGAACCTGTTCCACCAATCGTGCTAATAACGGCTCGCTTTCATGAGTGGTATGTTCTCTGCTCCAGTTGAGTAAATGCAAATGTTCCTGCGCCCAGCTTACGGCATGTTGATTACTGTCTATGCGGTCTGCAATGCTCGAATCGTTTGAGTTAATAAGCTGTTGTGTGTACAGCCGTTGCTTTGATAACTGCCAGGCAGCCAGCCCCAAATATGCCGTGACTGCAATAAAGAGCAGCAAAATAAACGCAGACAAATAAGTGGAATCCTTATGAATCAAATGCTCAAAGAGCTTAAAACTCCAGAGCAAATAAGCACCAAAAACAATCACACCCACGATCAGTAGCCAGCCATAAAAGGGGTAGTGGGCATCACGTCGCATATTATTTCCTTATTGTTGGTCTTGATTGTTGAGAGGTAGCTTATTACGTTGATTATTGCGCAGACGCCATTGCCGTGCAATGACCGTGGAAATCAAAGTAGCATGAAAAAAAGCATTTTTTTGTATGGATTGTGGAAGACGTTCGCCAGTTTGGTTCGCTTTTTTTCCTAACTCTGACTGGCTCGAAGGCTTATTTAAATCAGTAATTGCCCATGCCAAAGACAACCAGATGGCAGTAGGTGAGGGTAGCTGACTATCGGCAATGGCATGCGTCGGAGGTGAAGGTAATAGTCCATATTGATTGTTTTGCGCCCAGCGATCATTTTTATAAAATTGCTGACGGGCTATCAATAATAACTTCTGTGCATCTTCTAGTGCTTGAGTGTCACCACTGACTTGCCACCAATCAACCAAACCTTGTGCGACATAAACAAGGCTATTTAAGCTAACCTTTTTACGGTTAGTCGTATTGATATCCATTAGGTCTTGCAGTTTTTGTTGTTCCACCAATAACATCAATTTACTAGCCAATGCCTTCCCTGCATCCGCTAATTCTGGCGACAACTGCGCTCCATAAGCCAAACCAGAAAGAACCAAGCCATGCCAGGCAAGCAACTTTTTATCATCATACGATTGCAGTCGCTTTTCGCGTGTTTTGAGCAGAAGGGCTTTAATGCTTTTGTGATCATGGCCTATTGGTTTAGGTAGTATTTTTTCGTTATCATCCGTCAATAAGTTATGAATACTCTTTTGCTGCCAATGCTTCCCTAAAAGCTCGTCCAACTCAGTCTTAGTCCATAAATAATAGCCACCTGCTTCATCTCCATTATTATCAAGGTGTCTATCATCATTATCAGGAACGCTGACAGCGGAAAGAGCAGAGACATACAATCCCTTTTCATTCTTAAAGCGTTTGACCATGTCAGTAAGTGTTTCTTTACCGGCCAAAACATATTCAGGTTTTTTAAAAGTCTGCCCTGCACGAATAAGCAATTTTCCCATCAATGCCTGGGTATAGAGCATTTGTTCATAATGAGGACTGCTCCAATCCCTATTACCCGCATAACGAAAAAAACCACCAGCTAATTGATCATGCAAAGCTCCCGCTAACAAGCTATCTAGTGTCAATTGTAGAAATTTTCTTAACGAAGGATCCGGATTCAGAGAATAAATATCCAGTAAGGCATTTAATTGTGGCACATGAGGGAATTTCTCTTTATCGCCAAATCCGCCATGCAGGTCATCAGCTGCACCACTGATCTGACGCAAAAAATTCAGTAGGAGTTTTTGGTAATCAACGTGTTCAAGCAATTGATCCTGTTGCAGTGCTTTTTTAGTCCGAGCTTCTGTTGCAGTTTCGGCAAGTTGCTTTATTTTTGCAGAATCGGTTTTCCATTCATCTGAAAATTGGTTCAGCACTTGGCTAAATGATTCAGCCCCAAGATAAGTAAATCCAGCTACAGGATTGCCTTGAGGGGTTAATATAACCGTCAAAGGCCAACCGCCAAAACCACGTTGCTCTTCCATAAAAGCTTGTAATTGTTGATCAATGAATGGGTTGACTTCCCTATCAATAAGCACAGGTACAAAAGAATCATTGATAATACTCGCCAGTTGTTTGTTACTAAATGTGTCGATCTTCATCCGATAACACCAGTAGCAAGCATGATACCCACTGGAAATCAAAACAGGACGATTACTTTGTTGGGCTTCTTGAAGAACCTTTTGGGAAATAACATGCCAGTGAATAGGATCATCTGCATGATCGCGAATATAAGGAGAAGGGTCTGTTTTTAGTGAGCCGCTCGTTTCAGCCCAAAGCGTATGAGTAGCTAATAAACATGAGCCAAAAAAGACACAAGAAACAATGATTTTGGGAAATGACATTAGTGATTTATAGCAAAAAACAACCCTGAGGGCTATCTAGGTTTTTAATCTCATGGCGTTTTATTGTTGTATGGAAGTGAGCCTTCAAGCTCGCCAGAGTGGCTGTTATCAAGTTTTAGGCGAGCCTGAAGGCTCACTTCCTTAAAAAAGCGATCATTTTAAAATTGAACAGAAGAGCTTGTCCTGGAGAGTTTATTTTGATTTTATAAACACGAAGACAATAGGTACACAGCGATGATATATTTGAATATGTATATTTAGTACCTTATGTGGGAAATGATGAAGAGATATTCCTAAAAACAATCATACCAAGCAGAAAAGCACCAAGCGATATCTTGGAGGTAACAGATGAAAAAAATTAAATTAGATTTAGATAAAGAAGAACAAGCATTACTGGATGACTTTGAAGCAGGTGAGTTTCAATCAGATATGCCATCTTCGCGAAAAGAGTTTATTGAACAAGTAGCCGCTCAAACGTTTAAGAAAGATAAAAGAATCAATATAAGAATATCAAGTAGAGATCTTTCGGCTATTCAGAGAAGAGCTATGGTAGAAGGTATGCCCTATCAAACATTAGTAGCAAGTATTCTGCATAAGTATGTTTCAGGCAGTCTTTATGATGTTACGGCAAATAAGTAATATTCCTTTTGTAAAGGAGAATAACCATGTCAGTCATAAAACAAGACCACTTAATTGACAGCATAACCGATGCATTGCAATTCATATCTTACTACCATCCGGTAGATTTTATCGAAGCCATGCACGAAGCCTGGAAGCAGGAAGAATCCCCCGCTGCTAAAGACGCGATCCTGCAAATACTGGTTAACTCTCGTATGTGTGCAGAAGGCAAACGCCCTATCTGCCAAGACACCGGTATCGTCACCGTCTTCATAAAAATCGGCATGGAGGTAAACTGGGATAGTGAATTAAGCGTCGAAGAAATGATAAACGAAGGCGTAAGACGTGCTTATCTTGACCCTGATAATGTACTACGTGCTTCTATCGTGGACGATCCGGCAGGCAAGCGTAGCAACACCGGAGACAATACCCCAGCTGTAATCCATATGTCAGTAGTACCCGGCAAGAAAGTAGAAGTGGAAATAGCAGCCAAAGGCGGAGGCTCAGAAAACAAAGCAAAAATGGCTATGCTCAACCCCAGCGATAGCATTGTAGACTGGGTATTAAAAACAGTACCTACAATGGGGGCAGGGTGGTGTCCACCGGGTATGCTAGGAATCGGCATTGGAGGAACGGCAGAAAAAGCGGCGGTACTAGCCAAAGAATCCCTAATGGAGTCCATAGACATCCATGAGTTGCGCCAACGCGGTGCAAAAAACAGACTCGAAGAACTACGCTTAGAAATCATGGATAAAGTCAACCAGCTAGGTATAGGTGCGCAAGGGCTTGGAGGTTTAACCACCGTGTTGGATATAAAAATCAAAGACTACCCTACACATGCGGCTTCACTACCTATCTGTATTATTCCTAACTGTGCTGCAACCAGACACACGCATTTCACCCTTGACGGAACAGGTGCTACATTGCAAACACCTCCAGATTTATCAGTCTGGCCAGATTTAGTCTACACACCTGATCAACACGCCCGTCATGTCAATCTGGACAATATCAAAAAAGAAGAAATAAAAAGCTGGAAAGCGGGTGAAGTGTTACTGCTCTCTGGAAAAATACTAACAGGTCGTGACGCTGCACATAAACGCATCATTAGCTTACTAGACAAAGGCGAAGAACTACCCGTTGACCTCAAAGGCCGCTTTATCTACTACGTAGGCCCAGTCGACCCTGTGCGCGAAGAAGTAGTCGGCCCAGCAGGCCCCACAACAGCAACCCGTATGGATAAATTTACTGATCAAATACTAGAACAAACCGGTCTATTTGGCATGATAGGAAAAGCCGAGCGTGGAGACATTGCCATCCAAAGCATCAAAGAACATCAATCTGTCTATCTCATGGCAGTTGGCGGCTCTGCTTATCTAGTCTCCAAAGCTATTGTCGGCGCAGAGGTTATAGCCTTTGCAGAGTTAGGCATGGAAGCCATTTATGAATTCGAAGTAAAAGACATGCCCGTTACTGTTGCTGTGGATAGCCAGGGAGTCTCGGTGCATAAAACCGGGCCAGAGCAATGGCAGAAGATAATCTTTCAGCGTTCGCGTAGGGACACCTGATGTTATTTTTAAATACGATTCTTACATTCTCTAATTGAAAAATAGATAAATGATGATGCTATAATAAGATAATATCTCAGGTGGTCATTATCCATAAAGGTTGTAAACTATAATGAAGTTTTATCGCTTCTTATGAACTCCAGTCCTTGAGTAAAAGCAGATCAGGTTTATGAACATTCAAGAAAAAAAGAACCCATACAGCTACAAGAACTTAGTAAGTGACTCTGCATCCTATATCAAAGAACTTTTGCAGCAATTTTTGCCTGAAACTAAGATATATCTGTTCGGTTCTCGCGCACGAAAAGATTCAGGAAGAGCATCAGATTTTGACATCTGGATAGATAGCGAAGTCAAACCTGAAGTCTTGGCAGCTATACAAGACCAACTTGAAGAATCCTTCGTCCCCTTTCCTGCCAACTTTGTTCTTCCCAGTGACCTCAAGGGAGAATTTGGTAAACAAGTCAAAAGAGATGCCATTCAATGGAACTGAGAATAAAACACTTTTCTGATTCTCTTGAAAGTTTGAAATATCTACTTGATGTTGATCTGACTGCGCTATAAAAAGTGCTTGATCCAAGACTCTTGGGTGGACTAGAAAATGGCAAGGCACAAAAGTTTGAAGAGGGGCTGGGAGATAAAAATCTACCTGATTATCCACATGTCTAAGCTTACATCTAAATGTAAGTGCCCATTTTCCGACCCTTCGACAAGCTCAGGGCGCTACTGTAGCAGTACCCTGAGCTTGTCGAAGGGTATTGAAATCTGGCACAATATTTGCAATCTTAAAAAACATAACCTGTTGTTATTAAGATGAATTTAATGCCAGACTTGGATAAGTGAGTAATCAGGAAAATCTATATAATAATTATTTATAATATCAATATATTACATAGCGCTTTAAATCCTCCTCAATCCTCTTTCATAAAGAGGGAGGCTAAAATACAATACTTTGCAACAGTCTCTGAGGGCTCTCACCTCCAACAAAAGGACTTAATCAGAGATTCCTTAAACGACTATTAATTGTTTTATGAAAGATTTAACACTAATATATTAAATATGAACAGACAGACTCTCATAGAGCAACGTATATATCATCTTCATCAGTATATTATTCAAGGATTAAAAGACAATCCGCAGGAAATAATACAGATCGCTAGAGCGAACCTTAAGAACTATCGAAAGAAAAATGGTGACTGGAAAGCTTATTTAGATTGGGAAGAAAGGCTAAATTTGCCGGTAAATGAAATTATTGCGGTTCTAAATTCCTCTGATGAGAGTGCTGTATTAGCTCGTTCGAATTCTCCTTTCGCAGGGTGCATCCCGCATCGTGAACGGTGGGAAATTTTGCGAAGGTTTAAAAAAGAATATGAAACGTCACGAGATTGAACATCTAATCAGAGCAGCTGGAGCAATTACAGAAAGTAATGAGATTATTGTTATTGGCAGTCAATCAATACTGGGGGCACATCCACAGGCTCCGAGTGCACTCTTACTCTCCAGGGAAGCTGACTTAATCCCAGTTCAACATCCTGAATATGCAGATTTAATTGATGGAGTTCTCGGTGAGCTCTCACCTTTTGATGAAACATTTGGCTACTATGCGGATGGTGTAGACAAAACTACAGCAATCCTCCCTCAAGAATGGGAAAGTCGTCTAGTCAAAATACATAACGAAAACACCAACAATGTCGTTGGTCTGTGTTTAGAGCCACATGATCTGATGGCGAGCAAGCTTTTTGCAGGAAGAGAGAAGGATATTGATTATGTATCGGTCGCAATAGAAGCTGAAATCGTCGATATTGATTTGATTCATTCACGAATCATAGCCACCATGATTGATGATGACTTGAAAACAATAGCACTGGAACGACTTAACCGCATCAAACATGCCCCTTCAACATAGTTCGATCTGGTTACCACGTGTCTAAGCTATACTTACACAAACACAAGAAAATCATTAAGACTCCAACAAAAATAGTAGGTTGTGTAAAGCGTTAGCGTACGCAACAAGATGAGACACGTTGTCCCTCCTTCTATGCACAATCTTCTCTGTTAGTGTCGATTATTATGCAACAAGTCACATTTTAGCTTAGACATACGGGTAATCAGGTAAGTTTGATGAGAATTGAATAAACTAATAAGAAATCATTGGCTCGAATTCTAGAATTAGAAAGCTCTTATAGCTGATAATTTTTCAAAGAATAATCAACAACCAAATGATCCGATAAGAAACCACTAACTCCACGGGTTTCCCAATCAAGCATAGCTTCAATCACATCAACTGCAGGGTCACCTTGCTCTAACTGCTTGATCGTTTCAGAGTGGGGGATAGACTCCCATTTTGAAATTTCTTCACCATTCTCCAGTTTTCTGGCAAGATGAATCACTGATTTTACGCCCTGTATTTTACTATTCAAAGACTGAATTTTTAACTGCTTGTTAATAATGGAATCCAACCACCGAGACATAACAAGAGCAGTATCACTCCATACTTTTCGAAGCTCATCAATACGACCTTCTATGGCTTCATATTGCCAATCATTATTTTCAACGACAAATTCTGTAAATACACCATTAACCAAAATGACGAACACCGTATATCTCTCAAGCACCTCATCACTATCGACATAAATCATTTTGCCCTCGGCATCCAGATAAACTTTATCAAAGAAAATGGAAAGCCCCGCAGATGCACCACTAACCACATCGCCTAACGAGTAGTTATTAAGAACACAGTCAAAATGCTTAGTCTGCAATTCAATTGATTTGTCGTTTATTTTAATCAGGAGTGAATCAAACATACCCATAATGCATCTTCCTAAAATCAATTTTAGTATTTAAGTGTAATCGAGATTTCGTTCCAAAACTCACTTCATTTCATTCCAACTAGTTAGCGTCTAGAAAGCACATAAACTCCCTCCGCCTAGCAGGGGGACGACTGCAAGGATGCAGGAGGTAGGGCAAAGCAGGAGCACTTGCCGAGGGCTTTGGAGAGGGGTAGAATGCCAAATTAAGTGCCTGATTATCGTAACCCCTCTCCTTGGACGGTAACTAGCTACAAACGATATGATAGCAATCACGTCAGCAGTGCACGTCAAGTTAAAACTGATCAAGTCCTCATTTTTTTTGATAATGGGTGGATAATCTTGGTGTGTTCAATTACCATTCAGCAATAATTCAGGAAACTAACCTATAATAACAACCAAAACGAGCGAACATAAGAATAGAAAGGGAAGAGTGTCAATATCAATAGTATTGCGTCAGCAATACGATATTCAGTATAATGGAGCTATGTGTTCTACGTGTGACAATACACGATTGGAAGCCAAGACCCCAAATCCGACAATCTAAGGTGTTTAGCCTAAGGGGCTATGCGTGACTTTGTCCATCTGCTGGCAACACCTCCTGAATCTTTCCAGAAAATCAACAAGTTTAATAATATGCTGAAAACTCCGGTAGAGCGGTAGCGTGTCTGAAATAGGCTGTCTAGAAACTAAATGCGGCAGACTGAAACATCCTACTCTTGTTATTACCCACTCGCCGAAGTCTCTTTTGAGAATATAAACGAATAACACTATCAATTTTGAAAGGCTTGATAAGAATGACAAAACCTTAAATGCTTGTAGATAAAAGAAAAATAGCCAATGATTTAAAAATCATTGTAGTCTTCATAGCCGTTTTTGCACTATGTAGCAATGGGTATATCTTCCTGTCAGGAGTCGTACCCGTAATAGCGGAGGTGTACTGGCTCATAGTATTATTAGGTTTTGCCATTTTCTTCTTCTGGTTAGAGCCGGGGTTGACTCTATCCAATATTCCACCGGCTGCATTTATATGGATCATCGTTTTCATATTGTCAACCATGTTGGCAATACAGCTTTCGACACTTAGCGAAACAGTCGTTTACATAACTAAAACACTCGTAAAGGCACTCACCGCATTTGTCTGTCTTCTAATCATTATGACAAATGAAAAAACGATCAAAGCAGCTTTATACTCATTACTAGCGGTTGTTGTCGTTGGGTCCATGCTTAATTTGTATGAGTTTTTCAACCCAGCTATACAATGGTCAATTATACCCGGCAGGTCGGCAGGGTGGTACTTAAACGCTAACCAGTCAGGTATAACATTGGTAATGAGTTTAGTCTTTGCATCATTGATAGTTCCAAAAAAATCGCTATGGTTGCTAATAATGATAACAACATGTGGTGTCTTGGTGACGTTTAGCCGTACTGCATGGATATTATTATTAATAGCCATCATAGGTATCTCAATACAAAGGTACATAAGTACGAGCAAAGAATTTAAGCTATTAAATCTAAAAATAAGAGATTTAGCAGCGATAGTTGTAGCTGTCGCCATAGCGGGTAGCTTCATACCCTTAATCTTCTCGGGACATGCCTACAAGTTAGTGGAGAATACCCCGTTTGAGTCATTGTTAACGAAAAAAACAGCGGGACGTATTAGTGGAACAGTGACGGACGCTCAAAAAGAAGCAAGAAAAGATATCCTTATAGAGGCAATACAAGCAGGTGCGCGAAAACCGATACTCGGTAACGGGCTTGCCTATACCTATGAGTGGAGAGAAACATCCGCACCACATAACGACTATGCTTTATTCTTTGCAGAGCGAGGGATTATCGGGTTATTAGTAATACTGGCTTTCATAAGAATGATATGGGTGAGTGGCAGTTCCGCCGCAAGATTATATGCCGTTATCTTTGCATTATCCGCTTTAGCGACACATACCTCCATGCAACAAGCAGCAACATACGTCTTTGCAGTATTAGCCTTGCTGATAAATAATAAAGATTATGTCGAAGAAAGCAAAACGAAAGATAAGAAAGAAGCAGAAAAGGATGCTATTTTTCCTGAAAAAAATGAAGAAACAGCTAGTGAGAAGGAAAAAATCGTCATTATAGACACAACAAAGCAGCTTTGATGGAAGCTTGTATTTTATGTGTCGTTGAATTTATTCAACGTCTAGCTAGAAAGGCATCACACATTAATATCATAAAACTAAATAGATAGTGCTTAACAATGAATCCTGAGAATTACTAATGCGAAAGAAACTTCTAAATATTTTGATCGACCCAAACACACAAGAGAACGGCACATTCCAAACATATGCCTTCACACTTGATCGTGGAGAAGATAGCCTTACACAAGTAAATGATGTAGACATAAAAAATGACGATGATATTAAAGAAGGGTTTATCGTAAATACAACGAACAACTTCATCTACCCAATATCAGACTATGTGCTCTCTCTGCTATCGGATAAAGATCAGGACATTCCGTTTTACCTCAATTTTTTCAAAAAAATATCAGGAGATACAACCCATCCATATTCACAAATAATTGAAGAAAACCTAACACGACTCATCAACATCAATGAGGAAACAGCAGAAGGGGAATGGAATCGCGAAGAAATGCGCTACTACGACAAAGACGTATCCACACAAGAAAAGCGTGATGCTTTCATCGAAGTCATCAAGCAACAAAATTTGCCGCATATCTATCTGGAACGAAAAAAATATCTCATAGAGCCTATTAAAGATGCAATAAAAAACAAAGTGGTTATGGAAATGGGTTGCGGAAATGCCAGAACCATCTACTGGAATATGCGCCCAAAAGATTATGGCTATCAATATATAGGTACAGACATCTCTTTCGCAAGATTACAACTGGCAAAGCAATTACTTCCAGAGTCAGACTTCATTCAATGCAGTGCATTGAACCTTCCCTTTGGAGATAACACGTTTGATAACGTAATATCTTTCGGTATGTTACATCATCTCCCAAATCATATAGAAGGGATTAAATCAGGATTATTAAAGCTTAAAAAAGAAGGTGAATTTCTTATCCACGAGCCATTGGAAAAGAAACAACAATTATTAACAACTCTCAAGCTTGAGAAGCTAGGAGATATGCTGGAAGGGTATGAACACTCCGAACACGATAATGAGCTGGACTGGGAAGAGGTGACAGGTTTTCTAGATAATCAAGAGACTATAAACGTCCAATCCTCACAATTTACTGTATCTGTAGTTCGAGGGGTTTTAAATATCATTATAGATAAGCTGGCATTTATTAAGAGAAAGGACATGATCTGGAATGCTCTTTTTAAAATAGATCAACTGGTGATTAAAGCCTTTTGTAAAAAACCAAATACAATGGGTCCTGGTGCTGTTTTGTTTAGATTAGGGAAAATTAAATAAGCATGTACTTTATAGATAAACCACATGCTGTCTCACTCGATATGTATCATAAATATCTTGATCAGATGATGTCTCAAGTTAGTGGCTATGACGGTATTCTTGCAATATACCAGATTGGAGGTGTAAGTACTCCAGGAATTTCAGATTTGGACATGGTGATTGTTTTCGAGGATGGAGCCAGCTTACAAACAAACCCCTTAGAGATTCTTGACGAAGAAGGGCGGTATATCTTCATCCACAATCTGTACGGTGTCTCACAAACCCATTTTATTGAAGCACAAAAACATACGCTATTCCATAATTATAAATTACTTTGGGGTAAGGAATTAATGGAAAGCACTTCATTGTCTGATGAAGGGATACCTCAGCAAATTAAGGTACAGATCGCTTTTGAGTTTCTATTTAAAATGTATATCAATACAACGGTAGAAACAATGTACCGTGTCGTAAAAGAAAGAGGGATATTGCTCCACAATAATGGATTGGTGTATGACATGGAGTTTCTCGGTGTAAGTTCTGGAGCGTTGTTTGACAAAATCTCGCAAATGCAGGAATGGCGTAAAAAATGGTTAATTCAGCGTCCAGGTAATTCTTTAATTAATAGATGGCGGAAAGATTTTCTCTATGAATTGGGTGCTTTCTTGAATGAGCAACTAGAAAAGCAGAAGTTTTATTTGCCAGAGCAGGATAACTATAAACTTGCGAACAATATGAGTCTTTGCCAAGGAAAGGAATTAAAAATTACACATAGAGGTATAGTGCTGCCAAGTATGATGGGAATACTTGGGAGAAAATACTTTAATGTGTTGCATAGAATCAATAATTTTGAGATGCAAGTACCTATGCATACCAATGAAATACCAGAAAGCATCAAGAGCCGTTTCAACTTTATTAAAGAAATGAATAAGTATAATCAAGATCATATTCCTCATTTTATGGGCTTAACATCTAGTCTTCATGTTATTTGAATCAAAAAAATGATCTTAAAAGAATCATTTATTTATGGTATAGGAGGGATACTTAATAGAGCAATCGGATTCTTATTAATTCCCCTTTATACTGGCTACCTTACCGTCGAAGAATATGGTGCATTAGCTCTATTAGGCGTTATTCTACAGCTGAGTGCGTTTGTTGGTTTGTCTGGTGTTGGCGCAGCATGCTTGCGGTTATATCATGATGATGCAAATGAAGAGAGACAAAAAGAGCTATATGGTAATGCAACACTATTCTTAATAGCTTGGCCTATTGTCTGGCTACTCATGCTGGTCTCTTTGGGTCTGTTGTCCGGTAAGGACACATATTTTGGTGTTGAATTTTACCCATATATATATCTAATTATAATAACTGGTTTTTTTAGCCCATTATCAAGACTGATAATAGGGCTATTTAGAGCTCAACAAAGGCCATGGGCTTTTATTGCATTTAACCTCGGTTTCTTTGTTTTACAAAGTCTATTTATAATTGGCTTAGTAGCATATCTAAAAATGGGTTTAGCAGGCCAAGTGACTGGACAGCTATTGGCAAACTTGGTCATGTGGGTGGTTTCATTATTTCTGCTATTTAAATACGGCAGGTTCCACTTTAATAAGGGCGTAATAACAGAACTATTAAAGTTTGGTATCCCATTAATCCCCTTTTTTATATTCTTGTGGCTACATACTTTCGCAGGCCATTATGCTATTCAACATTATATGGACTTAAAAAGTGTAGGCATATTTTTTCTAGCATCGCAGTTCGCTGGTGTGGTGATACTTGTTAATACATCATTGAGCTATGCACTGGCACCGTATTTCTATAGAGTTGCTAGCAAAGACAATACTGAAAAGAAACTTGAGAAGTTGTTTTTGACATATATGAGCCTTTTGGGGTTTGTTGGTTTAACGATGATTATAGTCAGCCCTCCTGTCATAGAATTTATTGCAAGTAGCGATTACCTAGAAGCCCCTAAATTTGTACCTCCTTTGATATTAGCCAGTGTGATATTGTCATTTTTTTCACCCATTACATGGGCTCTTACGTGGAATAAGAAAACGGTGACTTTAAGCAAGCTTAGAGTTTATGCTACACTTATTTTTTTAATCATTTTGATTGCTTTAGCTCTTCAGAGTAAAATAAGTACAGAGAATGTAATTTATTCGATTATATTTTCGAATATCTTTCTTTTCATTGTAGGTCTATTAATCGTAAAGAAAAATTACTTAAAGTTTTTAAATATTTATAAGGTTATTGGGATTGTTGTAACCTTAACAATATCTGGTCTTATTATTAATAATATAGACTTTAAGTCTAATCTATTAGTAAATATGCCATTGGCAATTTTTGTAATAGCGGGAGCCTCTGCTATAAATTCTGTTATTTCGGGTTTTTCCATTAAAAGTTTGGAAGCAATGAAATAGAATCATAATATTCTTAATATATGGAACAATTATTGATGACTTAATATATATTCAGTAGTTCACAGGAGAATTAAATGTTAGTAAAAAAAGCTATCAAAAAAATAATTAGTAGCACCAACAAGAAGAGACGTGTTGTAGATATAAATGATGTACCTGATAAATACAAACCTTTAGTAAAGAAAATTATAGTTGGTTCGCCTATATGGGGGAGTCATCAGACAATCAAGTTTCCAGATGGTTTTATTTTAAAAGGCGGACGTGATGAAAGTAGATTGCAACAATTCAACTTACCGTCTGATCTTGCTGGCAGTAAGGTACTGGATATAGGGTGTAACATAGGAGCCATTTCACTGGAGTGTAAAAAGCGTGATGCTGAAGTAGTCGGGTTGGACTATAAGGATAATTTAATTGAATGTGCCAAGGAAATTTCTACTTTCTTTGATTTTGATATTGATTACAGGGTTTTTAATCTAAAGACTGATCATATTGATGAACAGTTTGACTACACCTTTTTTCTTAATATTTACCATCATCTAGATGAAAAAAACCGCCTAGATGTATTACGTATGATTGATAGTATTACAATCAAAAAGTTGTTTTTTGAAGCCCCACATGAGGGTGATATTGTTGCTAATACCAATAAATGTTTTACTACAGATGATTATTTAGGGTATCTGAAAGGCTTTACAACTTTTAATAAAGTGGAAGTTACAGGCGTAACAGATTTTGGAAGAACACTAATTACATGCAGCAGGTAAGGCTCACAAAGAACCTATCAAGTCCTGTTTCAATTTACGGCAAGTCAATTATATATCCTCACGATGATCAGGCCATATATCAAGGTGTGTCATTTGGGGGGAAGAGTATTCATGAATGTGTTCATTTCAAAACGTGTATACAGCTATCTCGTAGATCCTCAGTAAAAGATCTGCATTATTATCATTGGACAATTGAAAAGCTTCATCGGTATGGTGATAAATATGAAGCATTTTTAACGGCTGATGATAAAGGCTGCGGCGTTGATAAAGTATTATTGGACGCTATGAAAGACGACCCATGTGATGTGCGCTATGAGAAACTAGCTGTTGCAGCGACCGAGTCTTTTGTAAAACTATTTAACAGTATCAAAGAATCGTGGAATCCTGAACTTATAACACGTGAACTTCAATTCTATAAACTGTTTAACAAGAAATTTACGATAGAAGAGGGAAGGCATCGAGTAGCAATACTAAGTTATATATATGGAGATGACGTTACCTTTTTAATAGACAAGAAAAATATTAAAAGGGGATACTATGTTAATAAATTTAAGAAAATAATTAAACGTTTTTCCAAGAACATTATTAGTATTAAGCGCAGGAGTTTATTATGAATAGGCGGCTATTTAATACATTTCTATTATCTTTTTTAATAAGTCCAGTATGGTCATTAGAAAATGATAGTAGCCGAATAAAATCAGTTATTAATAAGCTAAGTGTGGGTAATAAATCATTCATAAATATTGGGAATGAGATTAAGAATCTTAACTTAGTAAGTTTAAATATATACTCTGACAGCAAACTTATTAATGCTCTGCATCAGTATTCACTATCTAACTTTAATGATATTAATAGTTTGCGAAATACGATATCACATTTTATAACTACTGATTATGAACATGAACGAATTGTGAATATCTATGGCTGGCAGGTTTCAAGAACTGAAGCTGAGCTAAGTTTTATTGTTAATGAATTGCTAGGATGATTATTATAAAATGATAACAGATATATCAGATTTAAATAGTCAGTCATACTCCTCTGATGTTTGTATTATAGGTGCAGGACCAGCTGGAATTTCTCTGGCAAATAAGTTAAGTATTAACAATAAATTATCAGTAATTCTTATTGAATCTGGTGACTTTGAGTACGATAAAACAACACAAGAATTGTATACTGGAAAGATTATAGATAATTTGCCCCCAGTTGCACTAGACCTCTCAAGACTCAGGTATTTTGGCGGGACATCCAATCACTGGGGGGGGTCAAGCGGCCCTTTCGATGATATTGATTTCAAAAAAAGAGATTGGATTGATCTTAGTGGGTGGCCCATCAGCAAACAAGATATAGATGAGTTTTATAAAGAAGCCCACCAGGTAATGGGGACGGGTGATTATTCATATGACCCCACAACTTTAGCAAATGATTCTGGTGTCAACTTAATGAAATTCACTCGATCAGATGTCGAACATCGTTTTAGAAAAGTAAAAGCGACTCGATTTGGAATCGAATTTAGAAAGAGATTAGTAGAATCTAAAAATGTACAAGTAATATTAAATGCAAATGTTGTCAACATGGATTTCGATAGTAATAAGAGTCTCAATTTTATTACTGTTCAGTCGCTTAAAAATAAAAAAATTAATATTTCTTCAAAGCAATATGTACTTGCGACAGGTGGTGTTGAAAATGCGCGTTTGCTGTTATCTTCAAAGCTAGCAGATAGTTTGCCCTTGTTAGGAAGATGCTTTTCATTTCATCCAAGGTTGCAAACTGGGACAATTATAACTAACTATACTTATGATTCTGATAAAGTTCCCTATCATTGGCAAAGTTCGCAAGGCAAGCGAGTTAAATATAATTTAGTTCTATCTGAGGCAGTACAAAAAAAAGAAAAACTGGCAAACTACGCAGCAATATTAAATGAAATCCCTTTGAATTCAGCTGGGATTGATGCGCTACGAAGAATTAAACATAATGATGATAAGCAAGAATCGAGCTTAGGAAGTGATATAGCGACAATATTTGGTGATCTGGGTAATGTTGCTGACTATTTTAAGCGTAAGGCGTCAAACTATAAAATTTCTGCCTTTAATGTTATTACCTATGTTGATCAAATACCTAATAAGGAAAGTAGAGTGGTACTTGGTGATGATGTTGATCAATTTGGTATGCGTAAGTCTAAAATTCTTTGGCAATATTTCGATGATGAAAGAGATTCGATATATCGATTTAATCAGATTCTAGCAAGAGAACTTGGGCACAGTAATATTGGACGAATGCAAATTTCTGAGCAGTTAAAAGATGATGAGGAATTCAAAAAACTGTTGAGGGGGAATAGTGGAGGAGGTCATCAAATCGGGACTACGAGGATGAGTGCATCGGTGACTACAGGAGTGGTTGACGAGAATTGTAAGGTACATAATGTTAATAATCTATATGTTGCAGGTAGTTCTGTTTTTCCGACAGGTAGTTGGATGAACCCAACGATAACTGTCGTCGCCTTGTCACTTAGATTAGCAGATCGACTAACAACCATATTAAATAAGCCTGATTTTAAATAAAATCTAGAAATATGCTTCAAACATAAATGACAAACAGAATAGCTTCCATCGGCAGTTGGAAGTATTTACGAAAAGTTATCAGGAATGATTACTACATAATGCTTTTAAAAATAAATAAAATGTCTAGTGCGAAATTGATTAACATGCCTCGGCTACGTGGCAGGGCTGTTCAATGCTAGCTCTTTTGTACAAAATACTATTGAATCTTCATATGATGGGTAGGTCGGATAAGGAACGCCATCCGACAAGATATTGAATTTAATGTGTTTGTCGGATGGCGCTATCGCTTATTCGACCTACCAAAAAATGCAAATTGGCTATTCATTGTATGAGAAAAAATTAGCATTGAACAGCCCTGGCTACGTGGGGGGCAACATAGAAATAAACCTGCTTGCCCGGCCATGAAGTTTCTTAGAGAGGATATTTCATCAATAGTTGAATAAAAAATCGCATACTTATGTATAAGTATCACTCTAAAGTACCCAGTATTAAATATACAATAATAATTTAGTATTTAAAATAAATTAGCATAATTGCTAATAAGCAAAACTATCATTAATTCCATTTGGCTTTGAATTGAAACATATAATACAATAGGACTCATTAAATGAAACCAGCATTACTTAATTATCTATCTTGTTTTCAATGTGGAAGCAAACTTGATATAGATGTCCACGAGAAAGAAGATGTGACTTTGTCTGATGTAGAAGTTGAAGTATTAAATCAGGTGGATAGAAATATTGAAGAGTATCAGACAGAGATTGTCAGTGGTGAATTAGAGTGTAAAACTTGTGACTTTAAGTTCCCTATTGTCAAAGGTGTTCCAAGAATTTACAAGGCCGCTCATAAAGACTTTGAAGTTCAGTCAACTGAGACACAAAAACGATTAGAAGAAAACACTGATGAAGGACATGTACAAGGTTCCTTTTCTGATGAGTGGGATGAATTTAACTACGATGACGGTATTATCTGGTTGTGGACTTCCGACGAGAGAATTGACACATTTTGTGAAGAACTACGTATAGATTCAGCAAAAGAATTAACGGGTAAGTTGATGGTAGATGCAGGTTGTGGTCCAGCTATATGTTCAATGAAATTATCCCATGATAATCAAATAGAAATTATTGGACTAGATATGGCTCATGTCATTGAACGTGCGGCTGCAAATAACAACTCTAATCTTTGTCACTTTGTACAAGGGTCGGTACTTTCACCTCCACTAAAGGAAGGTATTACCGATATAACTTATTCTCACGGTGTACTACATCATACCTATAATACAAAAAGAGCCTTTGAAGCGGTGTCAAAACTCACTAAACAAGGTGGGACTTTTTATGTTTGGCTCTATGGTCAGAAAAAAGGGTGGAATTTAATAAGAAATGTATTTTTTATCCAGCCCATTCGAAAAGTTACCTCCAGACTCCCTAAATACCCACAAGCAGTTATGGTCTACGCAATGGGCTTGGCACATGGTGCCGTTAGAGTGGTGAAGAGATTAGCTGGTAAGAAGCTCCACGAAAATATTTCGCTCAATCAATACTTAGTTGGAATAAGAGATAAATATACACCTAAGTACGCGACAGATCATACTGAAGATGAAGTCCTGGAATGGTTCGAAACAGCGGGTTTTGAAGAAGCATCAAGACGGACAGATTGGCCTAAAACACCAGACTGGAGAGATTCTACAGATTTATCAATTTTGGGTAAAAACAAAAAATAAACGAATGCTTGCTAGTGCACATGAAAAGCAGAATAGTTTTCATCGAAAGCTAGAAGTCTTTATAAACGGTTCACAGTTTTCAAAAAGGGATCGATTATCGGCTTGCATAAATTCGGGAATACCCATTAAACATCATGCAGGCGATGTTCTAAAAGCCTACCATGTATTACTTGCTGATAATGTACCCGTTAGTAAAGATTTGCAGGAAGAAAGAGTCCTCTTACGTCCGTTTAAAGATAATGTTCCAGAGGTTATAAATATTCAGAAAAAGTTGATGCTAATTGATGATTATATTAGCTTCGCTTGTGTCCACGGTAGCTTGGGAACTGGTGAGACTAACGCATACAGTGATTTTGATGCATTAGTTGTATTGAATCATTCATGCTTCAAGGATGCTAAGGTTTTATCTAAGGTAGCCAGCATCCTGTCATCATGTCAGCACGAGATGTGCCAATTCGACCCCCTGCAACATCACGGCTGGTTTGTGCTTACAGAATATGATTTGCAGCATTATTGTGATTCCTATTTCCCCTCAATATTGTTTAAATATGCTAAGAACTTTCTGTCTGATAAAGAAGAAGTGATCTTTTTAAAAAAGCGCAATTCCACTGTGGAAAGTCGGGCTGCTTTCAGATCCCTAAAACAAGGGATTATCACCCAAGTTAACAACCCTCCTAGTGATCTTTACCAAATGAAGTCATTTTTAAGCAAAATAATGTTAGTCCCCGCTATGTATTTACAAGCTGTAACAAATGAAGGAATCTACAAAAAGGAAAGCTTTGTTCAGATACGTGAGCATTTCAATGATGATGAATTATTATCGCTAGACATTACTTCAAACCTTCGTTTGAAATGGGAAAAAGTAACTAACCCTTTTATTCGATGGGTATTGAGTCACTCGGTTTCTTGTAGAAAATTGATGACTAGAACTGTCAAAGTAAAAGTATCTAATCATCTCTTAGATGCAGTAAATGAGAGTTATATCCAGAACTTGGAAGAACTATTAGTAAAGATGGATGCTAACCTGGCTGAAATAGAAAGGATGAGAACGTAATAAATGGCTCGTATTCTCTGGCAGACACGTTCGAGTACACTTTGTGAAGCTTTTAATCATGGGGAGCTAAAGGAAGGGGTTACAGGTGGAGATAGTTATGAATATGCTGCTGCTGAAGTAATCGCTAAAAATAATCATTGTAGTATGGACCCTATTGCCACGATGCAGAGCAATGAAAGTGTTTTTTCATATTGGCGCAAAATGAAAAAGAGTCAGCCGCGCGCAGATTTATTAATACAACAACCTTACCCAGCTATCTTTAGTAATACTAAAGGTGCAGCAAAGCGAGTAGCTATGATTCATCATGTTTCAGACATACCTAAGAATAGAAATCTGTCGACTTATAAATATCGATTTATGAATTGGTTGTTTGAACGTGCTATACCAGAACTAGATCAAGTGATAACAGTCAGTCAATATTGGAAGACATATCTACAAAACCTAGGGTGTTCTAACGTAAAAATTATTTACAATTCCTTTGCGGTTGAAAATTATAGATATGATGCGGCAGACGCATTAAATTTTCGAAAAGAGCATAATTTTAGTCCAAATATTCCTTTGATATATATAGGGAATGCAAGTGCAGAAAAAGGTGTTTACGAGGTTTACGAGGCCTTAAAAAACACTAAATATCAATTGATTATGACCGGAGGGTCTAATAAAGCAAAAGATTTACCAGTAGCTTTCTTCTCATTAGCTCATTCAGATTACCTACGAATGTTAAATGCATGTGATGTTGTGGTGACCTACTCAATTATGCAAGAAGGATGGAATAGGGTTGCACATGAAGCTATGTTGAGTTGTACTGCGGTTGTTGGTTCGGGCACTGGAGGAATGAGAGAACTACTTGAAGACGGCGGACAAATAGTAGTACAGGATAAAAATGAAATAGAATCAGGAGTTAGACAGGCTCTTGAGCGCAGTGATGAGCTTGGTGCAACAGGTAGGAAATATGCTGAAAGATTTGATCTCGAATATTTTAGTAGAGAATGGAATAGTGTTGTAGAGCAACTGATAGATTGATGATACAGACATGTAAACCACAAGGCTTTTCAATATATGTGCGGCATTAATGGGTTCTTTTCGTTTTCTGATAAAAAAATTGATAACTCAAAACAGTTTTTAGGAAATATGAATGATTTACTTGCTCATCGTGGCCCTGATGATGCGGGAATATGGGTAAATGAAGAGAGAGGGGTGTATTTAGGGCATCGACGGTTAAGTATTATTGATTTATCGAATCATGGACATCAGCCTATGGAGGGTATTCAAGGTAACTCACTGGTGTTTAATGGAGAGGTTTATAACTATCAGAGTATTAAAGCCCAACTAAGTAATAAACCTTATCAGTCTAATAGTGACACTGAAGTAGTGCTAAGGTCACTTGAAGAAAAAGGAAAGAATGCCGTTGATCTTTTCAACGGTATGTTTGCAATAGCCTATTGGGATAACTGTGAAGATAGGTTAACACTATATCGTGACAGATTAGGTATCAAGCCACTGTACTATTGTTCTGTTGGTGGCATATTTGCTTTTTCATCAGAAATACGTTCATTATTGTCATTACCTTGGATATCAGCTGAGTTAGATGAAAGCTCACTCTATGAATTTTTAACTTATAACAATCTTAGACCTACGGATACCATGTTCAAAGGCATTCATAAGTTGGAACCGGGTTATAGGCTTCAAGTTAATCGACGAGGTGTCATAACAAAAGAACAATATTGGGATATTGAATACTCGAATCTAGCAGATCAAACGGAGGAAGAATTAGCTTCTTATCTACTTAGCGACTTTGATCGCTCAGTAAAACTAAGAGTAGTAAGTGATGTTCCCGTTGGAGCCTTTCTAAGTGGTGGGGTAGATTCAAGCGCTGTTGTTGCATCAATGACTGCACACACAGATAATATCAATACGTTTTCCATTGGCTTTGAAGATCAGCCTGATTATGATGAGTTACAATATGCAGCAACCATAGCCAAGCAGTTTAAGACTAATCATTTTGAGAAAATAATCACTAAAGAAGATCTGACAGAATTCTTACCTACCATGGTTGATATCTTTGATGAGCCTTTAGCGGATGCAACGTCTATACCTATATATTTTATTTCCAAACTGGCAAGGGAAAATAAGACACCTGTTATTTTGACAGGAGATGGGGCTGATGAATTGTTCTGTGGATACAGAAAATGGATGCAATACAGTAAAGTATATCCATTTTATAGAATGGCAGAACGAATGCCTGGCTTCGCAAAAAGAGCCTTGTCTTCAGTAACCAATAAACTAAACCAAGATGCCATAACAACTGAGATGCTAACTCGGCTATCTAGAAATCAGGAATTATTCTGGGGTGGGGCGGGTGCTTTTAAAGAAAATGAAAAACAGTCCATATTAAATACAGCCTACCTTAATAATAAAGAAACCGAATATAGTGCTTATAAACGAATACAATCACTCCGTGAGGACTTCCTGAGCCATGATATGCAGGGTAGAGAATCCAGCGATGTAGACTGGATGTGTTATTTAGGAATGAAAAATATAGTACCTGATTATTACTTACATCGTGCAGATAGGCTCGGAATGGCAAACTCCATCGAATTACGTGTCCCTTTTATGGATCATGAATTTGTTAATTTTGGTTTGTCTGTTCCTGGTTCCTATAAAACAAAGAACAAAATCCCGAAGTATATTTTGAAAAAAGCCATGGAGAAACGTTTAGATAAGTCCATTCTTTATAGAAAAAAGCAAGGTTTTTGCGTTCCTTTAAAAGAATGGGGACGTGATGTCATGGTGTCTGATTTGTTAGATAACCCTGTTTTTAATGAAGTATCAGGATTGTTTGATGCAGAGCAAATCAAGTACAAGGTTCAAGCTTATGCAAAAGGGCAATATAATAACGATTTTGCTATCTGGAATCTTTATTTTCTTAATGCATGGTTTAAGAGATGGTTAACTTGATGACTAACAACAATATTGTTTGGTTTGCTCCGAACCTAAATCATTACAGAATAAAGCTTTTTAATAAGCTGACTGAACGCAAAGTTTCGTTGATTATTCTTTCAGGGCGAACAGATGCCAAGCAAGGTCATATAGTAGATTCTCAGGAAAAAGAATTTTTGAATATTGAAGTTGATGTAAGCAAAGAGAACTTCAATTGCGACGTTAAATCCTATCGTGCTCTTTTCAAATTGATAAGAAAATATCAGCCTCGATGGGTTCACTTACCAATTGAGCTAAAATTTTTGCCTATCATTGTATTTGCTCTTATTTTGCGTTCCATATACAAGTTTGAGTTACTCTCTTACAATCATCCTATTCGTGAGGATGATTCACGAATATCTATAGTCGTACGTAAAATATGTTTTAAGTTTTATGACAAAATTATATTTTACACACAAAAGGCTCGTGAGCGTTCTGTTAGTCGGGGCGATTTAGAAGGCAAAAAAGCATACTTTGCTAACAACACCCTTGAAATATCAGTTGATAATGATGCGAAGATAAAGAAGTCACGTAATCAAAAAAATATTCTGTTTATTGGCAGGTTGTTGGAAGTAAAGCGGATTGATCTTTTACTTCAATATTTTGAAGAGTTACAGCATAAGCTCCCTACATTAAAGTTACATATTATAGGTGATGGCCCACTGAGTACTTTAGTGGATGAAGCAAGGGAAAAGAATAATGGGGTCATCTGGCATGGTGCTCTTGTTAAAGAGTCTAAGATAGCGCCTATATTTAAGGCTGCTGATATCGTGTTTGTCCCTGGTCATAGTGGTTTGTCAATCAACCATGCTTTAATTTATGGGAAGCCATATATTACATTAAAAAATATTCACCAACCTCCTGAAATTGATTTTCTGGAAGACAATATAAATGGATTGTTATTGGAAGATGATTTTGATTCTAATGTAAGTAGAATTTATGAGTTGCTTACTGATTCTCAGCAGTATGAGAAGTTTTCAACTGCTGCTTTTACAGCATCAGAAGGGATTTCTTCAAGTGCTTGGTGTGACTCAATTGAAAGCACCCTTTATTCTTCCTGAATCTAAAAATGGTAGCAGAGAAAAGAATGGAAAAACAATTAGAAAATGTACAAGGTTATTGGAATATAGAAGCTTGTGGTACACACTTTATTAAAGATTTTAAAGATAAAAAAGAGTTCTTTGAAAAATATAAAGAGTACCGTTATCAAGCGGAATGGCATATTCCTGAACTCGTTCCATTCGCTGAAAGTAAGGGCAAAAAGGTTTTGGAAATCGGTTGTGGAAATGGTGCAGATGGCTCTATGTTCGCGGCGGCGGGTGCTGAATATACAGGGGTTGATCTAACAGAAACGGCAGTTAATGCATCACGAGAGCATTTTGAGTTGTCGGGGTTAAAAGGTAATTTTCAAACCGAAAATGCTGAACAGTTGAGTTTCTCTAATAATAGTTTTGATAGGATCTATTCACATGGAGTGTTACATCACTCACCTCATCCTGAGGTTGCTTTTAAAGAGGTCTACAGAGTTCTAAAACCTTCAGGTAAAGCTATTATCATGTTGTACCATAAAAATAGTTTCAATTACTATATTCGTGTGATGTTTTATATGCGTATGCGAATATTAATGAAAATATTATCACGTTTACCTTTCCTTGATAAGGATAGGAAGCTACTTGAAAAGATGGATAGTTCAATTATCCCTAATACCAGTACTCATGTGTGGGATGCCCATTATAATAATTTTTTACTTGAAGGTTGGAGCTATCTGAAAGCTGATAATTTCGTACATAAAAGCACTGATGGGCCTGATTGTCCTTATGCTTTTGTTTACACAAAAAAAAGTATCAAACCGTTTATTCAAAGATTTTAAAACCATTGAAACCAAGGTGGCTCACTTCCCGCTATCAAACTCTAGAATTGGATTTCTGATTCCAAGGTCTTTGGAAAGAGTGCTTGCTCGTATGATGGGCTTTTATCTTTTTATATATCTTGAAAAATAGAATCTTATAACACCATAAGATAATGCAAAAATTGAAAAGCAAGATATTATTTGTAGGGCCCTATCCTCCTCCTTACGCTGGTCCAGAGTCTGCAATGAAGATGCTATTTCAATCTTTAATCAATGATTATTTTGATCTTCGCTTACTAAAGACGAATGTCAGAAAATCTAATGTTGCCAAAGGCAAAATTGATTTGACAATGATATTGTCATTTTTTATTTTTATAGCTCGATTGCTAAAAGAGTTCATATTCTTTAGACCTCAAATTGTTTACTACTTTGTGACTGCAACGAGATTGGGTTGGTTGGGTCGTGACATTTGGCTGATTTTCCTAAGTCGCCTTTTTTTCAAAAAAGTCGTCATCCATATGCGAGCGGGTCATTTTAGGAGAAACTATGAATCTTTAGCTTGGCATGAAAGAAGTATAATAAAATTTGCTTGTTGGTTAGTTCATGCAGGGATTGTTCAGGCAAAACCGCTTGAGAATCAGTTTACAGGATTGGTTAGAAAAAAGCCGTCTTCACAATGTTTATAATGCTATTGATGCAACGGTTTATGATAATCTTGATATAAAGAACTATTCACCTCAAAAGTTCTTATTTCTTGGGCATCTTTCTTACGCCAAAGGCTATTGTGATTTATTACAGGCGATTCCCTTAATCCTTGAAAAATATCCAGATAGCACCTTTTACTTTGCCGGTGTACCGTTAAACATAGAACGCAATGTGTTGCATAATCAGGAAACTGGTGAAGCACTTGAAATTATGGGTGCAGATGAATGCGAAAAAGAATATTTAACAGATAATATTCAACACCGTTATGTTTACCTTGATGTGCTGGATGAAGATCAGAAGATTCGGCATTTACAAGAGTGCAATGCACTGATATTGCCATCTTATTCTGAGGGTTTTTCAATGGCAGTGCTGGAAGCTATGTCAATGGGAAAACCTATTGTTTGTAGTACCGTTGGTGCACTTAAAGAAGTAGTTGGGAATGGCGTCAATGGTTATACTTTTAGTCCTGGAGATATTAATGCATTGGCAAAGGGGGTTATACAACTTCTTGATGATCCCGTTAATAGAGATAAGATGGCGCTTGCCAACTACAACAAAGTCAGAAACCGATGTACTCAGGAAGCCGTCGCTAAACAATTGATGACCATTTTTAATCATGTATAAAAAGAGACACCTCAATGTGTGGCATTAGTGGCTTTGTTAATAACTTGCCAGTAGAAGAAAAACTTCGTCGGGTAGGCGCAATGACGGATGCTATTTACCATAGAGGTCCTGATGATGGTTGGCAAATAGCTGATCAGGACATGACCTTTGGTTTTAGACGATTATCTATTATTGACGTGGATGGTGGAAGGCAGCCGCTCGCTAATGAAGATGAATCCATTTGGGTGGTTTTTAACGGTGAAATTTATAATCACCATGAGCTTAGGAAAACTTTGCGAGGTCATGGCTATCAATTTAAGACTAAATCAGATACCGAAGTTTTGGTGCATGGTTATCATAAGTGGGGAGTAAAATTACTGGATAAAATTCAGGGAATGTTTGCTTTTTCTATTTGGGACAAGCGCTCAAAAACACTCTTCGCTGCGGTTGATCGTTCTGGCATTAAACCCTTTTACTATGATGATAGAGATGGATTTATCTTTGCATCCGAAGCTAAGGCGATATTAGCTTCAGGCTTGGTTAAAGCTGAGATCAACCCCGAAGCAGTATCGTTTCACATGGCTTACTTGTGGGCTCCCCACCCATTAACCGCTTTTAAGGGAATTAACAAACTGGCACCAGGTCACTATCTTATCTATAAAGATGGAAAAACACAGGTTAATGTATATTGGGACTTGCAGGTTAATGAAGATTATTCTCGTTCTGAATCCTCATGGGCTTCTCAGGTGCATAAAGAATTAAGTGGTGCAGTACATGATCAAATGGAGTCAGAGGTTCCTTTAGGGGCTTTTTTAAGTGGAGGAATTGATTCTTCTGCGGTGTGTAAGTTCCTTAATGATAAGAATAAGGGCAAGCCGATTAATACTTACTTCATTGGTTTTAGTGAAGAAGATATTAATGCTGAGGTTATTATGGATGAGCGACCTTACGCTCGTCAGATGGCTGATGCGTTAGGCTCAAACCATATAGAACATGATCTCACGCCTGATATAGAAGGATTGCTAAAAAAATTAGTGTGGCATATGGATGAACCTATCGGTGATCCTGCAGCTATTTCTTCCTATTTCGTCAGTGAAAAAGCCAGTGAAACTCTCACTGTTTTATTAAGTGGAGTTGGGGGGGATGAAGTGTTTGCGGGCTATCCCCGACATCTCGCTATGCAGTTGATGGGGAAATATCGTAAGTTGCCTAGATTTGCGCGGTCTGGTATTGAGTCTCTGTCTAGTCACCTACCCGGCGGCAAGAATGCTTTATTTAGAAATATAAAAAAATTCGTTCGTTCAGCAAGTGGCAATGAGTTTGATGCTTATTTGCAAATGTTGACGTATTTTAATCAAAATGACCAACAACAGCTTTTTGCGGATGATTTTTATCATGCTGTAAATAATGTTGATATTACAAGAGTTCATCGAGGCTTTTATAACAATGCCTCAAACCTTTCTCCATTAGCACGTTTACAGTATATGGACTTTAAAACATTTTTACCGTGTTTGAACCTGATGTATACCGACAAGATGAGTATGGCGGCTTCGATTGAGGTAAGAGTTCCGTTCTTGCATGAGCCTTTTGTTGACTCTATGTTTCAGTTACCTCCTAATAAAAAAATACACGGCAACAAACGAAAGTATATTTTCAAAAAAGCGATGCAAGGGGATTTGCCTGAAGAAATCATCTGGCGTAAAAAAGCAGGCTTTGGAGCGCCGGTTCATTCGTGGATATCTGGTAAATTACGCGAAGTAATTAGTGATTATTTGAGCCCTGAAAAACTCAAAAAGCAAGGGATTTTCAATCCTCAGTATATTGATGCCTTGATGAAAAAAGAATGGTCTAATCAGGATTATATGAGTAACCATATTTGGCAGTTGTTTGTCTTTCAGATATGGCATGAAATATTTATTGAACAGGTAGGTAGTTTTTCTGGAAAGGGTTTAGCTGAATGATTTTTATCAGTGCATTGGGTTTGTTCTCTATTGCGTTTATAAGGCTACTCTTTTATCCGATTTCAGGCTTGCTCATGTTTTTAGCCATAAAGCCTATCATCGATGCTACTTGGGACAATGGTTTTGCTGGGACAAATTTACTTCAAGTGACCGCAGTGATTGTGCCTGTTTTAATGTTTATTCATATGTGGAGGTCATCCTATTTCCACAAAATGAAGTTTCCTCTTACCAAAGTGGCGACTCTTTTTCTGTTATCTAATATTTTAACGGCAGTAATGATGATCTTTTCATATGAAGATATTATTAAACCGTTAAATTTTTTGTTTAGAGGCATAAATTTATATTTAGCATTATTTCTAATACCTTTTATTGTCAGAGATGTAAAAGGCTTTAAACGTTTATTACAAGCGTTATTAATAGCTGGATTATTTCCAATGGCTATTGGTGTATACCAGCTTGCCACGGGCCAAGTACTAACAGAGCGCATTGCTGTGACCAATGGTGTGCAACGCTATATCGGTGTATATCACGACGCAGTTAGCATAAGGACTTATGGTTACATGACCATTACAGCCATTATTCTCTATGCCAGCTATTTCGGCACAAGAAGAAAAATGATGAAATATTTGTTAATCATTTATTTTCTTATTTGTGCCTTGGTTATTTTTAGAGTGTATTCAAAAGCAGCCGTTGTTACGGCTATCAGTTGGATTATTCTCTGGGCTATTTATACAAAAAATTGGAGATTTTATCTAGCACTACCTGTTATAGGAATAACCGCATTTATTGTTGCAGGTGATGCTATTACTAACGATATTTTACAATTATTTGGTAAAGAAATTGCTATTCGACAAGGCGATTTAGACAGTAGATATGCTTTAGCAGGGCGGTCAACTATTTGGGAAGTTCGTTGGGGGGAATGGATGGATGGGGATCCTATTAATAAAACCTTTGGTTTATGGAAAATGATACCTGCACATAATGATTTACTATTAGCTCTTTATGTCAATGGAATTGTTGGGCTAATTGCCTATGTAGCCTTTATCGTTGTGGCAGGATGGAGAGTATTTAAAAAAAGCCTCAGGTTAAACACGCCCTTGAATATTATGGCTTTAATGTTGTTTACCATGTGGTGTATCGACATGATCGGTTTGACACCAAGTGTCTACCCCGCATATGCCTGGTTCGTATGGGGGATTATTGCTTTGTCTTTTAAACAGATTCTGGGGTTAGATAATCAGCTATCTCTTCAACGTAAAAGAAAAGCAAAACGTCAATCTTTCCGAAATAAGAAAACTCTTGGTACATAATAAATTTCTATTTACTTACCTGATTACCCGATTCTCTGCTAACAAATGAGAACAATTTTTTAAGGAACAACTATGCAACAACTAACCCAAAAACTTAAAGATGGTGATATGAATATCACAGAAGTACCTTGGCCATCGTTAGGTAATGGAATGGTTTTAATCCGAAATCACTATTCACTGGTAAGTGCTGGTACCGAAGGCAGTACTGTAAAAGCCGCTCGTAAGAGTATGCTGGGTAAAGCGAAGGAGCGTCCTCAACAGGTTAAGCAGGTTATTGACGTGCTGAAGAGTCAGGGAGCTGTCCAAACTTATCGAGCGGTAATGAAGAAGCTTGAGGCGCTTTCTCCTCTTGGGTATTCCTGCGTGGGTGAAGTGATTGATGTGGCTCCTGGTGTTACTGAATTTAAGCAAGGTGATTTTGTTGCGTGTGGTGGAGGTACTGCAAGTCATGCAGAGATTGTTTCTGTACCTAAAAACCTATGTGCCAGAGTGGACGTTAGTTCTTCAGAAGATGTGGACAAGCATTTAGCAATGGCCGCTTACAATACCTTGGGTGCGATTTCAATGCAGGGTGTTCGACAGGCTGATCTGCGCTTGGGTGAATCTTGTGTTGTTATTGGCTTAGGCTTGTTAGGGCAATTAACCTGTTTGTTATTAAAAGCTTCTGGGGTGCGGGTTTTTGGTATTGATATTGATCCTGCTGCTGTGGAGATGGCTAAACAGAATTGTACTGATCTAGCTATGGTGCAAGGTGATACCAGTTTAATTTCCTCGATCAATGATTTTACTGAGGGTGTGGGTTGTGATTCGGTAATTATCGCGGCGGCTACTGATAGCCTTAAGCCGATTAATTTTGCGGGGGAAATCCTACGTAAACGCGGTGCTGTGGTTATTCTGGGTGCTGTGCCTACGGGGTTTGATAGAGATCCACATTTCTATCGCAAAGAGCTTGAACTGCGCATGTCTTGTTCTTATGGACCTGGGCGATACGATATTGATTATGAGGATAAGGGAATTGATTATCCATTGCCTTATGTTCGCTGGACTGAAAAGAGAAATATGTCTGCTTTTCAGGAGTTAATCAAAAGCGGCAAGATTGATCTTTCCTATCTCACGACTCATGAGGTTACTTTGGAAGATGCACCTTCGGCTTACGATATGATTTTGAAAAAATCGGAGCCGTTTTCTGGAATCCTAATTCGTTATGATACGGATAAAGTATTAAAGCAAGAGTCTATTTCGGTTACTCCTGATTCTGTGAATGGTAGTGTCGGCATTGCCTTTATTGGTGCGGGTAATTACGCTCAAGGGAATTTGTTGCCAAATCTTCCTAAAGATAGGGATGTGGTGAATAAAGCGGTAATGACGGCATCTGGGACAACATCGCGACGGGTTGCCGAGATTTATAAGTTTGAAGTGTGTACTTCTAATAAAGCAGATATCTTTTCAAATGATGCTATTAATACCGTCTTTATTTCAACGCGTCATGATACCCACGGACAATATGTGCTCGATGCGCTTGAAGCTGGCAAACATGTTTTTGTTGAAAAGCCGCTGTGTATTTTGGAAGAAGATTTAATTGCAATTGAGAATACCTATAGAGCTAAAGCTCAGGAAGGATGTGCTCCACATCTTATGGTGGGCTTTAATCGACGCTTTTCTCCGCTTTCCAGTCGATTGACAGAGGTTTTTGGTAAAGTCCCGATGTCTATGGTTTATCGAGTCAATGCGGGTTCTATTCCTGCTGACAACTGGATTCAGGATGGCGACATTGGAGGTGGAAGAATCATTGGTGAAGCGTGTCACTTTATTGATTACATGGTCTTCCTGTGTGGTTCGATGCCAACACGGGTATTTGCTTCTAGTTTGCCTGATCCTCAAGGGTTGAATGATACCGTGACGATTAATCTGGAATTTGCCAATGGTTCTGTTGGTTCGATTATTTATCTTGCCAATGGCAATAAAGGTTTACCGAAAGAATATATTGAAGTGCATGCCAATGGTATGAGTGCAGTGCTTAGTGACTATCGGGAATTGAAAATTTATGGTTCAGGTAAGCCAGAGAAGAAGAAACTAGGTAGTCAGAATAAAGGTCAAAAAGTTATGGTTGAGAACTTTGTTAATAGCTTGAAAGGTGGAGAGCCTTTGATACCGGTTGATGAAGTATTTGCTGTTACGCGTGCTACGCTTAAGGTGATTGAGTCTTTGAAATCACGTCAGTCTGTGAGTGTCGATTAACTCGTGGATGTATTAGAACAAATAGAAGCATTGGATCATTTAGGCTCTAGTAGTCAATATAAGGGCTATGATCCTTATGATGCTTTAAATAGTCCTGTTCTAAGGTTTTTGTCATTAGGCACAAAAATGGGACGTATTGCCGTTATTCAGGTTCTTCGGCGTCTACCGATTAATTTAAGACCACTTTTGTTTGTTCCTAAAGGGCATAATCCCAAAGGTATTGGTTTATTTTTATGGGGATACGCAAAGCTTTATAGAGCGACTGGAGAAGAACGTTATCTTGCAAAGATTGACCATTTAATTGAATTACTTAACCAGTTAAAAAGTAAAGGTTATTCAGGTAATTGTTGGGGGTACAATTTTAACTGGCGATCAATGGCCTTTTACGTTCCTAAATGGACTCCTACTATTGTGAATACTTCTTTTATTGGACATGCCCTATTGGATGTCTATAAATATACGGGAAAGGAAGAAGCAAAGGAGATGGCGCTTTCCATAAAAAACTTCCTGCTGAATGATTTAAAAAGAACTCCTGATGGCGATACCTTTTGTTTTAGCTATACGCCGATTGATACACAAATTGTGCACAATGCGAATCTGTTAGGTGCATCTTTGCTCATTCGTTTGTATCAGTTGACGGCTGATGAAGAAACAAGGGAGGCCGCCCTTGCGAGCCTTGCTTATAGTATGAAATATCAAAAAGATGATGGTTCGTGGTTATATGCAGAAACCGATATTCAAGGCTGGATTGATTCTTTTCATACTGGATTCAACTTGCAAGCCGTATCGTACTTTCTGGATGCAGGCGAAGCATTGCAATATAAAGAAGCTTATCAGCGTGGTGTAGCGTTCTATGCAGAAAACTTCTTCCTTGAGGATGGTACTCCTAAGTATTATCACAATAAAACCTATCCTATTGATGTGCACTCTCCTGCTCAAGCTATTGTCTTTTTTTCAAGAGAGGCTGGCTCATATACATCGCTTGTGGATAAAGTGTTAGGTTGGATGACTGAACATCTTTACGATAAAAAACAGGGATACTTTTATTTTAGAAAAGGGCGGTATCTAAAAAACAAAGTGCTTTATATGAGATGGACACAAGCTTGGGCATTCCATGCATTGACGGAATATTTTCTTCAGCAGAAGTTAAGGGGTGAAAAAAATGCCTGATATTGAGAATACAGAAACACATAAATCTTGGTTAGGTGGATGTTTCATTAGCAAAATTAACATGTCAGATCTCTTGAAAGTTATTCATAGTTGGATTGCTGAAAAAGAAAGGGGTCATTACATTACAGCTATTAATGTCAGCAAGCTGGTAATGATGCAAAAAGACAAGAAACTGGCTGATTACATACTGCGAAGCTCTATTAACATTGCAGATGGTTTTCCCATTTTTCTGGCGACCAGACTTCTCGGCAATCCTGTGCCAGAAAGAATTACTGGTGTGGAATTAATGGAGCGCTTGTTAGTACAAGCTAACAAGAATAAATACCGTGTGTTTTTTCTGGGAGCTAAACCTGAAATACTAGAACAGGTATTAGCGAAATGTGCTGTTGAGTACCCGGACTTGATGATTTGTGGAAGTCAGGATGGTTATTACGATAGATCAAAAGAAGAGCTTGTTGTTCAACAGGTTGCAGCATCAAATCCAGATCTATTGTTGGTTGCTATGGGTATTCCACAAAAAGAATACTTTATTGATGATTATCATTCCGAGTTAAATGCCGTATTGAGTCTTCCGGTTGGCGGGGCTTTTGATGTCTATGCAGGCGTGAAGAGTAGAGCGCCTGCCTGGGTGCAAAAAACAGGTGTGGAATGGCTATGGCGATCTTTGTATGACGGTTCACGCGCACGTTTGATCTATAAATTTATTCCAACATTTTTCCGAATTTTTATTCAAGAGCTTTTCAATCAACGACTTTCTTTTAAAAAATAAACGTAACTACTCAGATATTTAAACATGACAATTCAAAGTAATACAACTTCTGGAGATACTATGGTTGAACAACAGGATGTAACCGAGTTCTACCACATGGTATTTCCATCTTCTACCAGCCATAAGGCTTATGAGGAACTAATCCCCGATATTGAAGGTAAACGGGTGGGGGACTTCGGTTGTGGTCAGTCACTTTTTGCCAAAGCATTACAGCAAAGGAATGCAGATGCTGTATTTCTGGATATATCAGAAACCGTTCTTTCCAGAATTGACTATGGAGAGAAAATTAATGCTTCATTAACAGAAATCCCTTTGGAAGATGACCATATGGATATCATCTTTTGTATCGGTGTGGTGCATCATATACCAGAAATGGATGCTGCTATTGGTGAATTGATTCGTGTATTAAAATCTGGTGGACAGTTATTTATGGGAGTTTATGCGGATAAGACAATCGCTGCAAAACTTCGTCATTCCTATGACAAGTTTGATTCTGGCTTGATTAAAAACGTTATTAGAAGTGTTTCTTCTGTTGCGATTTACATAAAGAATCGCAAAAATAACTTGCAGTTTGGAAGTATTGAACACAAGAAACGTATTGATGATCTGTTGATTACTCCGCTAGTTAGATATTGGTCGCTAGAGAAAGTATGCTTCTATCATTGAAAGTCATGGTGGGAAGATAGCAGAGGTTAGCAGAATCTCGTCCATGAACGTAATAAGTATTACCAAGAACTAAGGAAAATAGATGTTAACGTTAGGGATTCATGATGGACATACAGCTACGGCTTGTGTCATGGAAGATGGTGAGGTTCTTGCCTGTATATCTGAAGAGCGTATTAATAGAGAAAAAGAATGGCAGGGTTTTCCTGCACTCTCTATCAAGAAGTGTTTAGAGCTATCGGGTAAAACACCTGAGATGTTTGATGCAGTAGGGTTTTGTTCCATCATGACGCAGATTGGGCATGGCAGTTATCATAAGCCATTATGGACAAAACGTGCTTTTGGCTATTTGGCACGGTTGATGCCGTCTAAAATCTTGCAACGTCAAGATAATATCAGGATTGTTCAGGCCATTGGGAATTGGTCTTCTAAAGGTCATAAAGAAGAATTAGCTCAACAGCTACGAGGTATGGGTTTTACCTGTGACTATGATTTTTATGAACATCATACGTTACATGCAGCAACCAGTTTTTATACCAATTGGTATCAACCTGAAAAAAGTTTAATTATTACACTTGATGGTTCGGGTGATGGGGTTTGTGGTTCGATTAGTGTCGGTGAAAATGGAAAAATGGAACGGCTGGTAGGCTTGTTTAATTACAATTCTATCTGTGAGTTTTATACCAAGATTACGGAACACTTGGGCATGAAGCCGATGTCCCATGAATTTAAGGTAATGGGCATGTCCCCTTATGGTGATGAAAAATACCGTAAGGAATTGGTCACTGAGTTTCATAAATATTTCAAGATTTCGGATAAGAATCCGCTGGAAATTGTTAATACTAGCGGCTATTGGAAATGGCAGTTTTTTGATCTTTTTAAGAACACTTTGTTTCAGAAACGTTTTGATAATATCGCAGGTGCAGTACAGGATGTATATGAAGAAGTCGTTCTTCAATGGGTAAAAAATGCGATTAAAGAAACAGGTATACATGATGTAGTGTTATCCGGTGGTGGTTTCATGAATGTGAAACTGAATGCTAAGGTCTTAGCCATTCCTGAAGTAAAATCATTGTTTATATTCCCAAGCTGTGGTGATGAGGCTAACTCTGTGGGTGCTGCGATTCTGGCTTCCATTGATAAGGGTTATGATGCTACTGCTATTAAGCCATTAGAGATGGTTTATTGGGGGCAAGGTCATAGTAATGATGAAGCCAAAGAGGCCATTGATGCACATCTCCCTAATGAAGGTTTCAAGGTGAGTTTCCACGATGATATTGATACTCATGTAGGTGGAATGTTAGCTGAAGGTCATATCGTTGGGCGAATGACAGGTAAAATGGAATGGGGTGCACGTTCATTGGGGCATCGGTCTATTGTCGCTAATCCGGGTGATCCATCAATCATCCATAGAATTAATCGAGCGATCAAGATGCGCGATTTCTGGATGCCTTTTGCACCAGCCGTTCTTGAAGAAAAGGCTGACAAGTATTTCATACGGGACAAAGATTTTCATTGCCCGTTTATGACGATGGCCTACGAGAGTAAGCCACAAGCACGAAAAGAAATACCAGCAGGATTACACCCCTTCGACGATACAGCAAGAGCGCAGTTGGTCAATGAGAAAGATCACCCGTCATTTTATAAGATGATAAAAGCATTTGAGGATAAAACAGGAGTTTCAGGAGTATTGAATACTTCTTTTAACTTACATGGTGATGCGGTTGTTAACAGCCCAGAAGATTCTATTTATACCTTATTGAATTCTGATCTGGATGCTATTCAGATTGAAAATTATTATATTGAACGAGTTCGTTGAATTTAGTTATCTAATGGAGTATTGAAAGATATGTTTACGGATATTTCCAAGAGTTTTTATCAGAAGGTTTATGGGAAAGGATTATGGGATGAGCCTATGTTGACCTTTTTTCCGCTGGTTAAAAAATACTTGGTAGATCATGATAGGTCTAAAAGAATTCTTGATGCGGCTTGTGGATTTAATAATGAATATATAGCCAAGCTATTAAAAGAAGACCATATAAAAAAAGAAAACCTGATTGGTATGGATATTGATGAGAGTGTTCATGAAAAAAACAGCCTTCACTCTGACATCATCATTCAGGACATGCATGAGCCGTTTAATATGGAAGGGCTTGGAGGAATGATCTCACTTTATACGTGGGAGCATTTGCATGCTCCAGAAAAGGTATTAAAAAATGCATACGATGCGCTTGAGAACAATGGCGTTTTAATTATTATTGCTCCTCAACGTTATTACTACATTTCAACGATTGAAAGAATGTTGCCACCTAAATTAAAAAACCTTGCATGGAAGTTGCTAAAGTCGAGAGATGTTATGCCGTACCCTGCCTTTTTTGAGCTCTGTACACATTCATCATTAAAAAATGCAGGAGAAAAACAAGGTTTTGAGATGCTGGAATATACGGCTCTAGAAGTTGCACCCACCTGGTTTAAGACGATCCCCCCTTTGTTTATGATCATGTGCTTGTGGATGTCGATTGTTAATAAAGTATCTTTCCTTCGTGGTTTGCGTTCAGTTTTTATCTGTGTGCTTGCTAAACGCAATTAACTCCTATCTCTCAATAAATAATGAAAATAATTAATATCGTAGGTGCGCGTCCCAACTTCATGAAAATGGCTCCCATTATTCGAGCCTTGAATAAATATCCTGATGAGTTTGAGCACCTATTAGTTCATACCGGGCAGCATTATGATGAGCAAATGAGCAAGGCCTTTTTTGATGATCTTGGCATGCCCAAGCCTGATATCGACTTAAATGTGGGATCTGGTTCTCAGGCTGAGCAGACAGGTCGTATCATGGTTGAGTTTGAAAAGGTTTGTATTGATGAAAAGCCGGATCTAGTAATTGTTGTTGGTGATGTGAATTCAACCATGGCTTGTACTATTACGGCGAAGAAGCTGGGCATAAAGGTTGCTCATGTAGAGGCGGGTTTACGTTCCAGAGATATGGGCATGCCAGAGGAAATTAATCGACTCTGCACAGATGTGCTTTGTGATTATTTATTTACTACAGATTACATGGCTAATGAAAACCTACTGGCTGAGGGTGTTGCTGAGGATAAGATTTTCTTTGTCGGTAATGTCATGATCGATACACTTTTTGAGCATAAAGAAAAGGCAGCAAAGCTGGATGTACTTGCTGATCTTGGGATGGGTGCTAACCCTTATGCTGTTATGACGCTACATCGACCTTCTAATGTAGATCATCGTGAGATTCTAGAAGGAATTCTCAACGTTATTTCGCAGATTAGTCAAGATAGAGGGTTGCCTGTTATTTTTCCAGTTCATCCAAGAACTAGGAAAATGATTGAGATATTCGGTCTTGATCATTATTTTTCAGATAAGAGCAAATCTAGCGGCATTATTGCTAGTAAACCTCTAGGGTATCTTGAGTTTCTACATTTGGTGATGAATTCGCAGATCGTTCTTACTGATAGTGGAGGCATACAAGAAGAAACAACCGTTCTAGGTATACCTTGTGTCACCATGCGTGAAAATACTGAACGTCCAATTACATGTGAAATAGGTAGTAATGTTTTGGTAGGAAGCGATCCCAATGCAATTCTCAAAGCTACTGAAGAAGGACTTGAGGGAAGCAAGAAAAATAAAGTGCCTAAGTTGTGGGATGGAAATACTGCTACTCGAATTACGGATATATTACTAAAAATATAATTGTCTGTTTGATTAAGTGCAGTATCTGGGGCAATTACTGCCTCAATGGGTAATACCAACAGCTATTCTGGATAGCCTTATAAATAGCTGAATAAATATCGGTGAGAATTTAAAAAGAGAGCTTGGCTCTCTTTTTTTGTTTCTGAGTATATAAAACTCTAAATTGGCAACCAATAGGACTAAAATTTGGCAAGATTATATGGGAGTCTTATAGACAGAATGACTGTTATTGTCACTTGCATTAGTAGCCTAAATGTAACTGAAGTCATAAAAGAACTTGACATTCATCAAAAAAATATTTAATACTAAAGTGTTGCTAGGGTTAAACGGTATAAAAATACCGACAAGTAGCAATGTAACTCGGCAGGGGTATCTATCACTGCGAGTGTAGGGCTAGTTGTTAAATACGTGATAATATAAACCAATAAGTCACACGTTGCGCTTTTTAAAAAATAGTGAATAATTACCAATCACTAACGAATAAAATCAATAAGATAGCACCAATTAGCATCAATAGATTCATTACATTGAAATGTGCTGAATCTATGGGTGGGCATTAGTCACTAATACTCTAAGTACTAGTACCCCTGATTCTATTTTAGAGAGGGCGTACTCATGTGGTGTTTTATAAAAAGAATACTATTACTCTATCATAAACGAACATTCGTTTATGATAGTCATTTGGGATCAGGCAAATACACCAATAAACACCGACATTCAGACGTCGATCTCCGGGTTACCACAAATACAAAGAAACATCATTCGTTTCAAATCACATACACGAGAGCGGAACGCACCTCAAAAACCGTTTTCCCGATGGTGGAAACGGTGGCTTTGCTCAGCGAAAGCGTGATTCAGAGCCTACAGGCACAAAACAGACAAGTACTCTGTCACTTCTCCGCAGGTAGCCATAAAGCAGGGCGAGAAGACAGTAGCTTATTTGCCCTCGAAGACATGGGCAATGCTGTCGATACTAGCGCCGCCGAACACTGGCTAGACATCCGTTCAAACCGCGTACAAGACATCATCAAAAGTCGTCTGGATACCGCGCTTGGCAAAGGTTGTGATGGTGTTGTCCCTGCACGTCTGGATGCCTATGCGCACGATACAGGTTTTGAAATCAGTGCAGAACAGCAACTCATTTACAACCGCCTGATAGCCAGCGAAGCTCATAACCGAGGCTTAATGGTGGGCTTGAAGAACAACCTGGGACAAGTCAAGGAACTGGTAGGAGACTTTGATTTTGCCGTCAACGAACAATGCTTTGAAGTGGCTGAATGTGACCTGCTCACACCGTTCATAGTCGCCGACAAAGCCGTGTTCAATGTAGAATACCTGCCATTATATCAAACAGATGACAGTGCACGAACCGCATTGTGTGAGGATGCCAACGACAGAAAAATCAGCACCTTGGTGTTATCGCAAGAGCTGGATGATTCGCTGCGCTTTAGTTGTGTTGAGGCATCAATCCAATAAACAGTCGATATGTTTGGTGATGTAAAAATTTAATTAGTGAGGTAAAAAATGGAAAAAAATTCGAGAAGACGTTTTTTGGGGTCGCTTTTATCGATTCCCTTTATGACATTATCAAATAATGTATTTTCAAGCAGTGGGATGATCAGCGAGAGAAAGGCGAGCTGGCAAACACTTCAAGCTTCGGAGTTGGAAAACTTTATCGGTGATGAGTTTGTTATTGCAAATGAAGGTCAGGGTTATCCGTTTATATTGGAATCCATTGATGTACAGAAAAAAGATCCAGGCAGACCCGCTTTCTTAATGCGCCAGCGCGGGTTTGTGGCAAGTTTCGAGCCAATAGGAGATTACCAAGCTATTTCAGTGGATGAAAATTGTAGAGTCCATCATCCAAGTATGGGCTCTGATGAAGTTTTTTTTACAAAAGTGCCGACACGGCGTGGAAAAATATTTTTTGAATGTGTTTTTAACTAATTTTGTTTTTAAATAAAGGAGTATTACATCATGGCTGCAGAACCTTTTATTGGTGAAGTTATTATGTTCGCGGGCAATTTTGCACCGCGTGACTGGGCTTTTTGTGAAGGACAGTTGTTGAGTATTAATTCAAATCAAGCACTGTTCTCACTTTTAGGAACGATCTATGGAGGTGATGGACGGACGACATTTGGTTTGCCTGATTTACGTGGGCGTGTACCTCTTCATCCTGGCACAGGACCAGGTTTGTCAAGTAATAATCTAGGTGCAAGAGATGGCAGTGAAGATATTAGATTAACAACGAGTAACCTTCCTGCGCATAACCATACCATTGCTGATATAAATACCAATATACCCGCCTCTACTACGGCTGCCAGTGAAGCAGAACCTGCGCCAAATTTTGTCTTGGGTGGTGCGACTGTTTATTCAGATAATGCTGCGAATACAACCGTCAAAGGTCCCGTTATTTCTGGTGTTTCTACCGAAAACACGGGTAGTTCAACTGATGCCGACAATAGGCAACCGTATCTAGCAATTCACTTTATTATTGCTTTAATAGGGATTTTTCCCTCTAGAAACTGAGTATTACAAATATTATTTAAATTTGGGAGCATGTTATGTCAAATCAGGTAACTCCATTGATGAGTAAAATAGTTTTATTTCTGTGTCTTGCTTTTAGTTTTGCTGTGGCAGGTGAAGCAAAAGCAAGTTTGAATGCAGGTGATATTATTGTTATTGGAGTTACAGGTGATGATACCGATCAGCTGACTTGGGTTCCTTTGGTTGACTTGCCAGCAGGTGAGGTTATTAACTTTACTGATAATGGTTGGAATACGATTACGAATACCTGGGCATCGTCGGGTGGTTTGAACGGGGAGGGCAGTATTCAGTTTACGGTTCCAGATGGTGGAATAACTGCAGGTTCCGCGCAAACGGTAGTCTTTCAAAGTGAAGGTGCAAATTATTCGGATATCACTAGCCCTGGAAATGCGATTTCGGGTGTTAATGGTTTTTCTACGACAGGAGATCAGTTAACTATTTGGCAAGGCACTACGGCCAGTCCTGTTTTAATATTTCAAATCAACCTGGATGCTAACCTCTACGTGTTTGATGCAAGTCGAGCGAATGCAAGTAATCCAACGGCACTTGCTTCTGGCTTAACTGTTGGTACTACAGCTGTTGCTGTAGGGGCGGGAGCGAATAGTGGAGATGAAGTCGATGGAGCCTATTATAGCGGAGCAGCACTGAGTGGTGCAAAAGCAGCTATTCTTGCCCTCGTGGCAAATAATACCAATTGGACAGGCGGGGATGCTCTCGGTACTGATACTACGACTTATGATCAAGGTGTAGCAACGGCGATTGCAGGAATAGCAGTATCAGGTTCGGTCGCGGGTACAGTAGGTATTACAGGCTCGATCATTCAAGGTCAAACCGTGACAGCTATTGTCAATGATGCTGATGGCATTATGGGTGCGATTAGCTATCAATGGAAAGCGAATGATGTAGATATTGGTGGAGCTACTGGCAATACTTTCGTATTAACGCAAGCGCAAGTAAACAAGACAATTACTGTTCAAGCCAGCTATACCGACAATGGAGGTGCTACAGAAACCCCTGTGTCAGCAGTAACTTCGGTCGTTGCCAATGTTAATGATGCAGGTAGTGTCAGCATAAGCGGTCACGATATTGTAGGAGAAACTATCACATCTAGCGTTATCGATGATGACGGTTTGATCAATGCTACTATCAGCTACCAATGGAAAGCCGATGGCACTCCCATCACTGGTGCCACCAATAGCACCTACACTTTTATTCAAGCTAATGTAGGCACGATCATTACCTTGACCGTAACCTACACGGATGATTTAGGAGGAAATGAAACCCTTACTTCTAACATCATAGCTACCCCAGCGATAGTTTCGCCCACCGTAGATTCAACGTTGACAGGTGAAACGGCGACATTTGGTTTAGCCCGTAATGGAGAAAATGTTACCTTATGGGCAGTCTGGGTGGGTAGTGTCTTAGGGGGAAATGACACAGGAGGATCTGCTGCAGGAGCGGAAAATAGCTTGACCGTATCGGGTTTACCCACCGATGGCAGTACCGTATATGTGCGTCTGTTATACCAGATAAATAATGTCAATAGCTGGATTGTAGCAGCTGACTACACCTTTGTTGCGGCAACAGCCTCCCTACCTGCTATCACCTCACCATTAGCCAATGCGACCTTATCAGGAGAAACAGCAACCTTTACTCTAGCCAAAAATGGCACCAGCGTGACCCAATGGGCTATCTGGTTAGGAAGTACCTTAGGGGGCAATGAGACAAGTGCATCGGCAGACGGAAGTGCGACCACTCTCGCGGTGTCTGCCATTCCCACTGACGGTCGGGCTATCCATGTTCGTTTGCTCTATCAGATAGATAATGTAAACACGTGGAAAGTAGCCGATGACTACGTCTATGTTGCAGCGACGCTGTCACAACCTGCGATTACCTCTCCAGTCGCTAATGCTACCTTATCGGGTGAAACATCCAGCTTCACTGTAGCTGCCAACGGCAACAACGTGACCCAATGGGCGCTTTGGCTAGGCAGTACTCTAGGTGCTAACGAAGGTGGTACATCCGCAACAGGTGCTGCCACTAGCCTCAGTGTCTCCTCCATTCCCACCGATGGTCGCACCATTCATGTGCGCCTGCTTTACCAGCTGGACAATGTAAATAGTTGGAAAGTCGCCGGTGACTACACTTACACCGCAGCGACGGCTACACTCCCCGCCCTAATCAGTCCTGCTGTAGACTCCACCTTATCGGGAGCCAGTGTGACCTTCGGGCTCGCTAAAAATGATTCGAATGTCACCTTCTGGTCAATTTGGGTTGGAAGCAGTCAAGGCGCCAATGAAACAGGTGCCTGGGCCGATGGCACCAATACCAGTCTGACCGTACCCTCCATCCCCACTGATGGTCGCACTATTTACGTACGCCTGTTCTATCAGGTAGACAATATCAATAGTTACAAAGTCGCAGGCGATTACACCTTCATAGCCGCCACTCCTGGAGCACGAGGTGAACTGACACCCTTACAAAGCTGGCAATGGCAACTTGAAGGCGAGATCAATACCGGTTACAACGCCGACATCTACACCCTCGACCTCTTTGATGCCAGCGAAAGCGTGATTCAGAGCCTACAGGCACAAAACAGACAAGTACTCTGTCACTTCTCCGCAGGTAGCCATAAAGCAGGGCGAGAAGACAGTAGCTTATTTGCCCTCGAAGACATGGGCAATGCTGTCGATACTAGCGCCGCCGAACACTGGCTAGACATCCGTTCAAACCGCGTACAAGACATCATCAAAAGTCGTCTGGATACCGCGCTTGGCAAAGGTTGTGATGGTGTTGTCCCTGCACGTCTGGATGCCTATGCGCACGATACAGGTTTTGAAATCAGTGCAGAACAGCAACTCATTTACAACCGCCTGATAGCCAGCGAAGCTCATAACCGAGGCTTAATGGTGGGCTTGAAGAACAACCTGGGACAAGTCAAGGAACTGGTAGGAGACTTTGACTTTGCCGTCAACGAACAATGCTTTGAAGTGGCTGAATGTGACCTGCTCACACCGTTCATAGTCGCCGACAAAGCCGTGTTCAATGTAGAATACCTGCCATTATATCAAACAGATGACAGTGCACGAACCGCATTGTGTGAGGATGCCAACGACAGAAAAACCAGCACCTTGGTGTTATCGCAAGAGCTGGATGATTCGTTGCACTTTAGTTGTGTTGAGCAGCCTGTTGTGGAAGTGGAATGATGTGTTTTATGACTGAGTATTGAATGGCACTTACTTAAGAATAAAAAATCTATATTTACAATTAGTTAGTGAAGGTTCGTATGCTGGTAAATTCGATGCAATAATCTTTCTTTAGTTGCTTATTTATCTGTTTTAAGGGTTCCGTAATAATCATATAGTTAATAGATTGTTTTTAACTAATTGATTATGTGGGATAATCTTCTTAAGTAAGCGCCATTCGACTGAGTATTCTCATTTCTATTATTCGATAAATATAGGAGATGTAGCTGATTCCCTCTTGCCTAAACTGTTATTATAAACTCTGTAAAAGCAATCCAGCTTCCTTTATAATAATACCAAGAAGATTCTGGTATCAGATAGTCTTGCAATCCTGATGTGGCAATAACTAGTCATCATCTGATTTATTAAGTATGTCAGTATTTTTTTCTATTTTTTTTACAAGTTTGATTTATGAAAGTTGCCTTAATTACAGGTATTTCAGGTCAGGATGGTTCTTATCTGGCTGAGTTTTTGTTAGATAAGGGATATGAGGTTCATGGCATTATTCGTCGTGCTTCTTCTTTTAATACCGAGCGTATTGATCACATTCATGATAATGAACATTTGACTTTGCATTATGGTGATTTGACTGACACGTCAAACTTAATTCGTATTATTCAGGAAGTTAAGCCTGATGAGCTTTATAACTTAGGTGCGCAGTCGCATGTTGCGGTTTCTTTTGAATCTCCTGAATATACGGCGGATGTGGCGGGGATGGGAACCATTCGTTTATTGGAGGCGATTCGCTTGCTCGGATTGGAAAAGAAGACGCGTTTTTACCAGGCTTCTACGTCTGAGTTGTTTGGTGAAGTTCAGGAAATTCCTCAAAAAGAGACTACCCCCTTTTATCCCCGTTCGCCTTATGCTGCTGCTAAGCTTTACTCCTACTGGATTACGGTAAATTATCGTGAAGGCTATGGTATGTACGCTTGTAATGGTATTTTGTTCAATCATGAATCTCCTCGTCGTGGGGAAACTTTCGTTACTCGTAAAATCACCCGTATTATGGCTAACATTGCGCAAGGTTTAGAGTCTAAATTGTCTTTGGGTAATATGGATGCTCTACGCGATTGGGGGCATGCAAAAGATTATGTTCGGATGCAGTGGTTGATGTTGCAACAGGACGTAGCTGAAGATTTTGTCATTGCTACAGGGGTTCAACATTCTGTTCGTGAATTTGTTGTGGCTACAGCTATTGAACTGGGTATAACTCTTGAGTTTTCTGGTGAAGCAGTTAGTGAGATCGCGACGGTGGTTGATGTCCAGGGTGATGATGCCCCAGCTGTAAAAGTGGGTGATGTGATTGTGGAAGTGAGTCCTCGTTATTTCCGTCCTACTGAGGTTGAGACATTGTTAGGCGATGCAACTAATGCTAAAGAGAAATTAGGTTGGGTGCCTGAGATTACGTTGGATGAGATGATCAAGGAGATGGTGGCTACTGACCTTGATAACGCCAAACGCCATGTTTTATTGAAGGAGCATGGGTATGAGGTAGCTATTCCACAAGAATAAGTTTCTTGTGGCTAGGATAACAAATGGGCTTAGTGGTTTTATGAATATGCTATAATTTTTTACTGATGGGAGTTTAATGGGAGTTATGTCCATATGAGCTTGGCTTATAGTGAAAAATATACAATTCAAGATTACAGCTTATGGGATGGCGACTGGGAATTGGTTCATGGTGAGGCTTATGCGATGGCTCCTTCACTTTTATATATTCATCAACATATCAACGGTAAATATTTAGACAATTAGATGAGCAATTAGATGAGCAATTAGATGAGCAATTAGATGACTGTCCAAAATGCCATGCGGTTATTGAGACTGATGTAGAGTTTTCTGAAGATACAGTAGTTAGACCTGATAGCATGGTCATCTGCTATGAACCTGAAAGCAAGTTAACCAAAGCTCCTGAGCTTATATTTGAGGTTATTTCTAAATCTACAGCAAAGCGGGATGAAATTTTAAAATATGATCTTTACCAGAATGAGAGTGTAAAGTATTACATTCTGGTGTATCCCGATAACAAAAAAGCTAAACTCTATCAACTTGTTGACTTCGAATATCGAAAGTTGGGTGATTTTAGTGATGAGACTTATACTTTTGAGTTAAGTGGCTGTGCTATTAACTTTGATTTCAGTTTTATTTGGAAGAAGTAGATTAGTCTTATAGTCAGAGTTGTTCAATACTAGATGTTATGGATAATAAATAATCAATACTATTCGGAAGCGATGCTTTAGAGGCTGTGCAAGTATTGCATTTACGCCTCCCCCTTTGTGAAGGGGGGATTGAGGGGGATTTATAGAGCTATGTAATGCGCTAATATTAAAGGTATTGTTTTATATCTTTACATCCCCCCCAGCCCCTCTTTTAAAAAGGGGAGCTTTTATGAATACTTGCACAGCCACTTTAGCTTCGCCTATAAGAGAATACTAATAGGCACTTTGGCGAGCCTGAAGGCTCACTTCCAGTTAGTATGAACAGCCCTAAGTAGTCATTAATTCTAACCGCTACACCTAGTCCAACGTGGAATATTCTGCCAATCTGTGTTACCTCCGTCGGCCGATCAGGTTATCCGGAGTATTTTTTCAATCTCAAATCCCTTTAGAAGAGCAGCATGTCTAAGTTAAAATCATCTGATGTCATCTATGTTGCGGGTCATCGCGGAATGGTCGGCTCTGCGATTGTTCGACAGCTTACCAAGCTGGGCTGTCATAATATTCTTGCTCGCACTAGTTCTGAACTTGATCTAACGGATCAGTCGGCTGTTCGTGATTTTTTTATCACTCATGAAATTGCTGCTGTTTTTCTGGCGGCTGCGAATGTTGGCGGAATTCACGCTAATAACGAGTATCCAGCTGAGTTTATTTATCAAAATCTGATGATTGAGGCTAACATTGTTCATGAAGCTTGGAAATCAGGTGTGATGAAGCTGTTGTTTTTGGGGTCTTCTTGTATTTATCCTAAACTGGCTGAGCAACCCATGCGCGAAGATGCGCTGCTAACAGGTGTGCTTGAATCGACCAATGAGCCTTATGCGATTGCTAAGATTGCCGGGATTAAGCTTTGTGAATCTTATAATCGTCAATATGGCACCGATTATCGTTCGGTGATGCCGACTAATCTTTATGGTGAGAATGATAATTTTCATCCTGAGAATAGTCATGTTATTCCAGCAATGATGCGCCGTTTTCATGAGGCTGTGCAGTCCGAAGTTAATGAAGTTGTAGTCTGGGGTACGGGCAAGCCGATGCGTGAGTTTTTGCATGTGGATGATATGGCGGCGGCTTGTCTTCATGTTATGCAATTAGATAATGAGCGCTATGAGGCTAAAACAGAGCCGATGTTGTCGCATATTAATGTCGGCACGGGAGTGGATTGTACGATCCGTGAGCTTGCTGAAACTATGGCTATGGTGACTGGGTTTAAGGGTAAGATTGTATTTGATACTACAAAGCTTGATGGTACTCTTCGGAAGTTGATGGATGTTTCCAGGTTGAAGAGCCTTGGGTGGCAGGCACAGGTTTCTTTGGAAGAGGGTTTGAAGATGACATATGAGTGGTTCCTTGAGAATGAAGACGCGCTTCGAAGGTGACTTTACTTGGAAGTAATATCGATGGCATGAAAGTTTTTCCGAAAGTTTTATGTTAAAAATAAATATCCACATTCTTAGAATGTAAATACTGAGATTTGTTATGAAGATTATCCCCGTTATATTGTTAGGTGGTTCTGGTACCCGGTTATGGCCGGTTTCCAGAAAAAACCATCCCAAACAATTTTTGAAGTTGGTAGGTGATCAAACATTACTTCAAGCGACCATTTCACGTTTAGAAGGTATTGAAAACCTGGATTCTACGATTGTGGTTTGTAATGAGGATCATCGTTTTACTACAGCAGAACAACTTAATGAGATGGGTCGTGAACTTGGAGATATCATTCTTGAGCCAGAAGGTAAGAATACGGCACCTGCTGTAGCGGTTGCAGCATTACAAGCTTTGCAACGGCATGATGATGCTTTATTGTTGGTGTTGCCTTCTGATCATTTCATAAAAGATACACTCTCTTTTCAGGCAGCTATTGCAACAGCTAAGGAAGCAGCTATGCAAGATCATTTGGTGACATTTGGTATTGTACCTAGCAAAGCCGAAATAGGGTATGGCTATGTTAAGCGCGGTAAAATACTCTCCGAGCATTTATATAAAGTAGATCAGTTTGTAGAGAAGCCTGATCTAGCAACGGCTGAATCCTATTTGCAATCAGGTGATTATTATTGGAACAGTGGCATGTTCTTATTTAAGGCATCCGCTTTTATTCAAGAATTGGAGCAGTTCAATGCTGAGATGGTTTCTTGTTGTCAACAAGCGTTAAAAGAATCAAAACATGATCTTGATTTTATTCGCCTTGATAAAAAGGCTTTCACATCATGCCCAAGTGATTCTATTGATTATGCCGTCATGGAAGAAACTAAGAATGCGGTTACCGTACCATTAGATGCTGGCTGGAGTGATGTGGGTGCTTGGGATGCTCTTTGGGAAATAGAAGAAAAAGATAGCAAGGGAAATGTCTTACGAGGCGATGTGGCAATTCATAATACTCGCGACTGTCTAGTCGTTGCTGAGAATAAGTTGGTTTCCTTGGTAGGTTTAGACAATGTAGTTGTTATTGAAACCAAAGACGCAGTTTTGGTTGCGGCCAAAGACAAAGTTCAGGATGTTAAAGTCATCGTTGAGCAACTCAGAGCTGATGCACGTAGTGAAGCTGAATTACACCGTGAGGTTTATCGACCTTGGGGTAAGTACGATAGTGTTGATGCGGGAGAACGGTTTCAAGTAAAACGTATTACCGTAAAGCCAGGAGAGAGTACTTCTTTGCAAATGCATCATCACCGTGCTGAGCATTGGATTATTGTTACAGGAATGGCTGAAGTTACTTGTGATGGAAAGACATTTCTCTGCCCTGAGAATAAATCTGCATTTATTCCGCAAGGTTCGACACATAGGATAGGCAATCCAGGCAAGCTTCCTCTGGAGATGATTGAAGTGCAAACGGGAAGTTATCTGGGAGAAGATGATATTGTGAGGGTTGAGGATTATTACGGACGTACGGATTAGATACTGGAAATAGGAATTTCCTTACTGAGTACCCTAAATAAGAATTTGGGTACTAGTGTGTAGCAGTGAAGTGATATGCATAACCTTCTTAGAATCTTCTATAGGTTTGTGGAGCTACAAAGTTGTATTTCTATGTATCGATGAAGTTTTGCGTCAACTGATTAAGGTTTTGTGTATAAATGCGTCAATATTTTTATCCATTTGTTTTATAATCGATCATTTGAAACATAGGCTGTATCGCTTGTGATATATTGCCTGATTCTAAACTAGAATATCCAAGTTTATAAAGCTTTATAATACTAATAATTACCGAATCTTAAAAAAGACGGGCTGTTGCAATGTTAATTTCATTTATTATTACATCTATATTATCTTCCTCGTTAATTTTATTACTGATCCAGTATGCTCCTGCATTGGGTCTGGTTGCGGTTCCAAATGAGCGAAGTGCGCATAAAGATGTTACTCCTTGTAGTGCAGGGATTGCTTTTATCGGGGCTATGTTTATCGGGACAATGATTAGCGGGTGGGAAATTTATAGTTCTCACTGGTTGTCTGTTGTTGCCATTTTTTTGGTCTTTCTGCTGGGTGTTTATGATGATTATCGTCATAGTTCTTCCTATTCTAAATTCTTTTTGATTCTTGTTGCCGGAGTTCTGGTTTGTTTTGATGGGATGAGAATTCATTCGATAGGTGTTTATTTCAATACTGATATTTCTTTACACTGGTTGGCTATTCCAGTCACTTTGTTTGCCATTGCCGGTTTTACTAATGCACTGAACCTTATTGATGGTCTGGATGGGCTCGCTGGAGGGGTTAGCCTGATCATTCTTGCTGGGCTGGAGTACGTTGGATACATTAACCAGGATCCTTTCCTCATTAATATTATTAGTGTGCTTTTTCCTGCGCTGTTGGCTTTTATTGTCTTTAACTGGAACCCTGCGAAAGTCTTTATGGGTGATAGTGGCTCATTAACGCTGGGTTTTATTATTGCAGTGCTGAGTATCAAGGCTCTGGATTATATAGACCCGATCAGTATTCTGTTTATTGCTGCCCTTCCCGTTCTGGATACGGTAACGGTGATGATTCGTCGTAAACGTAATGGACTTTCACTTTTTAGTGCGGATAAGAATCATCTGCATCATATCCTGCTTGATAAATTTGGTGGTAATGTGAAAGTAACGGTTTTGGTTTTAGTTGGATTTCAGTTGGTGTTTACACTCTTTGGTATCTTCATTTCCAGCAAGATGGGGCAAGAAATTACTTTGCCTTTGTTTCTGGCTTGTTTAATTGTTCTCTATGTGTGGGTTGATGTGATCACCGTGAAGGTTCGACGGATTGCTTAATCGAAAAAAAGGTACGTAGTGATTTATGAGGAGGAGAGCTTTTGCTCTCCTTTTTTGTTTCAGGGTTTGTTTCTTAACATAGCTTTGTGTCAATATTTGGGGTGATAATCTGTCAAAAATAACAAATTTTGATTTATCAGACTGAATCCCTCATACTTATTGCAGTAAATCACTATCTCAAACTTCGGGCTAAAAAATGAAATCGTTTAAGAAATTGGTATTCCATACTCTTTTTATAATCGCCACATTGCCACTTTTTGCATTTGCTGATGTTCAAACGATTGTTCCGTCAAAAACCAACATTACCGTGCTTCCTGGAAGTACTATTGAATTTGATGTGCTTTATCCCGATACAAATTCAGAGAGTTCTACAGGGTTAGGAGTTAAGATGTATTTTGATTCCAGTAAGCTTAACTTCAAGGGTGTTACGCAGACTTTTTCTGGAGATTTAGTAAATGTAACTAAACAGCCGCTAGCAGATACTGAGGATGAGGATGGAAATTCAGCAACAGATTCTATTATCATTGCAGCATGGACAAGCTTTGGACAGACTCCGGCATGGCCAGGAATAGGAAACCTTCCTGCAATTCTTTATCATGCCACGTTTACAACTGATTATAGTTTTCCATTAGAAACTGTTATTAATTTCACGGGTGATGTTGCTGCGAACAATAGTTTTGCCTCTACACCTGTACGTATAAGCTTTGTGTTGACAGGTAATAATTCCACACCAACACCCCCCAGAGCCAACGAATACAGCTATACCAACATCCCCAGAGCCAACGAATACAGCTATACCAACATCCCCAGAGCCAACGAATACAGCTATACCAACATCCCCAGAGCCAACGAATACAACTACACCAACACCCCAAGAGCTAACGAATGCAACTACACCAACACCAACACCCCAAGAGCCAACGAAACCCCAAGAACCAACGAATACAACTTCATCAATATCCCAAGAGCTAAGCAATACAACTACAACTACAACTACAACCCAAGAGCCAAGCAATACAACTACATCATCAGGTTCTATAACATCTGCATCAGATAATGCAAGTGGCGGGGGTGGAGCTATATCCTTATTAATGTTGATTTTGCTCTTGCCTAGCCTTATTAAAAGATATATTAGAAGAAGCCGCATTCGTGTTGCAATATAGAAACTTAACGTATGAGCTATGCGTGGTCTGATTTAGACGACATGACATCTTGGTCACGTGGATTGGATTGGATTGTGTTTAGCTAACCGAAGGCGGTTCTCAGGCACTTAAAATGAATTCCCAGTAGAATAGACATAGGCACGGAAGCCATAATCTTGTGTTTATTAAATATCCGATTAAAAAATCATGGGGGTTATAGATATTTCAATGGTGATGCCGACGGAATTTGCGCACTGATTCAAATACCACCACCTCGCTCATCCAAGTGGCTCAACAGCTCAATACAAGGTGTTAAACAGATATAAAGCTACTAGTAGAGCAGGGCTGTTCAATACTAACTGGAAGTGAGACTTTAGTCTCGCCAATGCCTGCTCGTAGCATTGCATTTGCGGGGCTAAAGCCCCATGTCCAAGTAAATATCATCACTAATGAGTGAAAAATAGTAGTATTGAACAGCCCTGACTAGTACAGCGTGCGTTGAGTAGAAGCGGATAATTTAAAATCATAAAAACCTTGAATATGCTTCCTTAAGTAAGTAATAAATAGATCTGAATTTAATAAATGATCGTAAAATAAGCAATTATTCAGCAGCCATTCAGCTAGTATTAATATAATATTCTTCTCCAAATCTCCAAAGTCGGCTTAGAATTAAACAGGGTGGTCACCATGCGTTTGCGAATTTCGTTAAAACTGCTTCAATACGTCTCTATCATTTTACTCGCTTATGTCAGTATTACGGCACAAGCAGCAGATACAAGCGCTAAAGAGTTAATAGATAAACTAAACACACTATCAGGAAACAACGTCAGCTTGATATATCATCAGGACAGGCGCAAAGTCAGTTTCTTAACAACACAGCCTGGAGCCGCACTAGCGCAACCCTTCAATGGTCTTGATAGCAGTGATCCCGTAGAAACCGCAAAAAACTTCCTGACAGAATATCAAAGTCTTTTTGGCGAGCAGTACAAAGCTGAATACTCATTGATTAGTAACAATGAGAACAATAATAGACATTCAGTAAAGTTTAGACAAACCCATCGAGGGATACCAGTATACGCAGGTGAAATGGTTGTCCGCTTGAATGCTTTACTTGAAGTATCTGGTGCAAATGGAGAAGTATCATCCAACCTTAACATCTCTACTAAACCCGCTATTACGGAAGATGAAGCACAACAAGTAGCACTGACACTGATTAACAAAAAACATAATAACAGTGTTTTTAGCAACCTGAATGCAACTACTAACAAACCCACATTGTGGATTTATAATCCATCCCTGATAGGTAAAGGTGCTGATACGAATAAACTTGTTTGGCAGATGGAAGTAACAGGTCAGCAAGGTGAACTCAAAGAATTCGTGATGGTAGATGCTCACACGGGAGCGATTGCATTACATTTCAACCTGATCATGACTGTCAAAAACAGAGAAATCTATGACAATGCAAATACAGCCGGACAATCACTACCGGGCCCCACTATAGAACGAGCAGAAGGTGATCCAGCCCATGCGGTACAAGATGTTAACGATGCCTATGATTTCTCCGGTGATACCTATGATTTTTTCTTCGCCAATCATGGGCGTGACAGCCTCGACAATGCAGGTATGACGTTAATCAGTACTGTTCGTCACTGTGATCCTAGTTTCGGTTGTCCAATGCAGAATGCGTTTTGGAACGGAGCACAAATGGCATACGGTGAAGGTTTTGCCGTTGATGATGTGGTCGCACATGAATTAACGCATGCTGTCACCCAATTTACATCCAACCTCATTTATCAAAATCAATCAGGTGCAATCAACGAATCTTTCTCAGATGTATGGGGCGAGTTTGTCGATCTTACCAACGGTGCTGGCACTGATACATCCGCAGTACGTTGGCAACTAGGCGAAGACGTGCCAGGAGGTATTGGTGCAATAAGAAATTTACAAGATCCCCCAGTCTTTAATGATCCCGATAAAGTAACCAGCGCACTCTATCGCTGTACATCAGCTGATAATGGAGGCGTGCACAGTAATAGTGGTGTTAATAACAAAGCCGTCTACCTAATGACTGACGGTGATACTTTTAACGGCATTACCGTAGCAGGAATTGGTATTATCAAAGTCGCAAAAATATATTACGAAGCGCAAACCAATATTCTCACATCAGGTTCAACGTATCTAAATTTATACAACGCACTAAATACAGCCTGTACTACATTAGTCGGTACAGACGGCATCACCGCAACAGACTGTGCTAGTGTCACTAATGCAATAAATGCAGTAGAAATGAACCAGCCTGTCTGTGTCACTCCTCCTGTTCCTTTATGTCCAGCGGACACTACACCCACCGATCTATTTAACGATGGATTTGAAAGTGGACTCGGTTCGTGGACACATGCGGCCGACCAAGGTGCAGATGTATGGTCACTTGGAACGACTAATCCGAAAGATGGTACAAACCATATTCATGGCGATGATGTTGGTAGTACTTCTGACTCCTCTATAGCAAACAACACCGCCATAACGTTGCCTGCCAATGCATACCTCCGTTTTGATCATGCTTATGATTTTGAAGCCGCTTATGACGGTGGTGTTATTGAATATAGTATTGATGATGGTACTAGCTGGGACTGATGGCGGAGCAGCCATTATAGATAACGGCTATACAGGTACTATCGACTCAGGTTTCGGTAACCCACTAGCAGGTCGTGCTGCATTCGTAAACGATTCCATGGGGAATTACACCTCTAGCCGACTTGACTTAAGTGCGCTTGCCGGACAAGACGTCAAAGTTAGATTTAGAATTGGAACTGATGAAAGTGTTAGCAATCCTGGCTGGGATATTGATAATGTGCGGGTTTATACTTGTGATGTTGAATTAACAGAGCCCGCGATCATATCACCCGTGTCAGGTAGTACACTATCGGGAATAACAGAAGTATTTAACTGGTCAAATAATGGTCTGAATGTAAGTCAGTGGTATATGTATGCCGGTAGCACAGAGGGTGGTGCTGAGTATTACGTACAAGGTGGAACAGGTGGTACTACTACTGCAACTATGACCAACTTGCCCACAGATGAAAGTACGGTTTATATTCGACTTTGGTCTGTCATAGATGGTAGCTATGTTAAGGCAGATGCTGTCTATACAGCCAGTACCGCAGTGATAACCCCTAGTATCACAAGTCCAGTATCAGGCAGTACACTATCGGGAATAACAGAAGTATTTAACTGGTCAAATAATGGTCTGAATGTAAGTCAGTGGTATATGTATGCCGGTAGTACAGAGGGTGGTGCTGAGTATTACGTACAAGGTGGAACAGGTGGTACTACTACTGCAACTATGACCAACTTGCCCACAGATGAAAGTACGGTTTATATTCGACTTTGGTCTGTCATAGATGGTAGCTTTGTTAAGGCAGATGCTGTCTATACAGCCAGTACCGCAGTGATAACCCCTAGTATCACAAGTCCAGTATCAGGCAGTACACTATCGGGAATAACAGAAGTATTTAACTGGTCAAATAATGGTCTGAATGTAAGTCAGTGGTATATGTATGCCGGTAGCACAGAGGGTGGTGCTGAGTATTACGTACAAGGTGGAACAGGTGGTACTACTACTGCAACTATGACCAACTTGCCCACAGATGAAAGTACGGTTTATATTCGACTTTGGTCTGTCATAGATGGTAGCTATGTTAAGGCAGATGCTGTCTATACAGCCAGTACCGCAGTGATAACCCCTAGTATCACAAGTCCAGTATCAGGCAGTACACTATCGGGAATAACAGAAGTATTTAACTGGTCAAATAATGGTCTGAATGTAAGTCAGTGGTAATATGTATGCCGGTAGCACAGAGGGTGGTGCTGAGTATTACGTACAAGGTGGAACAGGTACTACTACTGCAACTATGACCAATTTGCCCACAGATGGAAGTACGGTTTATATTCGACTTTGGTCTGTCATAGATGGTAGCTTTGTTAAGACAGATGCTGTCTATACAGCCAACTAGTGCGACTACGAGCAATTCCCCCAAAGATTGAAAGATACATTTATCTTCGTATCTGGTCTTGATCGATGGAGACTGGGTGAAGATTGACGCAAGGCAAGCTACACGGCTAGCCCCCCAATCCTCGGCAATTGCTCCTGCCTTGCTCGTATTCTCTGTTTGGTTTGCAAGCCAATAGGCTCCTGAACTGGGAAACCCCTCTGTTTCCTTGTTTTGCTTTTACAAGCCCTCTTGTGAATAACATTGAATAAGAACCAGGATGATGATCCGCGTCTAATCCAAGGATTATTTGGTGGTAACCACGACTGGTAACAAGAAAACCCATCCCTTCTTTTAGGTTGGAATGTTTAACCAACTTACTGAAAGTTTCAGGTGTGTTGGTGAGCACGCCATTATCATCGCCCTTTCCCCTCAACACATCAATATGTCAACTCCTTATGTTTCTTTGTGTGATCAAATCCTACATACTTGCTAATTCTTTCATGATCTGAATCCCTAAAGGTGATTTGTATTATGAGTCTTCCAATTTCTTAGTTTAAGCCACGATCACTTGAAGTTGGAGAGCATATGGGCAATAAGGTTGAATTGTAATATCCATAAATGAAGAAAATATGAAAATAAAGAAATTATTAAAACCTCTAATGCCGCATGTTGGTAGAGATAACGAAGAGCCACGAGAAAAGTGGTTAGAAGCAATGCTTGGCAAGGTTTCTGATAATAGTAGGATACTTGATGCCGGAGCAGGGACTCAACGTTACCGTCGATACTGTAAGCACTTGGATTATGTGTCACAAGATTTTGCTGAATATGATGGCAAAGGCGATGCCGCCGCATTACAGACGGGTGATTTTGATTATGGGAATTTGGATCTTATAAGTGATATTACTGCAATTCCAGAGCCTGATGCATCATTCGATGTAATAATGTGTATTGAGGTGTTAGAACATTTGCCTGATCCTGTACAAGCTATTAAGGAGTTCTCCAGATTACTTAAACCGGGTGGTCAGTTAATTATGACAGCTCCATTTAGTTCTCTGACTCATTTTGCGCCCTATCATTTTAGTAGTGGTTTAAATACCTATTGGTATAAATTTCATTTAATAGAGAATAACTTTGATAGCCCGGAGCTAATACCTAATGGAAACTTTTTTGAGTTTCTTTCTCAGGAAATGTGGAGGGTGAGATCGGTCGCGAGCACTTACTCAAAAAATAAACCGGGTCCACTGGAGTTATTGGCAATCTATATAGTGCAGCGGATGCTTCACCGGTTTAGTAGAAATGATACGGGATCATCCGAACTATTATGTTTTGGGTATCACGTAGTGGCACGCAAGAATTAATGGCTTTATAACTAGCAGTAGTGGACAGAGAGAATTAATGGATATTAGCGAAGCACAAAAAACAGTTATGGAGATGTTTCCATTCGATAACTATATGAATGATGAGATAGATACCTCCACTAACATTGCGACCACCGTAAATACGTATCTCAATAGGGGTGATAAAATATTAGACTTTGCATCAGGCGCTTGTGATAAAACGTCTGTGTTGCAGTTATTAGGTTACCAATGTTCAGCTTTTGATGATTTGCATGATGATTGGCATTTGAAAGATGGCAATGACCAAAAGATTCTTTGATTGTTTTGCTAAAGAAGTGGGAATTGATTATAAAGTATCTGCCGATGGTTACCTTCCTTTTGAAAGTGAATCTTTCGCCATGGTAATGGCTCATGATGTGCTGGAACATTTACACGATTCGCCCAGAGGTTTAATTAATGATTTATCGGCTTTAATTAAGCCGAATGGCTATTTATTTATTACGGTTCCCAATGCAGTCAATATTAAGAAGCGTATTAATGTCCTGATGGGCAAGACCAACATGCCGAATTACACGGAGTTTTATTGGTATCCTGGTTCATGGCGTGGGCATGTACGTGAATATGTAAAAAATGATTTGAGGTTACTTGCAGAATTTATTGGTTTTGAAATAGTGGAGTTGAAAGGCTGTCATCACATGCTTGAAGTCGTGCCGGCCAAACTTCGTAAAGCCTATATGTTGGTGACTAATGTATTTCCTGGTTGGAGAGATAGCTGGTTGTTAGTTGCTAAAAAACCAGAAAATTGGCAGCCAAGGAAGAAGCTTTCCGATGCGGAGTTAGCTAAATTAATAGGTGCTCACAGTCCTTACTATCGCGATAATGCGGAGAATTAATTGATGCTTCATGTAATTGAGTGTCTCTTTTTTGGAAAGTTTCTTAGTTTATGAAGATTCTTAATGTTAGCGTCTCGCTCGATATGAGAAAAGGTGGTGGCTATGCTGAACGCACATTTCAAATGACTCGTTTCCTAGTAAAGAAGAAAATTAAATGTGAGGTTCTTACGTTTAGCCTTGATCTCGAAGAAGATCGAATTCATGCGTTGTTACCCGCAAAAGTCATCGCCCTAAGTATGTTATCTAAACGTTTTAACTTTCCTCTTAATGGTTGGATAAAAGCCTTTAAAGCGGTACGTGAAACAGATATTGTACATTTAATGGGACATTGGTATATTATTAATGTTATCACTTACTTAGCCATACGTTTATATAATAAACCTTATGTGGTATGCCCAGCAGGTGCATTACCTTTATTTGGTAGATCAAAGAAGTTAAAACGTCTGTTTAACTTTTTAGTGGGGCGTTCGCTGATCAAAAATGCTCAGGGGTGGATTGCCGTTACTGAGGATGAGAAAGATCATTTTGAAAGCTATGGTGTTGTGCGGTCTCAAGTAACCGTAATACCCAATGGGGTAGTTGAGTCTGATTTTCTCCAAGGGGATGAGGTTGAGTTCAGAAAGCGTTATGGGCTATCTGAAGTACCTGTTATTCTGTTTATGGGTAGGCTTAACCTTATCAAGGGGCCGGACCTTCTTTTAGAGGCATATATTCAAGCTAAGGAAGCACTTGCTGATTTTCAGTTGGTTTTTGCAGGACCGGATGAAGGTTTGTTGGATTCCTTAGTAAAAACAGCAGAAGAAAATGGCTTGTCCGATAAGATTCATTTTGTAGGCTATCTTGATGCTAGTGATAAATCTGTTGCCTATAGAATGGCACATTTGCTGGTTATCCCATCTAGACAGGAAGCCATGTCTATAGTGGCGCTAGAAGCGGGTATCTGTGGTTTGCCTGTGCTTTTGACGGACCAATGCGGGTTCTCAGAAATAAAAGAAATTTCTCCCTTGTTGGAGGTGGTTGTATCGTCAGAAGCTATTTCTTCTGCAATAGTGCAGATATTGACGGTAGAAGATTTAGCTTTGATCAAGGAAAAATGGAGGAGCTTTGTACAGATGCATTATTCATGGGACTCTATAATAGAGCAATATTTGGGTTTGTTTAATAGAGTGCTTAGTGCCCGTGGACATTAGCCATACCGTGAATGACAGCCCATTGATGTACACTTTGATAAATTAATATGACACCTCTCATTTCATTGTCAATTTTAGGTATTACTTTTTCTTTATTTATATTTTTCTATCTAAGAAAAAGAAAGTTTGGGGTGTTTCATCTTGGAATTATCTTAATCGCATTGTCTGTTTTGGATGTTTTTATTCCAGCTTTGATGTGGTCTATTTATGGTATGCCAGAAACAAAGCCTGCAGGTGCAGGGTATCTATTAGATAATGAGATTGTTTTTAATGGGATGGTCTTTTATTTGCTGTTTTATTTAATAATGTTTGTATTTATAGTCCATCAGCCTCATAACGTTAATAATAATACTTCCACATCTGTTGCTATATCGAAAAAAAGGTTGAAAATATCCTTACTGATATGTCTGCTGTTAGCTACCAGTTCATTGTTAATTACGATTGGTCAGTATGGGGGGGTAATGGAGTGGTTTTGGGGGAAAGTCCAATTCCGCTGGGAAGCTTCCACGGTAGCCCATACGGGTAATAACTTTTTAGAGACAGTAATATTATCTTTTGATTGGCGGATTATTCTTAACCTTTTAATACTAGCGGCACTCTATTATAGAGATAGCTTAAACAATAACCTGCTCTATAAATGGATTTTGCCGTTAATTGCGATATTATTCTCTTTTACTACCTTTTTTAGAGGCTCTATTCTGTTACTTATTTTCGGGTTTATATTTGTTGAAATGGCTAGGCTTCAATATGGAAATATACAGTCAAAGCTATATAAGGCATTAAAAAACAACAAGAAGAAAACAATACAAGGGTTTGTTTTGGCTGTTGGTTTGTTTGTTACTTATGGCGTCATCCGTGACACCTACTCAGCTAAAACCTGGGATGAAGAGTCCACTAGTTCTCTTTTTTCTGGCTTGTATAATATTTTATCTCAAGGGGAAGGCTTAAGTAGCATTAGCTACATTGTGAATGATTATAGTAGTACTTCTGAGAGCGTTAATGTGAGTCATTTAAATGGCAAGACTTACATTGATATGTTACTACTGCCTGTTCCAAGAAGTATTTATCTGAGTAAACCAGAATGGTATGGAATAACGGATATAACCTTAGCTATGGGGTGGTTTAGAAGCTCACAATCGGCCGTGAGTATACCTGGGGAAGCATTTGCTAATTTTGGTTGGGTTGGACTGCTCATGGCTCCTGTTTTTGGTTCTTTGTTCAGGTTTCTGTATTTGTTGTCGGCAAGAGTGGGTAGTAAATATTTATTAATCTACCCAGGTATTACTATTTATATGCTTTTTATAGGGAACTGGATGTCTTTTACAGGGATCATGACGCAGATACCTAGCTTTATTATTATGATGCTGTTGTTGAAATTTATTATCAACATAACATCTAGTTAGTTTCGCTGATGATTCAGACGTTATTTAAAAAAATGAGTACTTACAGGGGCGAAATAAGTTGGGTTATTGCAGGGCAGTTATTAACCTATTTAGGAGTTTTTGTCACCATTAAAGTACTCACTAATGTGTTGACCACGGAAGCTTACGGGTCCTTGGCATTAGGCCTAACCTTTGCAGGTATTTTGAGTACTTTCTTTTTTGGTCCTTTGGGTCAGGCTGTTTATCGCTACTATGCGCCTTATAGAGGTAGCAAGAAACTCGCTACATTATTTTATTCTACAAAGAGTATTTTAAGTCAACTGATTGCCGCCATTATCTTTTTGGGAGGTTTGCTGCTGGTTTTTACTGAGTTGTATTATCCTGAATGGTCCTGGTTAGTTGCCATTTCATTAACATTTGGCTTGCTTAAAGGAGTCTTTGATATTGTCGTTACCAGCTACTCAGCAAATAGACAAAGAAAGAGAGTTGCATTGAATCAAATTTCCGAATCTTGGTTTAAGCTACTGTTTGCATTTATCATCGTTACGCTGGTGGTCAACAGTGAGATTGGGGTTCTTTCTGGTTATGTTCTGGTGATTGTTTTATTGCTAGTGAACCTGTACGTTGTTGATATAAAAAATAAGCGTAAAAGCACACTAATAGACAAGTATGAAATCACCGAGTCGAAGGCTGAATTATATAAATACGCCGCATCGTTCACCTTGTTTTCCGTTTTCGCGGCAATTTGTTTGTATTCTGACCGATGGATTATCAACTACTATTTAGGTGTTAAGGATGTTGCGATTTACGCTGTTATGTTGCAAATAGCCAATGCCCCTATTCAACTAATTGATGGTATTATTAGTCAGATGATGGTTCCTCTTATTTTTAGTCGAGCGGGTACCATGTCGACTGCTGATCAAGAACGTTCGAGTATGAAACTGCTTCGAATCAATCTGCTTATATCGATATTCTTGTTCGCCATCGTGATTGTTATTAGTCTGTTCTTCGGTCGTATGATTATAAATCTCATCGCATCAGATACTTACTCAGAACAACATCACATACTCTGGGTTCTGGTACTTGGTTTTTCATTTGCAAATATTGCGCAAATTCTTTTTTTAAAGGCACAAAATCATAAGAAGCCAGCTGCTATTCTACCCGCCTGGATGGTTCGTGCGATTTCCTTTATTATCCTATCGATCATATTAAGTCGTCTTTATGGAATTCCAGGGATGGCTTACGCTTTTGTTATATCAACATTTTTGTATCTAATTATCGTTTCTTTTATAACGAATAAGTTGTCGCTAGAACCCGAAGTAGCCCAAACCTAATTATTGTTATTGATCATGCGCTATAAAATTGTGACGTTGCTAAAAAAGAATCGAGTATTGTACTCGGTAAATTCTAAAATAAAGGCAACTCTAAATACTCGAAAGACCCATAGGCTCTATGCTACTTACCGAAGGCTAAACGCGGCTATGCAGGATAAGTATTCATCTAAAAAGATAGCTTCATTGGTGAGAAGAAAGTTATTGGCTAGAGATGTCGATACTGCTAGTAAAGCATACGGTGACTTAAACATTTTTTGGGTAGGGGTTGATTATCAGCAAGATGCTTCGGGTTTTTTGAAAGGTTTAGCTTTAGCTGGGCAAGTGACTTATTTTAAAAACCATAAGGGCACGTACGGTCTATATCCAAAAGACAAAAATAACTATGAGGCTTTTGATAAGGAGCTTATTGATAAAAACTCACAGTGCCTGCTGGATCAGGTGACAGAGAGTCATAAGCAAAAAAAAATCGACTTGTTAATTGGTCAAATGTGGGCCAATGATCTTGATGTGGAATGCCTTCAAGGAATTCAACAAATGGGCATCCCTACAGTTAATATTTCTATGGATGACAAGTTGCCGAACCTTTGGGAATCGGCTAATGGTAGGCGGTTAGGATCTGTGGGGTTGGCTGAAGGATTGGATCTGGTGTTAACTACTTCTCCTGATACGTGTGCCTGGTACTGGGCTGAAAAATGCCTTGCTATCTATTGGCCTTTAGCAAGTGACTCGAATTTGTTTTCGCCACAACAAGAGAAACCTTACGATGTAGTATTTGTGGGTGGTAACTACGGTGTAAGAGGGGAGTTGGTTAATACCATTAAAGCGGCGAATATTAATATTGTTGCTTTTGGCCCAGGCTGGCCTAGTGGGTACATTGCGGCTGAGCAAGTGGCGGATGTTTTTGGTAAAGCCAAGATTATTTTAGGGTCTGGTTTTGTCGCCTACAATGAGGATATATTGACGATTAAGTTGCGAGATTTCGATGCTCCTATGTCAGGTGCACTCTACCTTACCAATAGAAACCCCGATTTACTGAAAATCTTTGAAGAAGGTAAAGAAATTGAATGTTATTCCTGTGTTGAGGAGTGTATCGAAAAAATTAACTATTATCTGGATAAACCTCAGTTACTTGATACCATTGCTGCAGCGGGGTTGGATAAAGCTAGAAGTAAATACAGCTGGGAGCAACAAGTGAGAAAGGCAATTGAGTGGGTGGGGTTTGATGTTTCATCCTGAAATATCTCGGTGATATAAATGTGTGGAATTATTGGCGTTGCCTCGACACGTACTATTGATGATCGATCCTGGTTAGCCATTGGGCGTGATCAAATGACCCACCGTGGACCCGATGATGCGGGTGAGTTGTGGTCATCTGATGGAAGAGTCGGGCTGGCACATCGGCGTTTATCTATCGTAGATTTAAGCTATTCAGGACACCAACCAATGCGGGATAAAAACAATTCAACTAGTATTGTTTTTAATGGTGAAATCTATAACTATCTGGAATTAAGAAAGGAGTTGACCCGTTTGGGGCATACTTTTATATCAGATAGTGATACTGAAGTCATTTTAAAAGCTTATACCCAATGGGGTCTTGACTGTGTCACCCGATTAAATGGGATGTTTGCTTTTGCATTATTTGATGGCGTTAAAGGACAACTATTCCTTGCTAGGGATCGGGCAGGGGAAAAGCCGCTGTTCTACCATTATGATGGAAATCAGTTGTGTTTTGCATCTGAGTTGAAAGGTTTGTTACATAGCCCGACGCATTCGTTTCGATTAAACAGAGAGTCTCTTGATTGTTATTTAGGCATGGGCTTTGTTCCTGGGCATCGTTGTATTGTTGAGGGTGTCCAAAAATTACCTGCTGCCCATACGTTGCTATTTGATATACAAACTGGTGTGCTAAAAACTTCTCGTTATTGGCAATTACCTTCGTTTGAGAATGAAACGAGCTACTCTGAGAGTGATCTAGTTGATGAGCTTGATTCCTTGTTAGAAAGCTCGGTGCAGAGGCAGTTGGCGGCCGATGTCCCTGTTGGGGTCTTGTTAAGCGGTGGTGTGGATTCTAGTTTAATTACGGCGATGGCAGCTCGTGTTAGCACGAATGTTAAGACCTTTACTGTCCGTTTTCCTGAACATAAAGCTTATGATGAAACGCCATACGCCAGGCTGATTGCTAATCATTTTGGTACAGAGCATATTGAGTTGGATATGGGATCAACCCATATTGACTTGCTCGGTGTTATGGCACGCCAGTTTGATGAACCCATGGTGGACTCCTCAATGATCCCTACTTATCTTGTAAGTCAATTGGTACGTAAGCACTGTACTGTTGCCTTGGGCGGTGATGGGGGTGATGAATTATTTGGTGGTTATGGTCGATATAGCCATCTTATCAATGTAGAAAATAGAATAGGGAAGATACCATTCAAGTTGCGTGAAGCGATCTCTAACTCTGCTGGAAAGCACCTACCTATTGGTTTTAAAGGTCGAGGTTTTTTGCTTAGTTTAGGTGTGGATTTACGTTCGAATTTACCTATATACCCATCGTTATTTAATAGTGATGCTAGAAAGAAAATAGTCTTAGATCAGTATTTAGGTTCCTCATCAGTAGCTGAAAACATATGGAGAGGTCTAGTGCCTATTGAACATGATTTGGTACAGCGATATACGCGGATGGATTTTCAGAATTATCTGGCTGAAGATATTTTAGTAAAAGTTGATCGAGCCAGTATGCTTAATTCGCTGGAGATGCGGGCTCCTATGCTTGATAAACATCTTATTGATTTTGCATTTAAGAAAGTTCCTTCACATTTTAAAGCAACAGCAGATGCTAGAAAAATCATATTGAAAAAACTAACCAAGCGTTTATTACCTGAAACGTTTGATGCTGATAGAAAACAAGGGTTTTCTATTCCATTAGCTTCTTGGCTTCAGTCAAACCAGTGGCGTTCCTATTTTAAAGAGGTCTTGCTGGATTCGAGTGCTTCGGTATTCAACCGTAAAGAAATAAACAAGTTATTTAAAGGACAGGAAAAAGGCCATGCCAATAGCGAAAGGTTATTTAGCCTGGTTCTTTTTGAGTTATGGCAGAAGGAATATAATATATCACTATGATATTTTATCGTTCAGGCGATTGTAAATCGCATCCTATATACAAATTCCTTAATGAGAATTAGATAATGCACGTTACTGTATTGATGTCTGTATGGAATGAAATTGGCAGTATATCGGTTGCTATAAAGAGTATTATTGAACAAACGTACGATGACTGGGATTTATTAATTATTGATGATTGTTCTACTGATGGCACTCATAAGTTGTTAATGGAGTTTGAATCCATTGATGCAAGAATCAAAGTTGTAAGAAATTCAAAGAATAGAGGCTTGCCTCGTTCGCTCAATAAAGGTTGGAAATTAGCGAAAGGACCTCTCCTTGCCAGAATGGATGGCGATGATTTCTCGTTTCCTGATCGTCTAGAAAAGCAAGTAAGTTATTTGTCAGACCACCCTCACGTTGATGTGCTTGGTAGTAATGCGGAATTGATCGACCTGGATGGCAATATAAGCGGATATGCCACTATGCCGGAAACGCATCAGAAGATAGGCGACGCAATGCATAGGAAGAGTCCTTTCATTCACCCTTCTGTGATGCTTAAAAAGAGTTTTTATGTCCGATCCGATGGTTATAATAATCATTTAAGAAGAAACCAGGATTATGTGTTGTGGGCAAAAATGCATAACAAATCGACCTATCACAACTTGCAAGATGTTTTGATTAGATACCAGACAAGGTCGTATGTGTTGCCTTTTAAGACAATTTTTTATGGGTTATATGCGTCTATCTATATTACCAGATATCACAAGCGTTATCTTGCTGGTTTCTCGTGGGCTTTTACTATTTTCGGGTCTTCTTTACTTGTAAAGTCTGGGCTTTATAGACCGATTAGTTTGAGAGCTAGTAAAACTAATGACCTAAATGATTAGCTTGCTTTGAGATAGTGTTTTCCAATGAGACGTAATGAGGAATCACTAGGTTTATTAGGGTGGTTAAAAGTGAAATATATAACCTTACAAGGTTGATAGTTGAAAAATTTAGAAACAAAAAAATACGATTATATTGATGCGATCAGAGGCTTTGCTATTTTGGGAGTTGTTCTTGTTCACTCTTCACAATGGGTCATTCCTACATCTAGTCTTTTATCTAAAATTGCATCAGAGGGGGCGCGTGGAGTACAGCTTTTTTATATCGCTAGTGCACTGACCTTATTTTTATCGATGGGATCAAGGAAAGGTCGAGAAGAAAAACCCATTTTGTCTTTTTTTATTAGACGTTTCTTCAGAATTGCACCTGCTTTTTATCTTGCTATTATTATCTACACACTTTACTCAGGCTTGTCTGCCCGTTATTGGGCCCCAAATGGTCTTGAATGGTGGTATCTTCCTTTAACTGCCTTATTTTTGCACGGATGGCATCCTGAAACGATTCAGTCAGTTGTACCAGGTGGTTGGTCGATAGCGGTTGAAATGACCTTTTATTTGTTTGTTCCGTTTCTTTTTTCAATATTAAAATCTATACACTCTACACTGATAGCTTTATTTTTATCGTTGACTTTGGCAAAGGTTTTATCCATAGCGGTCACTTACTTTTGGTTACCTTATTACCCGGAACATCAACAGTATTTAGTCAGTTCGTATTCTTTTTTATGGTTTTTCTCACAGCTTCCAGTTTTTATTTTGGGGATTTTGTTATTTCACATTATAAAAAGATACCCCAAAGGTGATAGTGCGATCGCTTTACTTTTACTTTTGTTGTCCTTCTCCCTTCTTGTGGCTTTTTTAACTTCAAGTTTTATACCCAGATATTTTTTATATGGGATTGCATTTCTACTTTTTTCTTTATCGTTACATTACTCAGCGCCAAGAGTATTGGTAAATCCTGTCACGGTATTGATTGGAAGATTGAGCTTTAGCATATATCTGGTACATTTTATGGTGCTAAATATTGTGGAAAATGTGTTTGTTGATGGTTTTATACTTGCAGGGAATAGTGGGTTTGTGTTGGCTTTTTTACTGGTATTAATACTATCCGTCTGTATTTCATACATAACGTACAAGGTAGTGGAAATTCCCGGTATTAACCTTGGAAAAAGGCTCATTCGTAAATTATAGTATGTATGTAAGGTCATGAATTTAAACAGCAATAACCTTATTATTTCTAGGGTTTTCTTAAATAAATTGGGCTATGCTAATGGATTGTCATTCTAATCCGTATATTCTTAGAATGTTAAATTTTCCTATTTCCAGTTTCTTATAATTTTTAAAAAGGTTTGCAATAATGAACAATAATGTAAACAAAGATCTTGTTGATAAATGTATTCTTGTCACGGGGGGCACTGGTTCCTTTGGAAAAACAATGGTTACCTATCTTCTCAATAAAGGGTGTGCCCAAGTTAGAGTATTTAGTCGAGATGAAACAAAGCAAGAACATATGCGTATCGCTTTCAATGAGGATCGTCTTAGGTTTTATATAGGTGATGTTCGTGATTACTCAAGTATCAGTTCAGCCATGAGGGGAGTGGATTATGTGTTCCATGCCGCTGCTTTAAAGCAAGTTCCTTCTTGTGAATTTTTCCCGATGCAAGCTGTATTAACTAATATTCAGGGTAGTGATAATACAATCAAAGCGGCAATTGAAAACAAGGTGAGTAGTATTGTTTGTTTGAGTACCGATAAAGCTGTTTACCCTGTCAATGCGATGGGAATGAGTAAGGCTATGATGGAGAAAGTTGCACAATCTCATGCTAGAAATCTAGATAAAAATGAGACTATTATTTCCTGCGTTCGTTATGGAAATGTTATGTATTCCCGTGGTTCGGTTATTCCTCTTTTCATTAAGTCCATAAAAGAAGGCGATCCATTAACGATTACTGCTCCTCAAATGACTCGTTTTTTAATGTCGTTGCCTCAGTCGGTTGATTTGGTGGAGTATGCATTTACTAAAGCTAATCAAGGTGATGTTTTTATCCGTAAAGCACCTGCGTGTACGGTTGCTGATTTGGCGACTGCGCTATGTGAGTTGTTTGAGTCTGACGTTAAGCAACAAATTATCGGAATTCGTCATGGTGAAAAGCTATATGAGGCTTTAGCTTCGACAGAAGAGCTTTCACGTTCTACCGACCATGGCGATTATTATCAGATTCAAATGGATACTCGTGATCTTAATTATAAAAAATATTTCTCTGAGGGTGATATTGATATGCCTGTGGAGGATTATACTTCTGATAACACGACTCGTTTAGATGTTGAAGGTGTGAAGGCGCTTTTACTTCAGCTGCCTGAAGTGCAAGAAGAATTGAAGACGCATAAGGTTTGATTTTGATATGAAAATAGGTATTACTGGTGGGAATGGGTTTATTGGTTGGCATCTTAGATGTTATCTGAGCACGCTTGATCATGTCGATGAGGTCAGGATAGCTGGTCGAACTACATTTAGTGCTACTGATTTGTTGGAAGGTTTTGTTGATGGTTTGGATTTGGTTGTACATCTCGCGGGTGTAAACCGAGCTGATGACAATGAGTTGTTAAAGGGTAATGTTCAACCCGCACAGCTTTTGGTCACCGCGCTTGAAGCTAAGAATGAAGAAATTTGTATTGTATATGCTTCTAGCACTTATGCTGAAACTGCTGATAATGCTTATGGTAAAGGCAAAGCTGATGCGGGGGAGATCCTTGAAAGTTGGGCAAGTCAGTCAGAGAACCGCTTTATCAATATAATTATTCCTCATGTTTTTGGTGAGTATGGTAAACCTTTTTACAATTCCGCGATGGCTACTTTTTGTTATCAAATTGCTAGAGGCGAAACGGTCAGTGTTAATTCTGATGGTCAACTTGAGTTGATTCATGTTCAAGACCTTGTTGAGGTGTTTCTTTCTTCTTATGAAGATGGAGTTGAAGGTGATCTCAGAGTAACTGGTGAGAGTATTAGTGTTTCGGATGCTGCAAATCGCTTGCAAAGTTTGTATGAACAATATGTGGTTCAAAACAGACTTCCTGATTTGAGTAGTTGCTTTGATAGGAGTTTGTTTAATGCTCTGCGAGGTGCTCTGATACAAGCTGATCGCGTTACCTCACCTGTGAAGCATAGCGATGAAAGAGGTTGGTTAGTAGAGACGGTTAAAGCTGGATCAGGCGGTCAATGCTTTGTTTCAACCACTAAGCCTGGTATCACCCGAGGCAATCATTTTCATCGCCGTAAGGTTGAACGTTTCTTTGTGCTTCAAGGAAAAGGACAGATTAAACTCAGAAAACTTTTTACGGATGATGTGATTGTTTACGATTTAGACGGTGATAGTCCGTCATATGTTGATATTCCCACCTTGCATACACATAACATTACAAATACGGGTAACACTGAATTGATTACATTGTTCTGGGCTGATGAGTTTTATGATCCTAAAAACCCAGATACTTATTTTGAGAATGTATAATTAGTTAAAATTATATTTAAAAGATAGATACTAATGGCCAAAAAATTAAAAGTATTAACAATATTGGGTACTCGCCCAGAGATTATTCGTCTTGCTTCTGTAATGTCCGCGTTGGACAAATTTACTGATCATGTGCTCGTTCATACAGGTCAGAATTATGATTTTGAATTGAATCAGGTTTTTTTTGATGACTTGGGTGTTAAAGAACCAGACTATTTTTTAAATGTAGATACTTCTTCATTGGGTAAAGTGTTAGGTGAAATACTCATAAAAACGGAAGAGGTGCTTTTAAAAGAAAAGCCCGATGCGGTGTTAGCGCTAGGAGATACCAATAGTGCAATTGGGTTGCTTATGGCTAAGCGAATGAAAATTCCGACCTATCATATGGAGGCAGGAAACCGTAGTTTCGATGCTAATGTCCCTGAAGAGATTAACCGTAAGATGGTAGATCATATTAGTGATTTCAATCTTGTTTATACGGAACATGCACGTAGGCATTTACTTTCTGAAGGTTTATCACATCGGTTTATCTATTTGACAGGGTCTCCTATGCGCGAGGTGTTAGATTCCCATAAGACTAGTATTGATAATTCTTCAATTTTGCAGGAATTGGGGCTAAAGAAAAATAAGTATTTTATAATTAGTGTTCACCGTGAGGAGAATGTTGATAGCAAGCAAAACCTTGTTAGAGTGGTTGATTGCTTGAAGGCTTTATATGAGACATATAAGATTCCTGTAATTGTTTCAACACATCCAAGGACAAAAGCTCGCTTGGAGCAGACAGGATTAGGTGAAAATATTGGTGATATTCGTTTCTTAAAACCTTTTGGTTTTCATGATTACAATAAACTTCAGGTGGACTCTTTCTGTGCTATTTCAGATAGTGGCACGATTAGTGAAGAGTCATCAATGCTCGGTTTCCCAGCAGTTACGTTGAGACAGTCTATTGAACGGCCTGAGGCTTTGGATACGGGAAGTATTGTTTTGTCAGGCTTGGATCAAGATACTTTACTTCAAGCTGTTGATATCGTGGTTCAGGAGGATAGTCTTTATCCTATTAAAGAGATTCCTGAAGAGTATGAGATTAATAACACATCTCTTCGGGTTTTGAAGTTAATTCTAGGTACGGCGAAGCTTACGAACCGTTGGAGAAACTTAGAAGGTTTTAGTCGTTATGATTGGGATTAAATAAGTGAAAATATTGCTAGCGAATTTACATTTCTGGCCTGATACCCCTCCACATGCTGTTATTCTAAAATCCATTGCTGCAGCGCTTGCTAAGAATAATAATGTTATTGTTGTCGCTTCACAGCCTTGTTATAAAAAAGACTATAAAGTGGCGCTGGAACCCAAAATTGTGATGATGGATGAAGGCTACTCTGTACATCGTATTAACTTGGGGCTAGAAAATACGGGGCGTATTTATAACAAGCTAAAAGTTTTTTTTGGCTATACAGCGTTCCTTTTTTTTAAAATCATCAAAGAAAGACCTGATCGAACCATCATGGGTACAAACCCACCTATATTGGGCATGTTTGCTGTTCGTTTGGCAACTAGAATAACGGGTGGAGATTATATTTACCATTGTCAGGATATGCACCCTGAAATTGCAAGTACAAGTGGTGCCTTATCTAAAGGTTTTGTATATAAACGGCTGCTGGAGATCGAAAGAAAAAATTGTGAAAAATCATTTCTAACGGTTGTCTTGTCAGAAGATATGAAGTCTTCTTTAATTGAACGGGGTTGTAGTGCTGATAAGATTAAAATTGTTAATAATTTTGATTTGCGTGATGAAACGTCAGTAAGCACATCTATTGCTACACAGGTTCCTGCTGAATTACGGAGGAGGGAAAATCAGTTCAGGTTGATCTTTGCTGGTAATGTTGGTCGGTTTCAGAGTCTAGAAAGTGTTATTGAATCAGCAAAATTGTTATCAATAGATTACCCCAAGATTGAGTTTTTTTTTCTAGGAGATGGCGCGGCAGTTAAAGTTTTGGAGAAGTTAAGTGGGAACATGCTTAATAAAACAGTTTTCTTTTTCTCTCATCAACCTGTTTCTATTGCACGTGAGTTAATTACTGATGCTCAACTTGGAATAGTATCATTGAGTAGAGAAATTTATAAATATGCCTTTCCCTCAAAAACAATGACGTATCTTTGTGAAGGTGTGCCACTGTTATCTATTATAGAAGCTAATAGCTCATTAACTAAGCTGGTGATGAATCATGAGATCGGCATTACTTCTACTTCAGGGGATGCTGAAGATATTTCAAGACAGATCATCGATTTATATGAAAATAGAGATAAGCTTTTAAAAATGAAAATCAACGCAAAAAAATATGCTATGGATAATTATAGCGTTGAGACGGTTTTGCCAGAACTCATTAGTATTTTTTGTGAGAAAACCAATGATTAATAAAAGAGTATTAGGTAGAACTAACCTTAAGTTGTCAGAAATTGGTCTTGGTTGTGCTAGCTACTGGGGTAAAGCATCCTTTAATGAGTCCGCAGCCATTAGATTGGTTGAAGTCGCTGTAGAGAAGGGGGTGAATTTCCTTGATACAGGGTTTAGTTACTCCGCTGGCAATGCAGAATTACGTTTGGCCAAAGCACTTCGAAAAATTGAGAATAGTCAGGATTTGATTATTTCTAGTAAAGCTGGCACGAGAATTACGTCAGCAGGCCGATATATTACCGACCTTAACCCTGTATGGATTAGTGAAAGCTTGGATTTAACATTAGATAATATAGGCCTAGATCATTTACCTCTGTTCCAATTACATGGCCCTTCCGTTAAAGATCTTGAGGATGAAGACTTATTGCAGCTACTATTAGATATGAAAAGTAGCGGTAAAGTGGGTTTCGTGGGTGTAAATACTTATGAGAGTGATGTTATCGAGAAGATATTGTCTTTAGATGTTTTCGATTTTGTGATGATTGATTATAATATTCTAATGCAATATAGAGAGCCTGTTATAAGCCGTTTTGTTGAAAAAGGGATTGGTGTAATGGCAGGATCTGCTCTTGCAAATTCATTATACTCAAATCGTGTGTTTAATATTAGAGGTATGAAGGATCTCTGGTATTTAGCTAGAGCATTAAAAAACCACCGCGGTGCTTTATTAAAAGGACGCTCTTTTCGTTTTATAAACGACTTACCACATTCGACGGGTTCTCAAGTCGCCTTGGCTTATGTGTTAGAAAACACAGAAGTGACTACGGCCGTATTTGGCACAACTACTGAGAAACACCTTTTAGAGAATCTTGATTCCGCTAATATGCCGTTACCGCGTGAATTGGTTGAACGAATAAGAGCTATCGGCTAATTATTTTTTGCTTTATGAGTATAACTTATCAATGAAACGGGCTTTCGATCTTACGCTAGCTATTTTTGCAGGTGCGTTACTATTTTTGCCATTTATTGTTATTGGCTTAGGTGTTTTACTTACCTCGAAAGGGCCAATGGTTTATTGGTCTGACCGTGTTGGGATGCATAATAAAGTTTTTAGTATGCCTAAGTTCCGTAGTATGAAAATTGATACCCCTTCCGTTGCGACACATTTACTCCAAGATCCAGATTTTGCTCTTACTCCATTTGGTCGTTTATTAAGGAAAACAAGTCTTGATGAGATTCCTCAGTTATGGAGTATCATCAAAGGTGATATGAGCTTTGTCGGACCTCGTCCAGCACTATCTAACCAGGATGATTTAGTTTCATTACGTAGTCAACATGGTATTGAACTGTTGAAACCAGGCTTAACAGGTTGGGCTCAAATAAACGGTAGGGATAGCATTTCTATTGCTGATAAAGTTGACTTAGATATCGAATATAAGCAACGGCAATCGTTTGGGTTTGATATTTTCATTATATGGAAAACATTTAGCATCGTAGTTAAACGTAGTTCTATTTCTCATTAAATCTGACCAGATTTAGCGGGTGGTTGTTAAGTTTATAAAATATTAAGGGAGTTCGTAATGAAACTAGATGGTTTTATTAATCACCTTGTCTGCCCAATAACAGGAGATAGGCTGACATTAGTGTCTTCAAGTGATGACGAATACAGTGGTTTTGTACCCGTTTCAAGAATAGGTGGAGGAGATAGCACACCTATTGGATTGACTGAACAAATCGTAGTTAATCCCAGCAACGAGCGCGCTTTCCCTGTGGTGGGGGAGTTTCCTGTTCTTATGGCTCCTGAGTTACTGATCAAAAAAGATAAAGTTGACGACTATCCAGCAATTGACGTACAAGATCCAAAGTATGCAGAAGCCTATGCAGAGATGGGAGTGTACAACGAAATAAATGATAGTATTGTAGATGATGCTGATGATGAATCACTAGCTGTAATGATGGGAGCGCTAACCCCCGATACTGATTATTCGAAAATTTCAGAACGATTTCCTGACCCTGAAGAAGTTTGGATTGATGCAAAACATGATTCAATTGCTCAGTTGGAGGCATATGCCTTTCTTGCTCCCGTTGGGAATAAGCTTTTTGTCCAATTGGGTGGGTCTGGCACCCATGCTGTTAAAGCGCTTTTAGCGGGTGCAAAGAAAGCTTTTTTATTGACACCAATGATTGGTGAAGCTCGGGTTGCTATGGAGATCGCAAAAAAGTACGACGTAGCTGAAAACCTTTATTGTGTTATTGCTGTTGGTGAAGAATTACCTTTTATTAAGGACTCTATCGACTTGGTTTATTCAGGAGGCTGTTTTCATCATATGAGGTTAGATCATGCTTCTGTTGAATTACACCGTGTGTTGAATAAAGGCGGAAAATTTTCAGGTGTCGATCCATGGAAAACGCCTTTACACACTATTGGCACTAATATCATCGGTAAAAGAGAGAAATCAATTTTTTGTAAGCCTATTACTCCAGAACGTTTGGCACCAATGAGGGAACAATTTAAAGATATTGTGGTTAATCATCATGGGCCACTATTGCGATATATGTTTTTAGCATTGGAGAAGGCAAAACTGGATTTGCCGATAACTTCTATGTTTAAAATTAGTCGACTGGATGATTCGTTTGGAAAGGTAACAGGATTGATTAGATATGGCGGCAGTATAATGGTTGCGGGGAAGAAGTAATTATGTGTCAATAATAAATGCTATGGTAGGTTTTGTGCTGACAATTATTTATATATTCAACTAATTAAGATTAGCCAAAGCAGAATAATAACAATAATGAACAAGTCGGTAAGATTGTAAAAGCTTTTGAATTCGGATCAATTATCAAGCGATTATTTTGGAGAAGCTTCACATGATTAAATATATTCACGGATTATCAAGAAGCAATAAACAATTTATTATTCTATTTCTTGATGTATTTTTTATTTTATTTTCTTTATTTGTTGCCTATTCCTTGCGCTTGGATGAGTTTCATCTGCCGCAAAAAAATGAAATATGGCTGTGGTTGCTTGCTCCAGTTGTAGCCATTCCTGTATTTATTCGTTTCGGATTATTCCGAGCAGTCATTGAATATGTTGAATTTCAAGAGCTTTGGGTTATCGCAAAAGCGGTATCACTTTATGCTTTGATTTTCGGGATGATAATTTTAATATCTAGATTTTCTGTTCCACGTTCAGTTGTTTTGATTCATTGGTTAGTCACCATTGTACTCATTGCAAGTAGCCGTATTGCAGGACGATCTTTATTTTCTCATGGAAGGCAAGCCGTTTTCTCTAAACAATCATCAAATACGAATAATGTACTGATTTATGGGGCGGGCTCTTCCGGCGTACAGCTTGCTAGAATGCTTGCGATGAATAAGCAAATGAATCCAGTAGCTTTTGTGGATGACAACCCCGCATTACACAAGATTCATGTCAGTGGTATAACCGTATTTTCTCCTAATCAGCTTGAAAGTCTTATCCCTGAAATGGATATCAAAGAAGTTTTATTAGCACTGCCTTCTGCCTCTCGGCGACGTATTCGTGAAGTTATTGCTGAACTTGAGTCGCTACCCGTTCGATTACGAACAATCCCAAGTTTTACCGAGCTAGTTGAGGGGAAAGTTAAGATTGAAGATATTCGTGATGTGAATATTGATGATCTATTAGGACGCGAAGCTGTCAAACCTACGGATAGCTTACTATGTGCAAATATAACTGACAAAGTAGTAATGGTCACTGGTGCAGGTGGTTCGATTGGCTCTGAGTTGTGCCGTCAGATTGTAAAGCTAAAACCTACTGCTTTGGTTCTGTATGAACAAAGTGAGTTTAACTTGTATGCTTTGGAGAAAGAGCTAATTGCTAGTGGCATAAGCGGCCTATCCGTTGGTCATTGCATTCCAGTATTAGGGTCTGTAGTAGACCAGCCACGCGTAGAAAAGGTATGTAAGCGTTTTGGTGTTAATACTATTTATCACGCCGCAGCTTATAAGCATGTGCCTTTGGTTGAGATGAATCCAGTAGTTGGGGTCATTAATAACGTCATGGGTACGTTGAATACAGCAAAAGCGGCTGTTGCTGCTAAAGTTGAAACCTTCGTACTTATATCTACAGATAAAGCTGTCCGACCCACCAATGTGATGGGGGCGAGTAAACGTTTTGCCGAACTGGTACTACAAGGCTTGCACTTGGAAGGTAAAACAAAAGATTGTCATACTCGATTTACCATGGTTCGATTTGGTAATGTGCTTGGGTCTTCTGGTTCTGTAGTGCCATTTTTCCGTGATCAGATTAAAAAAGGGGGACCTATTACGGTTACACATAAGGATATTATCCGTTATTTTATGACAACTCCTGAGGCAGCTCAATTAGTTATCCAAGCTGGTGCGTTGGGTGAAGGTGGTGATGTATTTGTGCTTGATATGGGAGAACCCGTACGGATTTATGATTTAGCTACTCATATGGTTAAATTAAGTGGTTTAGATATTCGCGATAAAAGTAACCCTGATGGTGATATTGAAATTCAGGTTACGGGGCTACGACCTGGTGAGAAGTTATATGAAGAATTACTCATTGGTGATAATGTTTCTAATACGAGTCACCCACGAATTATGCGTGCTGAAGAAGAAGTTATCCCGATGGATCAGTTACAGGTGTCTATTGATGAATTAAATTTTGTAGGTCGCCTTAATGATGCTGCTAAAGTGCGTGATGTACTATTAAGGGTAGTAAAAGGCTACACACCTCAATGTGGTATTGTAGATGTATTAGCTGATGAGGTTAGGCAGCAGACAGCTTAACCATGGTTATTTAAACTGACGTCCTTCTCTTGAATTATCTAGTTTTGGCTGATCCTTCGGTTGTTGATCGAACGGAGTTTCTGGCATGCGTTCCCAAATGAGTATTTGGGAACGAGAAATCTAAAATGGGAACGTGTTGAGAACGAGAACTAGCTAGTCGATAACCATCACGCCATCTACTTCCACTTCGGCATTTCTTGGTAATGATGCAACACCTACTGCCGCTCGTGCAGGGTAGGGTTGTTCGAAAAAGGTTTCCATAACTTGGTTAATGATTTGAAAGTTACCCAGATCCGTCAAAAAAATATTCAGTTTTACAAAATCGTTTAAAGTGCCTCCCGCGGCTTCTGCTACGGCTTGCAAGTTTTGAAATATTTGTCGAGTCTGTGCTGCAATGTCGCCATCATTTATTTCCATTGTTTCCGGAATAAGAGGAATCTGTCCGGAAAAATAGATCGTGTTACCTGTCTGTACGGCTTGTGAATAGGTACCGATAGCTTGTGGTGCTTTGTCGGTTGCGATGATGGTTTTACTCATATTGTATTTCCTGAAGATAATTTAAATAGTCTTGATACGTCACTGATGGCAGTTTCTGTGTGGAGGATTTTGATGAGATTATTCAGTTGCTTGGTATTTTCCACTTTGATTAATATGCGTAACTCTTTTTTATCCCTATCCCCGGAGATATTAATGTCCTCAATATTGGAATCAGCTTGCTCAATGATTTGGGTAATGCCTGAAAGTACCCCTATTTTATTATTTGCCAGAACTTTTAGAGGGACAAGAAACTCAGCGTTGTCTTCCGGCTCCCAGGAGGTTGTCATTTTGTCATTTAGTGAAAGGTGTTTCAGTGCAGGACAATCACTTCGATGAACCTGCAAGCCTATTTCAGGGGAGATATTAGCGATGATGGTATCATTAGGAATGGGATGGCAGCATTCCGCCAGTTGTACGATTAAACCTCTCGCACCCTTGATATAATAAGGTTCTTCAGTATCGCTTGTGTGTAAATCTGCATTGTCTAACAAGCGTCGGGCTACTAACTTTGAACATTGATTTCCTTTGGCTATTTCACTAAAGAGTGTCTTTTTATCAGATAGCTCAAGTGTGTTAAGGAGTTGCTCTATTTTGTTGGGGTCAATCTTCTCTATGGGTATCTTGAATTTTCCTAGTGCAGTTTCTAGTAGCTCCTCGCCCAGAGTAATAAATTCATCTTCTTTACGTGATGAGATCCAGTGTCGGATAGCTGCGCGAGCTTTTCCAGTAACAACAAAATTTAGCCATGAAGGCCGTGGTGATGCAGAGCTGTTGGTAATGATTTTTACTCTTGCGCCATCGTGAAGAGGTGTATTGAGTGGGGCTTTTCGACCATCGATGAGGGCTGCAACACAATGTTGTCCGATGTCGGTATGGATAGCGTATGCGAAATCTACTGGGGTGGCACCAGAACGGAGAATCTTCGCATCCCCTTTGGGGGTCATAACCGAGACTTCGCTGAGGAAAAAATCAGCTTTCATGTCTTCCATGAAGTCTTCAGGATTTTCGGTTGCATCTTGAATTTCTTTAACTTGTGCCAGCCAGATAGTAAGCCGTCGTTGCGCCATGTCAACCCGGTGTTGTTCGCTAAGACAAGGAAAACGCCATTGTGCTGTAATACCGTATTGGGCGACTTGGTACATTTCTCTGCTTTGAATTTGAATCTTTATCAAATCTTGACTTTTGGTGATGACTGAGGTCTGCAAGGCTTGAAATCCATACACTTTAGGCACAGAAATAAAATCTTTTAGGTCGCCTATTTTGGAAGGGTAGAGTTGGTGAACTATGCCGAGTGCGCGATAGCAGTCTGAAGTGTCTCTGGTCAGAATGCGGATATCATAGGAAATATCACTGCGATTAAAGGTAATAGGCACGCGGCCTCTTTTTTCTCTTTCGTAAAGACGGTATAAGTTTTTTTCCCAATGAAAAACAGCGGTGGATTTGATGTCCGCATTATCAAGAGCGGTTTGAATATTACTCAAGACCGAAGCATAAGTGTCTTTTTTCTGGGTTAGACAGCTATTCCACCATTTACCCAGCACTTGGCTTCGATAAGGATAAAGGCTTTTGAAAGCATGCACTTGTAGCTTGTGGCGAAGTGCATTCATGCCCATGCGTCTAGCTAGAGGGGCATGAATTTCTAATGTTTCCCGAGCAATTCGGCGTTGTTTTTCGGGGGGCATGGAGCTGAGTGTGCTTACGTTATGTAATCTATCGGCTAGTTTAATTAATACGACTCGATAATCTTTGATCATCGCTTGCATCATTTTCTGAAAACTGGCTATCCCGGCTTCTTGTTTATTTTTGAATCCTGAGGTTGATAGCTTGGTAACGCCTTCTACTAAATCCGCTACGGTATCGCCAAATTGTTCGGCAATATCACTGTAAGAGAAGTCGGTATCTTCTATTACATCGTGTAGCAGCGCCGCACATATTGAGTCGGCATCAAGATGTAAATCTGCAAGTATGCGGGCAACTTCAAGTGGATGGGTAACGTAGGGTTCACCAGATTTACGTGCAACCCCATCATGGGCTTCGGCAGCTAGCATGAAGGCGCTGTAGACTCTTTGCGAGTCTTTTTCCTGCATATAGCGTTCGGTTAGTCGACATAAGTCAACCATTCGAAACGACACATTGGACTCAATGGGTGATGGTCTTGTGTTATCTGGCTCTTGTGTAGCAGCCATTCTCAGCTTTCCTTGAACAGTTAGAGCGGATCTTAATAGAGGGTAGCTTGTTGCTGGCTGTTTGTATCATTGTCATACCTCTATAGTGTCTATTATAATTTCTATATATTTTTATTAATTACAGGTAATCGTATTAGAGGTGTTGATGTAAGCATCGTAAGTAGACTCTGAACAAATCCAAATCCTCTGGAAGCGATGCTTTAGTTTCGCCTAAGATGTTGATTTTAAGCACCGTATAGCGAGCCTGAAGGCTCACTTCCAGGAAAGCATGACATGTTTAGGGTTCCTTAACAAAGTTACGAATCACCTTCTGCTTCCAAAGTATAGACTTCATTGGCGCTCAATTCTTCTACTACATTTTCAGCTATTTCGCGTAATGCAATAACGGTTGGTTTATCATTTTCTTCGTCGACCAGAGGTATAGTTCCCTGAGCGATTGAACGAGCACGTTTTGATGCTTCTAAAACCAGAGTAAATCGGCTTTCACTATATTCCAAACAGTCTTCTACGGTAACTCTTGCCATGATTGTTAATCCTAATAATATTGTTAATACTCGGATTATATCGGCATTGTTAAAAAAAAACAGATTTATTACGGTAAACTGCACCATTCTGATGGTGATCACAAGTAATATTAGTTATCTTAATTACAATAATCTATTATCCTTGGCTCAAAAGGAAAAATCTGAACCAGTTCAAAGTTACGGAGTGATGCTTGTATGAATACTTGCACAATTTTTAAAGGCTCGCTTTTCAATAACAATAGACTGAATCAGAGTTCCTTCAATATTTGAAATAAAATTAATTATGTTGGTTGCTTAAGTATGTTGGTTACTCGGTATAAAGGTGAAAAGGATTATTATCATGGCAAGAAGGAATGTATTGGGGTTTTGCTGGTTAATTTAGGTACTCCAGCACAGCCGGAAACGTCTTCTGTTAAACGCTATCTGGCCGATTTTTTGTCTGATCCACGAGTGGTGGAAATCCCTCGTCTTGTTTGGTTGGCGTTGTTGCATGGTGTGATTTTGCGACGACGTTCGCCGCAAACGGCAAAGCTATATCAGTCTATCTGGATGCGGGAAGGTTCCCCCTTGATGGTGTATTCACGGCGTATTGCTGATGCTATTGCAGCGGTTGCCAAGCGAAGGATTAACGGCCCTGTTAAAGTTGAATTGGCCATGCGTTATGGGAAACCGACTATTATCGAAGGGTTGGATAAATTACGTCAACAAGGCGCGCGAAGATTATTGGTATTACCTTTATATCCACAATATTCGGCGACGACGACTGCGAGTACATTCGATGCGGTGAGTAAGGAGTTACGAACATGGCGTTGGATTCCTGAATTACGGGTGATCAATCAATACCATGATGATCATGGGTATATAAAAGCATTAGCAAGCAGTGTTGAGAGGCATTGGCAAGAAAAGGGTAGGGATGGATTGTTAGTGATGTCTTTTCATGGTTTGCCGCAACGTAATTTACAGTTAGGCGATCCTTATTTTTGTCAGTGCCATAAGACGGCACGATTGCTTGCTGATCAACTTAGACTTGCTGATGATCAATGGAAAATCACCTTTCAGTCTCGATTTGGTAAAGCTCAATGGGTTCAACCCTACACTGACAAAACGCTGGCAGAGCTAGCTAGTCAGGGAACACCACGAGTGGATGTGATTTGTCCAGGATTCCCGGCAGACTGTTTAGAAACACTAGAGGAAATGAATGTAGAAAATAGAGCTACATTTCTGCAAGCAGGAGGCAAAGAGTATCACTATATTCCCGCACTTAATGATAGTGATGTGCATATTGATGCCTTGATGGATTTGATTGGTAAGCATATTCAAGGCTGGCCAGAAGCGAGTGCTGAGTGGAGTGCTAAGAGTGTTGATAATGCTGCTGCATGGACACAGTCGTTTGCTAAAGATAAAGGTGCAAAGCTTTGAGGAAGGTAGCTCAGGTAATGAAGAAGGTAAGCAGAAAGATAAGGAAAAAGATTAGTCGATTAAGAGCTTTACGTGGTGGCTGAGTCTTGCGGCATTCCGTTCACGATGTCTCTCTTGCATCCCAAATACTGGTTAAGCTGGTTGACATTGGGTGTGTGTTTTGTCATTGCATGGCTACCCGTTAATTTTCGGCATACATTAGGAAAATGGCTTGGATCGCTCATCTATCGGTATAATCAAAAGCGTATGGCGGTGATCACCACCAATTTGCTGATAGTCTTTCCTCATCTGACCCAAGCACAGTTGCAGCAAAGGGCTTTAGCTTCAATACAATGGTATGGCCGTGCCATGATTGAGTATTGTTTTTTGTTTTTTAGTACATCAAAAAGGCTTCAGAGGTCGATTCGTCTGGAAGGACAGTCGAATCTCAATCAGGCCATTGCTAATGGAGAAAATGTCGTTATCCTGCTAATGCATAGTGTCTGGCTTGATTTCGCACCGGCGGGTCTGGGTGAAAAATATTCGGTATACGGTTCTTACAAGCCTGTGAAAAACCCAGTACTTGACTGGATGATGGCGAAAAGTCGATGTAGACATGTTGAGTCCGTGATAGCCAGAGAAGATGGCATGATGAAGTTGGTGAGATCCTTAAAACCGGGTAAATTGCTTATTTTTTTACCCGATGAAGACTTGGGTATTGAGCACGCCGAATTTGCCCCGTTTTTTGGACGTGATAAGGCAACGCTGACAACACCGGCACGTATTGCGAAACTTAAAAAGGCGGCATGCTTTCCTTGTTTCACCTACTTTAATACCGACCAGGAAAAATATGTTGTAAAAATAGGCAATGAAGTGCCTTTTTTTTCCAATGATAATGGCATGAAAAATGGGGAAATTTTAAATAAAAGCATGGAAAACTTGATTCAGATTGAACCTGATCAGTACATGTGGCTACTAAAGCATTACAAAACTCGACCAGAGGGAGAGGCTGCCATTTATTGATGATTAGTATTGATGATTAGTATTGATGGTTAGCAATGGTTCTAGTCTTTTGTTGTAAATGGGGTCTCAAAATAAGACTTATGTTCTGGAATTGATGCTTAGGGAAACCTGATCAAATCTCGGTCGTTTTCCTGAGGCTAATTAAGATTTGGGTGCAAGTAATCAGAGAGTGTAGGTTTTTATTTACACAGATGGTCGGTTTTATCTTGATAGTATATATAAATTTTCGTTATAATTCACGTAGTCAGTGTTACGGTATTGACTACAAAAACACAAAAATAATAATAAATTAGGGCTTTTTCAAAATGAATAAATACAATATCTTCCCACTTTTAATGGTGGCACTGTTTATACAAGGTTGTGGTGATACAGCCGTAAAAACAAATGCTTCATTATCAAACTTCCTTAGTTTGCATGATAAGTATTGTGCAGCTGAGTATGCCTCAGCGGAACATCTAACTTCTGCATTACAAGATGATCCCGAGTTTAACGAAAGTGAAGTTTATGATGGTATCTTTGAAAAAAGTATATCAAGCATAAGCTATGCTGTTTCACCTGAAGAAAGTGGATGTACTACTGATTTAAAAATCAGAGCATCTTCAAAAGTAAAACCTTTTTTTGGTTTTGAAGATATTAACACGGCCTTGTTATCAAAGGGTTATAAGGTTACAGGCAAGCGAGAGGTTCGTACAGAAATTGGGCTAGATAATCGTGAGTTAAGAGTTGTTGAGCAACACTATGAATCTAATAATACCCTTTCAACCTTGGTCTTCCCGCTAGAAAATGAAGATCAATACTATATGACTTTATTTGTTGAAAAGTTTGAGATGCAGGGTGCATCGTTGAAAGTTACTTCTCCTGCTGCCTTGGTGGAGATATAAACTAACAAGCATGTAGCCTGTGTTGAGCGATAGCGAAAACACGGGAATCCATAAAGCGACCTTAATAGGGTCGTAGCATCGTTGCAGGTTTTCTGCCTGACAATGGGTTAGAGATGTCCCGTAAACATTGTTTACGGTTTGTATTGTAGAATTTTTTGGGCTTTTTATTAATCAATCCTCACTGAAATGAATAAATTTTTTATAAGTCGCTTGTTCGTGCCTATTTTGTTGCTCATGTTTGCAAGAGCTACGTTTGCATCTGATTCGGTTTCGAAGATGCTTAGCGAATCTATTTATCTTTTAGAGCTATTAATTATCGCGATCGTGGCGGTGGCATTAATTATGGTGACTGTGTCGATTGCGAAAAGCAGACATAAGATTTCAAAATTAGCGACTGACCTACGTGAAGAGATGGGTCAGGAGAGGGCTGTGCTACAGCTAACGATGAATTCGATTAGGGAAAAAGAAGAGAAGATCACTTATATTGCACATTTACTGCAGGAACATCTTGAAAGTAACGATAATAATGACGATATAGAGCCACACCACGATAAAAAAAAAGCAAGTAGTAAAGGTGGTTATATAGAAGTTGTTGATGAGTCGGGTAGTCAACAAGCAGAGAGTAAGGCGACTGTTGCTGACGGCTCTTCACAGGCTCAAGGTGTTGATCCACGAACGCTTTCTGCCGATGGTAGTATTAAACAATCTCACTTTGGCTCAAATCAGTATCTTGCCGCGGTTGAAGTCTATCAACAGCAAGCACATCTACATGTACAAAAACTAGTTAAGCAAATGAATCAGAGTTTATCAAACGGCTTGACAGATATTCGTGGTGAAATAGATAGTGTTAATGCTGAAAGAGTGAAACTGAATGATTTGGTTGTAGCGATTGAGTCCAAGATCAGGCATAAAGACACTCATAGGATAAATTCAAAAGACAGACAGCTCGTTCAACATCTGATTGAAGCAGATAAACAACTACATTCTCTAGCTCAGCAACAGCAAATCATTGAGCAGAAATACGTTCAAGCAATCAGTCAGGATGAGTATGATATTGGAATGGATAGTGAGCAGGAACAGGTCGTCACAGTGATGTAGTGATCTTCGACCGGACTTAATCAGAGGTTCCTTGAGTATCACTTTATCTTTATAAAATATATTTTGCTAATATCATGAAATAAAGGTTAACGCACGTGTTTGATAGTGCTATCATTCGCGCCCTTAGTTCTACGGACTTTATATTGGGTTGATCTGATCTTTAGTAAAACCTCATTAGAAGCCTCGTAGTTTTTTAGCAACCGTTAATCTGGAGCTTAGGACTATGTCTCTGAATGCAGAAACAAAGGCGAAAATCGTAACCGACTATCGCCAATCAGATACAGACACCGGGTCGCCGGAGGTGCAGGTTGCGCTGTTAACAGCGAATATCAAGCACCTTACCGACCATTTTTCTGTACATAAAAAAGATCACCACTCACGACGTGGTTTATTAAGAATGGTAAATCAACGCCGTAAATTGCTTGATTATCTAAATAGTAAAAATTCTGAACGTTATCAGGATTTGATTAAACGACTAGGCTTGCGTCGTTAATCACACTAATAAAAGCACCGTACTTGTACGGTGCTTTTTGCGTTATGAGAGTTCCTCTCTCGATCTATCGATCCAACCAGGGTCATTAAAAGTAATCACCCAGGAAGGTTGTTGAAAAGCTTTTAGAGCAACATGCCTACGAGAGTAGCTTGCCTGAAAGTTTCTCAACAGCCTGCCGGTGATAAGTAAAGAAAATAAATATTAGTATTTAAATTATTTAAGTAAAGTAAAGGTATCAAAGGATATGGCTAAAATTACAAAGACGTTTCAATACGGTGATAACACCGTCACGTTAGAAACTGGCGAAATCGGTCGTCAAGCAACAGGATCTATCATCATTGATGTAGATGGCACCGTACTAATGGTAACGGCAGTAGGTCGTAAAGAAGCAGAGGAAGGGCGTGACTTCTTTCCTATGACGGTTAACTATCAGGAGAAAATTTATGCTGCGGGTAGAATCCCTGGTAACTTCTTCCGTCGTGAAGGTCGTCCAAGCGAGACAGAAACACTAACCTGTCGTTTGATTGATCGTCCAGTACGTCCATTATTTCCCAATGGCTTCACTAATGAAGTGCAGATCATTGCAACGGTTATGTCACTAAACCCTGATGTTGATCCGGAGGTTCCTGCCATCATTGGTACATCTGCGGCTCTGTCTATTTCAGGTATGCCTTTCAATGGCCCAATTGGTGCAGCTCGTGTGGGTTATATTAATGGTGAATATATTCTTAACCCCAGTAAAACTGCATTAGAAGATTCTTCGCTGGATTTAGTTGTGGCAGGTACAGAGTCTGCAGTACTCATGGTTGAATCAGAAGCGGATGAGTTATCAGAAGAAGTGATGCTGGGTTCTGTCATGTATGGTCATGAGCAGATGCAAGTCGTTATACAAGCCATCCAGGAATTGGCTGATGAAGTGGGTACTCCTGCATGGGAGTGGGAAGCACCCGTAAAAGATCAAGCTATCGCTGCAAAAGTAGCAGAAGTTTCTGAAGCAGCATTAACCGATGCTTTCCAGACTGCTGATAAAATGGAGCGCTACGGAAAAGTAGATGCTGCCAAAGCAGAACTGCTTGAAACATTATGTAATGGCGATGAAGATGCACCTTCGAAAGATGATGTAATGGATGCTTTCAAGACACTTGAAAAGAAAATTGTACGGAGTCGTATTATTTCGGGTGAGAAGCGTATTGATGGACGTAATGTTGATGACGTTCGTGGTATCAGCGCAAGAGTAGGTGTGTTACCTCGTACGCATGGCTCTGCCTTGTTTACACGTGGCGAGACTCAGGCAATTGTTGTTACTACTCTGGGTACAGAGCGTGATGCACAGTTGATTGATGCATTAGACGGTACCTTTAAAGAAGGTTTCTTATTCCATTATAACTTCCCCCCTTTCTCAGTAGGCGAGACAGGTCGTACAGGCAGCCCGGGTCGTCGTGAAATTGGTCATGGTCGTTTGGCTAAGCGTGGAGTCCTCGCAGTGATGCCTGATCCAGAGTCTTTCCCTTACACGATTCGTTGTGTATCTGAAATTACAGAATCTAACGGTTCAAGCTCAATGGCTTCTGTGTGTGGTAGCTCACTATCATTAATGGATGCTGGTGTACCTATTAAAGCTCCGGTTGCAGGTATTGCAATGGGCTTGATCAAAGAAGGTGATGATTTTGCTGTATTGTCTGACATCTTGGGTGATGAAGATCACTTGGGCGATATGGACTTTAAAGTAGCGGGTACCGAAGGGGGTATCAACGCATTACAAATGGATATCAAAATCGAAGGTATCACTCGTGAAATCATGGAACAGGCTTTAACTCAGGCTAAAGCAGGTCGTTTGTACATTCTTGGTGAAATGGCAAATGCGATTACTGAATCACGCGAGGAAGTATCTGACTTTGCACCGCGTTATTCAACCATGAAAGTACCTAAAGATAAGATTCGTGAAGTTATTGGTAAAGGTGGTGAGACTATTCGTTCTATTTCTGAAGATACAGGCGCGCAAATCAATATCGACGATGACGGTAATATTAAGATTGCTGCAACTAGTGCGGCTGATGCTGATGCTGCCAAAGCTCGCATCGAAGAAATTACGGCTGAAGTTGAAGTCAACAAAATCTATAATGGTAAAGTTGCCAAAATTATGGACTTCGGTGCGTTCGTAACAGTGTTGCCAGGAAAAGATGGCCTGTTGCATATCTCGCAAATCTCGCAAGAGCGTGTTGAGTCAGTATCTGATCATTTATCAGAAGGCGATGAGGTTCGCGTAAAAGTGATCGAGATTGATCGTCAAGGTCGTATGCGTTTGAGCATGAAAGAAATTGGTGAAGATGAGTAAATCGGGTATCTAACCGAAGATTATAAGGCAACCCATTGTGGTTGCCTTTTTTATTCTCCATTCCGCACTTTATGTTTAATATTCCAGAATAATCCTACCTATGGATTGCATGAAGAGAATATACGTGGAAGTGAGCCTTCAGGCTCGCCTAGATGGATGATAAATCTCGTTGGCGAGTCTGGCTTAAAGGCTTACTTCCATAAATAGTATGGAATAGCTCAGATGAATCCCCCGCTTTCGAAGACGATGAAGTCTTTTTAGCGAGAGGTTTGCAGGTTACCAATTATCAGCAGTTATTAGGGCATCATCTCTTTCCTTATTATGATGAGGTATGAGATACCAAAACATAATAAAAAAATACTCTTCCGGATTCACTCTTATTGAATTAATGATCGTCGTTGCTATCGTCGGAATTCTGTCCTCTATCGCTTATCCCAGTTATACCCGACATGTTCAAAAGTCGAAGCGAACTGAAGCGATGGTTGCATTAATGACGGCTGCTCAAGTACAGGAAAAATACTATTCTCAGAATTTAAAATATGCTTTTAATAAAGCTACATTAGGTGTGGCTGATTCAGACCTTTATACTATTACTATATCCGGTTTCCAGAATGCAGCGCAGACTACGGCATCGAGCACTTTAGCGCATCCCTGTGTTTCATATACGATAAAGGCGGTTGCCAAAGCGAGTGAGTCACAGGCTCATGATGAAACGTGTCGTGAATTCACCATTACCAATGTAGGCTTGAAGGATTCTAAAAGCTGGAATGGTAGTGCTACGGTAGATAATGCTGATGGTGTTTGTTGGTAGGCTGCTGCTGTACTTGGTTACGCTTTGACTAACGTTGAGACCAGCTTCCGAAGGTGACTCTATCGTTAGATGCAAGGTCTTTTATGGTTTTATAATCTTTAAAACCTGCTTGCTTCATCAGCTCACAGACATGGGTTCCCTGATTGTATCCATGTTCAAGAAATAGCATCCCCTTATTACCCCCCCTATCATCCAGAAAATGAATAGAATTTTTTATAATAGTTCTTATATCGTTTAAACCATCCTTACCAGAAACGAGAGCCATCATAGGTTCATGTCTGATGTCGTTGGCCAGATGTGAATCATCTATCTCGATATAGGGTGGGTTAGAAACAATTATATTGAAAGTCTTCGTTATATTTGAGAACCAGTCTGAGTGGCAAAAGGTTATATTGTTAATAGCGAGGGTGCGTGAATTTTGAGTGGCAATGACAATAGCCGGCTTAGAGATGTCTGTCGCTGTAATATGTGCTTTGGGTAACTCTTTTCCAAGCGCAATCGCAATGGCGCCTGAACCGGTTCCAAGTTCTAAAATCTTAGGCGTGTCAAGTTCAGCACAATATTGAATGACCTGCTCGACCAATAACTCAGTGTCTGGGCGAGGTATCAACACATCAGGTGTTACCTTAAATGACATTGACCAAAATTGCTTATAGCCAAGGATATAAGCAATGGGTATTCCATCCAGTCGTTGCAGTACAAGTTGGTGAAATGAGTCGTATTCCAGTTGTGTAAGAATAACTTCAGGCCATGCCATCAGATAGCTGCGATCCTTATTCAAGACATGAGCAAGCATAAGTTGGGCATCGAGTAGTGGGCTATCCGAAAGTGCTGCTAACTGATGGGTTGTTTGCAGGAGCAGTTTGGATATTGGCAGAGTATCCATTAGAGTATCCATTGCTGATGTCTAATTGTTTTCGCTAAGCGTTGCTAATTGATCTGCTTGATATTCATTGATTAATGGTTCGATGACATGTTCAAGATTGCCATTGGTAATTTCATCCAGTTTATAGAGTGTTAAGTTAATTCGATGGTCTGTTACTCGGCCTTGGGGGTAATTATAAGTACGAATACGCTCAGAACGATCTCCACTGCCGACTAGGCCTTTTCTCGTTTCTGCTTGTTCGGCATGCTGTTTCTCACGCTCGGCTTCAAACAGCCTTGACTGCAATAGAGACATGGCTTGAGCTTTGTTTTTATGCTGAGAACGGCCATCCTGACATTCAACCGAAACGCCCGTTGGAAGGTGTGTTAGGCGAACCGCGGAATCTGTTTTATTGACATGCTGCCCTCCTGCGCCAGAAGCTCGAAAGGTATCTACACGCAAATCAGCAGGGTTTATCTTGGGTGCTTGAACCTCGTCAATTTCTGGCATAATTGCCACAGTAGCGGCAGAAGTATGCACGCGACCTTGTGTTTCTGTTTCAGGAACGCGTTGTACACGATGCGCTCCTGATTCAAACTTAAGGCTGGAATACACATTAGTACCAATAACCCGACTAATAATTTCTCGGTAGCCACCATGATCGCCTTCATTTTGGCTTACTATCTCCAGCTTCCATTTTTTATTCTCAGCAAAGCGGGAATACATCCTGAACAAGTCTCCTGCAAAGATGGCAGCCTCGTCGCCCCCTGTTCCTGCACGGATTTCCAGAAAGACATTGCTGGCATCATTTGGGTCTTGCGGAAGCAAATGTTTTTGTAAGGTAAGCTCCAGCTCTTTGAGCGTGTCATTGGCTTGCTGAATTTCTTCTTGTGCCATTTCTTTCAGTTCGGGGTCTTCAAGCATTTCTTGCGCGGTTTCCAGATCTTCCGAGACTTGTTGAAATTGAGCGAATTCTTTTACTACCGGTTCAAGCTGGCTATATTCCATAGACAAGCTGCGAAACTGGTTTTGATCTCCGATCACATCAGGGTCAGAAAGCAGAGCTGTTATTTCTTCAAAACGTTCAGATAGATGTTCAAGTTTGACGTATATGGATTCTTTCACTGTTTATTTCTTCAGGTTGAGTAGACGTCGAGCTGCTTCAAGTAATTCGAGATCACCACTATGAGCGGCTTTATTCATGGATGCAGTCGGCGCATGAGATAACTTGTTCGTTAGCGTATGTGCGAGGAATTCTAAGGTATCTTCAGCGGATTTACCATTGCGCAATAATTTTAAGGCCTTTTGCAAAGTTTCTTCTTTTAATGAGCTGGAATGAGCGCGATATTCTCGGATAAGTTGTAAATGACCTTGGGCGCGCAACCAGTCCATATAGGTGCTGACTTCTTGTTCGACCATCTGCTCTGCCTGATGAGCCGCAGTCTGTCGTGATTGCATGTTTTCTTCGATAACCGATTGTAGATCATCGACCGTATAGAGATAGACATCGTCCAAAGTGCCTACTTCAGGCTCAATATCTCGTGGTATAGCGATATCCACCATAAACATGGGTTGATGCCGACGTGTTTTTAATGCGCGCTCAACGCTACCTTTGCCAATAATAGGGATCGGAGCGGCTGTCGATGAAATCACAATGTCAGCTTCGTGTAGCCGATCTGCAATGGCCTCAAGCCTGATAGCTTCACCATTAAACTCAGTGGCCAGCCGTTGAGCGTTGGCTACACTTCGGTTAGCAACAATGATCCGGCCAATGCCGTTGCTATGCAAATGCCGACCAACCAACTCAATAGTTTCACCTGCTCCCACTAACAGGGCAGTTTGTTTGTCTAGCTGGGTGAATATCTGCTTTGCAAGACTGACAGCGGCATAAGCTACGGAAACGGGGTTAGCTCCAATTGCTGTTTGGGTGCGAATTTTCTTAGCAGTGGTAAAAGAATATTGCATCAGTCGGTTTAAAACTGAACCGGTAGTTTGGTGTCTTAATGCCTCACCATGCGATGCTTTTACTTGTCCAAGTATTTGCGGCTCACCTAGCACCATGGAATCTAGGCCGCTAACTACACGCAAGATATGTTTAACCGCTGTTTCGTCGTGATGAGTGTACAAATAGGTCGTCAGTTTTTGTGGGTCAATGTGGCGTGATTGAGCCAACCATTCGATGAGTTTTGATGATATGTTTTCGTCAGTGTGGTTAGCAAGGTAGAATTCCGTACGATTACAGGTCGAGAGGATAACCCGTTCAGACGCAATGTTGCCCACAGCCTCAAGCGCCTGCTGAATTTCGTTAGGTGAGAAGGCGATCTTCTCACGTATGTCGACCGGGGCTGTATGGTGGTTAACACCAACAACTATAATGGGCATTGAGGGAATACTATCTTAAAAAATAAACATGAATTTTCTGTCAGCTACGCAAGGATTACAAGCTGATTGGATAACTTTATCCAATTATTTCCTTAATCGTAGTGATTTTGTGTAAAATGATGGCTTCTTCTCACTGTGTCAGAAGTTTCCTTTAGTGAAAAGCAGTGAAAGTGCACATGACACACAATGAGTGAAGAGCAGGAGATATAGCAGAAGTGACAACCAAATTGATGTCAGTATCAAAGCGCGGGTTTGCAGTCATTGCTGTACTGTTTTTCAATGCGTGTTCTCATGACAATGAAAGCATTTCTTCCCTCTCAGCTGATTCCGTTACCGAATTCTCCAGTCTCTACAGTGAGCAGATTTATCACATTTTGCAGGCTGAATATCATTATCAGCAACATGATTACAAACAAGCCAGTCAGGCATACAATAATTTATTAATGATACGTGCCGATGCTAATGTGGCTAAGCGTGCAACAGAATTGGCGGTCAAGGTTGAAGATTACGATCAGGCTTTAATCGCGGCGGAACAATGGAAATTACTGGAACCCGACGCTGCTCAAGTGAATCATTTTCTTGTCTTGCTGTACCAGGAAAAAAAGAACTATCAGGCATCAGCCAATGTGTTGGCTGATTTGGTGAAATCTTATCCCTCTGGTAAAGCTAAATCATTAGATATCGCCGTAGCCTTACTCGAACAGCAAAAAGATGCAACGCATGCATTCCACACCTTTAAATATTATTTACAACATAATGTGGATGGCAGGGATAAGACTACGAATAAGAATGCAGGAACTGCTACCTACTATCTGGGTTTGTTTGCGATGAAGGCAAAGCTGTTTGCTGAAGTTATTAGCGTTACAGAAGCCTTTAGCGACAAAAAAACCTTTAGCGATGAAGAAGCCCCCCTTAGCAACAAAGAAGCTGCTGTTAGTGCAAAGGCTATGGCGAGTAAAGAAGACCCAGCCAAGGTCGAGATAGATAAGATTGAGATGCAACGTAAAACAGCCTTACTACGAGTTAAAGCCTTTACTGAGCTAGATCAGCCTGAACAAGGATTGAAAGTATTAAAGAAGCTTATCGCAGCAGCAGCAGATCCGGTTACCAAACAAAGTTATGCACGTTTCATGGCATCGTTAGGTCAGGCTAAAAAAGCAGTGGCGCTATTGGAGCAAGTTTACAATAAGCATCCGGATAAAGCGGAATTGTTACTGGACATGATATCTATCAGTCTAATGGACGAGGAATACAAAAAAACATTACTTTTCGTTGATAAGTTAGAGAAAATCAAAGGTCAGGAAGATACGGCTCGTTACTATAGGGGGGCGGCATTTGAGTTACAACATAAATATCCTGAGGCGCTTAAAGCCTATACTTCAATTAAAACTGAAAATCAGTCTATCCAAACCTATACGAAAATAGCCATGGTTTTGCCAGAGGCAAAGGGTCTGAATAGTGCTATATCCTATTTGTATAAGTTACAGAAAAATAGTAGTAAAAATATTAATTTACTGGGAGATTTATATCTTCTGGAAAGCGACGTTTTACGTGAGCACGGACGTTATGAACAAGCATTAAAGGCAAATAAAAAAGCGGCAAAACTATTACCTATGGATTTGAGTGTTCTTTATTCACAAGCTTTATTATATGAAGATGTGAATCAGATAAAGAAATCAGAAGAAACCTTGCATGGCATTCTGCAAATTGATAGCAATCATTCTGCTGCATTGAATGCCTTGGGGTATATGTTATCCGTGCATACCACGCGCTTTGATGAAGCCTACAAATATATTAAAAAAGCCTATGATTTAAAACCCAACGACCCTGCTATTCTGGATAGCCTTGGTTGGGTTTCTTATCGAAAGGGTGACTTGCAAGGAGCCGAACGGTATTTGCGAATTGCCTATCAAAAACTGCCTGATCCCGAAGTAGCAGGACATCTTGTAGAAGTGCTCAGTAAGCAAGGTCAACAAGAAGAAGCCACAAAATTGTTACATGAAATGTTGTTGAAACATCCAGATAATAAACGGCTAATTGAAATTAAGACTTTTATTAACAAGTAAGCACTAAGATATCGATGAAAAGGAATGTTATGAAGTATTGGCTCGTTTTATCTTTAGGACTGCTAGTCTTAAGTGGTTGTTCGACAGCTACTCGGCAGATTCCAGATACAACAACAGGTAATAGTGGCTCTCAAAATAAGAGCTGGAAAGCACGTCAGGCAAAGCTTGCTGCTTTATCAATGTGGAAATTAAAAGGTAGGGCAAGTGTTGCTTATCGTGGTGACAACTGGCCGTTTGGTCTTGAATGGCAACAGACATCACCTAGTCATTACAGTATGAATATCAAACATCCACTGACGCAAAGTTCATTGGCGCAGGTCGTGAAGACAGGGAATGTTGTTCGCTTAACCAGTAATGGTAGAGTCTATCAGGATAGTAGTGCCGAGAAGTTAATAGAGAAAAACTTACGAGTTAAGTTGCCCGTTAAAGGTATGCGGCACTGGGTGCTAGGAGTTGCTTCACCTCATTATCCTGTTACCACACTGAAGCTGGATTCAACGGGTCGTCCACTCTTATTACAACAGGCTGGTTGGAATATCCATTATTTAAAATATCAAACGAATACCTTTAATGCCTTGCCGTCGTTGATTAACGTTACACGAGAATCGCCACAGCCGGTGCAAATAAAAATACGTATTCGTCAATGGAATTGATATCTAACAGGGAATAGCAGCGTGTTTTAGAAGAATAGACGTGCAAATAATACTTTTAATATTTTTCATCAAGAAGGATTGACAGGCGACAACCAACCTATCACAATAGCGCCCTTTCTGGTAAGGCGCATGATATTTGATGTCCCATTATTGGAAAAGATGACGATTCGTAGTGAGATAATGCTCTTCATCATGAATGTTTCCTCTTGCGAATTTTTTCTGTAAAATATTACAACTAGATGTAATACGATAGTAATTGATATGTTGGGCCGTCGCCAAGCGGTAAGGCACCAGGTTTTGATCCTGGCATGCGCAGGTTCGAATCCTGCCGGCCCAGCCATTTTATTCTCAACTTTTTGCTTTATGAAGTCTGCTAATCTGCTTAGAGTCTTCGTAAGCTGAAATCACAAACGAGACCACTCATGTCTGAAATAGACAGGATGATGATTTTCGCGGGGTCTGCCACCCCACTTCTTGCTCAATCAATCGTCGATAAGTTAGGCCTTCCTGCCTCTGATCTTATAACCACACATTTCAGTGATGGTGAGACTCATGTTGAAATATTGGAAAACGTTCGCGGCAAAGACGTGTTCATTATTCAGTCAACCTGCACACCAACCAATGATAATTTAATGGAGTTGCTGATTTCGGCAGATGCGCTTTATCGCGCTTCAGCAGGACGGATTACGGCAGTGGTTCCTTATTATGGCTATGCTCGACAGGATCGTCGAACCCGGTCACGTCGTGTTCCCATAACAGCCAAGTTGGTAGCGGATATGATGACGACTAGTCGCATTGACCGTGTATTAACTATCGATTTACACTCTGAGCAAGTGCAAGGTTTCTTTGAACTGCCTGTCGATAACATTTATGCTATCGGAGTTTTGGCTCAGGACATCATCAGTCATGGCTATGAGAAAATTACCGTTGTATCACCTGATGCAGGTGGAGCGGTAAG
>CBDCZP010000002.1:0-251936 GCA_965224605.1 Thiotrichaceae bacterium
ATCCTCTATTCCTAGATTGTTACGTCCTAATGCGCTGATGATTCCCGATGAGACTGATTGCCCGAGACCATAAGGGTTGCCAATGGCTACCACAAAATCCCCGACGCGTAATTTATCAGAATCGCTGATCTTCAGCTCGGTGAGGTTGTTGGCTGGAATCTTGATAACTGCGATGTCTGCTTTAGGGTCAGAGCCGATAAGTTCTGCACGAAATTCACGGTTGTTATTAAGAATTACTTTTATATGGTCGGCACCGGCAATAACATGGGCATTGGTGAGGATATAGCCTTGGCGCGCATCTACGATAATTCCAGATCCAGAGCCTCGTGTTCTTTTTTCACGAACACGATCTCCCAGAAACTGCCTGAGTATGGGATCCGACGAGGCAGGATCATAAACAACTTGGCGACCTTCAGCATGGATGTTGACAACCGCTGGTGTTACCTTCTCCAACATGTCAGCTAAAGAAGGCATCACCGTCCCATTCACTTGAAGGGGTAATTTTGCAGTGGCTAGTGTGGATAAACCTATCAGGCTAACAAGGGTCAGTGAAAAAAATACAAGAGTGAGTCGATGTTTCATGGCGTGTCCTACAACTTTCGAGCGGTAGTACAGTTGTACTGCTGCTTCTTTTATGGGTATCTCTATTAATTGCCTTTTCGCTCGATTTCGGCGTTGGATGAATTTCTGCGATCCTCATGTACCCTTGTACACTGCGGTTCTCAAAATCCATCCGCCTTGAACTCAAACGAAAATCCTAATTAATAGAGGTACCCTTATAACATTCCGCTACGCGGATCCCATGCAAATTCAGTCTCCATTTCTCGGTAAAGGTTCCGTTCAGTATCTTTAGTCGCAGGCGGGGTCATAATAACAAGAGTGATGAGCTGGTCGCCAGCAGGGTCTCCAGGTAATCCACGGCCCTGCAAGCGCATCTTCTTTCCGGTTTGTACACCCTCAGGAATTCTGAGATTCACATTTCCTTCTAAGGTGGGGACGGTTATTAAAGAACCAAGGGCTGCTTCCCAAGGGGCTATTGGTAGCTCCAGGAGAATATTTTTCCCATCAAGTTTAAAATGGCGATGGGGTTTTAATTTAACTTTTAAGTGTAATTCACTACGACCTGGGCCATTAGGAATACGTATTTTTTGCCCTTCGGTGATGCCTATAGGAATTTTAACCTGAATATTACGTCCATCGGGTAGACGAATTTTTCGAGTAGCGCCGCTGAAAATATCTTCTAGTGATAAAGGTATGGTAGCCACTTGTGGGTTACTATTGGCGCTGTTGGTGTAGCTGGTATTCTTCTTTGAGTTAAAAATGCTATCAAAAAAATCACTGTTCCCGTGCTGCTCAGCAGATTTTCGTCTGCGGTCTTTACGGATAATTTCTTCAAAGAAGTTCGCGTCAAAGTTGCCTGGTTGCCATCCGGGGGGAGGGTTGAAGGCACCGTCCTGATTGCTGCCTGAGTGGGATGATGAGTGAGATGATGCATAGGAGAGTTGTTCGTCATAAGATTTTTTCTTCTTATCATCTCCGAGTACATCATACGCTTCATTGATGCTTTTGAAGCGTTCTTCAGCATTGGATTCTTTACTGACATCGGGGTGATACTTGCGTGCAAGCTGTCGGTATGCTGACTTGATTTCTTTAGCACTTGCCTTTTGTTCTACTCCTAGAGTCTTGTAATAGTTTTTGTGCCCCATGAATATTGCTTTTCCTGCGTATGCTTACAAGGTTAATGTGAGGGTATTGAGTTTGTCCCCAACCCCGAAGTAGGCGGTTATCTTACACTATTCATTACAGTGTTTGAATACTTCGTTAAGGAACCTTTGTTCAAGTCCTTTCAGATTTGGAAGTGAACCTTCAGGATCGAATTATTATATTTATAATCAATGTGTTAGAGAAATATAGCATCGCTTCAGAAAGTTTGGGCTTGATCAGCGTCTCCTTGGGGGTTAAGGATGGAGTTCACTGACTATTCGATATTCTGAACTTGTTCACGCATTTGCTCTATGATGACTTTTAAATCAATGGTGATTTGTGTCGTAGCAGTGTCATGAGACTTCGAACCCAGCGTATTTGCTTCACGGTTTAGTTCTTGCATCAAAAAATCCAGTCTTCTTCCGATAGGTTCTTTACTTTCAAGAACCCTATTGATTTCATCTAAATGAGCCATAATTCGGTCAAGCTCCTCATCAACATCTAATCTTTGAGTAAGTATAACTAACTCTTGTTCAAGCCGATTGGTATCAGGAGTGATTTCCAAATCTTCAATTCTTTGGAGAATTTTTTCACGTAACGAGGCGAGTATCTTGGGGCGACGTTGGCGTACTTTAACGATTAACTCAGCAATCTGGTCACAACGTTGGTCAATCAATGTGGCTAACGCATCGCCTTCTCTTTCCCTGTTCTGACAGAGATCTACGATAGCGCTATCTAGCAACATGCGAGCTTCAGCAAGGATATGATCGGCATTAAGCTCAGTCTCTTGAGCTACGCCAGGCCATTGCAAGATATCAACGGCTTTGAGGGGTTCGGTAGTATCGGTAATAGACTCAATCTGCCGACAAGCCACTATCAAGGCTCGTGCCCGTGATTCATTGACCAGTATTTCTGTTTTTTGATTGTTGTCGGAAGTGTGGCGAAGTCGGGCATCAACTTTTCCGCGTTTAAGTTGTTTTTTTAAAGCATTCAGGAATTCACTTTCAAAGTGTTTAAAGCTGTCTGGTAATGTCAAATTAATGTCGAGAAAACGATGATTGACTGAGCGAATTTCCCAGGCTAATTGATGGGTGTCTTTTTGGCTTTCTTTTAAAGCGAAAGCGGTCATGCTACGAACCATAGGTGACTCATTTTAATGATTAGATTTAAGGAAATTCTGATCAAGTCTTTGTGCTGGAGGTGAGCCTTATGCTCGCAATACGGTGCTTATAATCAACATCTTCAGCATCGCTTCCAGAAAGTTTAGTCTTAATCAGAGGTTGCTTAAGGAACATAAACCTTATAACAATAAGGTGGAATCTACCAGCCCATAAAGTTAATCGCTGTCACAACATCGAACTATGTGCGCACGACCATGCATAAACTTCCTTAACACCCTTTTTTTTAAGTGTCTTGGCTATCTCATTAACAGTGGTGCCAGTTGTGATGACATCATCAACGACTGCAATCGTTGCATAGCTTAAAGGTGTTCTACAAATGAAATTATTACGCAAATTGCGTCTGCGTTCTTTTGCAGAACATTCAGTTTGTGGTCGTATATGTTTATTTCGGATAAGGTCAGTATTTAACAAAGGTAGTTTGAGGTGTTTGGCAAGTGGCTTGGCAATTTCAATAGATTGATTGTAACCCCGCATGCGCAGACGCTTATAATGAAGAGGCGTTGGAATAATAGCTTCTGGAAGGGTGATTCCTCGTTGAATAATGGCTTCAGCCATTAATTTACCCAATAGGTCAGCAGTAACAAATGAGTGTTTGAATTTCAATTGTTTGATGAGATGGTCTATCGGCGTTTTATAATGAAATAAGCTAAAGGTCTTATCAATGGGCGGTGGGTTTGCTTGACAGCTTCCACAAAGATCAGCAACCTCTGCTGGAAGCGTGTTGCCACATTGCGAACAACAGTTTTTGATCGACGGTAGATCGTTGAGGCAATTTGTACAGAGGCATAAAGCCTGTTGAGTGTTTGCGTGGCAGAGTATGCAAATGGATGTGTTTAGTTTATTAAACATGCTTACTTTGATCGTTGGTGGAGTACGGCGAATCCCAGGCTGACCAATACACCAGCAATAAGTCCGTAAATATGCGCATCAGTGGCCACGGGTGCTCCTATTAGTTCTGCACTGCTTTGGGTGAGTTCAGGGTGTTGGGAGTCCCATATCAGTTTTGCGGGTATGGCTATTAAAAGGGGTAGGCTGGAGATGTAGTCTTTATTTTTTAAAGCAACACTGGCTGCAATGATGTAAAGACCATATAGCGAGCCAGAAAGTCCAGCGTACCAAATCAGGTTTTGGCTAAAAAAATACAGACCCAAGCCGACGAATAGCATGGTAATAATCAGGGAAATGTAAAATAATTTCACACTGAGATGGTCTTTAAAAAGCAAACAAATAAACCCTAGTCCAGCAAGATTCATGAGTAGGTGATTGGTGTTCGTGTGGACCAGATTTCCGCTTACTATCCGCCATATCTGACCGTTATTGATCGCGCTACGCTGGAATAAGAATTCACTTTGAAATATTTGTAAGAGAATAAGCAGGAGTGCGAGCCACAAAATGTGCCAACATAGAGTATTTCTTAACTTCATTAAGAGCGCCATATTAATTTTCCCAAAAGTATTTACAGAGCAAATTAGCCACAAGCTCTACATGCCAATACTTTTGAGACAATTAATAACAGGTTCCATCGTCATCTTCGTTTTATGATTTTGTTTCAAAGTGTGGCATGATTGTTTTCATTATGAATGTTTTTTTAGCCGCGAGTATAGCGCGAGCCATATAAATTTTAAAAGGGGTTATCATGCAAAGAACTGTGAAAAGAGCTATGCAAAGAACTAGGCAAAGAACCATACGAAGAACAGTGAAAAGACAAACACATCAGCGTCCGACTAATATGTCTGGTTTTACATTAATTGAAGTCATGGTCGTTGTTCTCATTCTCGCTATCTTGGCAGCAGTGGTTGCACCAAAAATATTGGATAAGCCTGATAAAGCACGAATAGTAGCAGCCAAGACAGCGATACGTGGAATTGAAAGCTCAATGGATTTATATCGTATGAACAACTTTCAATATCCATCCACTTCCGATGGCATCAATGCCTTAATCACTAAACCTGCTGGAGCCACCGACAATTGGAGTCAGTCTTATAAGAAAGAACCCAAAGACCCGTGGGGCAAGCCTTATAAATTTACTAACCCAGGTACGCATGGTGAAATAGATATCTATTCATTAGGGCCTGATGGCGTGCCAAGTGATGATGATGTAGGTAATTGGGAGTAGGTAACTGGGATCAGTAGTAACTCAAATGCGAGTGCAGTATAGAAAATCCGTTAATAACCGTAGCGCCAATGTAGCTAATGAAAAGGTTGGTGGTTTTACGCTGATAGAGTTACTAGTCGTGATGATTATCATCGGTGTGATGGTGGGTGCGGCAACCGTTTCCTTGAAACGTGATTATACCGATTTGTTGCTTGGCGATGCTAACCGATTAAAAGCTTTGGTGTTGTTGGGGCGCGATGAATCTCTGTTTCAGGCGAGATCACTGGGGCTTCGTTTTTATGAAAACGGTTATGATTTTGTTGTTGGTGGAGAAGAAATTGGAACGTGGGTTCCGCTTCAGGATAAACAATTTAGGCAGCGTCGATTAGCTAAAGGCGTGCAACTCGAAATTTTCCGACAAAACTCCCTAGTTGATCTGACCGATGAAGATAATAAAACCCCTCAGGTCTTTTTACTTTCAACGGGTGAGGTTACTCCGTTTATGGTTGAATTGGTTTATCCTGCTCGTGCAAAGCTTCAGCTTCGTTTTGATGGGTTAGGTCAGGCAGAAATTATTTCGAATGAAGAGTTTTAGTATAAATTTTCTTATATGATACAGATCAGGAACAAACGTAGAAGAGTTTCCATGAAAACGAATCATTATGGTTTTTCTTTAATTGAAGTCATGGTTGCATTGACGATTGTAGCGGTTTCGTTAGGTGCGGTCATTCAGACGGTTGGTGTGTCCGCTAATCATGAAGCTTCAATGGGGGAAAAGACTTTTGCTCGCTGGGTAGCGATGAATCATATAGCTACTGTCAAGTTAGAGCATGTCTGGCCTAGTATTGGTAATACCAAAGGCGATGAAGACATGGCGGGAGGGAAATGGGTGTGGAAGCAAAAAACACTCAATACTGTGGATGAAAATGTTCGCCGTATAGAAGTTACTGTGTGGCGTGCGGGCCACGAAAAAACAAATCCTGCTGCATTCTTGGTTGGTTTCATTACGAAATAAGGCGAACATGAAGGTTGGTTATGAAACATCATATTAATCATTCAAGTCTGCATGATTTAAAGTCCAGGAAAAAGCGATCAGGGTTTACCTTGATTGAATTGCTGATTGCAATGGCGATATTTGCAGTAATGGCTGCTTTGGCTTATGGCGGATTAAGCTCAGTAATCAATACAAGTAGTGCTGTGCAAAAGCAGATAATACGGCTGGAGAGCCTACAACGTACTGTCATGTTTTTGGAGCGGGATATGCGTCAATTAATAGCGCGACCCGTGAATACTGATTCGGCAAAGAGACGCAGTGCGGTTGAACTAGGTCTTAACGGAGATGTGCTTATTGAATTTACTCGAGGTGGCAATCCAAATCCAGGAGGATTGACAAGAAGTAGCTTACAACGAGTGGCTTATACACTTGAAGAAGGTGTGTTGTTTCGACAGACTTGGGATCAAGTGGATCATTTGCAAACAGAAGAACCTATAAAACTGCGCCTTCTTGAGCAGCTTGAGGAGGTGGAGTTCAGGCTGTTGGATGCAAACAATAAGTGGCAAACACGTTGGGCTCAAAATGGAGCCCAAGGCGCAGCACTGGAACAACTTCCCCTTGCTGTGGAAATAACCTTGGATCATAAAGAATGGGGTAAGATACGACGTCTTATTCCTGTATATGGTTTTTGAGAAGTTTATTGGCAATAAGAAAAGAGTTCTTGTTGGGAGTATTCGCTGCTTCTTATTGTTGATTGAGTGATTCAATTAGATGAAATAGTTCTTTCTAAATAAAAATATGATTTATGTCATGTTTATGTTGCGTTAATTAATATTTCAGAATATACTTATTATCTAATACTGATTTGCTGTTGTATAGCTGGCTATATTGGCACTAAGACGCTATATTTGGACGGCAAATTTAAATGCAAGTAGATTAAGCTATTTATTCATTACCATTTTGTGCTTGACTGACTGGTTAAAATGTCTAAGTAGCAGCAAATAACATTAAGGTAGAGTGGGCTGCAGGGCGAGTTTGCAAAGGGTAGGCGGCTTAACTTTTCAGAAGGAATAATAATGGAGCAGAGAATTGCATGAATAAGATTAAAAGTGTATTAAAAACAAATGTTTATTTAATATTTTCCTTATTGTCAGTGACATCGGCCAATGCGGCAGGCGTTATCAACGTAGAAAGTAAAGGCTCTACTGCAAAAACGGTGCTGGGTAGTACTGTTATTCCTTATAAAGAAGTTACCTTGTCGGCTCAGATACCCGGTCGGATTATATCCATAACGGGTGATGTGGGAACGATGCTTTCTAAAGGTGATTTAATCGTAAAAATTAACGATGATGTGATACAAGCTAAGCGTAGCTCAGTATTAGCGGGTCTGGAATCATCGCAAGCAGCATTACGTAACTCCCAAACTCAATACAACCGTGAGATGGTTTCACCGCGTAGCAAGGATATATCAGGAATGCCCGGCATGGGGCTACCAGCCATGATGGATATCTACATGACGCGCCCTATGTATGGAATGATGGGTGACTATGATGAAGGCACTAATCGTTATTCAGATTTGATGAATAGCGCAACAGCGGTAACACAAGCAAAAAGTAGAGTCATGCAATCATGGTCGCAACTCAATGAGATTGATGCAAAGCTAACCAACGCAGTTTCAATAGCACCCTTTTCGGGGATGATTCTCAATAAAATGGTAGAAGTAGGGGATACGGTACAACCGGGTCAACCTCTTATTAAATTTGCAGATGTAAAATTTAAACGTTTGAAAGCAGACGTTCCTTCGATGATGGTGAATAACCTGAGTATTGGAATGGTTGTACCCGTGACAATCAGCGGTGGGCTAAAGACGAAAGCAAAGGTGGTGAAAATATACCCGATTGCAGATCCTGCTCGACACACAGTTACGGTCAAGTTTGATTTATATACAAATGTGAATGCCGCTCCGGGTATGTATGCGGAAATAATTATCCCTAATAGCACACAAAAATTATCAGAAGTCATCGTCATTCCCAAGAGTGCATTACTACCGGGTAGAAGCCTAGATAGTGTATTGCGTATTGGAAAAAATGGTAAATCTGAACTTAGACTGCTGCGCTTAGGTGCAGATCAGGGCGGTGGCAATGTTGCCGTTGTATCGGGTCTGAGTAAAGGTGATCAAATCATAGATGAGCCTCCTGCAACGGCAAAGTCTGGCTGGATGCCGTCTGATGCTGTGTCCAAATCAGAATAACTTGCCGCTACCTACAACAGATACTGCTGGAATAGAATCGTATGACTGATCATAATGAAATTGAGCCACAAAAAAAACACGCTTTAGGTATTGCAGGGGGGGTAGCAAAAGCCTTTATAACCTCTCCCATTTCGTTACTACTTATCATTGCCTTTCTCGTTATTGGCATGTTGGGCTTACAAATAACACCTCGTCAAGAAGATCCACAGGTGTCTGTGCCGATGGTGGATATCTTTGTTTCCTATCCTGGCGCTTCAGCGAAAGAGGTTGAAAGCCAAATTGCGCGGCCGCTCGAAGGCATCATGTCGGAAATTACCGGGGTGGAGAATGTCTACTCGATGTCGGCTCGTGGCCAAGCGATGGTCACGGTTCAATTTACAGTAGGTGAAGATTACAACGAATCTATTGTTAAATTACACGACAAGTTGGAAGCGAACAAAGGCAGTATGCCCTCCGGCACCAGAGGCTTTCTGGTTAAACCCAAAGGTGTTGATGATGTACCCTCCGTTACATTAACCTTGTGGTCTAATGAAGTTGATGATGCTTCTTTACGATTAGTGGCACTGGATGTTTTACAAAGTTTGCGAGAAGTCGCTAACACCAGTCAAAGCTTTATCGTAGATGGTCGATATGATCAGCTACTTATTGAAATATTACCTGAAAGGCTGGCGACTTACGGCGTTTCTTTAGATCAGGTTGCCAATACCATCCGGATGGCAAACTCCGAGCGTAATGCCGGTGCCATTGAGCCTGGCAATAAAGTGGTGACAATTGTTACAGGTTCCTTTCTAAAAAATGCAGATGATGTGAACCGATTGATGGTTGCAGTGGTGGATAATCGTCCGGTGTACGTGCGGGATGTTGCAGTGGTGAAAGAAGGACCTAATGAAACCACTCGATTAGTTACCTATTACACAGGTAAAGCGAGCACTTCTGAAGAGGAAGCGGTTGGTGCCGCCGCAGTTACCATTGCTATAGCAAAAAAACATGGTAGCAATGGGGTGCAAGTCTCTGAAGCTATCTTGGAAAAAGTTGAGGCATTAAAAGGTCATTCGATACCCGATAACATTAATGTGGCGGTTACGCGTGACTATGGTGCATCGGCAAAAGAAAAAGTAAATCATTTATTGAAGAAGTTAGTTATAGCCACTTTGATTGTGACGGCACTGGTTTGGTTGTTTTTGGGCTGGCGGGCTTCAACCGTTGTACTTATCATCATTCCCATCGTGCTGACCACAACCGTTTTTTCTGCTTGGGCATTAGGCTTAACCATTGACCGTGTTAGCTTGTTCGCGCTGATCTTTTCGATCGGCATTTTGGTGGATGATGCCATTGTGGTGGTGGAAAATATTTATCGGCGCTGGTTGATGGCAGATAGCCTTGATATTGATACCGCTGTAGATGCAGTACGTGAAGTAGGTAACCCTACTATTATCGCAACCTTCACAGTAATCGCAGCATTACTCCCGATGGGCTTTGTAAGTGGCATGATGGGGCCTTATATGTCCCCAATCCCTGTATTGGGATCGGTAGCCATGTTGATTTCCTTATTTGCAGCATTTGCCTTTACGCCTTGGCTGACCAATAAACTAAAACCAAATATCGACCAGTTAAGGGATGCTGCTGAGAAAGAGCATAAACAAGCGGAAATGATGGATCGTTTTTATCGTCGAATCATTATTCCAATGATCCAAAAGCCTAAAAAAGGAAAACTCTTTTTATACGGTATTATTGCGGTATTCTTCGTGTCAGTGTTGCTTTTTTACCCAACCAAACTAGTTCGCGTTAAAATGTTGCCGCTGGATAATAAGCCTGAATTCAATGTCACGGTAAACTTTCCAGAAGGTACGGCATTACCTATTACTGCGAACCTTATCAATGAATTATCCTCACATTTGAAAGAGATCGAAGAAGTTACAGCGTTGCAAACGTATGCGGGAACGGCATCGCCCTTTAATTTTAATGGTCTAGTACGTCATTCCTATTTGCGTAGCAGGGCGTGGCAAGGTGATATACAGGTTCAGTTAATTGATAAAAGCGATCGAGATAGAAGCAGTCACGAGATAGCAGATGATGTACGGAAAGCACTAACGCCGATAGCAAAAGAGGCGGGTGCACGTATTGAGGTCATCGAAATGCCACCAGGGCCACCGGTGTTGCAAACGATTGTTGCGGAGATTTACGGCCCAAGTGCTGAGGTGCGACGTAAATTTGCTGAAGATATGCGTCTGAAGTTTGAAGAGGCAGAGAATATTGCTGATGTTGATAACTTCATTGAAGCTCCCCACGACATTCTTCGCTTTAAAGTAGATGCGGATAAAGCGCAACGTAATGGTATTTCAGTAGAAGATATCAACCGAACGCTAGAAATGGCTATGGGTGGTTATATTCTTGGAGATATCAAAAAGGGTAAATTAATTGATCCCACTCCCATTGTTATGCAAGTACCGTTGGGAGTTAGATCAGATATCTATCGCTTAGTGCAGCTACCTGTGACTAGCAAAACAGGCGTCACAATACCCTTGGCAGAGTTAGGGGCATTTTACTCTGAGCCAGAAGATCAACCTATTTTTCACAAAAATTTACGACCGGTTGAGTTCGTAACAGGTGAGGGTGTTGGTAAATTTGCCGCTCCTGTTTATGCACAATTTGAAGTGCAGGATTTGCTGGCAGCAGAGAATGATGGAAAAGGCTATAAGATCGGTGAAACCGTAGTCACAGGTGGTCATTGGCTTGGTACTCCTAAAAGCGACGAAGAGGTGTCGTTTGAGTGGGGTGGTGAGTGGACAGTCACCTTTGAGACATTTAGAGATATGGGCATAGCCTTTATGGCAGCCTTAGTACTTATCTATATGTTGATTGTGGCGCAGTTTGGTAACTTTATTTTACCTGCTATTGTCATGGCTCCTATTCCGTTAACTTTGATTGGTATAGTGCCCGGTCACTGGATTATGGGGGCTGATTTTTCTGCCACCTCGATGATAGGGTTTATCGCGTTAGCCGGCATCATTGTGCGTAACTCTATTCTGCTGGTTGATTTCTCGCGGGAGGCTGTGATGGAAAAAGGTATGTCTGTCATTGATGCGGTGATTCATTCCTGTGAAGCACGAACACGACCCATTGCGATAACAGCATTAGCATTAATGGGTGGCTCGTCGGTTATCGTTTCTGATCCTATATTCCAGGGAATGGGCGTTTCGCTCATATTTGGTGGCTTGGTATCGACGATATTGACACTGCTAGTTATTCCACTGGGCTGTATCAGTGCAGGTGATGCACTTGGGGCTTGTGAGGTTGATGATACAGATGAACCCTCAACAGGTGGTTCTGGTGCAACTATTCAACCAGCAATGGAAACTAGCTCTTCTTACGATGATGGTGAATCTTTGTTCGACAAAGCAAAAGAAGCGGGTGGAACCGTGGCAGGAATCGCGGTAACAGTGCTTGGCTTTGTCTTTACTGGAGTGAAAAGTCTGCTGGGTGCTGGCTTTAACCTGATAACACGAAATAAATCAAAAGATTCGGGTTCAGGAGTTGTCAGCAAAATAAATGAAAGTCATAATGCCCAGCCCAAAGCGAAAGCTACCGTCAAAGCGAAGGTGGCACCTAAGGCGAAGGCTACAGTTAAAGCAAAAGTAACTTCTAAGGAAGAAGAAACAATTGCTACTAAAGCAACGCCAAAGGCTAAAGCAGCACCGAAAGCTAAAGCAGAGCCAAAAGCTAAAGCAGAGCCAAAAGCTAAAGCAGAGCCAAAAGCTAAAGCAGAGCCAAAAGCTAAAGCAGTACCAAAGGCTAAAACCGAGCTAGAAGCTACAGTAGTACCCAAGTCTCATGAAGATAAAGAAGGCGACATGCTGGTGAAACCCAAAAGCCCATCGAAAGCACGTAGAGGCATACGACTAAAAGATGATCTTTAAACAAATAAATATTAAAAAGGTATTTTAATGAAGCCCATGCATAAAGGAATTGGTGTAATAAGTTTAGCTACCGGAGCAACCGTGTTGGCTATTTCATTGTTTGGTTGCAGTACATCAGAAGAAGAAAAAGGATCAGAAACTTCGACATCTGTAGAGTCTTCCTCAAGTGAAAAGGCTTCAATAGGTAAAGCGTCTTCAGTCAGTGCAGAGTCTTCTGCTATTTTCTTGCCTCCGCCACCAACGGGACCGTTTCAGGCTTTCGCAGAAGGGTCAATGGTGACTCCTTTGCAGGCACCTGAGACACCAGTAACACCCGTTTCACCAGAGATGCCATCCGCACCACAACAACATGCGGTAAAACAAGATGCCTTTCCAGCACAACCAGAGCAGCCAACAGCTGTTGTAAATAAAGCTCCTGTGCCAGAAGCGCCACAGTCGCCAAAGATCAGCACTGAGCGTGCAGAATTTCCTGTTTCAATGAATGCTAACGTAGCGAAACCGGCTGAACATGCAGTTGTAGAAATGAATGTCCCAGCACCGCCGATGCCAAATCTCGCTATGCCCAAAGCTAATGAGCCTCTTTCACAGTCAATGCATGATGTGAAAGAGGCTCCTAAGGCGCCAGCAGCACCTGTTGCAGCTGAACAACCAAAGATGGAAATTCCTGCTCCTGTTTTAAATAAACCAAAGATGCACAATCCTGTATCAGCAAATGCAAATCCAAACTCAGGAAACATGCAAATGCCAAGCACGTCTATGCAAATGCCTAATATGAACATGAGGATGCCATCAATGAATATGGGTGGTGCTCCGATGAATATGGGATATGCACCGCGCATGTACTATGTGCCAGTGCCTATGTACCAATATCGGCAACCTTATGCTCCCTATGGTTTTCCGGGTATGAATAATCAGCAGATGCCACCACAGGCTAAGCAACCGGTTCAGTCTGAAAAACAAGAGTCCAAGTAAAAATGGCGATAACCGTTGTTGGCAATTTAAAAGGTGGAACAGGGAAAAGCACGGTAGCTTTTAATCTGTCACTGTGGGTAGCAACCAATAGAAATGCTTATGTTTCAGTTTATGATCTTGATCCACAAGCAACATTAACGGATGTCTTTGAAATCCGAACAGAAGATGGATATGTACCTGCGATAAGTCCGCTAAATGATGTGGCAGAACTTGAAAACGAAGGCAAAAATACTGAAATTATAATTGATATTGGTATGTCTGATACTAGAGCCATGGAGAAGGCGCTCAAACAAGCTAACCGGATATTGGTACCTATTGCTCCAAGTCAGGCGGATGTATGGTCGACACAACGGTTTTTGAAGTTAATAGAAAAAGCACGTTCGGGTAAGCCGGTAGAAACTATTGGCTTCATGAATCGTTCAGACACCCATCATGGTGTACGTGAAACAGATGAAGCGTTTTCAGCGATGCAGACGTTGTCAGGTATTAAAATGTTAGAGTGTAGGCTCTACCAAAGAACTATTTATAGACGATCATTTAGTGAAGGATTAGCTGTTTTTGAGCTGGATGGTCGCTCAAAAGCAACGGAAGAACTAAATTTGTTAGGTAATAGTTTATACTAGTTAGGTTTGAAACTTAATCAAAGTCCTCGATTACGCTAGATAAAAAATAGAATTTTTTATGCGATATCTTTGCTAGATATTCATAATAAGCAGTTATTAAAGGAGTATTAGATGCATATTTTTCGTTGGTTGATGTCCCACCCTATTATTACCGCGTGGATACTTGCCGCGTTAGCTATATTGTTAAATATTAATATGGGCTCAAAAAATGAGCATAGTGATACTGAGCATGTAGTTTCCCATGCCGTTGAATCTGCAAAAACATCAACAGAAAATCAACAAAAAAAATCTGCACAAAATCAAGTACAAGACCAAGTTCAAGTACTGAAACTACTGAAACTACTGAAACTACTGAAACTACTGAAACTACTGAAACTACTGAAACCACACCTATTTTAGATAGAAGGGATATAGATAGAAGAGATATAAATACAGTCAGTGGTTCTGCGGTAATACATACTCATTCTCCTGAACTAAAAGCTAGATTGGCTGAAGAAGCTCAAAGAGCAGCTACTAATACTCAGGCAAATAGTAAAGATGAGACAAACATACAAACTCCTCAAGTAGCAACAGAAGTTGTAAAAGGCAGTTCTGCTGATGCTATGCATAGTACCCAGAGCAATATCCAAAGTAATATCCAGAGCAGTGATCAGAGTGCTAAGAACTCAGATGCAGTGACTAAAGACAAAGACCTATCTGCTGAAGACTTAATTGCAATGAGTCCAGATGATTTGTTAAAGCTAGCTAGAGAAGCCTTTTGGCAAAATGAAAAAGATAAATCAGCTGCTATTTATCAAGCCTTGGTAACACGAGTGCCTTCATCACTAGATTATAAAGGAGAGCTGGCTAATGTGCTTTGGCATCAAAACAAACAGAAGGAATCTGCAGCTCTTTATGCTGAAATTTCAATGCCAATGTTGAAAGAAGGTAAGTCAAGAGAAGTGTCAAATATGTTGGGCTTTATTGGTGTGTTTTTCCCAGAAAAAGCAAGCGAGATTCATCGCGCGATGTCTGAGAGAACATCCATAAATAAAAATTAGAGAGTGGTATTAGGTTATGGGTGAAAAAAGTGAATTACATCGCGATTATGTCCTAGAGCTTGAAAGTGAGCTTCGCGAACTAGAAAAACGTGAGGAGTCTTCAACTCGAAGAATGCAGATGTTGGTTTATCCCGCCATGGTGGCGTTTATCATATTGGCTGCCTATGGTTTTTTCCTTGTTCATTCTTTGACAAAAGATGTCGGTAAAATGGCATTATCCATTGTGACTATTTCGGATGCGGTGGGTCACAACATGAAAATCATTTCGACTAGTACTGTAGAGATGTCTGAAAAGATGACTAGTTTGGTTAGTTCAACTCAATCCATGACAGGCAGAGTCGGTGAAATGTCTACAGATGTTGGGTCAATGTCCCAAAATATCGGACAAATGAAAGACTCAACATCCACTTTGGCAGCATCAACTACTAATATGCAGCAAGATATGTGGAGTCTTAATCAGAACATCTCAACGCCACTCAGCATGTTTAACAAGTTTATTCCTTGGAGTAATAATTCGAATGGTCGCTTTCGTGGATCAAACCGAATGCAATCCCCCCCTCCTGTATATTATCAGCCCGTTCAGCCCACACATCAGCCTCAACAAATACAACCCCAGCAATAAAATTTATGATGACTTCTGGAGCATGGCTTCGGGCATTTAGGGGTGTTTAGGGGCATAGTGTCCTCACTCATTAGCCCTCTTTAAAATAAAATATTTTCAGGATAAATATGACGCCAGATAAAAGGATAAAAGAAAGATTAGAGCGTTTACAAAAACATTTACAGCGTGAGGCTCCCATACTGGTTGATGTGGTGGATAGATATCAGCAGCTAGATAAGGTTGCCCAAGGTTTAGGTCTATTGGATCCTGGTGAGTCCTATGCGACACAAATTTCCTGGTGGCCTATGATTTCAATCTTGGGTACATTTTCAGCGGGTAAATCTAGTTTTATCAATTCTTTTGTAGGACTGCCATTGCAGAAAACGGGTAATCAAGCTGTGGATGATAAATTCACAGTCATTACTTATACAGCTGATTCAGAAACCCGCACTTTGCCTGGTTTGGCATTGGACGGCGACCCACGTTTTCCGTTTTATCAGATCAGTGAAGACATAGAAAAGGTCGCCGTAGGTGAAGGCTCCAGGATTGATAACTACTTGCAAATGAAAGTAGCACCTAGTGAAGCATTGCGTGGCAAGATTCTAATTGATTCCCCTGGGTTTGATGCGGATGAACAACGCAAATCTACATTGAGAATTACCGATCATATTATTGAATTATCAGACTTGGTGTTAGTTTTATTTGATGCCAGACACCCTGAACCCGGTGCCATGCAAGATACATTGGAGCATTTGGTAAAAGGTGCTCAAAGAAGAAATGACAGTAACAAATTTCTATTTATTCTAAACCAGATAGATACTTCTGCAAAAGAAGATAATCTTGAAGACATTGTTGCCGCATGGCAAAAAGCACTGGTTCAACATGGCTTAAGTGCGGGTAGATTTTATGTGCTTTATAACAAGCATTTGGCTGTACCCGTTGAGGATAAAAACGTATGGGCCCGTTATGAGTCTAAACGCGATGCGGACTATGCTGAAATAACGACTCGCATGGACGGTATCAGCGTTGAACGTGTCTACCGTATTATTGGTTCAATGGAATCACTAGCTAATCATATTGAACATCAGTCTGTGCCAAGCTTACAAGCTGCATTACAAACATGGAAAAAGCGTGTTCTTACTGCTGATGGTGTTGTTTTAGCGACGCTGTTGATCGGGTCTGCAATCACGTCAGTAATGGCGGGGTATTGGCAAGGTGTAACTTTTAATCCTCCTTGGTTGCCTACAATAATGGCGAATAAACCTTTACTGTATGGAATCATTGCAGTGACTGTCCTGGCACTACTTCTTGTTCACTTTTATTTTCGGAAGTTGTTTGCAAAATCAATCGCAAAAAACTTGTCAAATGACATGGCTGGAAACATTAAGGTTGCATTTCTGAAAAGCACTTCCTTTTTCAGAAGTATATTTTCTGGCAAGCCCAGTGGTTGGAGCAGAAAAGCTAGAAAACGCCTTGATGCTCTACGTGATGATACTGATCGTTTTGTACAAAAGCTTAACGATAAATTTGCCCAACCTTCTGGTGGTTAGTTCTTCACAGGCTACCGTGTTTTGCGACATCATCATCTATATGGTGGAGCTTCTTGGGTAAAGGTGTTGATAACAGTTCCAGTCATCTAGGCGAAAATCTATTCGGACATACTCGTTACAAATACAGTTTACTGTCTTGAACCTAGACATCCTCAGTAGGTCGTCATGACTCCTATGACCAGCTTCTTATTCAACCTAGAAAACGTAGTTGACCGCTACTATGTCGCATTAACCCTATGAAAAGATAGTAAAGTTTTGTAGTGTAACCGTTCACTAGTTGAGTGATTGCGCTACAGCCTGTAGAGCAATCACTCTACAAGCTGTTCAACTGCGTTTTCTAGGTTCAACTTATTGAGCCGACTAGCGGTATGCAAAAGCTCATCAAGGATCAACCATAATTCCTTTTTCACATTCCCTATCAGTTCAATAAAATCACTCTACAGCTGTCCCACTGAGGATATAGCTTGAATTAGCGCTAAGCTTCTTTCTTGGTCACAACTTCTGTTTCAGAGGTTTTAGTTTCAGGGCCAATTTTTTTCAGGCGTGTTCTTGTTGATTTAGGTGTGTTGGTTTTTTCTGTTGGGGCAGATTGGACTGATTTTGATTTCTCAATGGTGTCTGTCTTTGCCTTAGTGCTTGCCGTTTTCTTTGCAGTTGCTTTTTTTGATGTAGCTTTTGGCTTTACCTTCTTAGGAGCATTTGTCGTCCTACTACTCGTGCTTGCTGTGCTAGATTCATCAGGTTTGCTGTTTACAGCGGAAGTGGGCTCATTTTTGACTTCTGTCTTCTTAGTACTAGTCGGCTTCTTGCCTGTTGTTTTATTTTGGGCAGGTTTTTTACTAGTTTCTTTAGAATTGCTTATATTTCTAGTAGGCGATTTCTTACTACTTGAAGATTTTTCAGCCGTAGAGGTTTTTGTTTTTTGAGTATTGTCTATCTTCTCTATTGATGTTTTTTTATTCGGTTTCGTTTTAGCAGGTACCGCAGTCGTAGCAGCGGTAGCTTTAGCAGTTGCCTTGGTGTCAGTAGAACGGCGTTCTTCAGTTTTCGTGGAGGTCTTATTAACCTTTGTAGCAGGCTTCTTTCTTATCTGAGAGCCTGGTCTTGGAATCGTAATTTCAATAGGGGTCATATCCATTTCATTAGGAATATTAACAGTCACATCTGTTTGATTGTCACTTTGCTGATTGTTTTGATTTTTAGGCGTGCGATTAGTACGGCGATTCCTGTTTTGATACTGGTTTCTACGATTATTTCGGGTAGGCTTATCTTGTGTCGATGCAGCATTATCTGTCGTCTTTGTGTTGTTGCTTGTTGTAGCACTGTCTTTACTTACCACTACTTTTTCAGGATTTTTGGTATTCCTGGGCGTAGTCTTTTGTTGGCTAGGCTGTTTTTTGGTGTTCGCTTGATCTTGGTTATTTTGCCTGTTTTTATTCGGGTTACTGTTCTTTCTTGTGTTTTGTTTTCTGTTCGGATTGTTTTGATTAGACGGTTGACGCTTATTTTGTGGTTGACGCCTTCTATTGTTTTGGTTCCGGTTATTATTGTTATTGTTATTGCGAGAAGTATTTCGTTTGTTAGCAGATGAAGAGGATTGCTGTTTTTTTACAGGAGTTTGTTCGCTGCTCTCTTCATTGTCCTTAACCTGTTGTTTATTTTCAGCACCAAAAAAAGAGGTAAAGACGCGACGTATAAAGCCCTTATTTTCACTGTTATCAGTGGTGATGGAGACTTTAGGTGATTCTGGCGCAATATGCACAGGTACAGGCACAGGCATGTCAGGGATAACTTGCTTCACCGCAGGAGTTTCAGTTTTTATAGCAATGGGATCTGTTTTAGCCTTAAGCGCTTCATCTTCATCGGCTTGCGCTATTTGTTCATAGCTAGATATCGGTTCCGCTTTGCCATCTTGTGTTCTAACGCGCTGGATATCATAATGTGGGGTATCCATGTGCGGATTAGGTAATATAACAATGTTGAGGTTATGACGCGTTTGTAGTTGGGTTATAGCATCGCGTTTCTCATTCAATAAGAAGCTAGCAACCTGAATCGGTACCTGAGCTGTTACTTGATGCGTCATGTTCTTCATGGCTTCATCCTGGATGAGGCGCAGAATCGACAAGGCTAGAGATTCGACGCTACGAAATGAACCATGTCCGCTACATCTTGGACAAACGATTTGGCTGGCTTCACCAAGGGAAGGACGTAGCCGTTGACGTGACATTTCTAATAAGCCAAAGCGTGAGATGCGACCAATCTGGACACGTGCTCTGTCAATTTTTAAATTGTCACGTAAGCGTTTTTCAACACCTCGCTGGTTCTTATTGGGCATCATGTCGATGAAATCAATCACCACAAGACCGCCTAAATCCCGCAACCGCAGTTGTCGGGCAACTTCATCGGCTGCTTCCAGGTTAGTGTTGTAGGCTGTTTCTTCAATGTCACTGCCCTTGGTGGCGCGAGCAGAGTTAACATCAATAGAGATGAGGGCTTCAGTGTGATCAATAACGATTGCACCGCCCGATTGTAAAGTCACCTCGCGTTGGAAGGCGGACTCAATTTGATGCTCGACCTGATAACGACTGAATAGGGTAGCGCTGTTATCAGAGTAGTGTTTTAGCTTTGACAAGTTATGTGGCATGACTGCCTTTACAAAGTCACGAGCCTGATTATAAATGATTTCTTTATCAAAGATGATCTCGCCAATGTCAGGACGAAAATAATCGCGCAACGTCCGGATGATGAGATTGCTTTCTTGATAGAGAAGTGTAGGGGCAGGATGGTTTTTATACGCATACTGGATGGCCTTCCACAGCATCTTCAAGTAGTCCAAATCCCATGATAATTCTTCCAGCTCGCGGCCGAGTCCAGCCGTGCGTACAATAGCGCCGCCGTTTTCAATGTCGAGTTCCTTCAGGATTTGCTTAATACGATGGCGGTCTTCACCTTCAATTCGTCGTGAAACTCCACCTGCTCGTGGATTGTTTGGCATAAGCACCAAGAATCGTCCAGCCAGACTAATGAAGGTGGTTAGACTAGCGCCTTTATTACCCCGTTCCTCTTTCTCAACTTGTACCAGAACTTCCTGCCCTTCTTTAAGAACATCTTTTATAGCGGGGCGGCCTTTAATGTCCTTGGTTGAACTCCAATATTCTTTGGAAACTTCCTTGAAAGGGAGGAAGCCATGGCGTTCAGCACCATAGTTTATAAACGCCGCATTAAGGCTAGGCTCAACGCGGGTTATTGTGCCTTTGTATATATTGGATTTCTTTTGTACCTGATTGGTGTGTTCGATATCAAGGTCGTAAAGGTATTGTCCCTCGACCATCGCAACTCTGATTTCTTCACGTTCAGTTGCGTTAATTAGTATTCGTTTCATTTGACTATTGTCCTGTCTGTATAGTCGGTCATGCTGACCCAGGTCAATGTGTTGGATGTATATTTAGTGGATAATGATGAGATTGGCAAATCTAAAAATGCCATCTCATTGATTATGTTAAATATTTCTAGGCATTTAAAAAGAAGTTCGCCAGAAACGGCGTTGTAACAGGAGAAATTAGCGTTTATGTGACTTAATATTTATAAAAGCCAAGTATTAATTAGCTGTGCTTCTGTATTCAGTTCCACACAGTAGAGTGGTTTTAATAATACAAATCTCGCGTTCTTATCTATTTCGTAGGTAATTAAGACCTTGCCATCTGCGCCATCCACATACTTAAGGTTTGCTTTAGTGCGCTTTTAAAAACGTGTGTTCTTAAAAGATGGGCAATGGATATACGTTTAAAGTGTTTTAAACATATATGATGTCAGTTTATCTACAAAAGATAATTAATTTCAGTTAGTTAATAAGAGTGTTACTAATAAAAGTATCAACTCTCTAAGTATATCCTGTTCTTCTTTCTAAAGACTAGTATGTCTCAATGCATCATTGACGTTAACTATGTCCTTAAAGTATCCGGTTATCAGCCATTCGTGTTTTATTGTTTTTATGGCGATATCCAGCTGTGTATATTTTATCTGCTCCAAATACCTAATATATTTGGATGAAATCTGAATGATGTGAAAAAACACATCACGCACATTCATTAAAATTCATTGTTTTGTACGCTTATCGCACAAATTGTGCGTTAGGCATTAATCTGCTTCGTTTACAAGCGACTTCAAATATAGCAATTAAGTTAATGACATTCAATCAAATAAACTTAGTAAAGGATAAACTTATCAGGCTTTGCGCAAAATTCTTCGTAGTTCTCTCTAGATGCTGTTAAAGGTATGATGTTCATTATGGATGAAACGAATACAAAATTTCAGAAAGTTAGCTTTGTTACCGTCACAGAACAAAGTGATGGGCAGCGTATTGATAACTTTTTGATGAGGGAGCTAGATGGAGTGCCTCGATCTTATATCTACAAGATTCTTCGTAAAGGTGAGGTGCGCGTTGATAAAAAACGCGTTAAACCAAAACGTAAATTGGTACTAGATGAGATTGTGCGTATCCCACCGATGCGAATCGAAGAGAAAAAAGAAAAGCCTGTTGCTAATGAGCGATTACTCAAGCAAGTTGAAGCAGCCATTCTTCAAGAAGATGACGATATTATTTTAATCAATAAGCCGGCTGGCTTGCCGGTACATGGGGGTAGCGGGTTTCAGCTAGGGTTGATCGAAGTGTTTAGACAGTTGCGACCTGATATGCCCTATGTAGAACTCGCTCATCGATTGGATAAGGATACTAGTGGCGTTATTATTCTGGCTAAAACACGTCAAGCTTTACAAGCCTTGCATCAGCTATTTAAGCAGAGTGGTATTGATAAACGATATCTGACGTTGGTGGCAGGGAAATGGCAAGGAGGGGAACAGCGTATTGAAAATGAACTATCAAGAACCTCTGGTATACGTGAAAAAATAAAAGTAACGCAGCACACTGAGGGGAGCAAACGAGCGGAAAGTATCTTTAAACCCAGACAGCATTTTACCGATTTAACGTTAATGGAAGTTAAGCTGTTAACAGGTCGAATGCATCAAATACGTACACAATTAGCGCACTTGCGTATGCCGGTCATTGGTGATGACCGCTATGGTGATTTTCCTTTAAATAGACATTATAAAAAAACCATCGGGCTAAAACGATTATTCTTGCATGCTTTTTATGTGGACTTTGTACTTGAATTCTCAGGTCAGCGTTACCATCTTGAAATACCATTAGCGGATGATCTGCAACAATCCTTGAAGGCTATATCCAAATAACCCATGAACAATAAGTACCAATTACTGATATTTGACTGGGACGGTACTTTAATGGATTCCGCTCAACATATTACAAGCTGCATGCGTGCAGCAATTGACGAGTTAGCCGCTGAGCCAAGAAGTAACGAGCAAATCAGAAATATCATAGGGCTTGGATTAGAAGAAGCTATCCTTGCGTTGTATTCCGATGCTGATACTGTATTCATTCAGCAAATTGCGGAGTCATTTAGAGAGCATTTTCTCTTTAAAGATAAAACCCCCAGTCCTTTGTTTGAGGGTGCTGGTGAGGTATTGGAAGGCTTGAAATCGGTAGGTTACCAGCTCGCCATCGCTACCGGTAAATCTCGACGAGGTTTAGATAAAGTCTTAGCTGATACTGGCTTTGAAGCTTTCTTTCCAGTGACTCGTTGTGCCGATGAGACCTTTTCCAAGCCACACCCGCAAATGTTATACGAACTCTTAACGGACTATAATATAACAGCAGAAGATGCCATTATGATTGGCGATAGTGAATATGATTTACAGATGGCAAATAATGCCAAAATGGATGCTCTTGCGGTGAGCTATGGCGTCCACGATGCCTCACGATTATTAGCACAGCAACCTTTAGCATGTGTCGATAATGTAACAGAAATACTTAATTGGATTAATAACAGTCAGGTTTGAATATGAGTGACGCTGAAAATAACGCAATAAAAGCATTAGAAAAAGTAGCCCTAGAAGGTATTCAAGAGCAGCGGCGCACACGACGCTGGGGTATCTTTTTTAAAATAGCTTTTCTGGTTTGGGGCATATTGCTTCTAGTTGGATTTATCGGCTCCATCGCCAGCCAGGGAAAAATATTAACTTCTGCAAAGGAATTTACTGCGGTTGTAGATGTGAAAGGTGTCATCATGGATGGCTCTGATGCAGGCTTCACCTCTGTTGCCAGTGCCTTAAAAGATGCTTTTGAGGATTCTCGTACCAAAGGGGTTGTGCTGCGCATAAATAGCCCTGGTGGTAGTGCTGTGCAATCAGCAATGATTTATGACGAAGTTAAACGTCTAAAAAAAGAATATGCGGATATTCCTGTTTACGCAGTGATTCAAGATGTGGGTGCATCTGGCGGGTATTTTATTGCAGCTTCAGCTGATGAGATTTATGCCAATCGTTCAAGTATTGTCGGCTCTATAGGTGTTCGTTTGGATAGTTATGGTGTGGTAGAGGCTGCCAAAAAATTGGGTATTGAAAGTAGGCTGGTCACTGCGGGTGATCATAAGGCGATTCTGGATCCCTTTCAGCCATTATCTGAGGTTGAGCAACAGCATTTAAAGAAAATGTTGGAAAGTACACATAAAGAGTTTATAAATTCAGTTAGGGAAGGTCGTGGCGATAGATTAAAAGAGAACCCTGATACGTTTAGTGGTTTATTCTGGACAGGGAGTGGTGCAAAAGAACAAGGCTTAGTTGATGGTTTTATGACGACAAGTCAAGTAGCACGAGAATTAATCAAAGCAGAAGAGTTGGTTAGCTTCACTCGGGAGAAAACCCTCTTGGATAAATTGTCCGGAAAAGTAGGAGCCAGTTTAAGCCAGTTATTATTAGGGGCTAAGATGACACAAGGTTTTCAATATTAGTATTGATAGTTCGAACTACTAAGAAAACCACCTACAACTGTACTAAAGTAAGAGATGAAATCAGAATGACAGGGTAGGCTCAGGTCGCTGCATAGCAGCATCCTGAGTCTGACTGAAACAACACAGGTTGTTAGCAGCCAAGTGGAAACGCGCAGAGTCAAGGAAAGTTAATGATACGAATGCTTACGCACGCAACGGCATTGATTTCAAGAATAACCCGTTTACTGCTATTGGCGACGTGCAGTTTGCTGTCAATCTCTGTATTTGCAGAAGATTCCCAAGACACTCTGAAAAAAACATCGGAGAAGCAGCAGCTGATTATTGTTTCCTCTTTTCCTGAGAAAATGACAGTTGTTTACGAAGCGGCCTTTGAAGAGAAATACCCTGCTGTGGATGTGGTGCTCATCAAGAAAAAGACCACCGCTGGTTTAAAATATATTGAAGAAAAAGCAGCAGACTTGTTTTGGGTTTCGGCACCGGATGCCTTTGAAGTCCTGAAAAAGGAAGGCAATCTACAGGTTTACCGCCCTCGCGTTAAAAATATTCCCAAACGAATTAGTGGCTATCCTGTCAATGAATCCGAAGGTTTCTACAGCGGATTTGCAGCAGCAGGTTACGGCATTATGTGGAATAAGGAATATCTACAAGCGCATGAGCTACAGCCACCCACTGAATGGATTGACCTGACTCGACCCGAATATCAGGGGCATATTGCACTATCGGCTCCATCACGTTCTGGAACGACACATTTAACGGTTGAGGCAATTTTACAATTAAAAGGCTGGCAAAATGGCTGGGCATTAATAAAAGCCATTGCAGCCAACGCTAAAGTGATCACGCAAAAAAGTTCGGATGTTCCTAAAGGTGTTATTTCAGGTGAATTTGGTATTGGTATCGTCATTGATTACTATGGTTTGACGGCCAAAGCCAGTGGCTTACCTATTGAATTTTCCTATCCATCAGCTACTGTTTTCGTACCCTCTGGCATAGCTGTTTTAAAAAAATCACCACAACCGGATTTAGCCAAAGCATTCATTGATTTCATTTTGTCAGCCAAGGGACAGCAATTACTTTTGCACCCTGATATAAGCCGTTTACCGGTTTCACCCGAAGCCTATCAGTCCGATAGCATCCCGATAGATTATCCCCAACCCTTCAGCGCAAAATCACTGGGCTCGCAAACGGCTTTCGACGTACAAAAAAGTCGGCTGCGTTACAATCTGGTGAATTCACTGTTTGATGTCATGATCACTTATCGTTTAGATGAACTAAAAACTGCGGTGTTGTCGCTACACAAAGCGGAGAAAACAATACTGCTTTCTCAATCAAGATCACAACATATTGCCGGTGCATTAGTTCGCGGGAGGGATTTGATAAATTATTTACCCATCGAGGAGTTGACTAGTTACGATCCGGGTTTTACGAAAAAATTCAGGAAAAAACGAAAGAAAGCCACCGATGTTATTACGGGTGAGCAAGGTGAAATAGAGCAGCGCTGGGATACGCTGATACTTAAAAAGTACCAACAGGCTAAGCAAACGGTAGAAACAAGCTTGTAGGGTTTCAGGGCTGTTCAATGCTAGTTTTTCATAAAATAAATAGCCAGTTAGCATTTTTGGTAGTCGGATAAGAACGCCATCCGACAAATACTCTTAATTTAACATCTTGTCGGATGGCGTTCCTTATCCGACCTACCCATCATATTGAACAGCCATGATAAGGGTGTGGAGTGCAAGATTACTTCTTCTGCAATACTTCTTTTAGGCTGATATCGCCATTTTTAACAACCGATGTTCTGCTTTTATCTTGACCTTTTTGTTGAATAGCTTGCAGACTTTTCAGTCGGGTATCAATTCCACTTTCCAGAGTAAGGACAAACTGTGGATTGGTCTGTAATACAGATTCAACCGCATTACTTTGCAATATAGCAAGTTGCGTGTCTTCTGCGGCATAGGCATTGATTTTGCTTTCATCGTGGCGAATCATCGAAACAAGACCGACCAGTTCACCCGGATAGGCGCTGCCTACATTTCGCTCTTTTCCTTGATGGTCATAGGTCAATTTTCTTACCTTGCCTGTCAAAATGACATACAGGCCCTCACATTCCTGATTAATAGTTATAAATTGCTCACCTTTTCCGAACCGCTGTACTAGAGCCGCATCAGTGAGCCTTTCCAGTTCATCTCTGGAAAGAGAAAAGGAACTCAGCTCTAGTAGTTTGTCTATGAGTTGTTTCTTGTCAATACTGTCGTCTATCCCATGATCCATTTCTGATGCAGGTGCTTGGTATTGTAAATAATCCTCAAACGGAAAGACAATGCCGTGACGTTTGGCTGCATACCAAGCGCGCGTCAGGTAGGCATCATAAATAGCATCGTAATCGGCGTAGTCATCAAAATACAATAATGCCTGATAGGCACCGGCATCATCGGCTAGTTCTTTGATAAGAATTTTCGGTGGAGGGGTTGCAAGCACACCTGGAGTGCTTTTGGCGGCTTCCAGCAAAGCGCTGCGCACCTGATTAGGAGGATGATCTTCGCTGAATTTAATGGTGATACGTTCCATATGTATTTTACTGGGACGACTTAAATTGTAAAACGTATCACGAGCCAGCATGGAGTTAGGAATCACGAGCGAATCATCTTCGAAAGTTCTGAGGGTAACCGAATGCCAATTTATTGCCGTTACCTGACCGGTAACCTCACCTGTTTTCAGCCAATCACCTACTTGGAACTGACGTGCAGAGATTAAGGTAATCCCAGCAAACAGGCTTCCTAATGTATCTTGCAATGCCAGCCCCAGTACAATGGATCCCACGCCCAGTGCCGCCAGCATCTGTCCTAGGTCAACCTCCCAAATGCTGGACACAACCAGCGCAACCCCCAGTAAAATAAAGAACAGACGGGCAATATTGAGTACTAATGTAGGGACACGGCTTTGCCAGGAGTCATCATTCTTTGCTTGCCCTTGCCAGAACAGGTTAAAACTGGAGACGACCAGATAGATCAAGCTGATCCAAAAAATAGAGGCGATAATTTTTATTAAAATCACATCATGGTCAAGACCCACGACATAATTTAATAACAGATAAATAACCAGACTGGGCAGCACAAAGTATTGAGCATTAGCAAGAAAAGCCTGACGGTTATTTTGGTGACCTTCAATACGGTAAAGCATTTCACCGAACAAGATCATTAAAAAAGGGAAGCCGATTAATAGGCCAATTCCCCAAGCTAACCACGTTTCATTCCCTAACCACTCTAGCATGGGTCTAGTCCTCCACTCGTTGCAGCCATGTCGGGATGTTCGTGCCGTTATCGCTGATTAATTCCTCATGGCTAGTAAATTGACCCTTATCATGCAAGGTGTTAAAGGTTTGCTCAGTGATGAGGATGGTGTTTGCTTGGGCTTTACTGCGAACCTCATTAGCAATATCAACGGTCTCTCCCCAGATGTCATACACGAAACGGGTCTGACCCACCACTCCCGCCAGTAACGAGCCTGAATGAATGCCCACACTCAGTGTCAGTGGTTGCTCAAATTCGTGACTGAGGCGACGGGTGATTTTAACCAGTTCTTTGGCAAAGTTAACCGCACGTTTGCCATGATCTAGTCGAGTAGTGACTAGTCCACAAGCTGCCATATAATCATCGCCAATCGTCTTTATTTTATCAATGCCGAATTTTTCCGTTATTTCATCAAACTCACCAATCAGGCGGTTGAGTTTGGTAATCGCCTTTTCGGGTGAATCATGCTGATTCGCTACCAGTCCAGTCAGAGTTGCAAAAATAACCGAAACATTGGGAATCTCATCGACGATGGGGTCTTCACCCGCTCTCATTCTGCGGGCAATAGGATCAGGCAGAATGTTCTGTAAGAGCAGTTCATTTTCCTGTTCTTTTTCAGCAATAAGTTGTTGCTGTTTTTGAATCCCCGATGTCATGTTGTTGAAGGAGGTACTCAGTTCACCGATTTCATCGTTTCGGCGAACATTAACTTGTACATTGGTCTCACCGTCACCCACACGCCGTAAAGCGGCTACCAGTGTATGGATAGGGCGTGTAAAATAATGCGCAGCATACAATGCGAGCAGGGTGATAATGACACCTAATACAGTGGCAGCTACCATCACATTACGACGGAACTTATCAATGGGTTGATTGATTTCAGCCATGTCCATTTCAGCGAGAATAATCCAGTCCATGCCATGAGTGCGTAAAGGTGCGAATGCGGACATAACCGGCACACCACGATAATCAATTACTTCTTGTGTTCCTGTTTTGCCGGCTAGTGCCAGATCAACTGATTTTGCATTCACCGTTTGAAATAGGATGGTGGTGTCATGTTTGTCAATAAGCTTGATGGTCTCAGGCGGAGTGCCAATTTTTTTGAGCTGTTTGAGATAACGCTCTCGGTGCTGTTTTAAAAACCTCGAATCGGTGCGCATCAGATGATTGCGCCCTACCAGATACACCTCTCCCGTTTCACCCATGCCATTATTGCTCCAGTCATGGTTGCTGGTCATGGCATTATTTAATTCTTTACTGGGCACTTGCACGGCTAATATCCCAGCCACATCCAGCCCATCATAAACGGTGATGGCAACAAAGGCTGCGGGTGCACCGTAGGATGGAAAATAAATATCAAAATCCTGAAACTTAACATCCCCACGTTTTTTATTTTCCCTGATACGTTCAATCAAACGGGCGAAATTACTGGAGGCATAAGGGCCTTTATTCAGGTTGGTAGCAAAATCCGTTTCCTTATGGACGGTGTAAATAATATTGCCCGTTTCATGATCGATGAGAAACAGATCATAATAGCCGAATTGCTTAATTAGCCCATATAGGCTTTCATGATAGCGTTCATGCACTTGGGCAAAGTAGCCTTCATCTTTTTTAGCTTTAATGAGTGTTGCTTTCTCACCTACCTTGTTAGCGTTGACTGCTATATAGTGATATTGAAGATAGGCCGCCGCCCCAGTTTTGGGAAGGAAATGATTGACCTCTGGCTTGCCTCCAATACGCTCATTTAAACGGGGAATAAACTCTTTACGGTAGTAATTCTCTAATTCTATTGTTTCCCCTTCGCTTAGGGACTCACGGTTTGCAAGATGAAAAGCCGTTCGAAACTCATTGAGCGCCTCAATAACGACGCGGTTTTCTGCAAATCCTAAGACCTGATTTTCTATATTCTTGAAATAAGAGGCTACCTGCTGGGTTTTTGCAGCACGTAAGGTGTTTAACTGGTTGTAGGTAGCTTCACTTAATGCATCGTTAGCAGAGCGATAGCCTTGCCATGCAATAATCATAATGCTGAATATGCTGGTTAGCAGTAGTAGTAGAACCAGTTTGGATCGGATACTCAGGTTATTGGTGAGACCCATGCTTTCTCCTTGGCAGCTTAGTCATTTTGGTTTGTTTACATAATATAGTGCAAACAAGCCCACTTCGTTGACAAACAATAGATGCAAGGGGCTTTTATGGAAAGCAATGTTAGCTATGAACCTCTGAATGCTCGCCACACGGTGCTTGAAATCAACATGTACTGTGCGCTATCAGGAGGGCCATCGCGCGCTATTTAACAATTATTCTTGAAGGTGTGATATCAATAATATCTGCGCCGGGAATAATTTCAATCTCCACAAGTTTGGAGTGAATGCGACGAATGTTTACTTGATTGCCTTTTTTGATTTCCTCACTGCGAAGTTTCATGACTTGTTCTGTAGTGAGGTTTTCACGGATTATTTTAACGTCTGTATTCATAAAAGAAGTGTTGTTAAAGAGAGGTCTTGGGCTTATTGATCATCGGTGCTGTTTTCTCCATTACCACTGGTTGCAGCAGACGGAGGACGTCTTCTACGGTCTTTGTATTGAATGACTACCTTGCTTTTTTGGGACTGTTTTTCTTCTAGTTTTTGTATTTCTTTGGCAAAAGTGTCGGTGCCTTCAGCAAATTTTTGATTGCCAGGGTTGCTGTTTCTAGATGGGCTGAAATCCTGATTTCCGCCCTTATTGCGTTTTCGATGAATCCCGCCATTCAAACGTCCATAAGGACCTTTGTGTTGTTTTTGGCGATTGCTGTTTTTTGCACCCGAGTTGTTATTGTTTCTATTGCCACCTGATCTGCTGGCAGAGCGAGGCTTTCTCTTGTTTTGTCCTCGACCCGAGTTGTTGTTATTTTTTCCGCTGTTTTTCTTATTTCCTAAAGAGAGTAAAGGAGTAGAAATATAGGCATTCATGGGTTCTAGTCCAGGCAATGTTGCTTGGTCTATAGAATCACCTACTTGTGACTCGATTTTTTTCAGCAATATTCTGTCAGGAGGCCCTACTAAAATAGCCGCAGGTTTTTCCAGCTCTCCCCAGCCTTTATTAACGATTCTGTTTTGAAAAACAGAGATTTTTTTAGGGAGATCGAAGTGAATAATGTTTTTATAGGTATTGGTCGCGATATCGACATCAATTTGATCACTGATAATAATGGCAGGATGATTCTCCGAGGAAGTTTTTTCATCGCTGCTTATTTGATGTGCTAATTTTGCAGTATGTCCATGGTTTGACAAGGCATCTTCCAGAGAGCTGGCAGCTTTATTATTAGAGGTGTAAATGAGAATGGATTGATCCTCAAATTCATCCATCATTTGATCCATAAGCGCTATTTTATGAGTATGGTCATCTGCGATATAAACCTGTTGTGGCACGCTGACCAGTGGATGTTTTTCCTCTTCGACTTCAACGATAGCTGCGTCGGGTAGCATCTGTTTAATAAAGTCCACAGATTCATCTTCTTTTTGAATAAAAGCGAGGGTTGGGCATTGCCTTGGCTTTCTTCGCTTATCCGCAACGTAAGTCGCTTGTTCATATATTTTTTTGCAAAGATCCTGCAAGCCGTGATGATAAATTATAGAAAAATCATCAATGATCAGTGCTTCAAGATTGGAAAAATCTGTTTTGTTATTTTTCACTAAATCATCGAGACGACCGGGAGTGGCTATTAAAACATCCAGTGGGCGTTTTAATAGACGCATTTGATGCTGATAAGGACGACCACCACTGATAAAGCCAATTCTTAGGTCAAAACCTTTGATAATTCGTTTTAACGTGTAATTTATTTGATTAACGCGTTCTCGCCTTGAAGTCAGGATCAAAATTCGTGAGCCTTGGTGTTCTTCAAGCGGATTGTTAAGCAGGTAGCTGGTCAGTGGAATAAGATAACCACCGGTTTTTCCAGCCGCAGTCTGGCTTTCGACAATAATGTTCTTACGTTCATTGACGAGGGGAATAAGTTGTTTCTGCAACAGAGTCGGGTTCTCGTAACCCGCTGTATCAAGCGATGCAGCTAACTCTTTATGTAGATCGAATTGTTTAAACGACAAATTGAATCTCCCATGTGTTTAAGATAAACACGGGTTGATAACCAAAGATAAATTTTTTGGAGTTAAAGGTACCAGCTGTAGAAGCTATGTAATTGCGCCCATAATTATTTAGAGATTTCGAGCGTTATACTATCATTAGCGTAGCATTATATAACTATTTCAGTGTTATATATAAACTATATTTTTTCAAGTTCTTGAACGTTCTGTTAGATACTCAGGAGCGCTTTTGATAGCGACTCAGTTGCATCCTCAGTTATTACGAATTATTCAAAAATTCCATGCAGTGCAAAACACTCGGTAGAAAGTATTATACCAGAAGATGTGAGTCAAGTTGAAAATCATTAAAAATGTTATCTGGTATCAAAGTTAAGCTAAAGGTCAGTGAGTGTTCAGTTTTCTGTTGTTTTTAAGGAGCTTCAGGGGAAACGCTGACGACGTGAGCAGAGTTTCTTGTTTGAAGGCTATTATGGAGATTATAAGTATTGCAATGCATCCTCAATACGTTGAGTAGCAAAAATCTCAATACCTTTAATAGGATGCTGAGGCATATTTCCTTTCGGGATGATCGCTTTTTTGAAGCCGTGTTTGCTGGCTTCTTTGAGGCGTTCCTCGCCATTGGGAACGGGTCTTATTTCTCCCGCCAGGCCGATCTCACCAAAAACGACCAAGTCCGAAGGTAAGGGTTTGTTACGAAAACTTGAAAGTGCTGATAATAATAAAGGCAGATCTGAAGCGGTTTCTGTTACTTTGACACCCCCTACTACATTAGCAAACACATCTTGATCAAACATGGAGATACCGCCATGGCGATGTAAAACAGCGAGCAACATAGCCATACGATTTTGTTCTAGTCCCAGAGTCACTCTACGCGGATTTGCTCCGTGGCTTTCATCAACAAGGGCTTGCACTTCGACCAGTAGAGGGCGTGTACCTTCGCGTGTCACCATGACGACACTGCCAGCAACGGGCTTATCATGACCGGAAAGAAAAATGGCTGAAGGATTATTGACTCCTTTTAAGCCCTTGTCGGTCATGGCAAAGACGCCAATTTCATTAATAGCGCCAAAACGGTTTTTAACAGCGCGTAAGATACGATAACGACTACCGGGATCGCCTTCAAAGTACAATACAGTATCGACCATGTGTTCTAACACACGTGGGCCCGCTAGAGTGCCTTCTTTCGTAACGTGCCCAGCGATAAACAGAGAGGTTCCGGTTTGTTTCGCAAAACGTACCAGTTGTGCCGCAGTTTCTCTTATTTGGCTGACAGAGCCAGGAGCGGAATTTAACTGCTCGGTAAATAATGTTTGAATGGAATCTATCACCATTAATTCGGGTTTTTCTATAACAGCAAGTGCCAGTATTCTCTCGACACACGTTTCGGTGAGTAGTTTTAAGCCGTCTAGATTCAGCTCAAGTCGATGTGCTCGAAGTGAAACCTGCTGTAAAGATTCTTCACCTGTGACATAAAGGCTTTTTAGTTGCTGTAGGCTAGCAAGAGCTTGTAGCAAGATGGTGGATTTGCCAATGCCAGGGTCGCCGCCTATTAATGTCACGGAGCCTGTAACCAGACCTCCTCCCAATACTCGATCCAGTTCACTAATCTGAGTGAGAGTGCGGGGGTTCGCTTGCAGGCTAATATCATTAAGTGACTGAATGCGTCCCTGATCACCTCCGGTATAACCTGAAAACCTTGGGTTTTTAGCTTGTCCAGAGCCTGCTTGCGGGATCACCTCTTCAAGGCAATTCCATTCTTTACAGTCTGTGCACTGGCCGTTCCACTTGTTATGCGTAGCGCCACAATGTTGGCAGGCATATTGTATTTTTATTTTAGCCATTTTTAGCCATGGTGGTTTGTTGAGAGTCCACTAATCGTGGATGTATGATTAGTGTTTCAACTGCATTATTTTGCACTTTACGAACCTCCAGGGGGTAACCCTCTATGAGCATGCTCATACCTTCAACGGGCATGCATTCTAAATGTTCAATGACAAGTCCATTCAATGTTTTTGCTTCTTTATGGGTAGGGAGATTCAGCTTGGCAAGGCGATTTATTTCACGAATAGTCATGCCGCCATCAACCCATAATGTGCCATCTTTTTTATAAATAACTTCATTGGTGATGCTGGCAGGATCAGTTGCAAATTGTCCGACGATTTCTTCCAGAATATCAGTGAGGGTCACTAAGCCTTGAATGTCGCCATATTCATCGACTACCAGAGCAATACGTTGCTTCTCTGCTCGAAAATTAATAAGCTGTTGCGCTAATGCCGTAGTTTCTAATGTGTAATAGGCAGGGCGTAGTGTATTTTCGAGATGGTTTAAATCAAGTTTATTGGCTCGAATGTGAGGGATAAGCTTGCGTAAATGTAAAAAGCCTAAAGTCTCCTCCGGGCTATCTTTGTAGACCAGTAGTCTGCTAAAAGGACTATTGGTGAGCTGTTGCTCAATTTTATTCCAGTCATCGGTCAAGTCAATCCCTGAAATATCCATACGAGGAATCATAATATCTTCTACAGTGGTGGATTCCAGATCGAGGATGCTTAGGAGCATTTCTTGATGGTTATTAGGTATTAGGCTGTCAGATTCACGTACCAGAGAACGGAACTCTTCACGATTGAGGCTATGAGCTTCTATGTTTTCAGGGTCAACCCCAAACCTTCTCAACAGTGTATTGGCAATAAGGTTGGCAAGCCAGACAATGGGGCCGGCAATTTTTAATAACGGTGTGTAAATGTGAGCGGCAGGGTAAGCAAGCTCTTCTGATTTAACCGCTGCTAGTGTTTTCGGTGCTAGTTCGGCAAAAATAAGTAGCATGAGTGTCAAAACACCCGTGGCTATCGCAACTCCTGGATTGCCACCGATAAAATAACCCAGATAAGTAGCTAGTTGAGTGATAAGGATATTAACCAGATTATTGCCGAGCAGAATAAGACCGATTAGGCGGTCGGGTTGCTGGAGTAATTTTAGCGTCAGATTGGCACTCTTATTTCGTCTCGCCATGTGTCGGAGCTTATACCGATCAAGTGACATCAAAGCGGTTTCAGAGCCTGAGAAAAAAGCAGAGAGAGTAAATAGCAGGAGCAGCACCAGCAGAAGTACGATAATAAAAGTGGTATCACTCATCTAGAAAGCAAAATTTCTTGTACAAATTTACTACCAAAAAAGGCCAACATTAAAAGTACGAAAGCTACAATAGTCCAAGTGACCGCTTTTCGACCTCTCCAGCCTTGTTTCCAGTGTCCAATCAATAATGTGGTGTAGACAGCCCAGGCAATCAGTGAAAGCACGGTTTTATGGAGAACCTGTTTGCCGAACAGGTCATCCAGAAAAAGGAAACCAGTTAGTAGTCCGGCACTGAGTAGAATCACACCAGTAAAAATAAGGCGGAATAATAAATTTTCCATATCTTGAAGTGCGGGTAATGAACGAATCAAGCCACCGGGTTGATGATTGTGAAGGTGTTTACTTTGTAGTGATACTAGTAATGCTTGTAAAGTTGCTAGAAATAAAGTGCTGTAACCTAATAAAGACAACAATATATGACTGCCAAGAGTGCCATTTATATTGACGAATTTCCCAGAATCGGGTGTCAGGATTTCTAGTAATAATAAAAGTACAGTTAAAGGAAGCACGAATAGCGCGAGTATTTCAATCCTTCGCGTGCAGGTGGTAATAAATAATATCAGGCTGGTTAACCAGAGTACTTGTGAGCCTGCAGAAATCAGGTCAAGGCGTAAACCTTCGCTAAATAACGGGAGATACAAAAAGCACCCATGCAGGATGATTGCTAGAACCCAAGTGATAGAGGAGCTACGTTTTACTGATAAGAGAGCATCCGGTTTTTTAATATTAAATGCGATCAGACCCCAAGTGATCAGATAAAAAAATGTCGCTAAAAAACCGATAGTTGTTAAAGTCAAAATAGTATTTTGTGCGTAGTTGTTTTGTTAAGTAAAAGGAATTCTAGTTTCTTTGGAAGTGAGCCTTCAGAGACTGTGCAAGTATTAAGAAAAATCTCATTTGTAGGGTGTGCCGAGGTACGAGGCGCACCATAAGCTGTTGATTCATGGTGCGCCTCCTTCGTCGGCACACCCTACATAAGGAATACTTGCACAGTCTCTTCAGGCTCGCCTAAGATGCTGATTATAACCATCACAGTCTCTAAAGGCTCACTTCCATAAAAAAAGTACTTGATCAGAAATTTCTGAAGGAAATTGATGTTTCAGGATTGGAATCTTTTTGTCCAACCCTCTTCGAGCTTCCTGATTACGATGGTATACTGTTTCGTCATTTTGTTTCAACCAGTACTTTATGTACTTAACAATGTACTAGTATCAGCTAGGGGTAGCCACATAAATGTTTGATAATTTAAACGAACGCTTATCACAGACGGTAAAGAAGATTCGTGGTCAGGCTCGGCTGACCGATGACAATATAAAAGATACCTTGCGTGAAGTACGCATGGCGTTGCTGGAAGCTGATGTGGCTTTGCCAGTAGTCAGAAGCTTTATTGACAAAGTGCGTGAACGTGCAGTGGGTCAAGAGGTGGTAGGTAGTTTGAAACCAGGTCAGGCCTTAATCAAGGTGGTTGATGAAGAGCTGGTTGAGATCATGGGTAAAACCAATGAGGCGCTTAATCTAAAAGCCCAGCCACCTGCGGTGATCCTGATGGCGGGTTTGCAAGGTGCGGGTAAAACTACTACCGCCGGTAAACTGGCAAAACTCTTAAAAGAGCGTGAGAAAAAATCAGTTTCGGTAGTGAGTTGTGACGTTTATCGTCCTGCTGCCATCAAGCAGTTAGAAATGGTTGCTGAACAAGTCGGTGCAGATTTCATCCCTAGTGATGCGAAACAGTCCCCCATAAAGATTGCCAAAGCTGCACTTAAAGCGGCCAAAAAATCATTTGCAGATGTACTGATTGTGGATACAGCTGGTCGTTTGCACATTGATGCAGAGATGATGGATGAGATCAAAGGCATTCATGCTGCGATTAATCCGGTAGAAACTTTATTCGTTGTGGACAGTATGACGGGGCAAGATGCCGCTAATACAGCCAAAGCTTTTGATGAGGCGCTACCATTGACCGGCGTTGTATTAACAAAAGCAGATGGTGATGCAAGAGGCGGCGCGGCGCTATCTATTCGTCAAATTACAGGTAAGCCGATTAAATTTATTGGCATGGGTGAGAAGCTGGATGCGCTTGAGCCTTTCCATCCGGAGCGAATGGCGTCTCGTATTCTGGGTATGGGCGATGTGCTTAGCTTGGTTGAGGATGTAACGCGCAATGTTGATCATAAGAAAGCCCAGCGTTTAGCTAAGAAGCTTAATAAAGGAAAATCATTTGACCTTAATGATTTACGCGATCAAATGCTGCAAATGGAAAAAATGGGTGGTATGGCGGGTTTAATGGATAAACTACCGGGTACCGGTGGTTTGCCAGCAGGTCTTAAAGATCAGGCAAATGATAAGCATATCAGTCGAATGGTGGCTATTATCAATTCGATGACACCAAAAGAACGACGCTTCCCTGATGTTATCAAGGGCTCGCATAAAAAACGTATTTCTAAAGGTAGCGGTGTGCAGATTCAAGATGTGAACCGTTTGCTAAAACAGCATAAACAAATGAAAAAAATGATGAAAAAATTCAAAGGCGGCGGAATGCGCAAAATGATGCGTTCGCTAAAAGGTCAGATGCCACCAGGAATGGGCGGTGGAATGCCACCTCCGGGTAGCTTCTAGCGGTCGAGAATGCGTTAGCACCCGATTCTATTTGGGTAATCAGTTTAGAGAACTCCTGTTTCCAGTGTTCCAGAAGTAGTTCCAAAAATAATAGCTACAAAGTTATTTATACATTTACCATTTCGTAGAATACTGAATACCCACAATATCTTTACTGATAATGGGCGCTACATTTTTGCCTAACACTCCAGCGCCTTTTTTAATCGCTTGAGCTGTGTTGACTAAAGTTTCTATTTTTGATGGGGCTGTGGGTAGGTTTGGTTCTGTCTGTGGCGGTGTTAAGGTCACTGCTTGTGAAGCATTGGAAGAGGATACTTGCGACAGACTTTTTTCTGCGAGGCTGGTGTCGGCGGTTGCAATTTGCATGGTACACATAAGGGTGCTGATGATAATGCAACCAAAAATTCCAACAGCTAAAATAGCTTGTGGGATGTGGTAAACTTTCATTGGGGTTCCGTGGTTATTGTTATTCTTATTACAGGCTTATCTTAAGCAAAAATGGGGTCTAATTAAACAAATTACCGCTAAATGGTGTCTAATTGCAAATATTCGTTGTTTTTAGCTTCACATTTCATGAAAAATCCGTACAATTACGCGACTATTTTTGTGACGGTAATCGTCTAAATAACATTAAATAAGGTTTTGACTATGGTCACTATTCGTTTGGCTAGAGGCGGTTCTAAGAAACGTCCATTTTATAAAATTGTTGTAACAGATTCACGAAAGCCTCGTGATAGTGGTTATATTGAGCAAATGGGATTCTTTAATCCTTTAGCTAAAGGCCAGGAAGTTCGGTTACGTCTTGACCAAGATCGTGTTGATCATTGGGTATCTAAAGGTGCACAGCCTTCTGAGCGCGTAGCTAAGCTTATAAAAGAAAACGCTGGCAATAGCGAGAGTAGCGAGAGCAAAACAGAAAAAACTGAAGAGGCAGCATAACCTCTTGTAGCAATGAAGACCCTTGATGCCGTAGCTGAAGCAGATGAAGGCGACATATTAACTCTTGGAAAGGTTTCGGGAGTTTTTGGTGTTAAGGGATGGGTGAAAATATTTTCACATACTTCACCTCGGCAACAAATCGTAAAGTATTCACCGTTATACCTACGCAAAAAAGGCGCAACAGGCAAAGATAGCTGGCAAACCATCACTGTTCTGAAAGGTCAAAAGCAAGGTAAATCGGTAGTAGCACAACTAGAAGGTATTGATGATCGCGATCAGGCTTTTAGCATGATCGGTACGGAAATTGGTATAAAACGAGATCAATTACCTAAGTTATCAAATGATAACTTTTACTGGACAGATCTTGAAGGTGTGTCCGTTTTTACTTTAGATGAGGTAAAACTAGGAAACGTAGGCTGGGTATTTAATACCGGTAGCAATGATGTTCTAGTAGTCAAAGGTAAAGGCGATAAAGAATATATGATCCCGTGGATTAAAGAGGATGTTATCAAGTCCATTGATCTTGATGAATCACGCATCGTCGTAGATTGGGATCCAGAGTTTTAGTATGCGCTTTGATGTGATTACCCTGTTTCCTGAGATGATTGAATCAGTGACAGAATATGGTGTAATCAGCAGAGCAGCAGAGCAGGGACTGATTGAATTACATTGCATAAATCCACGTGATTTTGCAACAGACAAACACCGCACGGTTGATGCTAGGCCTTATGGCGGTGGACCAGGAATGGTCATGAAAGCTGATGTTGTATTGTCAACAATACGTGCGGCAAAGCAGCAAGCACCTGCTAACAAGGTGGTTTACCTAAGCCCACAAGGCAAAACTGTTGACCAGGCAATGCTGGCAGAAGCTGCTAACGAAACAGGGTTGATCCTGCTTTGTGGTCGTTACGAAGGTATTGACGAAAGAATTATAGAACTGGAAGTCGATGAGGAATGGTCGATAGGTGATTACGTCCTCAGTGGCGGAGAGCTAGGTGCGATGGTGTTAATTGATGCCATCACCCGATTGCTGCCAGGTGCGCTAGGTCATGAGCAGTCGGCAGAGCAGGATTCGTTTTCGGACGGATTACTAGATTGCCCACACTACACAAGGCCTGAACAGTTGGATGAGCAATGCAAGCCGATACCCGCAGTCTTAAAAAGTGGGAATCATGCTGAAATTGCAAAATGGCGTAGGCAGCAAACATTAGGCAGGACGTATCAAAGACGACCAGACCTATTGGAAAAACTAGATTTAAGTGAGCAGGATGAACAACTGCTTGAAGAATTTTTACGACAGCATTAATAAAATGTGTCGAATATTGAGGTTAAAGAGATGAGCAACATCATTCAAGAAATTGAAAACGAGCAAATGGCTAGCAAAGAAATCACTGAGTTCAATTCCGGTGATACCGTGATTGTTAGTGTAAACGTAAGAGAAGGTACTCGTGAGCGTGTACAGGCTTTTGAAGGCGTTGTTATCGGCAAGCGTAATCGTGGTTTAAATTCATCATTTACGGTGCGTAAAATCTCACACGGTGAAGGTGTTGAAAGAACCTTTATGACCTACAGCAACTCCATTGCAGGTGTTGAGGTGAAGCGTCGTGGCGATGTGCGTCGTGCGAAGTTGTACTACTTGCGTGGATTGACGGGCAAAGCTGCACGTATCAAAGAGAAAGTTTAATCTCCATTTCTGTTTTTTTAGAGATGTGATCTGACAGTAGCTGTTAGCCTGTCATCAATCAATCAAACAAACAAAACCCTTATCTGAGTAATTGGATTAAGGGTTTTGTTGTTTGTGCATGATTATCATATGGGTAAGATCCATGTCCACGTCTGAATTGGCGGGTGTACATAAAAGAAATCTAGGGGAGCGGGTAACTTCTCTAACAAGTGAGCGTAATAGTATAATCGCGGCATTGGACATGCTTTTCACTGGGTTTTGATGGTTTTGATAAGGTTTTGAGAGGTGTTTAGTCTCTTGCGCTATAATGACCTCCCTTTTTAAATTTCTAACATATACTTTCTCTCATGCCAGCTATAGCTCCATACCAAGTTAGAACAACGCTTTTCGAGTACCCACAGTACTGGGCTGAATGCTATGGCGTGTCTTCTTATCTGCCGATGAGCCGAAAGGAGATGGATGAACTGGGCTGGGACTCATGCGATATCATTATCGTCACCGGTGATGCTTATGTAGATCACCCCTCTTTCGGCATGGCAATCATAGGGCGTTTATTAGAAGCACAAGGCTTTCGTGTTGGCATCATTGCTCAGCCAGATTGGACATCAAAAGATGCCTTTGAAGAGCTAGGTCAGCCGAACCTGTTTTTTGGTGTAGCTGCTGGCAATATGGATTCCATGATCAACCGTTACACCGCTGATCGTAAACCTCGCTCGGATGATGCTTACACACCGGGCGGCATGGGCGGCAAGCGTCCAGATCGTGCCTCGTTAGTTTATGCGCAACGCTGCAAAGAAGCCTATCCAGCTATACCAGTAGTGCTAGGTGGTATTGAAGCATCACTCCGCCGGATAGCACATTTTGACTACTGGCAGGACAAAGTGCGGCGTTCTATATTAATGGATGCAACGGCTGATATTCTCTTATATGGAAATGCAGAAAGAGCCATAGTAGAACTGGCTCACCGGATATCAAGAGGCGAGGATATCGCTAAAATCACCGATATTCGTGGCACCGCTTTTATTCGCCGAGATACCCCACAAGACTGGCAAGAAATCGACTCTACTCGTGTTGATCAGCCGGGTAAAATCGACCGTATCATTAATCCCTATGTCAACACCCAAGACATGGATGAATGCGAAATCGAACAACGCAACGCCAAGTGGCTTGATTACCAACCCTCACGACCCAAGCGCCCTGATGAACATAAATTAGCTTTTCACCCACGAGCCGGTTTAAATCGCGATACCACCGTTATACGCCTACCTTCCTTCGAAAAAGTACGCAACGATAAAGCGTTATACGCACACGCCAATCGTGTTTTACACCTTGAAACCAATCCAGGCAATGCTCGCGCATTAGTACAAAAACACGGCACTCAGGACTTATGGATAAACCCACCACCCTATCCGCTATCAACGGACGAGATGGACGGAGTCTTTGCTTTGCCCTATGAGCGCAAACCCCATCCAACCTATGGTGATGCGAATATTCCTGCCTACGAAATGATTAGGTTTTCTGTCAATATCATGCGCGGCTGTTTTGGTGGCTGTACCTTTTGTTCGATTACAGAACACGAAGGGCGCATTATCCAAAGTCGCTCAAAAGAATCTATTTTGAATGAAATTGAAGACATTCGCGATAAAGTGCCAGGCTTTACTGGAGTCATTTCAGATTTGGGTGGGCCGACTGCCAATATGTACAGGCTGGCCTGTAAAAGTCCTAAAATAGAAGCATCCTGCCGAAAACCAAGCTGCGTCTATCCCGGCATTTGTAAAAACTTAAATACCGATCACAAACCCTTAATAGAACTCTATCGAGAAGCAAGAGAAATAAAAGGCGTAAAGAAAGTACTGATTAGCTCAGGCTTGCGCTACGATCTGGCGGTAGAAGACCCAGAATACGTCAAAGAGCTAGTCACCCATCACGTCGGCGGCTACTTAAAAATAGCCCCAGAACACACCGAAGACGGCCCACTCTCAAAGATGATGAAGCCAGGCATTGGTAGCTACGATCGCTTCAAAGAAATGTTCGAAAAATACACCAAAGAAGCGGGAAAAGAACAATACCTCATACCCTATTTCATAGCGGCGCACCCCGGCACAACCGATGACGACATGCTGAACCTAGCACTGTGGCTAAAGAAAAATGACTTCAGAGCCGATCAAGTGCAAGCCTTCTATCCTTCGCCGATGGCAACCGCTACAACCATGTATCACACCGGAAAAAATCCGCTGCAAAAAGTCACCTACAAAAGCAGCGAAGTAGAAACTGTCAAAACGCCCGAACAACGAAAACTCCACAAAGCCTTACTACGCTATCACGACCCCAATAACTGGGCATTGATTCGCAAGACCTTAAAAGCAATGGGAAGAACAGAATTGATAGGCGATGGACCAAACCAACTGATTCCAGCCTATAGTCCCGACGAGAAAAATAAAACATACCAATCACATCGTCGCAAAAATAGCGGTGGCGCGCACAATAAACGGCTGGGTAAAAAGAAAATACGTACTCAGCATACCGGTCTGCCTCCTCAAACTAAGGACTAATTAGTTACCATCAGACGGTAGTTTTCTGTAGGCCGGATAAGGAACGCCATCCGGCAACTCACTGAATTAACATACCTTTGAAGATGCGCTCGGCAATTGCTTTATAGATGCTAACTAACTCATTTATCCGATAGTAAATATCAATTCGAAGCGTAGTAGCTTGGGATTATTATCTCTTTATTTGCACCCTCGCAGATACACCATAAACAAAACGGACACGACAACTGACCTCTTTGCAAGATCGAAAATGCTTGTCTCCATAGTGAAAACAGAAAAATAGTAAAACTAACTGATCACCTGGTCATGATATGACCACCCTCCCGTTTATACTCTAACCATCAATCTATTATTCCTCTTCGAGTCTTCTGTGCCTTACTGTAAAAACGATACTGTAAGGCGATAGAAATTTAAAAGACATGTTGATTATTTGCGCACTATTAAGGTATGGTTAATTCCTAAGGGGCTGAATATTAATCATTTTTTTATTCGAGAATAATCACGATAACCGACAACAAACCACCATAGAAAGGGTACAACCGGCATTCATGACCAGTAAGCAGAACACAAAAACCCATAGCACACGTACGCTTTGATGAAAACGATCAACCAATAGAGCATTGGCTAGAAGACCATCTTCGTAAAGTTGCTAAATTATCCGCTAAACATGCAAGTGTGTTTGGTAATGAAGATTGGGCAGAGATTGCAGGACGTTGGCATGATTTGGGGAAATACAGCTTAGACTTCCAAGAATACATTCGTGATCAAAGTGGCTATGAACGTGAAAACGCTCATGTAGAACGTCCAAACATGAAAGGACGTGTAAATCATTCAAGTGCGGGTGCTTTATATGCTTTTCTACAGTTTAAAGAAAAATTTAATGATGATGTTTTTGCTCGCATCATTGCTTACTCGATAGCAGGACATCATGCAGGTTTGGCAGACTGGCCTAGTGAATCAGGTCAATCTTCATTACAACACCGAATGCAAGATAAAAATCTCTTAGCAGATGCTCTCAATGAAAACCCGCCTAGTTTTATTACAGACTTTGAACTCCCAACTTCGAAACCACCTCAAGACTGTGATTTTTCATTTTGGATACGCATGTTGTTTTCCTGTCTTGTTGATGCGGATTTTCTTGATACAGAAAGCTTCATGCAACCAGAAAAGACCAAACAACGTCAGCAAGAAATTACTTTAGAACAACTCAACATAGCATTAGATGATCATTTAAACCAGTTCTCAAAAGAACCTCCAGAAGGCATTAACATTTACCGAAAACGTATTCTTGATAACTGCCAACAAAGTGCTAAAGAACGATCAGGCTTGTTTTCACTCACCGTTCCTACAGGTGGAGGGAAAACACTTTCCTCACTCTCATTTGCTTTGCGCCATGCCATAGAACATAAAAAAGACAGAATCATTTATGTCATTCCCTATACCAGCATCATTGAACAAACAGCTAATGTTTTTAAGGGAATATTCAAGCAATATCCGGATGCGGTATTAGAACACCACAGTAACTTTGATCCGGATGAAAACAAGGAAACAGCCTATATCAGACTAGCTAGTGAAAACTGGAATGCTTCTATCATTGTAACAACCGCTGTTCAATATTTTGAATCCCTGTATGCGGCACGAACTAGCCAAGTCCGTAAACTCCACAATATAGCTAATAGTGTTGTGATATTAGACGAAGCGCAAATGCTACCCCCTGATTACCTAATACCCGTACTTAAAGTTATTAAAGAACTCAGTAAAAACTACAAAGTCTCACATGTTTTATGTACAGCAACACAACCCGCTTTGGAGAGTCGTAACACAGAACTTAAGTTTGATCGGTTCGAAGGTCTTGACGAAGGCACAGTAAAAGAGATTATTGAGAACCCAGACGAGCTGACCGAAGTTTTTAAACGAGTAGAGATTATCTCTCTCAATGAAAATATTGATGATTGGAAACAACTCATAGAAATACTAATTGAACATGATAGTTTTCTTTGTATTGTTGATCGTCGTAGTGATGCCCAAGAACTCTATAATTTGTTACCACCCGATGCAGGTACAATACATCTATCTGGACTAATGTGCGGTCAGCATCGCTCTGATGTCATTCAACAAATAAAAGAAAGACTGAAGAATAAAAAAACCGTCCGTGTAATAAGCACACAATTAATTGAAGCGGGTGTTGATGTTGATTTCCCAGTGGTCTTTCGTGCTATGGCAGGGTTGGATTCTATTGCTCAAGCCGCTGGGCGTTGCAATCGTGAAGGTAAGCTAAAGAAGAACGGAAAGCTTGTAAAAGGCAAGGTTTTTGTCTTTAACCCACCCCAGCCACCACCTCCAGGGCATTTACGTCAAGCCGCAAAAATTGGTAGCAATCTACTGGCAAAGTCTGATATTGACCCTTTAAGCAATCACTCATTCAAAGAATATTTCAAACAACTCTATTGGATTAAGGGTGACAAGCTCGATAAGAAAAACATCATTAGTGATGATCTATATCGTGATCCACAATTTAGATTTAAATTTCGTAGTGCCGCTAAAAAATTCAAGTTGATAGAGAGTGATTATGAAAGTGTTTTAATTCCGTTTGGTGAAGGTGATAAGCACATACAAACACTTAGAAAAACAGAAGTAATTTATCGTAGTCTACGACAAAAATTACAACGCTATAGCGTCAATATCCCGAAGAAGTGGTTTGATGAACTGAATAGGCAGGACAAACTCGATGAATGTAATGGATTGTGGATATTGATAGACGAAGAGATGTATCACGGTATCAGTGGCTTGCAACCCATAGATGATTCGATGAACTACTCTGCTGAAAGTTTGGTTTTTCCGTAACAAAGCAATTGAGAATAAAAGGGCTACCTGCATAAAGAGGTAGCCCAATCATTTATTAGTCTACAAACTAATGTTTCAATCCGCGCCTACTAGGCGTAATAAAATTATAGTTTACAATCTAATGAATAGAAAGTAATATCTTGTGTATATTTTATTCACGGGATATCCAAATGTACAAGCTGATTCGTGAACTTCGTTTACTTTTAGTGGAAATACCAACAGCGCGATTCTTTACTATTGCATTCTTATTATTAGTATTTTCGGCAGTATTTGTAATAACTAGAAAATGAATAAACAAGGGCAACTATGACAAAGCAAAATACAAACTCAATGATAAGCCTAAAAGTCTGGGGAGACTTAGCTTGCTTCACCCGTCCAGAAATGAAAGTAGAACGAGTCTCCTACGATGTAATCACACCATCTGCGGCAAGAGGCATTCTGGAAGCCATTTTTTGGAAGCCACAAATGTGTTGGGTTATTCGAGAAATCAAAGTGCTTAAGCCTGTGCAATGGACAAATATTCGTAGAAACGAAGTGGGTAAGAAAATACCTATGTCAGGCGGTACAGGCGTTAATGCCGCTATGAAAAAAGGCAGCGGAAAATTGGGGATATTCATCGAAGAAGAACGACAACAACGTGCAGGTCTATTGCTCAAAGATGTTGAATACATTATTTATGCAGATATAAAACTGACTAAAAAAGCAGGTAAAGGTGACTCTATAAAGAAGTATCAAGAAATGTTTAAACGCCGTGTCAACAAAGGACAATGTTTTCATCATCCCTACTTCGGTTGTCGTGAATTTCCTGTCAATTTCTCTGAACCTGATGGAACAGAAAATCCTTTATCTGAAAACATAGAGCTTGGCTGGATGTTGCATGATCTAGATTACTCAGGCAAAGAACCTATTGCACAGTTCTTTAAAGCAAGCATGAAAAACGGAACAATCCAAGTACCCCCAGCAGATGCTTTGGAGGTTGTGCAATGATTCTTCAAAAACTGGTCGATTTCTATGAGCATAAAAAGGAACAAGGTGAGATAGCCTCTTACGGTTGGGAGAGAAAAGCTATTCCATTTTTCATACAAATTAATGAAGATGGCTCCTTTTCTAGCCTAATAGAAACAAGGGCTGATGCCAAACATGCAGGAAGAATTTGCACCATCCCTAAAACGATAGAGCGATCAGGTAAAAATTCATGGCAGACCACATTCCTTCTATGGGATCACATAGGTTATGTTTTAGGCTTAGTAACTGATAAGGAGAAAGAAGAAACTGTTGAGAAGCAACATAGTAGCTTTAAACAAAAATTGGATGATTTACCTGAGACAATCAAGCAAGACATAGGTATTCAAGCCGTCATTACCTTTTTAGATAATGCTGATTTTTCAGGTATTCAAGAAAGTGAATACTGGGGTGAACTTTATAAGAAAAAACCCAATGTAACCTTTCAATTATCAACAAGCCCCGACAGTATTATTGCTGACCGTCCTATTGTTCAGCAATATGTTACGGAGTCTGCTAATACCGTTGACAAGAACGCTATTGAAGGAAAATGTTTGGTCACAGGCAACACATCAGCACTCGCCAGAACTCACCCTAAAATAAAAGGTGTTTATGGCGCCCAAACATCAGGTGCCGCTATCGTCTCTTTTAACGATACTGCTTACACCTCATTTGGGAAAAAACAAAACTACAATGCACCTGTTAGTCAATATGCTGCTTTTGCTTACACAACGGCACTCGACTATTTACTCAAAAGAGACTCTATCCATAAACTTCAAATTGGAGACATTAGTACTGTCTTCTGGGCTGAGAAATCACACCCTATTGAGAATGCTTTAAGTCAGCTATTTAGCATAAACACCAATGCAGTAGATTCACCTCGCGATATGGATAGTATTCGTCATTTACTAACTGCACCTAAAACAGGTGCAAAACCTATTTTAGATGACAATACAAAGTTTAATGTGCTGGGCTTATCTCCCAATGCTTCTCGTCTAAGTATTCGTTTTTGGCATCATGCAACCGTTAAAGAAATGGCACAAAGAGTAGAAAACTATTTTTCAGACATAGAAATACAGGTAGGGAAAAATGACCTGCCATTTCCTACATTAAGACAATTACTCAGTAGCTTGGGGTTAGAGTACAAACTGGATAACGTTTCTCCCGTTCTTATTGGCAACTTCTTACGTTCTGTGTTCGAAGGGAAACCATACCCAAGATCTATATTAAGCACCGCCATTAATCGAAACAGGGCCGAACAAACAGTTCATCGTTATCGTGCGGCTTTAATCAAAGCAACATTAAAAAGAACCTATCGTTATGAGGATTTAACCATGTCATTAGATATATCAAGAACAGACCCAGCCTATCGCTTAGGTAGGTTATTTGCAGTCTATGAATACACACAACGCTTAACCCAAGGAAAATCTAACCTTGCCGAGCGCTACTATGGTGGTGCATCAAGCTCTCCTGCAACCGTATATCCAATGCTTATTAAATTAAACCATGCACACCTGAGCAAACTGGAAAAAAATAATCCTGGGGCTGCTACCAACAGGAAAAAGGAAATTGGTGAAATATTAGACGGCATAGATGACTACAACAAGCACCTAACACTTGAGGAACAAGGCTTATTCTCATTAGGTTATTACCACCAACGCCAAGCAACATTCACAAAAACTGACAATAAAAATACCGAACAAGGAGAATAAACATGACTACACCCATAGAAAACCGATATGAATTTGTATTACTTTTTGATGTAAAAGATGGAAACCCTAATGGTGATCCTGATGCTGGAAATCTACCAAGAACCGATCCTGAAACGGGTCATGGTTTGATCACTGATGTTTCATTAAAACGAAAAATTCGTAACTATATACAAATAGCGAAAGGTGAAGAAAAGTGCTTTGATATTTTCATTAAAGAGAAATCTGTTTTGAATAGAGTAATCGAGAGAGCATACACAGATCAAGGGCTTGAATTAAAGGGTTCTGGTGATAAGAAAAAGGGTAAATCAGAAGATAGAGAACAAGCTCGCCAATGGGTTTGTGATAATTTCTACGATGTGCGTACCTTTGGTGCTGTACTTTCAACAGGTGCTAATGCAGGTCAAGTTCGAGGGCCTGTTCAATTAAAGTTTGGTCGTAGCCTTGATCCTATAGTTCCATTGGAGCATACAATCACGCGTATGGCAGTTACATCTGAAAAAGATGCCAAGAAATTGGAAGACAAAGGTACAGATAATCGCACTATGGGACGTAAACACACTGTACCCTACGGCTTATACCGAACTCACGGATATATTTCAGCACATTTTGCCAATGACACTGGCTTTTCGGAAGAAGACTTAGAACTCCTTTGGCAATCACTGACTAATATGTTTGAACATGATCGTTCTGCCGCTCGTGGTGAAATGACTACTCGTGGTTTATATGTGTTCAAGCATGATAGCAAGTTAGGAAATGCACCAGCCCATACTTTGTTTGAACGTATTGAAATTGATCTCAAAGAAGAAGACTCAGTTCCAAGAGACTTTAGTGACTATGAAATTAGCATTAAAGATACAGATATGCCTAATGGTGTAGAATTAATGAGAAAAGTAGGATAAATATAGGATGAAATGTTCATCACTTTCTTTTAGTGGTGATGCTATTAAACAGATGTTTGCAAGAAGCATTACTAAAGATGATGTTCAATTTGCTATAGTTGAAGGCGAAAGTATTATGGAATATCCAAATGACCAACCTTACCCTGGCTGCTTATTGTTGTCATTCAGCGATAACTCTCCATTGCATGTAGTGGTAGCCAGAAATACTGAAGATAATTCATGTTATGTGATTACAGCTTATAAACCTTCACTCCAACTATGGGAAAGTGATTTTAAAACAAGGAAAAAACCATGAAATGCGTAATCTGTAAAAATGGGGAAACAGAATCGGGAAGTGTGACGGTATCACTCCAACGAGGTGAGACCACCATCCTCATTAAAGATGTACCTGCTGACATTTGTGTGAACTGCGGTGAATACTATTTAAGTGACGTGATTAGTGAACAAGTTTTGAATCAGGCAGAAGCAACTGTTTCTAAAAATGCTGAGGTTGAAATACTTCGTTTTGCCGCATAGAGCAAAATGTAGTACTTCCTACCCACAATATAAAGGAATTTGAACGAGTCCTGGGACTAAGGGTAGAAAATTGGGTTGATCATTAGCCAGTAGTTACAGAACATCCCATATTTGAGTGTAAATCATTCACCAACACCACGTAAATCATAAATCATTTGTCGCTGGTTTTTAATGGAAATCAGTGATATTTCAGTAGGTTGTAAAGAATAGAGTAACAGATAGTTTTGATCGTTATATTGTCGAATAGAAGTGTTTTCAGGCAAGTGTGCCTTTATTCTTTCAACCTGTCTTAACTCTTCAATACTATTGACAGTTTGCACAAAAAAATCAAAGCCTATCATGGGGTGTGATTGAAGAGTGGGAATGATGGTATCAAAAAGTGTATCTAGTAGCTTTTCATACTGACCCTCTTGATGATGTTGATGTAAATAGCAACGAATAGATTCCAGGTTATATTCGAAATTAGCAGTAATCAGGACATCAATGGCTTGAGCCATTATTTACGTCCATGTTTTTCACGGAATTCTGCTAAACCGATGGTCTTGTGATTAGCTATATCATCAAGTCCTTGCTCGACCTCGTTCAATAAGAGAAGGTGTAAATGTGATTTTTCAAGACGATGATAATAATCTAGTTTTTTTGAATCAATTAATGCTACATAGCTCTCACCATTTCGAGTAATGATTTTTTCCTGACCATGAGAAACTTGATCAGCAAGCTCGGTAAATCTTGCTCTTATTTGACTAAGGGGGACAATGTCTCGACTGGTTAGGCTCATGGGAGAACTCCAAACTTTAATTCATAGATTAATAAATAGTTTAACCTATATGTTAAACAATAAAGGTCAGTTTATCAATAAAAGAACTCAACAATGACAGATAACCAACAACCCATCATGCTCTCAGCGCTTCAGCATTTTAGCTATTGCCCACGCCAGTGTGCCTTAATTCACCAAGAGCAAACTTTTACGGATAATGTATTTACCATCAAAGGTAACTTGGCTCATCAGCGCGTAGACAGTGGAGAAAATGGCTTTGAAGAAGGTATTCACATTGAGCGCAGCTTACCCCTTTATAGCAAGAAATATTTATTAACAGGTAAAGCCGATGTGGTTGAGTTCTTATCGGATGGTACGCCTTATCCAGTCGAATACAAACACGGCAGTCGACAGAAAAAGATGCATGATGATGTGCAGCTAATGGCTCAAGCATTATGCCTGGAAGAAATGACAGGGAAGACGATCCCCGAAGGCGCGATATATCATCATAAAAGCCACCGACGGCGTGTTGTGAAAATTACCGAGGCATTACGTCAGCACACCATTCAGCTTATCCATGATACCCATGAACTGATCTCCTCTGGTGTGATGCCAGCACCTACGCAAGATCGTGCGCTGTGCCGAGCTTGTTCACTTCGTCAAACTTGCCAACCCGATATGGTCGCCAGCACTGAGCGTATTCATCAGCTACGCAAGAACCTGTTTAATACAGAAGGGGACGAGTGATGAGACAAGCTCTTAACACACTTTATGTGATGACAGAAGGTGCCTATTTACGGCTTGAGCGCGAAACCTTAGTGATTATGATCGACAAGGAAAAAGCCAAGCAAATTCCTTTGCATCATTTAGGCAGTATCGTTTGTCTTGGACGAGTGAGCATGAGTGCTGCGCTGATGGCACGTAATGCCGAGGATGGTCGAACCGTGGTCTGGCTCAATGAATACGGGCGTTTTCAGGCACGAGTAGAGGGCGGTGTAAATGGCAATATATTACTGAGACAAGCGCAATTTCGTGCTGCTGACAATGAGGAGTTCACCTTAGAAATCAGTAAAGCTTTTATAGCGGGAAAACTTCGTAATAGCCGTCAGGTATTACAACGTAGTGCGAGGGATAGTAAGAATAACGAGGATAAAACAGCACTGACAAAAGCAGCCAAAGCTTTGGCAATTAATCTTCGCAACCTTGAGTTTGCAGAATCACTAGACTCCATTCGCGGCTTAGAAGGAGATGCTGCACGGGTCTACTTTGAGCAGTTTAATCAGATGATCAAACCTGCCATGAGGGAAGATTTCAAATACACCAAACGTAGTCGAAGACCACCACGCGATGTCATTAATGCCTTGATTTCCTTTTTGTATGCGTTGCTACTCAATGACTGCCGGAGCGCACTGGAAACCGTTGGGCTGGATTCGCAAATGGGTTATCTACATGCCGTACGACCTGGGCGACACGCATTGGCGCTAGATTTATTAGAAGAATTTCGTGCTGTCTTGGGTGATCGGTTAGCATTAACACTGATCAATCGGGGTCAAATCCGCAAGAAAGATTTTGACTATCGAGAAGGCGGTAGTGTACTGCTCAATGATAAAGGCAGAAAAACACTACTGGTCGCTTATCAGGAGCGCAAAAAAGAAACGTACCATCATCCCTTGTTAGAACAGAATATAGAGATTGGATTATTACCGTTAATACAAGCACGTATCCTGGCTCGCTATCTGCGCGGAGATATTGAGGCTTACATTCCCTATCTACATAAATAACCGGAAACTAATGAAAATACTGATTACTTATGACATCTCCGGTACAGATACAACAGCAGGTAGCCGACGTTTAAGACGCATTGCCAAGGTCTGTCAGGACTATGGCGAACGTGTTCAATACTCCGTATTTGAATGTACAGTTAATGAAGCAACCTATGAATTATTAGAAGCGGAATTACTGGCAGAAATAGACGAAAAGGAGGATAATCTAAGGATATACCGATTAATAGAACCTGTTGAAAAACATATAAAAGAATTTGGTAAATTCAAAGCAACCAACTTCGAAGACCCACTGATTATTTAGTAGGTACTTTAGCTAGATGATAAAAGCAAAATCGCGAACCTAAAGCGATGGGGAAAACCCAGTACCTTTCGCGACTAAGTAAAGTACTTATAATCTCAAGAAAAACTTGAAATAAAATGAAAATGACAAACCTGAATCCCACCTCAAATAGCCAGTTCGCGCTACACCGCAAAATTTATTCAGGTTATCATTACAGTGCAGCTCGGCTGCATCTCCCAGCCTAACCGCTGGGAGCGGATTGAAACCCGACTTCCTTGATGACGCAAGAGGCGCGCATGAGGCATCTCCCAGCCTAACCGCTGGGAGCGGATTGAAACACACTAATTTCCTTAGCTTTAACGCCCGTTACAGTGCATCTCCCAGCCTAACCGCTGGGAGCGGATTGAAACACTATAATTGGCGCAAGGTCTGTTGATAAATCATTGCATCTCCCAGCCTAACCGCTGGGAGCGGATTGAAACTTTACCCAAAGCACTAGGGTTGCCAGCAATTACTGCATCTCCCAGCCTAACCGCTGGGAGCGGATTGAAACATGGAGTCTTTGGGTGATGATCGTTTTAATGATGCATCTCCCAGCCTAACCGCTGGGAGCGGATTGAAACAGAAACTGACGCAGAAGAGGTCGTAATCGTTTGGTGCATCTCCCAGCCTAACCGCTGGGAGCGGATTGAAACTAATTCACCGCACGGAACAGTTAAATAAACGATTCGCATCTCCCAGCCTAACCGCTGGGAGCGGATTGAAACCCTTGAGTATCAGCCCATACCTTAACCGCTAAAGCGCATCTCCCAGCCTAACCGCTGGGAGCGGATTGAAACAGGCTTGAGAATCGTTAATAGTCTACTGAATAACGCATCTCCCAGCCTAACCGCTGGGAGCGGATTGAAACATCGTATGTATGGAACAAGCACGAACGGGCAGGCGGCATCTCCCAGCCTAACCGCTGGGAGCGGATTGAAACGGTACAGCAGCAACTCGACCCTCAAGGTTAAACTGCATCTCCCAGCCTAACCGCTGGGAGCGGATTGAAACAGGAATTCATTAGGTTCTTTATCAGGCCAGTATGCATCTCCCAGCCTAACCGCTGGGAGCGGATTGAAACATTTTAAACTTCTGGCCTTGCATTATCTGAAACCGCATCTCCCAGCCTAACCGCTGGGAGCGGATTGAAACAGCAATAGCAAACGCCTTGCTTGCTGCAAACATTGCATCTCCCAGCCTAACCGCTGGGAGCGGATTGAAACAGTTGAGGTTTCACCCGCAGCTAATTGGATAGCTGGCATCTCCCAGCCTAACCGCTGGGAGCGGATTGAAACCAGATACAGAATTAATGCTTCCAAATAAAGTATCGCATCTCCCAGCCTAACCGCTGGGAGCGGATTGAAACTCTATTTATTTGATTACTGGTTACTTATCCATATGCATCTCCCAGCCTAACCGCTGGGAGCGGATTGAAACTAAGTTAATCAGTTGTTTATAGTTCACTTCTTTAGCATCTCCCAGCCTAACCGCTGGGAGCGGATTGAAACCCTTTTAATCTTGCGGCTATCGGCACGGTATTAAGGCATCTCCCAGCCTAACCGCTGGGAGCGGATTGAAACCCATTCCCTGCATTTTCTGACGTGCTTCCTCAAGATGCATCTCCCAGCCTAACCGCTGGGAGCGGATTGAAACTCACGGAAGATCAAGTAATTGACCGTTTCCCGTGCATCTCCCAGCCTAACCGCTGGGAGCGGATTGAAACAAAGAAAATGTACGAGAAGAGTACGTTGATAATGGCATCTCCCAGCCTAACCGCTGGGAGCGGATTGAAACTGTCGCTGCTGCTAGTGCCATCGGCATTGCCAAAGCATCTCCCAGCCTAACCGCTGGGAGCGGATTGAAACACCTTTTACAATGTCAGCTTCGATATATAGCTCCGCATCTCCCAGCCTAACCGCTGGGAGCGGATTGAAACGCGTAAGGCTTCCCTTTTGTGTGAGCTAATAAAACGCATCTCCCAGCCTAACCGCTGGGAGCGGATTGAAACTTGTGCTGTAGCAGTCATAACCCTTTCCGTTGTTTGCATCTCCCAGCCTAACCGCTGGGAGCGGATTGAAACAATATTTTCTTGGCAGCTCTTAAAGCTGCTCCTTGCATCTCCCAGCCTAACCGCTGGGAGCGGATTGAAACACCACTCGTGGGTTTTGAGTGTCGTGGTTAGAGTGCATCTCCCAGCCTAACCGCTGGGAGCGGATTGAAACATGCATTGCATTTAGCATATTTATAACTTTCGGCGCATCTCCCAGCCTAACCGCTGGGAGCGGATTGAAACCGCAATGGCAACAAGTTATTAGCATTTAACCCGGCATCTCCCAGCCTAACCGCTGGGAGCGGATTGAAACCGTTCTATTGCAGCTTCTACAGGGTCATAAGTCGCATCTCCCAGCCTAACCGCTGGGAGCGGATTGAAACTGCTATGGCGTGATGCGACGCGATGTATGATAATGCATCTCCCAGCCTAACCGCTGGGAGCGGATTGAAACTCCCATATTGTGAGGCGTATATGAGCATCCAGTAGCATCTCCCAGCCTAACCGCTGGGAGCGGATTGAAACATCCAAGATAGGATTAATGTTGAAGCTCCTACAGAGCATCTCCCAGCCTAACCGCTGGGAGCGGATTGAAACTTAATCTCGGACAACTTGTATTCCGTTGTTAGCGCATCTCCCAGCCTAACCGCTGGGAGCGGATTGAAACTATCTAAGTTCAGCGAATGGCTGGATAAGATGGGGGCATCTCCCAGCCTAACCGCTGGGAGCGGATTGAAACAGATAAGCTCCTTTCAGACAAGAACCTTTCAGATGCATCTCCCAGCCTAACCGCTGGGAGCGGATTGAAACCAGATAAGCTCCTTCCAGATCAGCTCCTTTCAGATGCATCTCCCAGCCTAACCGCTGGGAGCGGATTGAAACTATTTTTAGTCAACAATGGTTTACTATATGTTTGGCATCTCCCAGCCTAACCGCTGGGAGCGGATTGAAACTAATAGCGGGATGTTGATACAGGGCATTAAATAGAGCATCTCCCAGCCTAACCGCTGGGAGCGGATTGAAACACCCAACCTCCTTTAACTAAGGCTTTTTTTGTTTGCATCTCCCAGCCTAACCGCTGGGAGCGGATTGAAACAAAATGATGGTGTTTTAACTATGAGAGATGAAGGTGCATCTCCCAGCCTAACCGCTGGGAGCGGATTGAAACTTACCTTTTCGATTAAGCCTGACTTTACATCTGGCATCTCCCAGCCTAACCGCTGGGAGCGGATTGAAACCATCATGACGATAGCGTATTTAGCTAATCGCCAATGCATCTCCCAGCCTAACCGCTGGGAGCGGATTGAAACTATATAACAAGCCTACCGCCAGAAAAACGGTAATTTGCCCCACTCGCCTGTAATGTGAATTCCAAAACATCTGAGAATAACTTCTAAGTTACGTATACTTTTTTATCCCTAACGGTAAAACTCTGGAACAACTTCTTTCTTTTAAGCTATAATCATCCCGATAGGGGTTATAAAGTGCATTACACTATGGAAAAGAATAAAATATTACTGGACGGGAATATTGCCCACTCGTCTTCTGCATTAGGGCTTATCATTCGTGATAAACGTAAACAAGATAAGCTGACTCAGGTCGAATTAGCTGAACTTACTGGCGTGGGTGTGCGTTTCCTTTCGGAATTAGAGAATGGTAAACCGACTGTGCAATTGGACAAGGTCTTTCTTGTGATGGCAGGTTTGGGTTTGAAAATGGGCATTGGTCGATGAAGCGGCTTTATGTTTCTTATCAGTCATTGCTTGTGGGCGAGCTTGTTGTGAACAATGAGCACCTTTATCAGTTTCAATATGACGCGAGTTGGTTAGAGAGCACTAAGGCATTTGCTTTGTCTTGTTCGTTGCCATTACAAGCAGAAGCGTTTTCACAACGATTTTCGTATGCATTCTTCTCGAATTTAATTCCAGAGGGGGATTTGAGGAATAAAATAGCTAGAACTTTGGGTATCTCAGAAAAAAATGATTTTGCTTTTCTAGAGGCTATGGGGGGAGAAGTGGCGGGAGCCATTAGTTTAACGCCTGAATGGCCTTATAAAGAGATTGAAGTTTCTAAATCTCAATATAATTTGTCAGAAGAGCAGTTGGCAAAGGTTATTAAGCAGTTGGACTCTCAACCTTTTTTAGTAGCAGAAGAAGGTATGCGGTTATCACTGGCGGGGGCACAAAGTAAATTGCCGCTGATTTATTCTGATCAGCAATTTGCATTGCCATTAGGTCAAGAGCCTTCCACGCATATTTTAAAGCCTGAACCGGATCGTCTTGATATTCCTGATTTAGCGGTTAATGAAGCTTTTTGTATGGCACTAGCGCAGGCTTGCGGTTTGCAGGTGGCAAATTCAGAGTTGATTAGCATTTCGGGAAAGCATTGTTTTTTGGTGGAGCGCTACGATAGGGTTAATAAGCAAAGGTTGCATCAAGAAGATTTTTGTCAAGGGTTAGGGATTTTGCCCTTTAATAAATATGAAAGTGAAGGCGGCCCTTCATTTGCTGAATGCTCCGAGTTGATTGTTAAGTTCAGTTCACGTCCCGCGGCTGATAAGAAAAAATTACTGCAATGGACTCTGTTTAATTATCTCATTGGCAATGCGGATGCACATGGGAAGAATATTTCATTTCTCTATCAGTCAGAATGTGTCGTTAGTCCTTTTTATGATGTGCTTTCTACTGCAATTTACGCTGATTTGAATCTGCGTTTAAGTATGAAAGTTGGAGGTGAGAATCGCCCAAAATGGGTGATGAAACGACACTGGGAAAGTTACTGTGTCGATATTCAGGTGCCTTTTAAGATGCTACAGCGTGAAGCTAGAGAGTTGATTCAACAGATAGAAGAAAACAGGGCGAAGCTTGCAGAGAATCAAGTTTTTTCAGATTATGCAATAGTCATGGAGAGAATTGAAAAGGTCATTCTGCAAAGAGTGCGGTGGCTAAATGTAAGGTGTGGACTGGATGGGTAATGCAGTTCTTTGCTGTTGTGTGAGCATAACTAAAACGTAGAGCTATTCCATCCCCACATGTGCCGCTCAGGGCTAGAAAACTCAATATAAATCCGTTCCGGGGATACTGAGAAGTGTTTCTCAATAGCATTGCAAAGAGCGGTAGAAAACGCTCCTGTTTGATCTTCAGGCAATCCTAAGCTTTTTAGTTGTATATGTGCAAGTGGTTCGCTATTGCCAGCAAATAGCATGTTTTCGTTGTGTCTATATTTCAGCATAACGTAACTTTCGGGTTTTCCCAGTATCGTGGCAACGGTTTGTGATAACTCCTTCAATATGGCTTCATCTTTCAGGGCTTGATTGGTTTCAATATTGATTAAAGGCATAGTAAAGGCTCCTTGTTCATTCGCTGACAATACTTAAATAACTGCGTTAGAATAGTGTTTTTAATGTGATTAGGATAGGAATACTCCATGGCGACTTTGCAAGATATTGTTTCTTATACTAACCAATTATTACGTATTAGTGAGTTTAAAGATTATGCACCCAATGGTTTGCAGGTTGAGGGTAAGGATTCAGTCAAAAAAATAGTGACCGGAGTTACCGCATCTGAGGCTTTAATTGATGCTGCAATAGTGCAGGGTGCTGATGCCATTCTTGTACATCATGGTTATTTCTGGAATGGGGAAAACCCTTGTCTCACTGGCATGAAAGGTCGGCGTATCCGTAAGCTAATCAAGCATGATATTAGTCTGCTGGGCTATCATCTTCCACTTGATGCGCATCACGAATTGGGCAATAACGCGAGATTGGCTGACTTGCTGGGTTTTGTGAGTGAAGGTGTGATGGATGATCAAGGTGTGGGGAATTTTGGGGTAATGCAATCTTCCTGTAGCTTGGAAGACTTCTCTAGTCTTGTAGAAAAAGTGTTGGGTCGAAAACCACTAATCATTTCTGGGGGGAATCATGATATCAAACGTATTGCCTGGTGTAGCGGTGGTGCGCAGAAATATCTTCAGCAAGCTGCGCTGCATGGTGTAGATGCGTATTTGAGTGGTGAAATTTCAGAAAATACGGTGCATGAAGCAAGGGAATGGGGTGTTCATTATATATCAGCGGGTCATCACGCCACAGAGCGTTATGGGGTTCAAGCGCTTGGGGAGCATTTGGCAAAGAAATTTGATATTGAACATGAGTTTATAGAAATAGCCAACCCTGTATAGTTGGGCATAGAGTTGTATATTGTTTGCGCTGGTTTGATTAACAGTTTGTACTATTCCTATAGGGGTATTGAGTGCTTTTTTACTTGACCTTAAGCCCCTGTTAAGACATCCTATGGCGCTTTATGTGCGGGCTAATTACGCTCGCAACACAAGAGTGCGTAAGTATTTATTCATAAACGGGTTCCTGTGTGAAAGCTAGTGCAGATGGCCATTAGCGTATAACGAATTTTTATTTGGCTTTATAAATTTTTTTCGGGAGTAATTTTCTATGGAAAACTCTGAAGTAGATAAGGGACGGCGTCGTTTCCTAATCGGTGCAACCTCCGTGGTTGGTGCCGTAGGTACAGCGGCAGCGGCAGCTCCCTTTCTGATTTCTTGGAATCCGAGTGAGCGTGCTAAAGCAGCAGGTGCGCCAGTTGAAATCAACTTGAGCAAAGTCCAGGAAGGGCAGCTTGTTCGTGTTATTTGGCGTAAAAAACCAGTGTGGATTGTTAATCGTACTCAACAAATGCTAGATGACTTATCAAGTGTTGAAAACTTGTTGCGTGATCCTGCATCGGCAGTTGAGCAACAACCTGCTTACGCGCAGAATTCTGCACGTACTCGTGAAGGCAAAGAAAAATACTTAGTGTTAATTGGTATTTGTACTCACCTTGGTTGTTCACCGACTTTCCGCCCTGAATTGGGTGCGCCAGATTTGGGTGGCAAAGACTGGAAGGGCGGTTGGTACTGTCCTTGTCATGGTTCAAGGTTTGATATGGCGGGTCGTGTTTATAAAAATGTACCCGCACCAACCAATCTGGAAGTTCCTGTTTATTCTTTTAAGGATGACAATACCGTTATTATCGGTCTGGACGAAAATGGGGAGGCTGTATAATGCAAGGTTTATTAAATTGGATAGACGCTCGATTCCCGCTAACTAAAGTTTGGAATGAGCATTTAGCTGAATACTACGCACCAAAGAACTTCAACTTTTGGTATTACTTCGGCTCTCTTGCCTTGATCGTTCTGGTTATCCAGATCATCAGTGGTATTTTCTTGACGATGCACTATAAGCCAGATGCCGAAATGGCATTTGCTTCGGTCGAATACATCATGCGTGATGTGCCCGGTGGCTGGTTTATACGCTATATGCATTCCACCGGTGCTTCGGCATTCTTCATTGTGATTTACCTGCATATGTTCCGCGGATTGATTTACGGCTCCTATAAAGGGCCACGTGAATTAGTTTGGTTGATCGGAATGGGGCTTTATCTTGCTCTGATGGCAGAAGCCTTTATGGGGTACATGTTACCTTGGGGTCAGATGTCATTCTGGGGTGCTCAGGTCATTATCAACCTGTTTAATACAGTCCCCGTCATTGGCGCTGATTTATCTACCTGGATTCGTGGTGACTTCGTTATTGCTGATGCGACCTTGAACAGACTGTTTGCACTGCATGTTGCTGCGCTCCCGTTAGTGTTGGTTATGCTGGTATTTGTACATATCGTTGCATTGCATGTGGTAGGTTCTAACAACCCAGACGGTGTTGAGATCAAAAAGCTTAAAGATGACAAAGGTATTCCTCTTGACGGTATTCCTTTCCATCCTTATTACACGGTAAAAGATATTGTCGGCATCGGCGTGTTCTTGTTAGCGTTCTTTGCGATTCTGTTCTTCTCTCCAGAGATGGGCGGTTATTTCCTTGAGCATGCTAACTTCGAACCTGCTAATCCATTGAAGACACCTGAGCATATTGCACCGGTTTGGTACTTCACGCCGTTCTATACAGTCTTGCGTGCAGTAACAATCACACCGTTTGCAGGTACTTTAGCCATGTTTGGCGCTATTGCTGTGATAGTGATACTACCGTGGATTGATAAAAACCCTATCAAGTCATGGCGCTATCGTAATAAGGCACACACGATTAATGTTCTAATCTTCGCACTGGTCTTTATCATATTAGGTTATCTGGGTGTTAAACCCGTTATTCCTTTCCTTAAAGAGCTAGGTACGCGGATGACAGAAATCTACTTCATGTTCTTTGTCGTATTGTGGATTCATAGCTATCCAGGGAAAGCAAAATACTTTATGTGGTTTATCATCCTGTCTGCTGTGATCATCGGTATGGACTGGGTTAGATACAATCCTGAAGCAGGTGATGACGCAGAGCAAATCATCTGGCAGTGGATCTTCCCGATTGGTTATTTAGCACTAACATTGCTACTACCTATGCTTAAAACATTCAATGCTGAGAAAGTTGTTCCAGAAAGGGTAACATCATGAGAAAACAATTAATCGCATTAGCAACGGCAATGCTACTTCCAGTATCGGCTATAGCAAGCAGTAGCATTCATCTGGAGTCAGCGAATATTGATCTTCATGATCAAGCTAGTCTGCAAAATGGTGCTAAGTACTTTGTGAATTATTGTCAGGGTTGTCACAATTTGAGTGCGGCTCGCTATAATCGTATGGCTACTGATATTGGTCTTCCAGTCGTTCCTGCTAAAACAGGGATGTCGGGTGAAGAGGCTGACAAGGTGGCTGATGCTAATGCAAAGCTAGTCGCTGAAAACCTCGTTTTCACAAAGGATGAAGATGGTAAGCCTACCAATTTGGGTTCATTGATGCATAGCTCAATTCCTGCAAAGGATGCGGCTAATTGGTTTGGTTCACCTGTGCCTGATTTGTCTTTAGTAGGTCGTTCAAGAGGCGCAGACTGGATATACACTTATCTGAAAAGTTTCTATCTTGATCCTAAGCGTCCAGTCGGTGTGAATAACACCGCTTTCCCGAATGTGGGTATGCCTCACGTACTTTGGGAATTACAAGGTTGGCAGGAGTTGGAAGTACACGAAGCTAATGGTCACAAAACCCAGACATTAAAATTGACCCAGCCAGGTTCAATGTCTGTGGCTGAATATGACATTGTTGTTCGTGATCTCACGAACTTTTTGGCATATACCAGTGAACCTGCGCAATTACATCGTAAAAAATACGGTATATTTGCCATGATTTTGCTAGTGGTTTTCATCGGCTTCGCTTATTTACTGAAAAAGGAATTCTGGAAAGATATTCATTAATTACCAGAGTTTTTCGTGATAAAAAGCTACTCCGTGTATTCGGAGTAGCTTTTTTGTTTGTAATCCTGTATAACGCTGTTCGCTTGAAGCGTTGAAATACGCCGAACAATCGGCTACAGATAATCGTTACATTTGGGAGTATTAAATGGCTGCAATAGCTAATCGTCGTTCTGTCATGACCTTGTTTTCAGTGCCTGATGATCCTGATAATCATCGCGTAAGGATTGTATTGGCTGAAAAAGATATCGTGGTTGATATTATTGAGACCGATGTTGATAATATTCCAGAAGATTTAGAAGAATTAAATCCCTATTGCGCACTTCCCTGTTTGCTTGATCGTAAACTGGTGCTTTATGATTCCGGCATTATCATGGAATATCTGGATGAACGATTCCCTCATCCTCCTTTACTGCCGATTGATCCCGTTTCAAGAGCGCATTCTCGACTTGCTTTATTTCGTATTGAAAAAGATTGGTTTTCACTGATTGAAGATCTTGAATCCGGTGATGCAAAACGTGCAGACTCTGCAAGATCAGTGTTGCGTAATGGCGTATTATCAGCTGCCGAAGTATTCTCAGTGAAGCCTTTCTTCCTCAGTGATGACTTTACTTTGGTTGATTGTACGATAGCTCCGATTCTATGGCGCCTGCCTAAGTACGGCATTGATCTACCTGATGGCAAAGAAGCCAAGCCTATTCGTGACTATATGGATCGTGTGTTCTCCCGAGATACCTTCCAGTTAAGCCTAACGGCCGCGGAAAAAGCGATACGTCCTTAGGGATGTATAGAACCTGTGGGGTATAAGGATATGAGTATGACACCCAGTAGACCTTATCTGCTTCGAGCTATTTATGATTGGTTGCTTGATAACGGTATGACCCCTCATTTGCTAGTTGACGCCGAAGTAGAAGGCATTAATATCCCGACGCAATATGTGCAGGATGGCAGAATCATTCTTAATCTGAACCCCTCGGCTATTCAAAATTTAGTATTAGACAACGAAGAAGTCTTGTTTAATGCAAGGTTTGGTGGAACACCCTTTAGTATCTATATTCCCATGCAGGCTGTATTAGGCATCTATGCGAAGGAAAATGGACAAGGCACCATGTTCAAAGACGAGGATGGTTTTGACTTTCCTGACGGTAGCCCCGAAGAACCACCACCCCAGCCAAAGAAAGATAAGCGACCTAAGTTGAGAGTCGTCAAATAGTGTTATCCATGATTGCAGGTATGGCTCATAACCGAGTTATCGGCATAGCAAACCAGCTACCATGGCACCTTCCGGCAGATCTAGCCTGGTTCAAAAAAACAACGCTGGGAAAACCCATCCTCATGGGTAGAAAAACCCATGAATCCATAGGCAAACCACTTCCTGGTCGCCAGAATATTATTATCTCAACCAATAAAAATTTACGCCTTGCTGGTTGTGATGTGGTGAATTCACCTGAAGCTGCCATTGATTTGGTGAAAGATGAACTTGAAGTCATGGTGATTGGTGGAGCGCTTATTTACGAACTCTTCTTGCCCTATGCGGATAGGTTGTATTTAACGCAAGTAGATGCTGACATAGAAGGCGATGCTTTTTTCCCTGATTATCACGCTGCGGCACAATGGGAAACGGTTTTTCAGGAAGATCATCTTGCTGATGAACGCAACACTTACGATTATTCTTTTCAGCAGTTGGATAGAGTTAGATAAATTTTTCCAGATTATCCACTTGTCTAAGCACTTTGTGAAGTATTTGATGTTGGTGCCATTTTGCCGACCCTTCGACAGGCTCTGGGCGCTGCATAGCAGTACCCTGAGCTTGTCGAAGGGTGCGGAACGCGCGATTTAATGTAGTTCATTGTCACCACTCAAGCTGTGACTAAAATTCCACAGACTAGTCTGTGAGGAAGTATATGAAAAAAGGGCTTAAATTTCTATTCTGGTTATTGATCCTGTTCTGGTTGCCTTTATTTCTAGCAACAGTACATACAAAGCTCTATCTTACACAAACGGATGTTAGCCAGCTGGATCATGCCGATGCGGTCATTATTTTTGGCACTCTGGTTCGTAAAGGTCAAATTTCTGATTTACTCAAACAACGACTAGAAACAGGTATCGCTATTATTCGACAGGGCAAAGCCGATAAAATCGTGGTGTCAAATATGGCAAAAGCCAGTCAGATTATGAAATCCTATCTACTTAGCCAAGGCATACCCGAAAACCGTATTGAAATGGATACGCGTGCAGAACGTACACCGGATAGTTGCAGGTATGAGATAAAACAGTATCCGGATAATCGAAAACTCATCTTTGTCTCCCAAGAATATCATTTGGCGAGGATTGCGTACCAATGCAGAAAGCTCAAGGTGGAAGGGATGGTGTTTCCAGCCAATGCTATTCAGATTACACATTCAACTGATATTCCCATGCTACGGAAAGTTTATATTCGTACACAGCGGCATGTAAGAGAGTCAGCGCTGTTGTGGTTATCGGTGCTTCATATTTACAATTAACTGAATGTCGATCTACTATTGAATTTGTTCTAGAAACAAACGAATTTTAAATAAAGCGCCTTTATCAGGCTTAGGACCAGACTTAGGATTTGACTTAGGATTTGACTCAAGATCAGATTCAAGCAGCTCGATCTCTCCGTTCCAGACTTTTAGTAACGACTCTACAATCCCCAATCCTAAACCCGTTCCACCCTTTTCCCGTCGGGTGGTGAAAAAGGGTGTGAAAATACGCTTTCGATTAGCTGCCGAAATACCTGAACCATTATCTTGTATGTAAAGAATGAGTTCTTCGTTTTCTTGGTTGGCGGTAATCTCTATCGCATCAGCTCCATGTTTCAAGCTATTATCAAACAAGTTGTTAAAGATGATCTTGAGCGAGTCAGCGGTAACTTTAACCGAGACATCTAGTTCACTCTGCTGATAGTTAAGTTGTAACGAAGTATCGGAAAAACGTGATTCCATCTGTTCTAAAACCTGAGCCAGGTTGCTGGTTTCTGATGATACCTGTGTGGAATCAGCTCGCGCTTGTTCCAATAGACGATTGACTAGTCGCTTGAGTCGCTGGGTATCTTCTTGCAAATTATTGAGGAAACGTCTGCGTTGCTCCAGCGGCATATCATCAATATGCTCTTCTAAAAGCTCTAAAGTCCCTTGCATAGAGGTGAGCGGAGTTTTGAATTCATGTGACACATGCGAGGCGAATCTATCAATATACGTTGTACGTTCATGCAGTGTTTTTGACATTTCGGCAAAGCTATTGGAAAGCTGCGACAACTCATAGGTACCTGGTTGACGCAACACATCAACCGTTTCAAGCTCACCACTGGTGACTTGTTGAGTTTGTTCAATGAGTTCACGAATAGGGCGAGAAAGCCGCGAGGAAATAAAAGACGCTAACACGCCAGTCAAACCGAGCATCAAAAAAGACAGGAAGAACACTTTCTTTTTATTGGCATAAAGGCGCTTGAGAACATTTTGTGGTGTACGAGATAAATAGATAACGCCATAAACATGACCTTCATCAATGATAGGAAATGCCGTAAAAATGCGTATCTTGGTACCTCGGCTAATGGAGGCAATGGGGGGTGGTGGTTCATCAGAAATACGCTCACGAATCACAGAAGAATACTCTCCCTTTAATGCTTGCCGCACTTCTTTAATATGTGCCAAGGAGAGGCCTACTTCATTTTTCCCTGCAATGACCACGCCATTGGCATCTAACAAGCGCATCCCGGATAAAGTAACTTGCTGGGTTGCTGCGAGGATGGATTGCATTTGCTTTGCAGCTTGCATGATTAACGGATGTTGAGGCGTGTTAGCTAGTTGCGCTACAGGTCGACGTGGAAGTATAGGGTTTGAGGATAAATCAAGCGTTGGAACAACAGGTAAATAAGGAGCAGGATCAAGATGATTTTGATTAATCAACAGACGATACGTTGCCGCTAGAGCAGCAGATTGACTAATGAGTTCAAGTTCAGTTTTGCGCACCAGATCATTTTCGTAAAAACGTAGAAAATAAATACTACCCAGGGGCAGGAACAGTACAGAAAGCATAACAACCAATAAAATGGTGCGTAGTTTAAAGAGCCGTCTTAATCGAGGGTGGGCATTAATCCGCATAAGGCTATCTGCAAGTGCTCAGTTTGTAGCCTACGCCATGCAATGTTTCGATAATCGCATCACCACCCGCCTTGCTGAATTTAGCGCGAATATGTCGAATATGACTATCAATGGTTCGGTCGCTGACATGCACATTGTATTGATAGGCTCCATCCATAATCACATCACGACTAAACACGCGCTGTGGCTGACGTAGCATCTGTGCCAAAATGGCAAACTCGGTTGCTGTTAGTGCAATAGTTTTTTGATCCCACCATGTTGCATGTTGTTCTATATCCATGCGTAATCGTCCGACTTTCAGGACATGGTCGGTTGTTGCTTGGGTGGTGTTTTGTTTTTGAGTGCGTTTGAGAATAGCGTTAATCCGAGCGACTAACTCTCGTGGGCTAAAAGGTTTGGTGACATAATCATCCCCACCAATTTCTAAACCCAGAATGCGGTCAATCTCATCATCACGAGACGATAAAAATAAAATGGGGACATCAGAAGTCTTACGAATCTCGCGGCAACACTCCAATCCATCCATTTCTGGCATATTAATATCCAGTACTATTAAATCAGCAGGTTGTTTCGCAAAAGTGTGCAATGCTTGCACACCGTCATTCGCTATTTGCACAGACATATTCGCTTTTTCTAACGCAAAGCTAATGACCTCACGAATATGTGGATCATCATCAACCACCAGAATCTTTTTATTCATGTTAGCTTCCACATAAAATAATGCACAAATAGATCACGAGCCAGCTCCTGAGGAATAAAGGCCAATAGATAGACTGTAACCATTAACACCAACTCAATCTATATATGTTTATTGCTTATCATAAGTTCAGTGTGACAGACTTACATGCAAAACTAGTGAATAATATATGCAGATAGTGTGTATTTTTAAAGGTGTAAACCAATACAGTGTACTAGCTCATGGTAAGACTATTTGTAATGAGAAACATAATGCGAATCACATTGATAAATAAAATTATAAAAAACAATCACTCAGAGAAGGATTTATGACAGACAAAAACCAGCGACACAAGAAACGTATGGAACGTAAAAAAGAGATCATTGATGAGGGTATTGCTAAAGCTGATCAAAGCAAAGGCTTGTTACTCGTGCTTACGGGTAACGGCAAAGGTAAATCCAGCTCAGCTTTTGGCATGGTGGGCCGCTCTCTTGGTCATGGGATGAAAGTGGGTGTCTGTCAGTTTATAAAAAGCCGTACGGATACGGGCGAAGAAGCCTTTTTTAATCGCGACCCGAATGTAGACTGGCATGTGCTCGGTGATGGCTTTACTTGGGATACTCAAGACCGAACACAAGACATTGCAACCTCTGTGAAAGGCTGGGAAATAGCTAGGAAAATGTTAACAAATGATGAATATGATTTGGTCGTACTGGATGAGCTAACGTATTTACTAACCTATAAATATCTAGATAGCGACTCGGTATTAGCTGATATTCAAGCTCGATCTAGCATGCAACATGTTGTCGTCACAGGTAGAGGAGCCAGCGACGAGCTTAAACAAATGGCTGATACAGTCTCAGAGATAGTGGATGTAAAACATGCTTATAAAAGCGGCATACAAGCACAGAAAGGGATTGATTTATAAGTGGTGATAGAATAAGTAAGTTAACTGTTGAGAGCTAAAGTGACGAATGACAATAAAGAATATTATCGCTATACTCGCCACTTGATCAATAGTATCCCTTATAAGCACCCGTAGCTCAGCTGGATAGAGTGTCGGCCTCCGAAGCCGAAGGTCATGCGTTCGAATCGCATCGGGTGCGCCATTTTGATATCCCTGTCAGAAACCCTCGATAAAAGCATTTAGCTATTTTTAAACTCAGTCTCAGGATAGTTTGATAGAAACCTTTTGTACATCAGGATAGTGATGTACTCCTAGCAAAACAAAGCTGTCTAGCTTTTCATTAGTGGTTTGAATTTTTATCTGCACACTTCTATTCTTCGGTGAAATAGTGGCTTGTTCGAGAATCTCAAAAGTATTGATATATTTGATAAAGTGATCTATTTTTTTAGCATCAATGGTTGCTGTGATAATGAAACTATTGATTTGGTTGCGAATATGTTCAGGTGGTTGTTTTATTGCAATCTCTTGTCGATCTAGAACATTGGTGGTCATAAGCGCTCAGCCTTGTTTTAATTATTATTAAATTCCTAAAAGGATCCTTTGGCAAAAGAACCTAGCATCTTTGTCTTACTCTAGGCTGAATACGAGCTATGTGGCTTCGTAGTAAGGTGATTGTGTGTGTATTAAATACTGTTTTAGTGAAATCTTAAGCATCTTGATTGCAATCGAAATGGAATTTCTTGCACTGTGTTCCCAAACGGGAGTTTGGGAACGAGAACTCAAGTATTTACATAGCAAATTAGTCACAAGCTCTACATGCCAATACTTTTGAGACAATTGATAGTTAATGGGTTCCCAAATTCTCATTTGGGAACCCATGCCGGAAACTCCTGTTTCCAGTATTATGTCTTTAAGGATAGTGTTTGAGTATTAACCTGGAACTTAGCGATAGGTAGGACAGCAGCAAGTTTTTTTAAAACTTGTTCGGCAGTACTTCGGTAGGCAGTGAGTTTTCCTCCGTACAATGTCAAAAACCTTGCTGGGGTATTCGAGTTGCCCACGATCAGCGTGTCTCTTGGTCGAGTAAACGCTTTCCCAGTCCCTTGAGGTAGTACACGCAAGCCAGTAAAGGCATTAATGATGTCACTTTTTTTCAGTGCTAGGCTTTGGTTTTGCGCAAAGTAATGATTGTAAACATCTAGTAAGTAGTCAACTTCAGCTTCAAGTGGTTCAACCTTTGCAGGGTCTCCTATGTAGGGTGTTTCGGTGGTTCCGATGAGTATATGGTCTTGCCATGGCATAACAAAGACAGCGCGATTATCCTGCGGAGCTTCCAGGTAGTAAACCCCTTGAGGCAGGTTGCCAGGAAGTTCGATATGTGTGCCTTGTATGAGTTCTATGTCGGGTTGAGGTTGCTGGGGATGTTGGGGTTGAATCTTGTCCACTATGTGTTTCACCCAAGGGCCTGCGGCATTAACAATAGCGTGGCAGTTGAGAGCCTTATCTTCTCCGTTATGTTGATAATGAACCGTGCAACTTTTTTCTTCTATTTCAGCGGTCACAAAAGTACTGTTGAAGAGTGTTTGCGCTCCCATAGTTTCGGCCGACGCTAACACTGCCCGGGTTAATTTGGCATCGTCAGTTTGTGCATCATAGTATTGATAGACGGCGGTTAAGTCTTCTTGCCGTAAGCCATCAAGTGATGACCAGCTTTTCTTGGGTATTCTTCGAAAAGGTTTAAGGCTAATGAGTGAATAAAAACTAAGTCCAGCGGCTATCTTTAGTGAACTATAGTGACTATTTTTATAAACGGGGATATAAAAAGGTACTAGTTTTACAAGGTGTGGTGCATTTTGCAAAAGCCTTGCACGTTCAAAAAGGCATTCTTTTACCAATGAAAACTGACCCGTTTCAAGATAGCGCAAGCCACCATGAATCAGTTTTGAAGAGCGACTCGACGTACCTTGTGCCGGTTGTGCATATTGTTCTAGCACGATGACACGATATCCGGCAGCACTAGCGGCTTGTGCTACTCCAGCGCCTTGAATGCCAGCACCAATGACAACGAGATCGCAGTTCATTACCTATTCCTATCCATTCCGCGAACCCTGTAGCGATCGTATGATGCCTTCGATATCCCCTGTTTCAATATAGCTAACCCCTTGTTGGATATATTGAAGGGCTTTTTTGCTATCAAGAATGCCATACAACATCCATTGCCAGTTTCCTGTCCAAAGTGCGTTGTCGACAGGGATTTTCCGCTGATTGCAAATTAGGTAATCAGGCTGGAGCTGTTTAGCCCATTTTAAGTAAGAGGGGTTGTACTTTTTTAATACCCAGCCGACGGATAAATTGCTGTATATTTTAGCATAAGCGATAGCATCGAAGTCAAATGAGATCAGTATGCATTGTGCGGTGTATGGCTTGAGCTTCTTTAATAAGGGTTGCATGGTCGAATCAACTCCACGGTAATATAGGCTTTCTGTCTTTATTTCTATAAAAGCTTTGGCTTCAGGATAACGAGATAACATGTTCAAGACATCCTCTAGCAGAGGAACGGGCTGAGGAAAATACTGCTGTAAGAAAAAATCGGGTTGGTGAACACTAATGGAGCTTAAATCGTTTGTTCTGGATTCTAATGCATGGATATTAATGCCTGCGGTGCGTTTAAAGTTTTCATCGTGAATAACGATAAAATCATGATCAGCATTCATCTGTAGATCAAATTCAATATGAGCGCCGAGTTGCAACGCGTTGCTCAACGCAAGTAGCGTGTTTTCGGGGTAGCGTGTCATGTCTCCTCGGTGGGCTACCAGTTTTGACAGAATATTCATGGGGCGGCAAGCTCAAGTAACCGAGAGAGTTGATGCTGAAATTGCTGGTATCTATTGTCTAAGCCCATATCTTTAATAGGTTCAAAAGTAGGTTCGAAAGTAGGTTCGAAAGTAGGTTCAAAAATAGATTCGAGGCAGCCGTCATCAGCAATAGGCCAAGCGGTGTTTTTTCCACTTGCCAGCCAGGCTACACCTCTGGCTGTAGTTTCCTTGTCAACCAAACGCTGCACAGGTATTTGGCTGAGATTTGCCATTTTTTGACAGAGACCATCCAGTTGAGATAAGCCACCGCTAAGTTTTAGTAATGTTATTGGGTGCTCTTGAGTCATTAGATTGAGGTTGTCCTGAATCAGAAAGACGATGCTCTCGATAATGGCAACACTCTTTGCACTAATATTCTCACTAATACTTTCATTAATATCCTGTTGAGGGATGAAATGAGGTTCTATTTGGTTAGACCACCAAGGGCTACCTAAACCTCCTACTGAGTTAATGAAAAGGGGAGGGTTGTCGATTTCAGTGAGCCAAAGCGGTAATTGATCTCTCCAATTATTTACATCCGCAGAACCCTCAGTATCCAATTGCTGTTGATACCAGCTAAGTGCATTTCCGCAACCATTAATAGTGCCTTCTCTTAGGTATTCAGTGGTTGAGCTTTTGGGTGTTGAATAAGCAATGCCAGAGAGCAATCGCTTAGATTTTTTAAATGTGGTGAGTTTTCGTAACACAAAAGCACCACTACCGAGATTAATCAGTGCTGTTTCGTGGGTTAAACCACCACTGCCAAACAGTGCTGCATTTTGATCACCACACATAGCGGTGATGGGGATTTTAGTATCAAGTAGTAGGCCATAGTCATCACACATAGGTTTACAGACGGGTAGGCAACGTCGAGGTATTCCAAAAGCATGGATAAGCTCATCCGACCAATCAAGGGTTTTAATATCCATGAGTTGCATACGTTGTGCATGGCTGTGGTCAATAACAAACGGGCTGGACTGGACAAGGTGTAACAACAGGAAGCTGGATAACGGAGCTAGATACAGATGATCTATAGGTGTTTTTTTTACTTGAGGATGGTGATCAAGTAGCCAGCGGCATTTACTAGCCGCGTAATGAGGTGAGAGCGGCAAACCAGAGGTCTGCTGGACTCGTTCGGCTGTGAGTGGTAATGGGTTAAGATAGCTATCACCACGTACATCCTGCCAGCTAATGGCGGGGCTTAACGGTAGTCCCTGAGGATTACAAGCGACAACAGTGGAACGCTGACAAGCAATACCGCACGCCTTAATGTTTTTCTGTATATCTGTTTCCAGACCCTTTAACAAAGTCTTTAATGCTTTTTTAACCGAATGAACAATCTCTAAAGCATTCTGCTCAATATGTCCGTTCTCAAGGCGCGATAATGAAACAGGCTCAACCTGGCTAGAGATAAGTTGCCCCGTCTCATTATATAAAATGGCACGGCTTGCATGTGTGCCCTGATCTATCGCCAAATAGTAATTCATTACGTTATTAGCATAGGACGTTTTTTATCTTTTATTAGGACAAAGGAATAGTGGGTGAGCAGAACACGATATAAGGCATTCACTGTTACTGAGATATTAGTAACATCATCGTGTTTGTTTGTGATATTTATCATGGAAGTGTTCATATGTGCTAGAGTAAATACATAGATTCTGAAACATAGTAGAGGGGAACTTCATGAAAAGCTGGCAAAAATCATTTGTATTTATATTAGGATTGTTCATTACCTCCTCGCAGTTGAATGCTACGCCTTTTGGTAACATGGGCGGGAGTAAATGGGGGAATAAATTCGGAAGTAACAGTTGGGGTGGTAATCGTTCCGGCAATGGTTGTAACAACTGGCCTGAATGGACGCCTATGCACTGGATGGAAAAAATGGTGGGGTCGAATGGCGACTGCCACGGATCTCAATACCCCAGATCTTACGCTAATCCATATGGGGGTTATCAGTCACCCTATGGCAATAAGGCCTATGCTAATCCATATGCAAGACAACAGGGTTATGGAGCTTATGGCGCGAGGCAGGGGTATCCGGCTTATTCTTATGGGAATCCTTATGCGGGCAGAGGTTATGCAGGTAATAGTTATTACCCCATGAATAAGGGGCGCATGCAAAACGGCTTTTCTGGTTTTCCTGGCTTTGGTAAGGGTTTCGGTTCAGGATTTTCACCTTTCTCAGGAGGCGGAAGTAGTGGCTTTCCTGGTATGAGTAGTTTTGGCTCAGGCTTTAGTCCTTTTAGTTCAATGAGCCCAATGGGTGGTGGTGGAATGAGTCCTATGGGATTCGGTTCACCTATGAGCCCTATGAGCCCTATGAGCCCCATGAGTCCGATGGGGTTTGGCTCGCCATTCAGCCCAATGAGTTCTATGAATCCTATGAGCCCCATGGGCGGAGGGTTTGGGGGGTCATCACCTTTTAGTATGAGTCCCTTTTCTAGTGGAATGAAATCGCCCTTTTCTTTTTAACTGATTATTTTTGCTTGAATACTAGTAGGGTGAGATTCTCCCACCCTACTGCAAAAACCTCTTTAATCCTTATTCCTCTCCATATCCTGACATGCCAACGGTGCTGTAGCCGGAGTCAACATAGGTGATTTCACCGGTGATTCCACTGGCAAGGTCTGAGCATAGGAAAGCCGCAGCGTTACCCACTTCGTCAATCGTTACGTTGCGACGCAAAGGCGCATTGCTGGCAACGTGATCCAGCATTTTACGAAAATCTGCAATGCCAGCAGCTGCTAAGGTACGAATAGGGCCAGCAGAAATTGCGTTGACACGAATGCTATCAGGGCCTAAATCAGATGCCATGAGACGCACAGCGGCTTCAAGGCTGGCTTTTGCCATACCCATTACATTGTAGTTCGGGATAGCGGCAACAGCACCCAAATAACTTAAGGTGAGTAGTGCTGCGTTTTCGTTGAGCATAGGGCGGGCATAGCGAGCCAAGGCAAGAAAGCTATAGGCACTAATATCATGTGCCATGATAGAGCCACCCCGTGTTGTATTGTCAACAATGCTGCCTTTAAGCTCTTCTTTAGGGGCGAAAGCTGCGGCGTGGATGACGATATCCATGTTGTCCCAGCTTTGTTTTAATTCGGTGATAGCGGCTTCTATATTGTCGTCTTCTCCCAAATCACATGGAATAATAATTGAAGAATCCAATTCTGCAGCAAACTTCTCTACTCGTTTTTTAAGTTTGTCGTTTTGATAGGTAAATGCCAGTTCTGCACCTTGTCGATGCATGGCTTTTGCGATGCCATAAGCGATAGAGCGATTACTAGCGACCCCTACTATAAGAGCGCGTTTGCCTGCAAGAAATCCCATGCTGCCACCTCGGTTTTAGTTGTATAAAGAAAATTAAGTTAAGTTAAGTTAAGCTAGGCGCGAATCATAGCATAATGTAGATATAAAAAGACGGCCTAAAGCCCTTTTCTAGTCACATGTAATTGATTGAGTAAGCCATGTACGAAGGGCCAAATTAGTAAGCTACTGAGCAGTGGGAACCAGTATGACCAATCGCTGGGTTTGTCTTTGGTAAGACCGAGAATCCATAGGTTGACGAGTAAATAAGACCCTAAAGCGATAAAAACCAGGAAAAAATATTGAAACAGGGTTTTGGGTGTAATACGTTCACTCATGCGAATAGTGATGAACAAAACAATGACAAAACCAAGTGCATGTTGCCCCAGGATATTTCCCCATAATGCGTCAAGTAGCAAACCTGAAGTCCAGGCCACCAGATAATTGCTTTCTCGTGGAAACAATATAGCCCAATGAATAATAGCCAAGGCAACCCATTCAGGTCGCCATGTTTGTAAAGCACTGGGTAAATGAACAATGCTCAAGATAAGGGCTATGAAGATAGATAGCAGGATAGCACCAGGAAAACGCAAGGTTAGATGTTCCATATCAACCCCTAGTTCTTTTGCTGTTCAGCAGTTTTTTCGGCTTGCCAGATGAGCAATAGCTCTCGGGTACGATTAAAGTCGGTCACAGTAGTGGCAGATATAGTGGTCATGGAGTCTGCGGGATTATAGTGCTTTTTTTGTACCACCGCGACAGGGAAGTCAGGTGGAAACAGCAATCCTAAGCCGGAGCTGAGGTAGAGGTCTCCGGTTTTAATATCTTCAATATTCTCAATATGTTCCAGGCTGACAATATTGACGACTCCCGTACCGACTGCTAATGCTTTTTCACCGGTGCGAGCATTGCGTACTGGGATGCTATGTTTTGGATCAGAAAGTTGCATGATGACAGATGACCGAGTAGAAGCGTGGATAACTTGTCCAAAAATACTATTACCAGATAGTGCTATCTGGCCTTCATAAGCTCCCTGTTTAGTGCCTTTATTGATGGTCACTGTTTGTCGAAAACGATCGGTATCCACACTAAGGATATGGGAGAGAAGGTAAGATTCATCGAAGATCTTTGCCGTGTTGAGCGCTTCACGTAAGCGTTCATTCTGAGCCGCAATGGAGCGGTATTTTTGATCTCTTGCAGAGTAAATAGTAACCAGTCTACGGAGTTCTTTATTTTCATCGCTCAATGTTTTGTGCGAGGTGAAAAACTGACGAACCGTTTGGGTCGTCCGGTAAGGCAAATCAACCAATACCTGGAGCGGATAGACGATAATGCTCAATCCTGTACGCGCCGCTGGAATGGCTTTACGATGATCAGCAGTAAGAAGTACTAATGATGCGAGCACAAAGGCAACAAAGTGCAATATTTTTGTTGTAGACGAATCCTTGGTGTGCATGGGGTTCTTTTATTTTAATAATCCATTGATATTGAGAATTTTTGCTGAGATGACTGAGGCTTGCGCCTCAGCCATATGTTAGTCGGCAGCAAGGAAGTCCAGACCACCGTCATCCATCATTTCAAGAATACGTCCACCACCACGAGCTACACAAGTCAGTGGGTCATCAGCAATAATAACGGGAATACCGGTCTCTTCCATCAACAATCGATCCAGATCTTTGATCAGCGCACCACCTCCTGTTAGTACAATACCACGGTCTGCAACATCGGCACCTAGCTCAGGAGGTGTTTGTTCCAGTGCTGTTTTCACGGCACTAACAATGCCAAATAGAGGTTCTTGCAATGCTTCAAGGATTTCATTACTGGTGAGGGTGAAGCCACGCGGCACACCTTCTGACAGGTTGCGACCTTTGACTTCGATTTCCATTAAATCTTTTCCGGGGTAGGCTGTACCTATCTCCATCTTGATGCGCTCGGCTGTGGCATCACCAATGAGCATGCCATAGTTGCGGCGCACATAGCTGATGATTGCCTCATCCATACGGTCACCACCAATACGCACTGAGGATGAGTATACTATCCCGCGTAGAGACATAACGGCTACTTCTGAGGTGCCACCGCCGATGTCCAAAACCATAGAGCCGGTTGCTTCATCAATAGGGATTTCCGCTCCGATAGCGGCGGCCATGGGTTCTTCAATAAGGAATACTTTACGTGCGCCAGCACTCATGGCTGAATCTTTAATAGCGCGACGTTCAACTTGCGTAGCACCGCAAGGAACGCAGATAACAACACGTGGGCTGGGGCGGAAGATTCGACCAGTATCAACTTTGCGCATAAAATGCTGAAGCATTTTTTCGGTATAGGTGAAGTCGGCGATGACTCCGTCTTTCATCGGGCGAATAGCGGTAATGTTGTCGGGGGTTCTGCCGAGCATTTTTTTGGCTGACATACCCACGGCTTCAACCGTTTTGTTGGTTCCTGTTCCTCTGTCGTGGCGAATCGCTACCACTGAAGGTTCGTTAAGAACAATGCCTTTGCCACGCATATAAATCAAGGTATTTGCGGTGCCTAGGTCAATGGAAATGTCGTTTGAGAAAAGTCCGGATATGGTTTTGAACATTGTGGTTAATCCAATTATTATTTTTCAGTGGGTTGTGACTGACTACACGTGAATTTATATAAACCCATGATAAAGTATCTGTAGAAATATTTTACGTGCGTAATGTACCAATCAATGAGCCAATGAGCAAGACTCAATAGCATATCTATGGTAAGTTGTGCGCCTATTTTCCCATAGATAATACACATTTTCATAGATAATACACAGTGGAGTATGAATCCATGTCCTTGACGGCCGAAGAAGTCAAAAAAATTGCGTTTCTGGCGCGACTTTCCATACAACAAAAAAATATCCAAACGTATGCAGATAACTTATCCGGGATTTTGGATTTAGTCGCACAAATGGATGCAGTAGATACTGATTCTGTGGAGCCGATGGCGCATCCACAGGATGTTTCGCAGCGTCTGCGTGAGGATAAGGTGACAGAAACCAATCAACGTGAAAAGCTTTTACAGAATGCTCCTGCTATCGAAGAAGGCTTATTTCTGGTTCCTCAAGTGATTGAATAGTATTTCAATTGCGTCTATTAAATTATTTCATAAGACTATTATTTTGCACCATCATATAAAGAAAAAACTAAAAATCAATTATGCATAACAAATCACTGGCTGAACTATCAGCCGCATTAACATCCGGTGATATTTCCAGTATTGAGTTAACTCAATACTTTCTGGATCGTATTGAAAAATATGATGGTGAGATCAATAGTTTCGTCACCGTTACTGCTGAACAGGCATTAGCAATGGCGAATAAAGCGGATGAGCAGATTGCTGCGGGTCAAGCAGGCAGACTCACCGGGATTCCGATTGGACAGAAAGATATTTTTTGTACTGAAGGTGTGCGAACGGCGTGTGGTTCTAAAATGCTGGATAACTTTATCGCGCCTTACAATGCCACGGTTATTGAAAAACTGGCTGACGCAGGTATGCCTATGCTGGGGAAACTCAATATGGATGAGTTTGCTATGGGGTCATCCAATGAAACCAGCTTTTATGGCCCGGTAAAAAACCCTTGGGATTTGCAGCGCATTCCGGGAGGTTCATCAGGTGGCAGTGCGGCAGCAGTTGCGGCGCGTTTAGCACCGATTGCAACGGCAACGGATACGGGTGGTTCGATTCGTCAACCCGCTTCAATGTGTGGTTTAACGGGTATCAAACCGACTTACGGTCGTGTCTCCCGTTGGGGCATGATTGCCTTTGCTTCTAGTTTAGATCAAGGCGGTGTACTAGGTCGTTCCGCTGAAGATTGTGCGTTAGTGCTTGGTGAAATGGCGGGTTTCGATGAGAAAGATTCAACCAGTGTGGATTGTGCCGTTCCTGATTATTACGCCAACTTGTCTGAGCCGCTATCTCAGCCGTTAACAGGCTTGAAAGTAGGCTTACCAAAAGAATATTTCGGTGAAGGTCTGCAAGCGGATGTTGAGAAGAGTATTCAAGCTGCCATAGAAGAGTATAAAAAATTGGGTGCGGAAATGGTTGAAATCAGCCTTCCCAATACACATCTGGCGATTCCTGCTTATTATGTTATTGCCCCTGCGGAATGTTCATCTAACCTGTCGCGTTTTGACGGTGTGCGTTACGGTTATCGTTGCGAAGACCCGAAAGATTTAACGGATATGTATGAGCGTTCACGTGGTGAAGCGTTTGGCTCGGAAGTGAAGAACAGAATCATGGTGGGTGCCTATACCTTATCCGCTGGTTATTACGATGCTTATTATTTAAAAGCACAAAAAATTCGTCGGCTAATTTCTAACGATTTCAAAGCGGCTTTTGAGCAGGTAGATGTCATTATGGGGCCAACATCACCGATGACGGCTTTCAAAATTGGCGAGAAAACAGAAGATCCGGTTTCAATGTATCTTTCCGATATCTATACCATTGCACTTAATCTTGCGGGTTTACCCGGTATGTCGTTGCCTGTGGAACAAGCCAATGGTTTGCCCGTTGGTTTACAAGTGATTGGTAATTACTTTGAAGAAGGTAAGCTGCTAAATGTTGCTCATCAGTTACAGCAAGTGACGAACTGGCATCTGCAATCACCCGCAAAATATAGTAAAGCGCATAGCAAATAGGAGATAAGATCATGGCATGGGAAACAGTAATTGGTCTTGAGATTCACGCACAACTCGCTACGAAATCGAAATTATTTTCAGGCGCGTCGATTGCCTATGGTGCAGAGCCTAATACACAGGCATGTACGGTGGATTTAGCTTTGCCGGGCGTATTGCCTGTGTTGAATAAAGAAGCGGTTCGTATGGCGGTTAAATTTGGTTTGGCGCTGGGTGCGATTGTGCCGAGTCGTTCAGTATTTGCGCGTAAGAATTATTTTTATCCAGATTTGCCACAGGGTTATCAGATTAGTCAGTTTGATTTGCCGATTGTAGATAAAGGCTATCTGGATATTACGCTGGAAAATGGTGAAACCAAACGAGTCGGTGTTACCCGTGCACATCTTGAGCAAGATGCGGGTAAATCCTTGCATGAAGATTTTCAGGGATTAACGGGTATTGATTTAAACCGTGCTGGTACGCCGTTGATAGAAATTGTTTCAGAGCCGGAAATGAGCAACGCTAAAGAGGCGGTTGCCTACATGAAGAAGATTCATGTGCTGGTGCAATATCTGGATATTTGTGACGGCAATATGGCGGAAGGTTCTTTTCGTTGTGATGCGAATGTTTCGGTGCGTCCTGTGGGTCAAAAGGAGTTTGGTACTCGTGCCGAGGTTAAAAATCTCAATTCTTTCCGGTTTGTAGAGCGCGCGATAAATTTTGAAGTAGAACGGCAGATTGATCTGATCGAGTCAGGCGGCACCGTCGTTCAAGAGACGCGTTTGTATGACCCTGATAAGCATGAGACTCGCTCGATGCGAAGCAAGGAAGAGGCTAATGATTATCGCTATTTCCCTTGTCCTGACTTGTTGCCTGTCGATATAACGGATGAGTTTTTGGAACAGGTTCGTAACACATTGCCGGAGCTTCCTGATGCTAAAAAACAGCGTTTTATGGATGAGTTGGGTTTGTCTGAAAAGGATGCTTCCGAGCTGAGTTCCAATCGTGGTGTTGCGGAATACTTTGAAGTGGTTGCCAAGGGTTGTGGTGAGTCTAAACTGGCTGCTAACTGGGTAATGGGTGAGTTGTCAGCGCATTTGAATAAAGACGAGAAAGACATTAACGATGCACCGGTGACTGCCGAGATGTTGACGGTTTTGATTCAACGAATCAGTGATAAAACCATTTCTGGAAAGATCGCTAAAGACATCTTCGTTGATCTCTGGACGGGTGAAGGTGATGATGTTGATGCCATTATCGACAAAAAAGGTTTAAAGCAGATTACCGATACAGGTGCTATTGAGGCGATGATTCAGGAAGTGGTTGATAATAACCCGAATCAGGTTGAGCAATTCCGCGCAGGTAAAGAGAAGTTGATCGGTTTCTTTGTTGGGCAGGTGATGAAAGCTTCCAGAGGCAAGGCGAATCCAGCACAGGTCAATGAAATATTGATGAAGCTACTTAAGGGTTAGTCAGGTTAACCGCTATGAAAGTCTTGCTAGTCTACTCTCATCCGAACCCGGAGAGTTTTAATCACGCGATGTTGACAGCTTTGGTTGCTAGTCTGGAATCTGTTGGGCATACCGTTAAAATTAAAGATTTATATGCGGAGCAGTTTGACCCTGTATTAAAAGCAGAGGATCTTGATGTTTTAGAAAAAGGTGGTATACCTTCACGTATTCAAAAAGAACAAGATATATTGTTATGGGCGGACAGTTTGATATTTATATACCCGCTATGGTGGTTTGATCGTCCAGCGATTTTAAAGGGCTGGTTCGATGTGGTGTTTACCAATCAGGTGGCTTTTGGTTTTAATGATCAAGGCGTGCAAGGCTTGTTGAAACACCAAAAAGCCTTAGTGGTGATTACCGCTGGTGGCTCTGAAGATTATTTTAAAGATACCGATGCCATGCCATTGATTCATCGACCCGTAACTGATGGCACATTGGGTTTTTGTGGTATTGATGATGTTCAGCACAAAATTTATTTCGACGTGCCGAATTTAAGCGATGACGAGCGTAAAGCCATTCTTGATGAAATGGTGGCGTTAGGGCAAAGCTTTTAGTGGTTGGTGTAGATCATGCATTGCTACTCAATTATCAGCTTTATGGGGAACATAACGAAGGTATTCCCATCGTTTTCCTGCACGGTATGCTGGGCGAGTTAAAAAACTGGAATAATCAGGCTAGGCGTTTTGCCACACAAGGCTATAAAGTACTAGCGATAGATCTTCGCAATCATGGTGATTCACCCCATATTAAAGGTATGAGCTATCGGCAAATGGCCGAAGATGTATTGGCATTGCTGACTGATATAGGGGTATCAAAAATTCATCTTTTGGGGCATTCAATGGGCGGTAAAGTAGCTATGTATCTTGCCCTTAACCATCCTGATCGTATTCAAAAACTGGTCGTCGTAGACATTGCTCCTGTAGCCTACCCGCTTTGGCATCAGCAAATATTTCATGCTCTTCTCACACTGCCTTTAAGCCAGGTGAACAGTCGAATAGATGCGGATGTCTTATTGGCAGAACACTTTGATGATGCATTTGAACGCGCTTTTTTATTAAAGAATTTAAAGCGTGTTGACGATGCTTATGAATGGAAATGTGACTTGCTAGAGATATCTAAGAACTATCTCAAAATTGCAGACTTCCCTAAGCAAGAGATGCAATTTTCTGGGGATGTGTTATTTATTAAAGGGGAAGGTTCTGGGTATATTGACGATGAATATAAACCCGAAATACTGACATACTTCCCTACAGCGAATATAATCAGCATAGCGAATGCAGGGCATCTACCTCATGTGCAACAGGCTGATAGTTTTTATGACCAAGCCAGTCAGTTTTTATTGAAATAAAGCACAGGGCGGAGAAATCCATCATTCGACAGCCCAAGTATAAAACAGCGATTTGTTTCCGTCCGGAGCTGTCGAAGTTGTTGGTCTATTAATGCATTTTAATGCTGTACGCTTCTACAACAACCTGAAACTTTTCTATTACCTGCTACCGTTGCAGCAATAGAAAATGGATATTTAATATTAGTAATACCATCTCTACATGCATTGTTCTTAGTCAATGTAGCCCGAACAGCATTTCGTCCACGGCCGCCATTAACTACCATTTTGTTGTTCGCTTTGTTCCATTTTCGGTAAAACAGTGGTGTATTAAAGGCATTGCCATCACGCAGGTCTACTTTAAGACGTTTACCCGTAAAATTCATGCTGATGTTCCAGAAAGGGGCGCTGCCACCGCATTCCATGAAGACTTGTTTACCCACTCTTCTGGTGGCCACAGTTTGTGGTCTTCTCACAGGTTGTTGCCTTCTTGCGGAAGTGTTTCTTGAGACAGGGCCTTGGGTTTTGGTGCGGTGTTTCTGACGTTGTCTGGCTTTATAAGTACTGGCTGCATCAAACTTAAGATACTTTGTATTAACCCAGCCTGATACACCATTCCAGTGAACCTGTTGCCAGAAAGAAGAGCTTTTTTTGATGGGATTGCGGTTGCTAGCGACCCACTTTGCATTGTGTGGAAGAGCTACGAGTACTCTGGACTTAACGCTAGGCCAAGCCCTCATGTTTAAGGAATCGCCCTGTTTGACCTTCGTCACTTGATAAACTTTAAGTACAGGTGCGGAGAAAACAGCGGTTGAGAATAGAAAGCTAAAGATCAGCAAGCTGATTGAGAGGGTGTGTTTCATAATAGACTCCTGACAACAATATGTGGTTAAGGATGTGGTTAAAGGTTAGTTACGAGGTCTTTGCGCCCTTTTGCACGAACGGTCTCGTTATTCCATTCCAATGAATTGCTCAGGACAAACCCGAAGATTAAGGTTTGATCAATCAGTTATTGGAAAATATTAACTCTACCTTATAACAATATGTATTATAGAATATTGTTATAGTTAATCAAGAAGAGAAATGAACAAAAAGAGTACAGGGCTTCTATCTTTTTGTTTTCCAGTCTCCTGATTTACCCCCTCGTTTTTCTAGCATTCGGATATTTTCAATCGACATTTCTTTATCAATAGCTTTGCACATATCGTAAATAGTCAAGAGAGTAATTTGCACAGCGGTTAGGGCTTCCATTTCTACACCCGTTACATGATGTGTTTCGGTTCTTACCGTACATAAAACTGACGAATCAGCAGTGTTAGTCTGTAAGTCAATCTCAACCTTTGTTAGTGGTAAAGGATGGCATAAGGGAATCAAATCTGCGGTTCGCTTAGCTGCCATAATGCCGGCGACACGTGCAATACCCAGCACATCGCCTTTTTTATGAGTGCCTTCAATAATTTTTTCTAACGTTGCCGGTTGCATGCTGATTTCCCCAGAAGCAATGGCGATACGATGGGTGGTATTTTTATGGCCGACATCGACCATATGGGCTTCGCCCGATTGATTAAAATGGGATAGTTCAGACATGGTTAACTCGGTATGTTTTATTCTCGCTCGCTCGAACCCCATCGCCCCCTATTGAAACAATTACTGTAACTATGTAAATCAGTGCTCAAACTATGGAGGCGTTGGGGTGTGAATACTCCAATTATCTCATGCTAAAAACCATGAGTCTGTTTTATATTGGTAGTCGTTGTGTGAGTGTGATAATTTCGATTCAATTAATTGTTAATCACTAATAAAAATTATAAAAAAGGCATGTATTAATATGAAACTATCAGGTGGTTTTGCAAGTGTGGCAAAGTATATCAGGTGGGTAATCTTCACTGCCGTCATGCTACAACCGATTTCTGCATTTTCAGCTACTAGCTGGAATATGGTATATGTTTATGAGAAGCCAGATGGTAGCCACTTGATGACAAGCTCCCGTTTACCTCATTCTAAGTATCGTTTGATAAAAACGTATAAAACCCGCAAGAGTGCTTCTCAAAAGAAGGCATCAAGTAGTAAAAAAGTAGCGGCTAAACGAATGCGATCTGGATGTAATAGCGATAGCGCACAATTAAGAGCAGATAAATATCAACGTTTGATAGAAATATATTCAAGGATTTATGGTGTTGATGAAGCTCTAGTCCATTCCATTATAAAAAATGAATCGTGTTATCGAGTAAAAGCCAAGTCTCCAGTTGGGGCTATTGGGTTGATGCAATTAATGCCTAGAACCGCTAAAGCAATGAAAATTAGTAACCCCTGGAACCCTGAGCAAAATATTCAAGGGGGTGTGAAGTATATTTCTCAGATGATTAAAGAATTCTCTGGTGATTTGCATTTGGCTGTTGCTGCATATAATGCAGGCCCTGGTAATGTAAGAAAATATAAAGGTATACCTCCTTTTCGAGAAACTAGAGCTTATGTGAAGCGAGTTATGAGTGATTTTGAGCGAATGACTCGTCAATATGCGAGCAGATAAACAGTAGATTTTATCTTGTCTGATAAGGTGCTTTCGGGTATGGTTAGCGCCGTTGATTCCCATTTGATAATAATGATTCAGGAGATATATCATGGACTTTAATGAAGAACTAGATGCACGTGGCTTAAACTGTCCTTTACCTATTTTACGTTGTAAAAAAGCAATGAACGGTATGGATGCGGGCGGCGTACTAAAAATTGTTGCTACTGATCCAGGTTCAGTAAAAGATTTCGAAGCTTTTTGTAAGCAGACAGGCAACGAATTATTAGAAACTTCTGAGGAAGGTAGTGAGTTTACTTTCTTTATCAAGAAGAACTAATTTTACAACGAGAACTTTTATTCCTTCTAGAGTGATTTAGCTAAAAGTGAGTAATCTAAAAAGGCACCCTAGGGTGCCTTTTTTTATGGAGCCTTTTTGAACCTAAAGTCCTGTAGCGTTTTCACCTGCTGAGTGAAATAAGAGAAGGCGCTATTTATATGGTTTATCAATGACGTAATGCTATTACAAAGCGATCAGCTGAGGAATTTAGGTTGAAGTCTGCACAGACGATCTGTGACTGCTGATTATCTGGAATTACTGCCAACACTGCCAACTACAGCCAACTATGGGAGAGAATGATGAGACGTGATGATAGCGAAATAAAAAAATGGCTGGATGAACGTAAGTCACAGTTCCTATATCGAACGCCTAAAATCGCTACAAGCCCACAACAACCAAGTATGGTAATTGACGGCCGAAAAGTTTTATCTTTCTGTAGTAATGATTATCTTGGACTAGCGAATCATCCACGGGTCATTGAAGCCTTAGTGTCGGCAACGCATCGTTATGGTGTGGGTAGTGGAGCATCGCATCTAGTGAATGGACATTCAATGGAGCATGATTTACTGGAGCAGGAGTTGGCGGAAATGACAGGGCGCGAATCGGCGTTACTTTTTTCGACGGGATATATGGCAAATGTAGGTGTTGTTTCAGCATTAATGAACAAAGGTGACGTTATTTTTCAAGATAGATTGAATCATGCTTCATTAATAGATGCCAGTTTGTTGTCGTCAGCCCAATTAATACGCTATCGCCACAATGATATGCTGGCGCTGGGAAGAAAGCTGGAACCTCATACTGACAAAAATACAATGCTTCTTTGTGACGGGGTATTTAGTATGGATGGAGATTGTGCGGATATTAAAGGTCTTGTCGCTATTAGCCAGCAACATAACGCGTGGCTAATGATTGATGATGCTCATGGCTTTGGTGTGTTGGGAAAACAAGGTGGAGGAATTGTTGAAGCGAGTGGCTCAAGTCAAAACGACGTACCTTTATTAATGGCAACTTTAGGTAAAGCTGTTGGCGTGTCGGGAGCCTTTGTAGCCGGTAGTCATGACCATATTGACTATTTAAAACAAACTGCCAGAACGTGGATATATTCTACTGCAATGCCATCAGCACTGGCAGCTGCAAGCAGGACAAGTTTACAGATCATCAAAGAAGAACCATGGAGAAGAGAAAAATTACTGGAGCTAATAGCTCTATTTAAGCAGGGAGCAAAAGAAAAAGGTCTTGATTTGTTGCCTTCGGATACGGCTATCCAACCCGTTTTAGTGGGGGAAAGTGAATTAGCAATGACGATGAGTCGCAAGCTCTTTGAAAAGGGCTTTTTGGTGACAGCAATACGACCACCCACTGTGCCGAAGCATACAGATAGATTACGAATAACGCTTTCAGCGAGTCATGAAAAAAAAGATATCGTGAATTTATTGAAGGGTTTAGATAGTTGCTTACGGATGTAAGCGTTTTAAAAAGGAGCGGGCATAAAGCCCGCCCAATGTTGCGAGGGAGAATGTCGTTTTGACTGACTTCAATCAAAACTAATACCTGTCAGTCGGAAGTTTGCTAAACTAGGTTCATAGTTTTTTAATATTTATTTTTATTGAGTTATCTCGTCCTTACTTAAATTAAAATATTTAAAAATGAACTATTTTCATTTACTTCACGACTCAATTTATGCCTAGCAAACCAATACAGCGAAGCTCCACGCATTCTTTGTCGCCATCAGCAAGCGATGAAGCACTGCTTGATTTGATAGCAAAAGACAATGAAGAGGCTTTTGCTATTTTGTACAAGCGGTATTGCCCTGTGTTACAGCGGTTTTGTACGCGGCTGTTAAACGGTGATGTGGCATTAGCAGCTGATATTGTTGATGAAGCACTGTTTGAAGTGTGGGGGTCTGCTAAAAAGTTCGCAGGCAAATCTAAACCTTCAACATGGATTCATTCGATAGCACGTAATAAATTGATTGATTATCTGCGTAAAAATTCTGACAGTAAGATCGATAAAAATTTATTACGAGCAAGTTTGAATGATCACTCTCCGTCAGAGGAGAGTCTGTTATCGGATAAACAACAAGATTCTGATGTAGTTAGGTATATGGATAAGCTAAGCGTGGATCATCGCGAAGTGTTGTTGTTGGCCTACTTTAAAGAATTGTCTATTAAAGAAATGGCGACGACATTAAATATTACTGAAAATACGGTTAAGACGAGATTATTTTATGCGCGCCAACGTTTTAAGAAAATATTATCAAAAATGGGTGTTCACCGAGACCGGTTCAATGGATATGAATGAGGTGGGTGAATATCAATACGAGCATGCAAGCTTGTTATTGCCATGGTATGTCACTGGCAAATTAACGGCGTCTGAAAAAGAAGAAGTTGATGCGATTTTGAAAATCTCACCTAAACTACAACGCGAGTTGAAGTATCAGCAACAGATGGCGCAAATGATTAGTGAGGATTCCGAAGTGCTGGATATAGTAGCTATTGATACTCAAGAACAACGCCTGAATAGATTGCTAGATCGAATTGACCGTAACACACCTAAACCACGAAACTCTGCACAACAAAGTCCTGTCTGGACAAAGTGGCCCTCGCAAATATTAGAGTCGATTGATGTTTTCTTGCAACCCTTGTCTAATAACTTAGCGAGGGTTGCGTTTTCCCTTTTCCTTGTTGTTCAAGTTGCTATCCTTGTCATCGTTATTAATAAAACGGATGATTCTTCTTTTGCCACAGATGGCTCGCCAGATGTTATATATGATCTGGCTGGGGAAAGTATTGCGGTTCCTTTAGATGCTTCTTCAGATGCTATAGGCAACGACACAACAGATAAAACAGTTTTAGCTTTTCAGTTTACCCTGCGGACAAGCGAGAAAGAAATTGATCAGCTGTTTCAAGAAATTGATGCTCACGTTGTCGAACATCCGGAAGGTAGTACTAACTATACTGTCAGGTTATCAGGCTCATGGAGTGAAAAAAATATAGATACCTTAATTAGCCGTTTAGAAAAAAATCATAAAATGATACGTTTAGTGGGTCGGGGCTTATAGGTGATACTGTCTAAAAAACCAATAGGGTTATTACAAATAGCCTGTTTTATCTTGCTTGGGTTTTTTGTCACCTCATCATGGGGAGAGAGCCAAGAAAAGGGTCAATATCAAGAAAAAGCTGTAGAAAAGGAGGAGTGTTTCATCGAGGATGACATGCTCTGTGTGCCTATTCCTCAACGAAGAACGGATTATGCCAAGGATGAATTACTACTTTTGTTGAATAAAGATGTTCCAGAATCATTGTACAAATCGTTATTAGTTAAATACGGGCTTGACGCAGTGAGTGAGACGAGTCTGGATAGTCTGGGTGTTGATGTAAAAATAGCGAATACAAAAGGTCAGGACCCACTGGATATTAGTAAAAAAATCAATCGAATCTATGAAGAGATTGAAGCCGCTACCAATAATACCTATAAGCTTGAAATCAGTGAAACCCAATTATTAGATGAAGATGATTATCCTAAATCATTAACCGGTGCTTACAGAGCATTACGATATTCCAGAGGTGAAGGTGTGCTTATTGGGATGATCGATGGCCCCGTTGATAGCCAACATAGTTCACTCATAAACAGGGTCGAGCAGGTGGATCTTGTTAACATGGTGCAAATAAAGAATAGAAGTAAGGCCAAGCTAGCGCATGGAACGGCTGTTGCGGGAGTGCTGATCAGCGATAATGCTCAGATTGGTATTGCACCCGCTGCACGCCTCTTTTCAATAGTAGCATTTGAGCATAAACGCCATAAAAACATAGCCACCTTTTCCAGTAGTTCTGCGTTGATTGCGCAGGCAATTGATCATGCTATTAATCGGAAAGTAGACATATTGAATCTTAGTTTTTCTGGTGGTAAAGACCCTTTAGTTAGAAAAATGGTACAGAAAGCGATTGACGCGGGGATTATCGTCGTTGCCTCTTGTGGTAACGATGCCAGTGATAAACCTCGCTACCCGGCAGCTATTCCCGGAGTGATCGCGGTAACAGCAGTTGATCATTTAAAGAGATCTTATACTAAGGCGAATAAAGGTAAATACATTGATGTGGCAGCACCCGGTGTCGGTGTATTGACGACAGGACCGGGAGAGAGATATCAATTATCCTCTGGCACTTCATTGGCAGCGGCTAATGTTTCTGGGAGTATGGCTTTATTACTGGCGAAGAAAAAGAATATAGACAAGGATGTGCTTAGTTATACTGCTACCGACCTAGGCGTTCCAGGGCGCGACACCTCTTATGGTGATGGTTTGATTAATATCCTGAGTGCTTTGAAATCAATATCTCGTTAGAGATTTAGCCAATTTCTAGCAACTAGATATCGGCTATACAGTTTCTCTTCTTGGCTTCCAGCTTCCGGTTTCCAGTTATATCTCCATTTTACCAAAGGTGGTAGTGACATAAGGATAGACTCTGTTCGTCCGCCAGATTGCAAGCCAAACAACGTCCCACGATCATAAACCAGATTAAATTCCACATACCGACCGCGACGATAAAGCTGAAAATCTTTCTGTTGTTCTGTATAAGGCGTGTCTCTACGTGCTTTTACAAGAGGTAAATAAGCGGGGATATAGTGATCTCCAATGCTTCTGATAAAAGCAAAAGACTGCTCAAAACCTTCCTCAAACAGATCATCAAAAAATAAACCACCAATGCCACGTGGCTCTTGTCTGTGCTTTAAATAAAAATAATCGTCACACCATTTTTTGTAACGTGGATATATATCTTCACCAAAAGGTTGGCAAGCATCCTGAGCGGTTTGATGCCAATGTTTGCAGTCCTCATCAAAACCATAATAAGGGGTGAGATCAAAACCACCCCCAAACCACCAAATGGGGTCTTCTCCTTCTTTCTCAGCAATGAAGAAACGTACATTCGCGTGTGAAGTAGGAATAAAAGGGTTATGAGGATGGATAACTAACGACACTCCCATCGCTTGAAAACTACGTCCTGCAAGTTCAGGACGATGAGCTGTCGCTGACCCCGGCATGTTGTCGCCAAAAACATGGGAGAAGTTAACCCCCGCTTGTTCGAATATTTTTCCGTCCGTGAGTACACGGGTACGTCCGCCGCCACCGCCATCACGCCGCCAGTCATCTTCAAAGAATCGAGCCTTGCCATCCTCATTCTCAAGGTTTTGGCAAATAGCATCTTGTAGACTAAGCAGATAGGATTTAACAGCTTCAATATCAGGTTGGGACATGGCAAATGGGAATGGTGGTTGAAATTAACAAGAGCTTAAATGCTATGCACGGTTAGATGCAAGTGTTTTGCATCTGATATACTAGCGATTCAAAAGAAATTGAGGCAGATCAAAGTGGATTCATCTAATCCGGTAGAGCAATTAGCAAAACGGTTATCAACATTACTTCCCGGTTCTGTCGATGATATTCGCAAAGATTTCGAAGGAAACTTACGAAGTGGCATAGAAAGCGGTCTGCGCTCAATGAACCTGGTCACTCGTGAAGAGTTTGAGGTGCAATCCGCAGTGCTACAAAAAACAAGAGAAAAACTAGAGAAACTAGAGAAATTAGTCGGAGAACTTGAAGTTAGTGCTAATATTACGGACTAAGTCTGCAGATTCAGCCTCTACTAGTCTTCTTGCTAGCAAACGTTTAACTACCGAATCTCGTTCCCGTGTCATAGGAAAATAACTCGTTCCCACCCTTAATCATTTCTCACCTACCTTGATCAAAGCAGGTGTAACCTTTATGCTTTCCTTTGATTTGTTTTAAGTTCACATGGGGCAATAATGAAAATTTTTAAAATCCTTTCCATCATCATTACTTTAATTATCATCTTGGTGATAGCCGGTTTGGTGTTCTTCGTTGCTACATTCGATGCCAACCATTACAAACAACAAATCATTAGCTTGGTTAACAAGCAAACGGGGCGTGAATTATCTATTGATGGCGATTTAAAGCTGGCGGTCTATCCTGACATTGCCATTGAAATGGGGAATACTTCACTCTCCAATGCAAGTGGTTTCGCAGGAGATCAGTTTGCCACTATTGGTTCTGCACAGATTTCTGTTGAGGTTTTACCGTTATTAAAAAAAGTCATTAAGGTGGACGAAATCCGGCTGAATGGGTTAAAGCTTAATTTACACCGTAAAGCGGATGGCTCAACAAACTGGGATGATCTGTCCCAGAAGAAGAAGGAAGATACCGAAGCAGACAAGCCTCCTGCTAAAATTGTAGAAGAGATGCTAAACAACCTGTCTGTAGCCGGTGTCAGTTTAAAAGATGCAGATATTCATTGGCGTGATGATCAATCAGGACAAGACATTCGCCTAGCTCCTGTGAATCTTAAAACAGGGACGTTCAAACCGGGCAAGCCACTTCCTGTTGATTTGTCACTGGTGATGAAACAGAAAAACCCGGCTATGACTATTTCGGCGGAAGCCACCACCACGGTTACGTTAAGTGATAATAACCAGCATTTTTCTCTTGCCAACCTTAAACTCCATAGCAAAATCACGGGTGCGCAAATTCCTAACGGAGCTTTGGATGCCACTATCAGCGGGAACGTTAACGGTAGTCCGTCTAAAATATCCATTCCTGATCTTAAATTACTGGCGACCGTGGATGGTGATTTAATACCTGAAGGGAAAATTATCGCTGATCTTAGCGGCAACCTAAACTTCGATGTGAATGCTCAACTGGCTACTATTTCTGGCCTTAAACTGGATGCTAAAGTTAACGGAAAACCTTTGGAGGGTGGCAATTTACAAGCCATTGTAACGGGCGACACTCGCTTTAATATGGAGGCACAGAAACTTTCCATTCCGAATATGGATGTGAATGCCACTTTGTCGGGCGGCTTTGTTAAGGGTGGAACGGCTACCGCTAAGATCACTGGCAATACACAGTTTGATTTTGCTAAACAGCTACTAAATATTTCAGGATTGAAGTTGGATGCAACAGCTAATGGTGAGTTATTACAAGGTGGAAAAGTACACTCAAAAATAGCCGGAGATTTATCCGTTGATATTGCTAACTCTCATATCAAAATGCCACAAATAGGTATCAATACTCTGCTGGACGGTGGCTTTATTCCTGGCGGAAAACTGTCACAACAAGGACAAGGCAGTGTTGATATGAATTGGGCTAACAAACAAGGCGGTGTGAACTTGTCGTCTTTATTGGTCAAGCTCGCTAATCTTGAACTAAAGGGCAATCAGGTTCAGTTGCAACCACTGGCTGACAAGCCCGCTGTTTCCGGTCAATTTCAAACCAATACGTTTAACCTGAAACAGGTGCTTAAGATGCTAGGCGTTGAGCCTCCTGTGACTAGTAACCCGAACGCTTTATCTCAAGTTCAGGCGCAGTTTTCATTAAAGGCAGATACCGAAAATGCTGACTTGCAGGCGTTAAAAATCAAGCTGGATAATACTTCAATTACTGGAAAACTGGCGGTGAGGAATTTCGCTGCTCCTAACATCCAGCCTGAATTAAACATTGATCGTATCAATGTGGATGACTATCTTGCTCCTGCATCAAAAAATGCTTCTGCTTCGCAAGCATCTGCCTCTAAGGATCAGGAATTATTGCCATTAGAAACCTTACGCACACTCAATATTGATGGCGGAATCAAGATCGGTTCAATGGTTGTGAATAAATTGAGCTTAAGTGATATCAGCACGCGCATTAAAGCAAAACAAGGACTCATTAACATTGATCCTGCCAATGCCAGTTTGTATAAAGGTCAATATAAAGGCCGTATTACGCTAGATGCCAAGCAAGCCACGCCGACTATGAAGATGCGCCACGAGCTGGTGGGTTTGCGTTCTGAAGGGCTATTATTTGATTTGTTTCAGGATAAGTATATATCGGGTGGTACCAAGCTAGTCACCGAACTCAGCTCACGTGGCAACACACTGGATGCTTTGTTACGCAACCTGAACGGCACTACAAGCATTGGCTTTAAAGATGGCACGATTCGTGATTCCAATCTTGCAGAAAAAGTATCGCTTGCCGTTAAAGTCTTTGAGAAAAAGAATATAGAAGGCGATAAATCGATTGTTACGTTTACGGGTTTAAGCGGTGATTGGAAAACCACCAATGGGGTTTTTAAAACAGACAATCTCAGTATGTTGTCACCTTACTTTAACATCTCAGGCACCGGCACCGCAGATGTTGCTAAACAAGTTTTGGATATGAAACTTCGGATTGGACCGAATAGCGATGTGCATGGGAAAAAGATTTTTGCACCTCTGCATATTTACGGTTCTTTTTCTGATCCAAAATTTAAGTTAGATCTTAAGGGTCTAATTAAATCACTTGCTCAGGCTGATCTGGATAAAATAAAACGAGATGCTAAAGAAAAACTTGCGGAAGCTAAATTGGAAGCCAAGCAAAAACTTGAAACAGAGAAAAAGAAACTACACGATCGGCTAACCGCCGAGAAGGCTGAAAAAGAACAACAGCTCAGGAAAAAGGTTGAAGATGCCAAGGCTAAAGCACTAAGCAAAGTTGAAGATAAGGTGGGTGGAAAAGTTGCTGACAAGGTGAAAGAACAACTGGGTGATGAATCCTCTAAAGAGAAAATTAAAGATGCTGAAGATAAGCTAAAAGAGAAGCTGAAAGGTGGTTTGAGAGGGTTGTTTTGAGCCGTGTTTTTTACACCGTGACATCATCAACCTTGGGCGAGCCTGAAGGCTCACTTCCGACTGTATCCCAATAATGGAAAACAGTTTCGCAAACAAAGTGCTTATCTGGTTTGATCAGCATGGACGCAAAGATTTACCCTGGCAACAAAACTCCTCTGCCTATAGCACATGGGTTTCTGAAATTATGCTGCAACAAACTCAGGTTGCTACCGTTATCCCTTATTTTCAGAAGTTCATGGTGGCATTTCCTGATGTGATTACGCTGGCTAATGCTGATCAAGATCACGTATTACAACATTGGGCTGGTCTTGGTTACTATAGTCGAGCGCGTAATTTACACGCGGCTGCCCAGCAAGTTCGTGATGAGTTTGAGGGGATAGTTCCAGATTCTCTAGAGGGTCTTGTCGGTCTTTCGGGAATTGGTCGATCTACCGCAGGAGCTATTCTTAGCCTTGCCTATCATCAATCTCAGCCTATTTTGGACGGTAATGTAAAACGGGTATTAACACGTTATCACGCACTTTCTGGCTGGACGGGGAAAGCACAAGTTCTAAAAGAACTTTGGCTGCTTGCTGAAAAACATCTCCCCTCCAAACTGCCACCAAAACGTAATGCTGATTACACACAAGCCATGATGGATTTAGGGGCAACGCTATGTACTCGTAGCAAACCCACTTGTCTGATTTGCCCATTACATGAAAACTGCAAGGCATTAAAACAAGGAAACCCAACCGATTACCCAACTCCCAAGCCTCGCAAGGTTGTTCCTGATAAATATGCCACTATGTTGTTGGTCATGAATGATAACAACGAGGTGTTGTTAGAAAAACGGCCTTCTCCGGGTATTTGGGGTGGTCTGTGGAGTTTGCCTCAATTTGAGGATTTGCAAGCTGCCGAGATTTGGTATGAAAAAGCATATAGTGATCCTTTTCATACTTTAGAAGAACTGGATGCGTTCACTCATACTTTTAGCCACTTCCGTTTACATGTGCAACCCATTGCAGTAAAACATTCAACACGTACAAAAGGGGTAATGGAAGCAAACGACATCCTCTGGTATAACAGTGCCACACATTTTAGTGGCGGATTGCCCGCCCCAATAAAGAAACTATTTAAAAGGATTCAACTATGACACGTATGGTTCAATGTATAAAACTGGGTAAAGAATCGGAAGGCCTGGATCGTCTGACTTATCCTGGAGAACTGGGTAAAAAGATTTTTGAGAATGTATCCAAATCAGCATGGGCTGACTGGGTTAAACAGCAAACTATTCTCATGAATGAATACCGCTTAAGCCCTGTTAACCCTAAAGACCGTAAATTCCTTGAAGAGGAAATGGATAAGTTTTTCTTTGGGGAAGGTGCTTCTAAGGTTGATAACTTTGTTCCAAAATAAACAACAGCATATTTAAACTTGAACTAGACCTGAGCTAGACTTTATAACCCATCTGTTACCCATGAAGGCATTGTGCAAAACCTCCGTGCTCCGCTTCGACAGTAGCGCCCTGAGCCTGTCGAAGCGAAGGGTAATTGGCACTTATATTAGATTTCTAAGCTTAGATGGGTAATCAGGTACCTCTTGCGTAAGGGCGCAAGGAGTTGCAAGTAGCTCTAATCAAATTCAAGCAAGAAATGAAACAAATTGACCTTAGTCACAATAATATAACTAGACTATAGAGAATATAAGCTATTTCTTATATAATCCGAAAAATTCATCTACCTTTCAGTAGGAGCTAGATTGTGGCAACACATCCATCACATAAAGATCCCTTTGCAAAGATCGTTCTAATGATCGGATTAGTTCTGATACTTGCAACTGTTTACGTCCTTGTTAAAAACCTTTCTTCTACTATTACCCGAAATAGTATTGATGGGAAAGTCGATATAGACACACTCGTCGCTAATAACGCCACTATGTTAGAAAGCAAGATTAAAATGATAGAAAGCAAGATTAAACCTATCGGTGCAGTGACTACGACTGATGGTTCAGGTGTGGTTGCAGCCGGCCCAGTACGTTCTGGTAAAGAAGTTTACGGCGCTGTTTGTCAAGCTTGTCACTCAACCGGCGCAGCGGGTGCGCCCAAGATAGATGACAAAGCTGCCTGGAAATCTCGTGTAGCTAAAGGCTTTGATGCCTTAATGGGTGTCGCTATTAAAGGTAAAGGTGCGATGCCTGCTCGTGGTGGTCGAAATGTATCTGATGCAGAATTGAAAGCAACTATTGCCTACATGACAACAGCGGCAGGTTTCAATATGGACATCCCCAAAGATGAAGCGCCTGCGCCAAAGGCTGTAGAAAAAACGGAAGTAGCTACTTCTGCAGAAGCTTCCACTGAAACCAAGAAAGAGAAAACAGAAGAGGCGACCGAAACAGTACAAAAATCAGAAACCACGCAAAATAGCTCTACTGCCGCAGCTCCCGCAACTTCAAAGAAACCGGCTATACAGAAACCAACTACACAGAAATCAACTATAGAAACTGCAAAGACCGAGCAGAAACCTGCAATCTCAGGTGAAAAAATTTACAAAGATACTTGTTTTGCATGTCATGCAATGGGTGTGGCAGGATCGCCTAAAACAGGAGATAAAGCGGTTTGGGAAGCTCGCATCGCTAAAGGGAATGAAACACTTTACACCTCAGCTATCAAAGGCATCCAGAGCGAAACCGGGGTTATGCCCCCAAAAGGTGGAAAACTTAGTTTGTCTGACGATGAAGTAAAAGCGGCAGTTGATTATATGGTGTCACAAGTAAAGTAACCGCGTCTACAGCATAGTATAAATAGCATAATAAAAGGCACCTGAAATTAAGGTGCCTTTTATTTACTTCAAGCTAATTTACTTCTGGTGTATCTGTTATTAGTTCGGATCATCATAAAAAATATAAGAAGTTGAATAATCGCTAAATTCAAAATAGACTTTTTTCTCACCTTTATCCACGACACCATTTAAATTAGTATCGTAAATACCATAGCCATATCGATAAGGGCGATCTGCGCCGTTGGATGTACCTGAGGCGGTTGATAGCTTATCTATCTGTAAAAACTTTTTCACTAGCGTATTGCCCGCATAGACTTCCAAGACCCCGTTGGTACCTGTCCAATTCTGAATCCCTCTACCAAATTTATTTTGGGTTTCTTGTGTACAGGCAGTCAAGCTCAATAAGCTTGCTAAGCTGGCAGTAAGAATAACTTTTTTTAGCATTTTATCACTCCTTTTTAAGATTCCTTTTAAAAAGCTCATAGACCTGAATGTTTCTCAGATAGGCGAGCCTGAAGAGACTGTGCAAGTATTCCTTATGTAGGGTGTGCCGACGAAGGAGGCGCACCATGAATCAACAACTTATGGTGCGCCTCGTACCTCGGCACACCCTACAAATGAGATTTTTCTTAATACTTGCACAACCTCTGAAGGCTCACTTCCATAAACATGTCTTCATCAAGAGTTTCTTAAATAACTTCTTTCTTAAACAACTATAGCAAAACTAATAACTCTTTGCTGATGCTGTCTGGATACCCTGTTGATCTTTTTCAAGGAGTAAATAGGTACGACGTAATCCGGTCACCTGATTAGCCCAATGACGCGCCCATTCTCCTGTGCCGGTATAAAAATCAAGCCTTGAATTACCTTTAATTGCATTGCCACGATCCTGTGGAAAGAGTAATCGCCATTGATAATTCAGCACTTTACCTTGCTCATCTATCCTTGGCACCTCTGCTAATAACACAGCTCCGAAAGGAATAAAGCGGGTATCAACCGCCACGGTATGACCGGGAGTGAGTTTCATACCTGACGCGGTAGATGCCATTTTATCCCCTAGGGTAAAATAAACGTATCTTGGGTTTGCAGCAAAAACTTCAGAAATTGTCTCTGGATGTTGTTGTATCCATGCGGTGATCGCACGCCGAGACAAATCACCGTTTAGATATCCTCTGCGTTGCATATAACTCGCTATGCTTTTAAAGCGTTTTCCGTTAGAACCCGAATATTGTAGAACCTTGCTCTCTCCATTCTCAAAAGCCAAAACGCCGGAGCCTTGAATATGAATATAAAACAAGTCAATTGGATCTTTCACCCAGGCAATTTCAAGCCCACTTCCATCTAGGGCACCTCCATTGATGTCCCCTCGGCTTAATGTTCTGCGGTTATCAGTGGGCTGTCGGTGAATAGGGAAACGATATTCATGAGAACGGCTTCTTCTTGCTGAGATTTCCGGTGTGTAGTAACCCGTAAACTTGGTTTTGTTGCTGGAATAATTCGACAAATTTACCAGTTTGAAACGATCACTCAGGGTCTCTTGATTGTCTAACCATCTCAATACTCCCTGTGCGGCATTGAGCAACTGGACACTACTAAGGTTCACGCCTTTATTGGCATAGCGTTGATAGCTTGGCTGTTTTTTTAAGTAACGAATTTGTTGCCCCAAGCCTTCACGTGTTGCACGGTTATTTACCACACAGGAACTATTTAAAATGCTGAGCTCATTGCAATGAGCCGGTGAAGAAGCAAATGATGGAGATGAAGACTCTGCAGATAAAGAATTGGAATATGGATCAAAACCCTGATTATTCCAGGAATCTGATATTTCAACCTGCTCATAACGCGATATCGGTTCGTCTGCGTAATCTTGGGGGAGATATTCCGCGCGAATAGAAGTTATCGCTAAGCCGGCCATGAGCATTCCTGCTACATATCGGTTTAACATTCTGACACCCTTTTTTTATTATAGTGATAGCCATACTTTTTTGGGGAAAGTAACAGCTATTAGTTATTGGGATGTTGAGTATGCAGGATTATATGTTAGATTTCTGATTGGGCAGATAAAGTGTATGACCATCATTCCCGTATTTTTAAGTCTGCCTTCGCTCAGAGATTATGATGAAGGCAGGGTTCTATGATATTTATGGGAAACTTATCCGTCAATAGTGGTTGATGGGTTTTTGATGGATTCAGAGCCTACGATAAGTGTTAACGCGATTACGCCATCCAGCCAACCAACGCTTTTCATTCCTTTGTGGGGGAGAATTTTGTACTCTTCTTAACAGGACGGCATAAGCGGCATCAGCAAAATTATTTAATGCCTGTGATCCTGGTTGGCTTGGGCGCATTGTTTCCAATACTTGTAACATCCCCCAATTTTGACCTCTGTATCCACCGGTGCGATTCATGCCTTCCCCTTTGAAGTTTACATAATCAATTAGGGGATACCAACCACCAGGAGTATTCGCTAGTGCATTTATATTTTGTCCAACACGTTGCTTTAGATGATTAGGAGTGGCCTTAACAAATTTTTGCAGTGCTCGTTTACTACGCTCAACAATAAATTCCGCCTGTAAGCCACGTGTTTGGTATAAATAGTTGATTAACTGTTGCACTTGAGGCGTATGTTTAACACGTTCTAGCTCCTGTTTTGAATACCAAGGTGCACCACGTGCTATAGCAAATTGCACCCAGGAAGGCGGGGGTGCTCCACGCTTAGTCATGTAATTGATTACACCAGGGAAGGTATTACCAAAGCGCTGCGCTCTACCCGGTGGATACCAAGTAAAGTGCGCAACGCCCATTGCTGCAAAGTCTTCACCAACGTTCCAGTGAACCAGCTTGTTTCTGTCTCCACCAGCTTCATTGAGAAAAATCTTTTCCCCAATACGGCGCATTTCCGCAGCATTCGGGCCTGAAGGAGGGGTTGTTGGTGGTGGTGTTACACCGCCACCAGCCTCTGGAATATGCCCACCGGCTTCTGGTATGGTTTGTTGAAATAGATTACTACAAGCTGAAACTGCAGTACCCAAAAACAGGGATAAGCCTATTAACCTTAAGTGGTGCAACACTCTTTTCATTATCGCCTTCCGTTGAACCTAAAACCGCAGTTGAATCACAGAAGTCCATGCAAGCTACTAATGCGCCTAGCAAATTCAAAAAATTGCTTATCACCAACAAGGTGACTACGCATTTTCGTAATTCACTATGCACATCATTATCTTACATGTCTTTTCTGCGCTCAACCGCGTTTTCTAGGTTGAATTAAAATCCATTATTCACTAAATGTAGCACTTCATGACCTATCATGCTTGTTTAAAACAAATAAATTCATCGGAATGTATTCCCTTTGGCTATTTTGGTGCAAGACTTTCGCACCCTTCGAGAGATTCAGGGTACTGCTATACAGTGCCACCAGTGTTTTTTTTAACGCAATAAATCAAGAATACTTTCATTGATATAGCCATCAGCGGGTATACCCATGTCTGTTTGCCAAGCGCGTAAAGCTTGCCGTGTATTAGGACCGATTTTGCCATCAACGGGGCCGGGGTCATAACCCAACACCGTCAACAAAAATTGCATATCCTTTTTCTCTATTAAGCTTAGCGCCGCATCTTTACGAGGCCATTTTGCTATTATTTCTTTACCCCCACGAATACGATCACCAAGGTAACCAACCGCTAAAGCATAGGCATCTGAATTATTGTATCGTTTGATTACCTGGAAGTTTTTGAAAGCTAGAAAGGCAGGACCTTTATGACCTGCGGGCAAGAAGATGCGTGCTTGCTTTTTTTCCAGCCTATTAAGAGGGCGGCCATCTGCTCGTATCAACCCTTTCTCAGCCCATTCTGAAATGCTCAACCACAGTTCAGGATCAGCCAATTCCCAGGCAAACTTCTCGGGAAGCGAAACTTCCATTCCCCAGCGTTGTTCTGCTATCCAGCCGGATTGTTGCAAGTAGTTTGCGGTGGATGCAAAAACATCATCCAGACTATTCCATAAATCTTTGCGATCCAGTTTATCGAAATTGACAGCATACTGTTCATAGGTAGTGGGCATAAACTGGGTATGCCCCATCGCTCCAGCCCATGAGCCTTTTAGATCTTTAACATCAAAGTGATCATTTTGAATAATTCTAAGTGCAGCAAGTAACTCATCTCTAAAAAAGTCACTTCGTTCACTTCCATAAGATAAAGAAGCCAGAGCGCGCACCACATTATGCTTGCCAAAGTTATTACCATAGCTACTTTCTAGCCCCCAAATGGCAACAATATATTCAGGCTGAACACCATAGACTTTTTCTATGCGTGCTAATAATTCACCATGGCGTGCCAATAATCTGCGGCCTTTACGGATTCTTTTTTTGGATGCGGCTGTATCAAGATATTCCCAGATTGATTTACTAAATTCTGGTTGTTTGGAAATGAGTCTTATCACACTAGGGTCTATTTCAAGACCGGGGACGGTGCTTTCTAGCGTCTTTTTATTGACCCCATGCTCTAGCGCATAGCTTTGAAAATCAGCTTTCCATTGGTCAAAACTGAGATTAAAACTGACCTCGCCATCATTATTAGGCGTCTCGGCAATAGCCGGGAATCCTAACAACATGCCCACAAGACAACTATTGAGCCATTTTTGAATGTATTTTCTTTTTACCAACACAAGATTCTCTAGTGTTTAATTTTTATTTACAACTTTTGCAAAAGGATTCTACTTAGATTTCCAGTAACATCAATACAGGGTACTCTATAAATTCCGACCAGAATTATTAGAGATGCCCTTACAATGATTGATCACTTTCCATATTGTAACCTTAGCAAAACTTGTCTGGCGGCATTTTCACGCAAATCTTCCTTGATCAGACGCTCTTCCTCGATCTTCCCTAGTACAAACGCAGAATCATAGATTTGAATTTTATCAAGATTGATCTTGCTAATAGGTATTAACACACGGTTATTACTAGTCAACTTGGTGGTGAAATCAAATCGCAAGTAGATTAAATACTCTCTTACTTCACGATTCGATCCGTAAGCTGCAACTCGTTTTCCTTCCTGATAATTATCCAGCTGTAAAATAGCCGTAGCTTTCTCAGGATCAGTAACCAGTTTACTACCTACTTCTGCGAGTTTCTTTTGTAATACTTTCTCAAAAGGGCTATCAGCTGAATTACCTTGCAGATAAATCAGCTGATAAACCTCTGGTAAGGCTACGCTCCCACGCAAATGGAAAGATTCGCCACTGCAAGCTGTCAAGCCTATTGCTAGCAAGATAAACAGGAAAAATGTTTTTAGTTTCGATGGCATGAAAGCAGTTGATCCTGTCATAGTTGACCCAGAAATAAATGCACTTAGGACTTACCCTATATTAGTTCCTGATTACTCACTTGTCTAAGCTTAATCTAATGTAAGTGCTAATTTTCCGTACCCTTCGCAGGCTCAGGGTGCTGCTACAGTAGTGCCCTGAGCCTTGTCGAAGGGTGCGGAACTCGTGATCTATTTACAATAGGGTAATCAGGTATTAGTTTGCAACAATATTTACCAAACGTCCGGGAACTACGATAATTTTACGAACGGTTAAGTCCTCTATAAAACGCTTAACATTTTCATCTTCCTGAGCAAGTTGTTCGATAATGTCTTTCTTGTCATCGACAGCTACGCTTATTTTGCCACGTACTTTGCCATTCACCTGCACCATTAACTCGATATTACTTTGTACCAAGGCAGCACTATCCACCACTGGCCAAGGCGTATCAACTATGTTCTCTTTGTGGCCTAACTCTTGCCACAATGTATGCGACAAATGCGGCGTCACTGGAGACAACATCAAGGTAATACCTTCTAAAACTTCCTGCCTTATCGCATTGGATTGCTCATCATCAGCTTGGAATTTGCTTAAATCATTAAGCAATTCCATATTCGCTGCTATTGCCGTATTGAAAGTAAAACGACGGCTCATATCATCGGTAACTTTTTCTAAAGTTTGATGCAATTTACGACGTAGCTTTTTTTGCTCATCATTTAGCTTATCCATATCTAGCATATCTGACATAGCTATCGTTTTTACATCCATTCCATTGACATGCATAGCAACTTGTCGCCATAAACGATTCAAAAAGCGCTGTGCACCTTCTACACCGGTATCAGACCACTCCATACTTTGATCCGGTGGCGCTGCAAACATAGAAAACAAACGCAACGTATCTGCACCATAAAGATCAATCATAATCTCAGGATCAACACCGTTATTCTTTGACTTGGACATCTTGCTCATGCCCGCCGAAACCACATCTTCATTAGTCGCTTTCAAGAAGGTACGAACGACTTTGCCCTTCTCGTTTGTTTCCACATCAACATCTACTGGGGCACACCATTCTTTCGCACCACCATCGGTATCTTTATAATACGTATCCGCCAAGACCATGCCTTGGGTCAACAGGTTTTCAAAAGGTTCATCGGTATTTACCAAACCTTCATCACGCATTAATTTGTGGAAAAAACGGGAATACAATAAATGCAGGATGGCATGTTCGATACCTCCAATATATTGATCGACTGGCAACCAATAATCGGCACGTTCATCCAGCATTGCCTGATCATTATCGGGACAGGTATAACGCGCGTAATACCATGATGATTCAAAAAATGTATCAAAAGTATCGGTTTCACGCGTCGCAGGTTTGCCACACGAAGGACAACTGGCCTCATAAAACTCGGGCATTTTTTTGATGGGTGAGCCACCTGTCTCATCAAAAACAACCTCTTCAGGTAGTACGACGGGTAAATCTTTTTCTGGTACGGGGACAGCACCACAATCATCACAATAAATAATTGGGATCGGACAACCCCAATAACGTTGACGCGAAACACCCCAGTCACGCAAGCGGTAGTTAATCGTTTTTCTACCTTTACCCACCTCAACCAGATAGTTAGCGATAGCATCCGCAGCATCCGCAGAACTCAAGCCAGTAAACTCACCCGAACACTGTAGCTTGCCTTTTTCTGTATACGCTTCACTGGCAATATCTACAGCGTTATCATCATCGGAGGTAATAACTTGTTTGATAGCAATATCATAAGCATGCGCAAACTCCCAATCCCGCTGATCATGAGCAGGAACCGACATCACCGCACCTGACCCATATGACATCAATACGAAATTAGCCACCCAAACAGGCACTTCCTTGCCTGTAACAGGGTGAATAGCCATAACACCCGTTGCCATGCCCTTTTTTTCCATGGTGGCCAAATCAGCTTCTGCAGTTTTCTGCTTTTTACAATCCTCAATAAAATTGGCAAGTGTAGGATTATTCTTTGCGGCTTTTGTGGCTACAGGATGTTGTGGAGCAACAGCCACATAAGTCACGCCCATAACCGTATCAGGTCGAGTAGTGAAAACAGTCAAGGCTTCATTGCTATCTTCATCGCCGCCTTCATCATTCTGCACAATAATAAAATCCAGCTCGACACCTTCTGATCGCCCTATCCAGTTTTCCTGCATAGTGACCACTTGTTTAGGCCAGCCATCTAAACCTTTTAGGTCATCCAATAGCTGATCACCTAAATCAGTGATTTTTAGAAACCACTGGCTGATTTCACGTTGTTCAACAATCGCATCAGAGCGCCATCCACGACCATCAATAACCTGCTCATTCGCCAGCACAGTCTGATCAACCGGATCCCAGTTGACGGTAGCTTTCTTACGATATACTAAGCCTTTTTCAAGTAAACGGGTAAAGAACCACTGCTCCCAACGATAGTAATCCGGTTTACAAGTCGCCAGCTCACGCGACCAGTCAACCGCTAAACCAATACGTTGTAGCTGCCCACGCATATCGTCAATATTCTGATCCGTCCAGCGAGCAGGAGGCACGTTGTTTTTAATCGCCGCATTTTCTGCGGGCAAACCAAAAGCATCCCACCCCATCGGTTGCAATACATTCTTACCTTGCATGCGTTGAAAACGCGCGATCACATCACCAATTGTATAATTGCGCACATGGCCCATATGCAATTTTCCACTCGGATACGGAAACATAGAAAGACAGTAAAATTTTTCTTTAGGCTTGCCTTGGCTAGTGCAAGCATCTTCAGTTACTTCGAAGACTTTATTGTCAAGCCACTGCTGCTGAATAGCGGATTCAATCGCTTTATGATCGTATTGTTCTTGCATGTGGAATAGTGTGTTTTGTATGGACAAGTGAGAATAACGGTTATTAAGATCATGTTCCAGCACTAGATACGATTATCAGCGTGATTAAATAATCTTAGCATAGTCAGGTGCAATACAGATTAATCCATGAGATAGAATTCACTGCTGATTTGTTATAGAATTAAGTGTTTACAGGGGTTCTAATAGGGCTACGAACAAGCAGCAGAGACTTGCAATATCTTCACTCTGAATGAACCTCAATCCTTTTACCTGAAGGGTTTGCCGCCTTTATCACTTTTTTGTGCTAAAGTCCGCAAACAATGAATTGTTAACACATCCTAAGCCATTATGAACACTACAATAGACCTCTACAAAAGCATACTCAAATTTGCCGTTCTGCTAGCGCTCATTGTCGTCGTTTTAGGTGCCTATACTCGATTGTCTGATGCGGGTCTAGGCTGTCCCGATTGGCCTGGCTGTTATGGACATATCGGTGTGCCAGAACAATTGACGGATTCAAAATTTGACCGCCCTTTAGAACAAGGAAAGGCATGGAAGGAAATGATCCATCGCTATGTCGCTGGTACATTGGGCATCGTTATTCTACTTGTTTTGGCGCTGGTAGTGTTCCGTAAACCCCGCATTCATCAACCTATTTTTCTGCCCATAATCTTGCTGTTAACCGTTATTTTTCAAGCCTTACTCGGCATGTGGACGGTTACCATGCTATTAAGCCCTGTCATCGTTTCAGCGCACTTGATAGGTGGCTTTACGACGCTTTCGATGATCTGGTGGCTGTTATTAAATCAGTTCAATCCACCTAGCACGCTGACCTATTACAACGATGGTAATTTAAAATCCCTCGCGGTGTTAGGTCTGCTACTCATTGTTTTGCAAATACTACTTGGAGGCTGGACAAGCACCAATTACGCGGCTCTAGCTTGTGGTGCAGATTTCCCGACATGCGCCAAACAATGGTGGCCGACGATGGATTTTGCCAGTGCTTTTAATATTTCACACAGTGCCGGTACCAATTATGAATTTGGTACGCTAGAGGCTCCCGCACGTACGGCTATACAAGTTGCACATCGTATAGGTGCATTAGTTGTATTTATTTATTTTCTTGCCCTCGGCATCAAACTGCTGCGCTTTTCAGCAGGTCGCCATAAAGGCATAGGTCTCCTGCTTTTATTACTCTTATTTACACAAGTTGGCCTAGGCATTACGAATGTACTTTTAGGTTTGCCTATTGCCGTTGCTGTAGCGCATAATCTCGTCGCAGCTTTACTGCTGTTAACGGTGCTGGCTATTTGCCATAAAACATGTAGAGGCCAGTAAAAGCCACTTATACTATTACTAACAAGCTATTACTACCAAACCTCTACCACATCACTACTATAAACATTTGGAATTTATGGATCAGGGAAAAAAATCATTTTTAGCGCTTGTCTTTGTTTTTGTTGCGCCTGTTGTACTTGGCTCATTGTTGTTTTTCAATAAAGAAAAACTAGGCATCTCTTCTACGGTCAATTACGGAGAACTCATTGTTCCCGCCAAACCGACCTTGGCTGATGGGCTTATGCGTGATGGCAAACCAGCCAAAGGGGATCAAGCAATCAGCAAACGATGGACCATGCTCTATATAGAGCCGAATGAGTGTGATTCATTCTGTATGGACAGATTATTACTCATGAAGCGCGTTAGGTTATTGCTAAATGAAGAAATGAGACGCGTCAGAACCACCTTCGTCTCACCTCATGCTCAGCTTGAAGCGCAATTAAAAAAGGATTATCCCGACTTAAATGTGAGACAAGTAGAATCTGCCAGCTCAATATTCATCAAGCAATTTCCACAACTCGACAAAAAACCTATCTATTTGCTAGACCCCTTAGGCAATATGATGATGCTCTATCCTGATGCTGACCCTGACTATAAGTTTATGATTAAAGATATAAAGCGTTTATTAAAATACTCACGTGTAGGTTAAACAGCCATGAGCTATAAAAAACATGAGCTATAAAAAAACCATGAGCAATCAAAAACCAACATTCGCAGATTTTCTTGCTCTGTGTAAGATTAAAGTTGTTGCGTTGATTATGCTTACCGCCGTAGTCGGCATGTTTTTAGCAACCGAGGCTTTGCCACCTTGGCATCTTGTTGTCCTCGGCTCTATCGGTATTGCCTTTGCTTCCATGTCGGCTGCCGCGTTCAATCATATTATTGATCAAAAAATTGATGAAGAAATGGGTCGCACCAAGCATCGCCCCATTCCCGAAGGAAGAGTCTCTACCCGTACAGCGATACTATTTGCTGCAACATTGGGGATAGTCGGCATCGCCACCCTTGCCATAGGCGTGAACATGCTCACCGCAGTACTCACCTTGTTTGCTTTAATCGGCTACGCAGTTTTCTATACCTTGTATCTAAAACGGGCAACACCACAGAATATTGTTATTGGTGGAGCAGCCGGAGCAGCCCCGCCACTCTTAGGCTGGACGGCCATCACTAATTCGGTTGATCCCGGTGCATTACTACTCTTTCTGATTATTTTTATTTGGACACCGCCTCATTTTTGGGCATTAGCCATTCACCGACAGAAAGAATACGCAAAGGTGAATATCCCGATGCTACCCGTTACCCACGGACATCTATATACTCGTGTGCAAATTCTTTTATATACTATTTTGCTGGTTATCATCTCCATCTTTCCTTATTTAGCCGGCATGAGTGGACTTATTTATTTGGCAGGAGCCTTGTTGCTAGGCATTGGCTTTCTGTACTTCGCAGTACGATTATTAAGATCACCCGAAAACAAAAGTTTACCGATGCGTACTTTTGGCTATTCAATCAATTATCTGATGATACTGTTCGCTATTCTGCTGGTGGATCACTATTATCCAGTGCATTTGAATAATTTTTTATAGGGGAGCGTCCGAGTACTATTTATCGGGCATATATAAACAATGATGGAATTTCTCAAAGTAATTAAAAGCGTTATGGCTGCCATGATCGGCATTCAGAGCAAGAAAAATCTACAAGAAGATTTTTCTAAAAGTAGTCCGCTACCTTTTATTGTTGCGGGAATTATCATGACTCTCCTCTTTATCTTTTCCGTTTATGCCGTTGTACAATTAGTATTACCCTAAACGGATTGACAGAAACGCGATTGAAACAATACCTACTCAAGCACATTATTTGTTCATCCCATCAATAAGCCATCAACATTACTATATTAGAAACCAGTAATATTATGTTATAAAAATGAAGTTGCAAAGGCTTCCAAAGCAGTTATACAATCATTGGAGGAGCTATTATTCTATAGGGCACCATCTATTAATTAGAATTTTCGTTCGAGTACAGGCGGATGAATTTTGAGAACCGCAGTGTATAAGGATACATGAGGATCGCAAAAATTTATCCAACGCAGTAATCGGGCAAAAAGGCAATTAATAGAGGTGCCCTATAACTTGATCTAAGTCTTAAATGCTTACTATTAGATGCCTACTAAAAGTCACGTAAGAGTTGATTTGCAGGCGTTAAAAAGCAAGTATCAAGCTTTATATTAAGCCTACAGCAGAAGAGCTATATTTTAGATCATTAGCTTGAAAACAAAGTAAGCGACCTAGAATAACAATATAAAAGGTTCTGCTTATCCTGAGAGCTTTTATGCAAATTATGCAAAAATCTCATCCGATATATACCAAAGGAGGTGTGGCTATATGGAAACAGTACAACAAAACACAGGCACTAAAAACGATATCAATTATGACTACAGCAAAGAGCCGATAGAAATTCGTAAAGTCGAACCTATGGCGGCTTTTGGCTGGCTTAGAAAGGGGATTAGAGACCTAACTGTTTCACCAACACTGAGCATAAGCTACGGGCTTGTCTATGCAATAGTTGGCTTGATTCTCATTGCATTGAGCTGGAACAAACCCATCTATGCGATCGGCATGGTCACCGTTTTCTATATCCTTGGCCCACTTATCGCTGTGGGTCTTTATTGTATGAGCCGACATATAGAAGCAGGAGTAAAGCCCTCTTGGGATCGGGAAGGCTGTCGCGCGCTGTGTTATAACCCTGAAGGCTACATTGGTTTTGCTATTATTATTGGCATGCTTGTTGTTTTCTGGACGATTGTTGCTGCGGTGATTATTGCTATCAACTTTAATAGCATTATTATTGGAGATACCCTTACTGAAACCGTCTCACTGCTTTTTCAAAACAAAGAGTTGTATCCAGTGATCGGCATCCTTTTTGTTGTTGGGTTAGCCTTTGCCGTGCTCTGCTTCATGATTAGCGTTATCTCTATTCCACTGATGACACATCGCAAAGTGGATGTGGTTACTGCGATGATTGCCAGTGCTAAAACTGTTATTAGAAACCCAGTGACTATGTTTATTTGGGCAGCAATCATCGTCTTGATGATCGGTCTTGGCTTCTTGTTTGCTTTTGTTGGAGTAGCTATAACCCTACCGATTATTGGTCACGCCAGCTGGCATGTATATCGTGAAACAATTGTTGATGATCGTGTACTGACAGCAGCTCCTGATTGTGATGTACCCGTATTCCCCTTTATGAAAGGCAAATTATAAAACCTAAAGAATATTTGCACAGTCTCGGATAACGGATAAGGTACGCCATCTGGCAAGATGCTGAATTAAATAGTCGTATGGCGCTGCATAGCAATACCCTGAGCTTGTCGAAGGGTACGAAAGTCTTGCACTATGATTAAATAAGCTTGGACAGTGGGTAATCAGGTACAAGTATATTTATCTAGCTCCCCACAAATTGTTTCTAATCTGCTACTCTAGCTCAATTTAGAAACCATGTAGAATTTTTTACTATGCTCATCGCCATCTCACCTTCCAAAGGTCAAGACTTTGATACCCCCGCGCCGGTCACTGATTTCACTATTCCCGAACGTCTGGATGAGTCTCTCATACTCAATAAAGAAGCACGAAAGCTAGATGTTGAAGAAGTACGCGAACTAATGGAAGTTAGTGAAAACATCGCCAAATTAAATGTAGACCGTTTCAAGAGCTTTAGTACCCCTTTCACTCTAGAAAACGCCAAACAAGCGCTATTTGCTTTCAAAGGTGATGTCTATAGCGGCATCAGCGCTGTGCAATTTTCTGAAGAAGATATCGCTTACGCGCAAAACCACTTACGGATGCTCTCAGGTTTATACGGCGCATTACGCCCGCTAGACCTGATACAACCTTATCGTCTGGAAATGAAAACAAAGCTTAAAAATCCACGTGGTGAAAACTTATATCAATTCTGGGATGATCGTATTACGCAAAGTATTAATGCCTCCCTGACAACGCAGAAAGAAAAAACACTCATTAACCTCGCTTCCAACGAATATTTTAAGGCTATTAAACCGCAACTATTAGAAGGTCGACTGCTGAATATTAATTTCAAAGAAAGTAAAGATGGTAAAACCAGAGTGATTGCTATTTTTGCCAAGCGCGCGCGAGGCATGATGACAGATTATATTATTCGCAACCGTATTGAGAATTCGGAAGACTTGAAGAACTTCGATGTCGCGGGTTATCAGTTTTCTGAGATGCTATCGAATGACAAGCAGTGGACTTTTGTAAGGCCGCAACCTGAAAAGAAAGGGTAACAACCCCTTCGAATCAATCTAATCCCAGAATTAACAATACTATTTTAGTAGCCCTATGCTCCCTGAGTGCCACTTTACCAATCCTTCGACAGGCATCAGGGCCTCAATATTGCAGTGCTTTGGCATTATTTCACTGCATAACTGATCGAGCGTTAATCGCTTGCAAGGGGCGATTGTTAGGGTGACGTAATACATCAGAAAAAGTTTCTATCTGAGCTTTAGAAGCTGAAACAGAACTTTTCATGACGAACCAACGTACGCCTTCAGAGCAAGGTGGCGTTGTTAAGGAGCCGTTAAAACGGTAATGGTCACGATTTTCAGGCAATAGGTCGCTAACATTCAACGCTGGAGAAAGTGCATGCTTTTCATCTTTGTGCTTAGGCATATAACTCCATGTTTTTGCTAGTTCTTCATTCTCAGCACCTTCTGTGAACATCACTGCTACTACAGCCAAGTTGCCATGTCGATCTTGGTGCACTAGATGGGCTTCCAGAGGGTAAGACTTCCCGTTAATATGGTTTTCACTAGGCGCATGAAAATGAAACTGAGCGAGATTAAACTGCACACCATCAACGGTAATATAACTACCTACGTCATAATTAACTTGAACCGTATGCCCATTATTAATAATTTCGTTTCCTCCATCCTCATAATGAAACGCAATGGGTGCTAAGTCTGATTCAATAAACCCCGTTAGATTAACAGGCGACTGATTTTGCCCCGTGCAACCACTATATTCAGGGCTCAACTGCGCCCAGTTGGAGGGGCCTACTTTTCCTTGATAACCCCAATGAGCTTTATGAGGTGCTTTTGCATTAGAGAAGCTTAGAGCTGTTAGTAGTGCTATTGCACTGATTAAAATAATATTTTTCATGCGATACTCCTTAATTTATGGGTTACTCAAGACCTCAAGCTTGCCATTTTTTACAACTAAAATGATCGGGTCGTAAACCGCACGACCACTGCTCTCAAAAGAAAACTTCCCTAAAATCGTATCGAAGTCCTTGATGCTCAATAACGCATCTCGAATAGCAGATGAATCTGTTGCTTGAGCAGTATTGAGTGCTTCGGCGAAGATGTGTACAGCGGCATATTGTTGGGCAAGGAATCTACTTGGCTCAGCACCGTATTGCTCTTGGTAGCTCTCTACGAAGGCTTGATTACCCGGTGTTTCAGCAGTGCTTACCCATGTTGAAAAGGTCACTACGCCTTCTGCGGCGGAACCCGCTTGTTCCACTTCAACTGTAGAAAAAGCGAGTGGAATAATTATGGTCACATTGTTAGGTATGCCAATAGTACGGGCTTGGGTGAGGATTCTAACGGCTTCATTGGGTAATGTTGAAATGAAGATAGCGTCAGGATTGAGAGTTTTAATATGCGTTAATTGAGCGGTAAAGTCAGTATCATTGGTGGCCAGAATCTCTGTGGCCAGAATCTCTATACCTTTATTATTGAAGGTCTCTACTAAGACATTGTTAGCACTTTGGGAAAACAAATCAGTGTTATCGACCAGTATGGCAACTTTTTGATAGCCAAATTGATTAACAGTTAACTCCACACCTCCGGGTATAACAACATCTACCGTGAGGTTCGCCTGAAAGATAAAATCGCCTATATCGCTTAACCCTTTAGCCGCAGCCAGTGGGCTAAAACCGATAACTTGATTTTGCTGTGCAATGGGAAACGCTTCTTTTGATGCACTTGAGGTCGTGGGGCCAATAATGAAATTGACACCATCGTTTTGGATAAGCTTATTATAAGCCGCTACTGCACCTTCAGGGGTGCTGCCACTGTCTTCGATGATAAACCGAAGGTTTTTTGATTGTGGTACATTATTTTTCGCATTGATTTCTTCGAGGGCAAGTTCAGCGGCATTTCTCAGTGTCACTCCAAGGGCTTCTAATGAGCCTGAAAGCGGCAGGACTACTCCAACGGGTATTTCTTCTTTAACCTCGTCATTGTTATGACAACCAGAGATACTGTTCACTAGCATCATCAACATAAGTAAGGATATGGATTCTATAATTCTTTTGATGATCATATTAATCTCCTATTGATTAATCTCCTATTGATTAATCTCCTCATGAATCTTCAGCTAGTGTTCCTCTTGGTAGTGCAGAGGAACACCATTAGTCAACATCACTTCAATCCGCTGTATCAAAGAAATCTTCCATCTGTTCGTTAATGGTTGGTGTTCCTGAAACAGATGCTACAGCCTGTTGTTGTGGAATGTTTGTGCTTGTTCCAATATCGTAATTAACCCTTTCCCTTTCGTTGAACGTATTTGCGTCTATACTTGCACCTGTCCAGCCTAATGCCATAACAACAAGTGCTGCTGGCATGGCAATAAATCCACTTTGTTTCTTTTGCATTCCGTGGAATGATTTAGTTTTAGTCTTCATGTCTTTTCTCCTTTATAAATAAGACGGTGATATCGGGTGGCAAAACAGTGGCCATCGAGTGAACGTTATTGTGGAGCTTTTTGTTCTAGTTGAAATAGAATGGGACAGACAACTTCTATGCAAAAATTGTCAAGGTGGATACGAATTAGGATTAATCAGCCATGATCATGCAGAAACAGACAATATCGGGCGTCTCTATTGTTGAGGTTTATAAGAGTGGTAATAAATTAATGGAATTTGATTATATTTACTGATGTGATGATGACAAAGATGAATAGTGTTTGCTTTAAGGACGAGAAAAACGATAACGAATACCCAGATAAACATTGGAGTTGTTCTCAAGTTGACCAAAAGTGGTTTGCTCTGAATCGCCGAAGAAGATATTTGCTCCTCCGTCGACGATCCAATCATTATCTAGTTGATAGCTGAACATGGGGCGCAAATAACCATCCTTATCTGAAGGGGAATAAAAAGCTAAAAGTGTTAGCTTAAGATCTTGTTGCATTGATGAGTGGGTAAATCGGCTGCTCAATACATGGCGATTTTCGTCAGCTAACCGTGGTTGTGGTTGCTTCTCGTGATCTCGACGGTGTTCGACGTAATATTTCGCACCTAACGTCATCGTTTTGCCGAGTCTTTGTTTATAAGCTGTACTAAAGCGGATTTCGCTATTGCGGATAAACGGGTTATTTCCATCGGCGTCATCCATTGAATCGAAGTAACCTAACTCCATTTTCCCAAGGCCTCGACCCACAATCCCACCGACGCTGGCACCATAAACACCTAACTTAGGGTATATGGCTTTACCTAGACGGGGATCAAAACCTGCTGGGCTTTTCCAAAACCCCCGATAAACGTATAGAGCCGAGTTGAATCCTTTAATGTTTCGAGACAAACGCACATTGATCTCATCATCTTCAAACCAATTGTCTGGTTTGTCGACTTGGATAATATGTTGGTTGCCGCTCAATTGCTGCAAGCTTGGGTTGAAAAATGAAAGTCGACTGCCATCAATTAAACGATTAGCATCAAAGCGAGGGGAATAGATTACATCCAGATTAACTAGTTTGGAACGCTTTGTTAATTTGACGGCATCAACAGGAGGAGCTTTGAGATATTTTATATCACGACCGATAAAAAGTGATCGAAAATCTTTGGGAAAGCGATCATTAATGGATAGCAAACCGCCGCCCGTTCCCCAAGAAAGAGTTTGCCGACCGATTTTAATATCAAGATTTGGTGATGGCTTTATTAACAAGCTGGCTTCGCGTAAATCTAAAACCCCTGCACCTGTTTCCAGGTCTATATCCTGATGTTCCACAACATCATCATAAATAAGATCGCTGCTCAGCCTGAACTCTGCATGTTCTCCAGGAATTTCAAGATTCAGTCGGATTCGCGTTTCAGCTAAGGAAGTCTGCTTTTGGTGTTTATCATCCTGTGTACGAACACCAACACGCGTATCCCAGAAGCCAGTTAGAGCAGCTTTAGAGGAATCAAGCCCAAGCGGTAGAGTGAGATTTTCAGCATGCGCAGTACTATATGCAATATTATGAATAAGAACACTATAGACGACACACCCTACACCAACATGCCAGTACCTAAACAGATTATTCATGTAACAACTGCCTCCGCGTAACGTCGATAGTAACTGTACTAGCTAAATCACTTTTTGACCAATTACTAAGGCATTTAGAGAGTTATTAACCAAATTCTGCTAATTTAATGAACACCTATTTTAAAAACACAGCGTTTCACCATTTTAAGGACAGACTTACAGCAAATGTCTCAGAATCAAACCCAACCGCCTCCTGGGTTTGAGAGCCCGCATATTTAACATTGATTCCCGAATATCGATTGATTGGGTAAGAAAAATTGAGCGCCCAGGCTAGATTCTGTTTTTTGTCACCCTTATCCACACCGTCCACTTTCTTTTCTCCTCCATAGTCATAACTAAGCCCTGCACCTACCCGCAGCCCTGGGCGAAAGGTGTAATTGAGATGGCTGTGGATAATGTATAACGGGTCTTGCTCAAGTGTCTTGCCATTAAAATATTCATCATTGTCAGTGTGAAAGGCAATTTCACTTGTTGCCTCCGTAGTCCATTTCCCACGGGTATGAGCAATGCCTAATTGAGGTCGGAAAGTAAACCGGTTTTTACCCAAATTAATGAGTTTATCCTCCATGTATTCACCCGTTGGTAAACTCACGGCAAGACCCATTCCGACAATCGTTTCAGTCTCCACCTTAGAGCGATAGGCCATATATTCTTTACCTCTAAGAGGCGGTGAACCGTAGAGGTTAATGGCAAAACGCACCTTTGCGTCTGAAAAACCACTCCTTGAAACTGACTTGCGAACACCGTTGATTAAGCCTGTCCACTGGCCATCCTTGTAAGCTTGGTTTACATCTATTCGAGCCGTTTTATTAAACAACTCAAAAGCACGGGTATACTTGCCAGCCCAAGTATCTAGTTTCATTTCTACATCTTCTAGTCGAAACGTAGGATCAACAAAAATGTCTGCCTCGGTGTAGGCGTATCCTATACCACCAAAATTAACACCTAATGGTAGATGACTCCATTTTCGGGATTCCTGTTCAAGCGCAGAGCACGGAAGTACCAGTGCGAAATAAAACAAGAACACGCCTTTCATGATGCCTAGCAATCTGCTTTTAAGAGGGATTTGGATTGTTTCGACTTGCTTTGTTTGTGCTTTTATATTGTGAATGTCGCGGTTACAAATGTTGTATTCAATATTTCCTGATTTGTTTTGACTGAACGTTTCCATGTTCATTTCTCCTTTCCTTTTGTTTAACTTCTTCCTTGTCGCCTAGCTCCATAATGATGCGCACGCTTCGCTTTGCACATCCTACACTTAGTATTGAACGGCACTGCTCAACTAAATTCTATTAATAACTATCTCCACGATTTTTGCATTTTGGGGGATTTTTTCGATATCCACTTCATAGGTAAAATATCCAACATTTAAGCGATACGATATGGAGTTGTAAAAAGCATAGGTTCTACCCTCAATTTCGGATCCGTGGACTCCTACTTCAGGTAATTGCTTCCGTAACTCTGCAAAGGTACTACCGACTTTAATGCCTTCTGCCGTTTTTGCCATTTGGGTTTCTACGGTAATATCACCCACTAAGTTTTTGTTATTAGGATCAGCTAAGAAATAACCTGCTGGTTTATTATTGAAGTCTTTTATCCGATATATTTCGAAATTTCCTTCGCCTGTTTTCAATAATTCCTTTTGAGTATAGGCACTATGCGTTGCGATACTATCGCCAACGCTGATTCCCCTAAATGCAGTTTCTGAAATTACTAGTTCTGTGCGTGAACTTTCCACCTGAATAATCTGTTCTACTTTGAGGTATTTTTCATCACCTAACGTTGAAGCTATTCCCTTTACGGTGACTCGATCCCCAGTCTTAAATTGGGCATAATTTTCTGGCCCACCAAGATTTACTATACTAACCAATGCTGAATAAGTGTCGCTGTTTTTCGTCTTTATAAGACTGACATAGCCATCTTTACCATAGATAATCGTTTCAACAATACCTGAAATAGTCGTGCTTTCGACAGATTTAACCGATTGGTTTGATTTTTTATTTTCACTTTGTGAACAGCCAGACAGGCTTTGAATGGAAATGAAAAAAATAACGATGAATTGAGTAACAATGATAAATTGAATTAGGTATTTCATAAGTTCCTTCTTATTCAATGCTGGCTATGTCCGTGTCTGGTTCACATTATTAATTAATAATAGAATTATGATGCACTATAGTGTTTGGAAAATAGAATAATCGTGCCAATAATCAGGATAAATCAGCCATATTGGGGTTTCACCAACCCTATCCCCTCATGTTATTAAATAACCTGTTGCAGGTTACGAAGAGAAACAACGCATATGTTGATCTCTTTCATTTCAGAGGTTAATTGAGGAAAGTGTGAATACTTAGTCTGGTTTTGATAATATGCAGTACGAGCAAGCCCTTATGCTCGGCATCACTTAAAACCCAGATTCCTCAATTAAGGAGTTTAACAATGAGTTTCGATCATGAATGAAGCCGGTTTATTGCTCTATGCTGCCAGTTTTGTAGCAGCAGTTACTTTAGCTATCAACAGTTTTAAGAACCGTTATTTACCGATTGCCCGTCCTTTAAGTGGTTTAGCTTTCATATTAGCTATATTTTGTTTAATCAACTTTCAAGAGATTATAAACTTTGAAAAAAGCCAGTGGCTAGCGCAGTTTATTGTAGATTTTCGATTTTTATTAATGTCTTTGACATTTCCCTTATGGTTTTGGTTAATTTCTGAATACCACCTAGAAAGGAAAATTCAACCGCTCGATTTACGAGTGCTGATTTTTTTAATACACCCCCTGGTAATATTCCTGTTACTCCTCTCAGATGTCATTTCGAATGGTTTTTAAACCAGCAATCTGCAACCGCATTAATCCAGCCCGATCAAAGAATAGGCGGATATAATAGTCTTCGTACGATATACGGATTGATAGTAACCACATTGATCACCACTATTACTCCGTACCTGATGATAAGAAAGCAACACACTTCTCTTTGGGGAGTTATGCAAGTGCTAGTTTATACGTGGATGCCTTATGTTTTATTTGCGATGTATCATTTTGGGATCATCCATATTCGCTTAGCCGCGCCTGCTTACGTGCTGTTTTTATTTTGGATAAGCCGTCAATATCGGATGTTAGATGTGATGCCAATTGCGTTGAAAAACATTCTCGACAAGGTGAACTCTGGAATGCTGGTGAGTGATCCTAACTCAAAGTTATTATATGCGAATGAATATGCTAATAACCTGCTTGGATTAAAATTATCTCCACATATTCTGCAACTACGGGAGCTAAGCATTGCTGATTTATTCAAGAATAAATTTGATTTCAGCAGCCCCAGGAAACAAGAAGTTCAACTTGAAATAGAGGACCGAAATCAAGTGGGGAAGAAACGCTACCTTGATGCCATTTCGCAACCGATTTTCAACCCCAAATCGGCAAAACATATCGGAGCTACAATCGCGTTGCATGATGTAACTGAACGAAAACACGCAGAGATGGAGCTGCAAAAGTTAGATCGTCAAAAATCTGATTTTTTTGCCGGGATTTCACATGAATTCCGTACCCCGCTGACATTGAGTCTAGGCAATCTTGATGATGTACTGGATGATGTCGACAACATCAGTCCTCATGAATTGAAAGCTTCTTTGACTCACGTTAAAAATAATAATAAGCGCTTGCTCAATCTGGTTAATCAACTGTTAGAGCTGTCTCAATTAGACGCAGGGTCTTTGCAAATTCAACCCACTCTGTTGCGTCTGGATTTTTATCTACCTTCTATTGTTGCCAATTTCGAATTACAGGCAAGTAAGCAAAACAGCCATATCCATATAGCCTTTGATGATCAAATGGCACAACATCCAGAACTGTATTTTGATGTTCAAGCCTTTGACAAAGTTATACTTAATTTAGTGTCTAATGCCCTAAAAAGTATGCCGAGCGGCGGTGATGTGTATATTCATGTCAGTTCTGCTGATGATCAATACCTACAGCTTACCGTGCGTGATACCGGTTGTGGTATTCCAGCAGAGGCTTTATCTAAAGTGTTTGAGATGTTCTATTCCCACCAAAATGATAACGCTGCCTGGCCACAAGGCGCGGGTGTTGGTTTGTCACTGGTGAAACAGTTACTAAAGCAGCATGGTGCAGAGATTGATGTCTCTAGTATCGAAGGACAAGGTACAACCTTTACACTTAGCTTGCGCAGGGGCTATGCGCACTTTTCTGAAGCAATGACTGTACAACATCAAGAGCATGTAGAGAAAAATACACTCATCCGTAGCGACGACACCTTGACTCGCCTTGAAGATGAGGTCGAACCTGTTGCTACTGATAACACATCTGTTTTAAGCGGATTAAAAAAGATCAATCAGTCTGAAGTCTCAGAAAAACTGGTATTGCTCGTTGAAGACAATGCCGAAATGCGGGCTTATATCCGCAAACACTTAACCATAAACTTTCGTTTACTGGAAGCAGCGGATGGCGAAGAAGGCTTGGCACTTGCCCGACAAACCATGCCGGATTTAGTCTTATCAGACGTGATGATGCCGAAAATGAACGGTTATGAGTTATGCAAACAGCTAAAGTCAGACCTGCAAACCAGCCATATTCCGGTTTTGTTACTGACTGCTAAATCAAGCCAGACTGAGAAACTGGAGGGCTTGGAATTGGGTGCGGATGATTACCTTAGTAAACCCTTCGATCTAAAAGAACTGACGTTGAGAATGAGCAACCTTATTTCCTCTAGGCGTACTATCAAGGAATTCTATCAAAGCAATGGTCTACAAAAAGTTATAGATAATCCTGCAATACCCAAACGTGAAGCGGACCCTTGTATGGGTTGATACAAATGGATGATGCCTACTACGGTGGCGAACAACGTGGAGGGAAGCGTGGCCGTGGTGCTGCTAATAAGGTTCCCTTTGTTGCAGCGGTTGCTTGTAATGAACAAGGTCATCCCATGAAAATGCGTATGAGTGCACTAAAAGGATTCACACTTAAAGAAATCACTCGGTGGAGTAAAAAACATCTAGTTTCCAGCAGTTCAGTTATTTCAGATGGTCTTGCTTGCTTTTCAGCCGTTAGTAAAGCGGGCTGCCAACATGACTCCATTGTGACAGGTGGTGGTCCTTCAAGTGTTCAAAAAGAGGAATTCCTATGGGTCAACACCATGATTGGTAATGTTAAAAATGCTATTACTGGAACATATCACTCTGTCAGCATCAGCCACCTTCCTCGTTATCTAGCTGAGTTTTGCTACCGTTTCAACCGCCGGTTTGATCTTCGTCAGATGATTCCTCGATTCATGTCCGTAGCGGCTAGAACTCCTCCTATGCCTATGCGACTCCTAAAGTTGGCTGAGGATTGTGGGTAATCAGGAAAAGTTATAGATAATCCTGCAATACCCAAACGTGAAGCGGCTTTTTTGGATAGCTTGCAGAAATATGTACGGGAAAATATCAGCGATGCTGATATAAAAGTTTCGGATTTGGCGCAAGCCGTGTTTATGAGTGAACGAAGTTTAAGCCGAAAGCTGAAAGTTTTAACCGGTGATACACCCAAGAAAATGTTATTAATTATTCGCCTAGATTATGCCAAAGATTTGCTCCACAGCACAGATGATTCAATTACGCATTTAAGTTACCGTGCAGGTTTTGCAGATGCTTCGCATTTCACCAGAAGCTTCAAAGCACATTGTTCGATGACGCCTACTGAGTTTAGAAAAATGAGAATGTCCGGATAACTTTCAGCGGGTAACGGTAACCTTCTGGAAGCGATGCTTTAGATAGCCTAAGATGTTGATTTCAAGTGCCGTATGGCGAGCCTGATGAGACTGTGCAAGTATTAAGAAAAATCTCATTTGTAGGGTGTGCCGAGGTACGAGGCGCACCGTAAGTTATTGATTCATGGTGCGCCTCCTTCGTCGGCACACCCTACAAAGGAATACTTGCACAGTCTCTGAAGGCTCACTTCCAGAAACTAGCTATCAAACCGCATCGATAAATCAACCGCTTTAATATCCTTGGTGATCTCGCCTATAGAAATAGCATCAATACCTGTTTCAGCGATAGCTCTTACTGTATCCAGTCTCACACCACCTGAGGCTTCCAGCTCAATCTTTCCAGCATTTATATTTACCGCTTCTTGCATACCTTCGAGTGTGAAGTTGTCCAGCATAATAATATCTGCACCTGCGGCACTTGCTTCTAGAAACTCTGCGATATTTTCGGTTTCAACTTCTACCTTCAGATCAGGATGCAACAATTTGGCCTGTTCCACCGCTAATGAAATAGAACCCGTTGCCATAATATGATTTTCTTTGATCAACACACGATCATAAAGCCCAATACGATGATTACTACCACCGCCACAAAGTACCGCGTATTTTTGAGCTTGTCTAAGACCAGGGATCGTTTTTCGAGTGTCTAGAATCTTTGCTTTTGTGCCTTCTACTGCCTTTACATAGGTATGAGTAATGGTTGCTGTTGCAGATAACAACTGTAAAAAATTCAGCCCCACTCGTTCACCACTTAGCAAAGACCGGGAAGCACCTTGTATGCGACATAAGATAGCATTCTGTTCTATCAAGTCACCGTCTTTAAAATACCATTGCACAATGACAGAGTTATCAATCTGTCGAAAGGCTTCATCCAGCCAGGCTGTTCCTGAGAGCACGGCATTATCACGGCAGATAATCGTAGCCTTGGAGACTTCATCAAGAGGGATAAGGTCTGCGGTTACATCGCCGTCGCCGATATCTTCTTGTAACGCAGTTTGTATTGATTGGGGAATATTGTTCGGTAGTTTCATTCTTGTTGTTTCTAATTTATTCAGGTGCGAGAATTAGTTTCACATAAAAAAAGGGAGTAACTCATGAATGAGTTACTCCCTTTTAGTATAGATGATAAGACTGAATTAGTCTTTCAAACGGGTTATCCCCATCATCTTCAACATAGTCTTTTCATAGAAAGGTTCAGGTGATCCTTTTTTCATTTTACGAATAAAGTACTTCTCGAATGCAATCTTGGCAAGGTGAACCCATTTGCCTTTCTTGAACCAGGCCACATTTCTAGGTGGAATCTGCGGAATAGCCACAAATGCCGCACCCGTGTCACCCATGTCTGCCAAGCATACAGCAGCCCAAGTGCCCTGAGCAGTAGGTTCATTGCCTTCCAGTTCTGCTTGAATGTTATGAACACAGGCCGTTACCATTGACTCAATCATATAACCCGTCTTTGGCGCACCCGTAGGAACAGGAGTAGCTTCAACAGGAGGAATAGCGATACACACACCTGCTGCATAGATATTGGGGTATTTAGGATTACGCTGATGATCATCAATCAAGACAAAACCACGTGGATTACATAAACCTTCAACCGCTACAACCGTATCAACACCAAAGAACGCAGGTAGCATCATGGCTAGGTCAAATTCAACTTCATGCTGTTTAACCACATCTCCGCCTTCAGCCATCTCATCAACGAAGACTTTGCCTTCTTCAAACTTGGTAGTCTTTGCATTGGTAATCCACTGGATGTGGTGACTACGCAATTCAGACTCAAGCATGCCTTTGGAATCACCTACACCTGCGAGTCCCAAGTGACCGATATAAGGCTCTGATGTAATGAATTTAATATGGAATTTATCACGGATTTTACGTTTACGCATATCCGTATCAACAATAAATGCGAACTCGTAAGCAGGACCGAAACAACTGGCGAAAGGAGCCGCTCCTATTACAAGGGTACCACTGCCTTTTTCAAGCAGTTTTTGATAGTCAGCGTAGAATGCCTCAGCATGATCAACAGAACAAATTGAATGAGAGTGATGATCTGGACCTGAACCTTCGAGCTCATCAAAATAAAGTTTTGGGCCTGTTGCGATTAGTAGATAATCATAGTCAACGGTATTTCCGTTAGAAAGTTCAAGCTTACTATTGTCCGCATCAATTTTGTCGCACCGAGCAGCAATAAAATCGATACCTTTTTTGTTTAAGTACTTTTCAATGGGAAAGGTAATATCACTACGACTTCTCCAGCCTACCCCAACCCATGGGTTTGATGGTACGAACTGAAAATAGTCTTGTTCATTCACAACAGTAATCTGATGCGCTGTTCCCAATTCGTCTTGCAATTCATATGCGGCAGGCATGCCCCCAGTTCCGCAACCTAATACAACGATATGCGCCATAATAACTCTCCTGTTTTATGGTAATAATGGTAATTATTTATAATTTTTTTTAGTCGATAATGCCGATCTAACGTAGCGCATGGGATCATAAAACGATCAAATCGTCAATGTTAAGTAGAATATAATAATATTCGATTCAAGCAGTGATAGCATCATGCGCTATGGTAAACTGCTCATACGTAAGCAACGAATAAGTACATCATGCAGTTATATTTAGTAGGCGGAGCCGTTAGAGATAAATTACTCAAGTTACCAATAAAAGATAGGGATTGGGTAGTCACTGGCTCCACACCTGAAAACATGACAAAACTGGGTTACAAGCCGGTTGGAAAAGACTTCCCTGTATTCTTGCATCCTGACACACATGAAGAATATGCGCTCGCTCGCACTGAACGAAAAACCAGCAAAGGCTATCATGGCTTCGACTTTAACGCATCGCCTGAAGTTACTTTAAAACAAGACCTGTTACGCCGTGACTTAACCATCAATGCCATTGCCGAAGATGAAAACGGCAACATCCATGATTTCTATGATGGTCGCAGTGATCTAGAGAATAAAATCTTACGTCATGTATCCACTGCTTTTGCTGAAGACCCCGTACGTATCTTGCGTGTTGCACGCTTCGCGGCTCGTTACGCATATTTAGGCTTCACTATTGCCACAGAAACCCTGCAATTGATGTCCGAGATGGTAAAGTCTGGAGAAGTTGATGCGCTAGTCGCCGAACGTGTTTGGCAAGAAACAGAACGTGCTTTAGGTGAAAAACAACCTGAAGTCTATTTCACAACATTGCGTGAATGTGGCGCATTGAAAGTACTCTTCCCTGATATAGACAGGCTTTTTGGTGTCCCCCAACCCGCAAAGTGGCATCCAGAAATTGATACGGGTATCCACACCATGATGGTGCTTCAACAAGCGGTTCTGCTGAGCAATGATGCTGAAGTTAGATTTGCAGCACTCACCCACGATTTAGGCAAAGGCACTACACCCAAAGATATTTTGCCCAGCCACTTTGGGCATGAAGACCGGAGTCATGATTTAGTCATTGATCTGTGCAAGCAATACCGCATCCCAAAACGTTTCAGTGAACTAGCCAGGTTAACCGCGAAATATCACACCCATATTCACAAAGCCTTCGATATAAAAGCCAAAACCGTTCTCAAAGTGATGACAGCTTGTGATGTCTATCGTAAACCCGAACGCTTTAGCCAGATGCTACTAGCCTGCAAAGCAGATAGTAGAGGACGAACCGGATTTGAAGAGAATGAATATTCGCAATTAGAGTTTTATGAACAAGCAGCTGAAATTTGTAGAGCCGTTGAAGTGAAAGACATTATCGCTGAAGGCATTACAGGTGTAAGAATTAAAGAAGAGCTGCATAAAAAAAGAATGTCTGCACTGAAATCTTTTGTGAAAACACAAACTGGCACTAGATGATCACCTGTCTGTCACCCATTAACGACTTTCATTTAATACTACTGTATTCAGTATTATTCAGAATTCGATACATAATCTAATATCATCTTATTTGTCGTAGATCCGGTAAGTACGTACACCTGATTTCCTTTAAAACCCTTTGCTTTTTTGTATGCTGCCAACGCTTGTCTTGTTCTTTCTCCGTCTCCGTCTAGAATCCCTTCATAGTATTCGAGCTCAGCAAGAACGGTTTGTATTTTCTTATTCGCGTCACGCTTTCGATCACTGATTGGAAAGGGTCGCAAAGGGTTTATCGAATGTCCAAAATGTATCGCCATATCTCGCTTAAGGCTTCCTATAATGGATAGAATGCTGGATGAGCCTTCACCTATCTGAGTTTCAAGTTGGCCAATTTTTTGGTCTTTCGCTCCCATCTCAGTCTGTAAATTAACAACCTCTGACTTTTTTATTAAAATTTCAGACTCTAGGATACTAATTTTTGAGCTTTTTTCCTTATTGGTTTCCTGCAACTTGCTAATATCTGTTTGTTGTCCGTCAGTCTTTGTTTGCAAGGATTGAACCAGGTCAGACTGATTGCCAATATTGACAATCACTTTAGTTGGATTTTCATCTCTTAAGTCTTCGGGAAGATCGCTAATAAACTTACTTACCGAAGCTCCACCATCACCGTTATCTTCTTTTTGAATAACCGATAAAAAGATAGTGACCGCCGCGACTAACACACTCAATAAAAGTATTTTTTTAATGAAAGAACTAATATGTTCCAGCATCACCGCTCTGGGTTGTTCATTATTTTGTTCTCGCATTAATAGAAAATAACCCAATAACGCGATAAGAAAACAGAAGCCAGACAATCCGACATTCAAGATATCTACAATAGGAAACTCGGTAAGCTTTGACATTAATTTACCCTCTGGTTGGTGTGTTCAGTCACGCAAACTTAGCGGGGATATTTGTTGAGGTTAAATCTAGGGGGTGAAGTAACCTTTTAGTTTAGTCTAGTAAATCCGCTTTTTGATGAACACATGCCCTGATCAATATATTACACAGTTCAAACTATTTAATAAAGCAAGTGGCTTAACTGTATCAACTGAATATCATAGTGCAAGAATTCCGTACCCTTCGACAGGCTCAGGATACTGCTATGCAGCGCCCTGAGCGCTCGTGCTGAGCTTGCCGAAGTATGTCGAAGGGTCGGAAAAGTGGCACTAGGGGTTATTGAAAAGTAATATTCTTAATTTTAGCTTAGACTGATGGGTAATCAGCTACTTGATTAGATTCCACGTTTGCTACCTCAGCAATTACTCCTGCTTCACCTACCTCCTGCATCCGTGCAGTCGTCAACGTAGGCTCATGAGCCATATTTTACCTCTGGTATCGTTTGCACAGTTATACATGACATTGGTATGACTTCGCTGTACGGATAACAAAAGAATGAGGTATCATTGCGCTTTTTCAAAATTACAACCTAATACCCTATACAGAGAGGCTTTCAATGTTTTCTAAAGACATGCAACTAGCAGGTTACGATGACGAATTATTCAATGCGATGGAAGCCGAGGTACAACGTCAGGAAGACCATATTGAACTAATCGCATCTGAGAACTACGCCAGCCCTCGGGTGATGGAAGCACAAGGTTCGGTATTAACCAACAAATACGCCGAGGGTTATCCTGCCAAGCGTTATTATGGGGGTTGTGAACATGTCGATATTGCCGAGCAATTGGCTATTGATCGTGTAAAAGAGTTGTTTGGTGCTGATTACGCCAATGTTCAACCGCATTCGGGTTCGCAAGCTAACGCCGCCGTTTATCTCGCTTTATTAGAAGCAGGTGACAAGGTTCTTGGCATGAGCTTGTCAGATGGTGGCCACTTAACTCACGGATCGCATGTGAGCTTTTCAGGTCGGACTTACGATGCGGTGCAGTATGGTTTGAACGCAGCGACCGGTGAGATTGATTATGAGCAGGTTGAGCGTTTAGCCGATGAACATAAACCTAAAATGATTGTGGCGGGTTTCTCGGCTTATTCTCGTGTGGTCGATTGGCAACGTTTTCGTGATATTGCGGATAAAGTGGGTGCTTATTTGATGGTGGATATGGCGCATGTGGCGGGCTTGATTGCTGTGGGCGAATACCCCAATCCTGTTGCTATTGCCGACGTAACCACTTCAACTACTCACAAAACATTACGTGGCCCTCGTGGTGGTATCATTCTTGCCAAGTCGAATCCAGAGATTGAGAAAAAACTCAATTCAGCTATTTTCCCTGGTATTCAAGGGGGGCCTTTAATGCATGTCATCGCTGCAAAAGCGGTTTCCTTTAAAGAGGCGATGGAGCCAGAGTATAAAGAATACCAAAAACAGGTGGTGATAAACGCCAAAGCGATGGCAAACACCATGATTGATCGTGAATACGATGTGGTGTCTAACGGCACTGATAACCATTTGTTTTTAGTAAGTTTTATCAAGCAAGGCCTGACCGGTAAAGAAGTTGATGCCGCGCTTACCAAAGCCCATATTACCGTTAACAAAAACTCGGTTCCGAATGATCCACAGTCACCTTTTGTCACCAGTGGCATTCGTGTAGGCACACCTGCTATCACCACTCGGGGCTTTGATGAACAAGATGCGACCAACCTTGCTGGCTGGATTTGTGATATTCTTGACGATCTGGAAAATGAAGCAACCATTGATGCGGTGAGGGAGAAAGTACAGGAGATCTGCAAAAGACTACCTGTATATAGTTAGTTTCCAAGTAATCTAACCACTTAGCTATTGAGGAAAAAGCTATGCACTGTCCTTTTTGTGGCGATAAAACAACACGAGTAGTTGATTCACGTTTTGCGAGTGATGGCGATCAGGTAAGACGCAGACGTGAATGCCAAGGTTGTAACGAGCGATTCACCACCTACGAAACGGCAAATTTTAATATGCCGAGCGTTTTAAAATCTAATGATGTACGCCAATCGTTTAACGAACATAAGTTACGTGATGGCATGATGCGTGCGTTAAAAAAACGCCCCGTCTCGGTAGAACAAATGGAATCTGCCATTATCCGCATTAAAAAAAGTATTCTATCTACAGGTGAAAGCGAAGTGCAATCCGATCATATCGGAGAACATGTTATGCAGGAACTACGCTCACTGGATGATGTAGCTTATATTCGCTTTGCATCTGTTTATAATAGTTTTAATACGATTACTGAGTTTCAGAATATTATTGAACAGATAGAAAACGGTAGTCGTTAGTTACCGTCCAGAAGAACGCGTTTGTCGGATGGCGCTACCGCTTATCCGACCTACAGCTTCTTTATTTAGTCTTTCTGGAAGGCATGAAAAGCAATGATCGATGAATACAAGTTTTCAAGCAAAGACTCTCAATTCATGGCAAAAGCCATACAGCTTGCCAAAAAAGGGCTTTATACCACCCATCCTAATCCTAGAGTGGGATGCGTGATAACCCAACAAGACAAAATCATCGCTGAAGGCTGGCATGAACGAGCCGGACAAGCCCACGCTGAAATCAATGCACTGAACCAACTCACTCCCGCACAAAGCTACGGCGCAACAGCTTATGTCACCCTCGAACCTTGTTCTCACACAGGCAGAACATCGCCTTGTTCCCAAGCTTTAATAAAAGCGGGGATCAAACGGGTCGTAGTCGCCATGCAAGACCCTAATCCGCTTGTTGCTGGCAACGGTTTACAACAATTACGCGAAGCCGGGATTGAAACAGATGTGGGGTTAATGGAATCTTCAGCCAGAGAACTCAACCCCGGTTTTATTAAACGCATGGAGCAGGGCTTGCCGTGGGTTTCTGTAAAATTAGCAATGAGCCTGGATGGACGTACCGCCATGGCTTCGGGTGAAAGCAAATGGATTACTTCGAAAGAGGCGCGTAAAGATGTGCAGTTTCTTCGCGCAAAAGCAGCTGCGATATTAACGGGTCAAGGAACCGTTCTCGCGGATGATCCTTCATTAAATGTGCGTCTATCAGCAAAAGATTTAGACATCAAAGGTGAAATACGCCAGCCCATTCGCGTTGTACTTGATCCCGAATTAAAAATGTCTCCAGATTCATTAATGCTGGGATTAGAGGGTGAAACATTAATTGTTACAACCGACAATGAGTCATCACACATTCATGCCTTACGTGACGCATTACGGGATAAAGGCGTGACAATACTCACTATTCCATCAACATCCACTACTATTCTTCCTTTACGGAAAGTCTTGGAAAGCTTGGCGAAACGAGAAATTAACGACATTCATGTAGAAGCCGGCGCGACATTATGCGGTGCTTTAATACAAGAAGGTTTGGTAGACGAGTTAATTATTTATATGGCTCCTCATATAATGGGGTCTGACGCTCGCGGGCTGCTAAACCTCCCAGGCCTTGAGCGTATGCAAGACAAGATACATCTGGATATTAAAGATATACGTGCAATTGGCTCTGATTGGCGTATTATTGCACGTCCTCAAAATACCACTTAATACATAACCTAAAAATCAACACTATGTTTACCGGAATCATTCAAGCCATCGGCACTATCCAGTCTATGCAACCCAAGGGCGGTGATATGCGCCTGACGATTCATACCGGAAAGCTGGATATGTCGGATGTATTACTGGGAGATAGTATTGCAGTCAATGGTGTTTGTCTGACGGCTATTGAATACGATGAACACAGCTTTAGCGCAGATGTTTCTAATGAAACCTTGTCGCTCACTTCTTTAGGTCAGCTTTCATTAGGTTCTGATGCCAATCTGGAAAAAGCTCTGACCTTGCAAACTCGTTTAGGCGGGCATTTGGTGAGTGGTCATGTAGACGGTTTGGGTGAAGTCCTCAAGTTTTACGATGATGGTCGTTCGGTGCGTTTCCACATCAAAGCTCCTGATGAGCTTGCCAAATACATCGCAGAGAAAGGCTCAATTTGTGTCGATGGTGTTAGCCTGACTGTCAATAAAGTCACAGGCTCGGAGTTTGAACTGAATATCGTTCCTCACACCATTGAGGAAACCATTATTAAGCACTATTCCACAGGAACAAAGGTTAATCTTGAAGTCGATGTCATTGCTCGCTATCTTGAGCGACTGATTACAGGTAGCACCGCTCAGGATACAACAGGAAAAACTGGCGGAATTACAGCAGCATTTCTGGCAAAGAACGGATTTTTAAAGCAATGATATTTAATACAATAGAAGAAATTCTTGAAGAAATGGCGCAAGGAAAAATGGTCGTCATTGTTGATGATGAAGACCGTGAAAATGAAGGCGACTTATTAATGGCTGCCTCTCAGGTCAAGCCAGAAGATATTAATTTCATGGCGACTTTTGGCCGTGGTCTGGTGTGTATGCCAATTACTCAGGAACGCTGTAAGCAGCTTAATCTCCCCTTGATGGTGCATCAAAATGATGAGAAATTTAGTACCAATTTCACTATCTCTATTGAAGCTTCCGAAGGGGTAACCACGGGTATCTCTGCCTATGATCGTGCCTTAACGGTACGCCATGCCGTTGCTCCTGATGCAACCCCCAAAAGCATTGTACAACCAGGTCATATTTTCCCATTGATGGCAAAACCTGGTGGGGTCTTAACTCGCGCTGGGCATACCGAAGCGGGTTGTGACTTGGCACGTTTGGCAGGTTTCGAACCCGCTGCCGTCATCGTGGAAATTCTTAATGAAGATGGCTCAATGGCACGACGTGATGATTTGTTTAAGTTCGCTGATCAACATCAGTTAAAGATCGGCACCATTGAAGACCTCATTCGCTATCGTGTTGAAAACGAGAGAACAGTCAGTCAGATTCAAAAAAATACGGTTCAAACAAGTTTTGGTGAATTCATTATTGCGGCTTACCAAGACAATAGTGACAAGGATATCCATCTGGCACTGGTTAAAGGTGATATCAATCCAGAAGAACCTACTCTGGTTCGAGTGCATGTAGAAAACGAGTTATGCGACATGCTCTCACTAGAAGAAAATGCTTGTGGCTGGCCGTTACGTGATACCATGAAACGCATTGCAGATGAAGGTAAAGGAGTGATTGTTATCTTGCGTACACCCGAATGTAGCGCAGAGGATTTGCTCTCTATACTCTCCCAGCTTGATGATCATACTGAGCAAACAGATGATGAGGAAAAAGTTACTTCAGGAGGCGAATTAAAAACCTTTGGAATTGGCGCACAGATTCTTGCCGATTTGGGCGTAAAGAAAATGCATGTTATGAGTGCACCCAAACGATTCCATGGATTGGCGGGCTTTGGACTGGAGATAGTAGATTATGTTCAGGGTTAAAAATAAGCAGATCTTTCGGTAGATTCTTAAAACATTTCTGGAGGTGAGCCTTCAGAGGTTGTGCAAGTATTAAGAAAAATCTCATTTGTAGGGTGTGCCGAGGTACGAGGCGCACCATAAGTTGTTGATTCATGGTGCGCCTCCTTCGTCGGCACACCCTACATAGGAATACTTGCACAATCTCTTCAGGCTCGGAGATTCGGAGCTTATTCACTTATTCCTAAGCTGGATCTTAGGAACCAGGTAATACGAAGAAACAGAAAAACAAGGGTAAATAGATGTTACAAGGTATAAAAATCATTGAAGGCAATTTCACTTCAGGCGAGGCAAAATACGGAATCGCAGTAGCCAGATTCAACGAATTTATCGTTGAAAACCTGTTGTCCGGCGCGGTAGATTCTCTCGTCCGTCATGGGGTTGATAAAGCATCTATTGAAGTGGCTCGTGTTCCTGGTGCTTATGAATTACCCTTGATTGTGCAACAGATGGCACAAAGCGGCAAATATGATGCCATTATCGCATTAGGCGCGGTTATCCGTGGCAGTACACCTCACTTCGATTATGTCGCTGGTGAATCGGCAAAAGGTCTGTCTACCGTGGGTATGCAGTACTCCATCCCAGTGGTGAACGGTATTATCACTACCGATACTATTGAACAAGCTATTGAACGCGCCGGCACAAAAGCAGGTAATAAAGGTGCAGAAGCTGGCTTGGTTGCCATTGAAATGGTATCTCTGCTTCAGCAGTACTCAGCACAAAACTCAAATAGCTAACACCTATCGCACTACTCTTACAGACTATTCTTATGGCCAAAATAACCGCAAAACAAGAATACATCGCTCGTCGTCGAGTGGCTCGCAAGTTGTCCTTAATGGCTATGTACCAGTGGCATTTGAATGACGATGATTTCTTGAGTATCTATGCGTACTATCAAGAAGAAAAAGACATGGCTAGTGATTTACGCAAATCGGATACGGCTTATTTTAAGGCGTTAACTGAAGTCGCTATGAATACGACAGAAAAACTTGATGCCCAGATTTCCCCTTATCTGGATCGTCCCATAGAGCAAGTCGGCCCGGTTGAACATTCTGTATTACTGCTAGGGGCGGTAGAATTAAATAACCATCTGGACGTAGGTTTTAAGACAGTCGTTAATGAGTGGGTCAACCTGTGTAAGAAATTCGGCCCTGAAGGCGCGCATAAATTCATTAACAGTATTCTTGATAAGTTGGCTGCGGAAGTTCGCAAAGACGAGATGAAGCAGTAACATTCAACAGTATCGAATCACAGACTAGTCGGTGACGTAGCGGTTTGAAATATATTGCCATACTAGAGCCATTTTCACAGATCAAGCTGTGATCCTATCCCCTCTTTCATTAGGCAATACCCACCGTTGGCAACGAACTATTCGTTCTATCCCTTATATTTTTTCAAAGATTGACTAGAATATTGGATATATGAATGCCGATTCACTAAAACACATCCCCAATATTATCTCGATCATGAGAATTATTCTGATCGTCCCGATTATCTGGGCTGTTTGGAATGGTGAATACAATTTGGCCTTTATACTCATTCTTATTGCCGGAGTTTCTGATGCAGTAGACGGTTTTTTGGCGCGCTATTTTAGCTGGCAATCAAAACTCGGCGCCTTGCTAGACCCACTGGCTGACAAAATATTATTGATCAGTTTGTTCGTCGTTTTTTCATTCAAAGGCTTTATTCCTCTGTGGCTAATGTACATCGTTGTAGCTAGAGACGTGATTATCTTTTTGGGAGCGATCGCCTATCAACTGGTTACCCGAAAACTCGAAATACGACCGCTATTCATTAGCAAAATCAACACAGCTTTACAGATTGTTTTAGTTTTACTGGTTGCCCTCATACTCGCCGATATACAGGTTGCGAGAGGGTTGCTTGATGTTATGATTATACTTGTTGTGCTATCAACATTAATCAGTGGCATTAGCTACATTGTGTTATGGACACGTCTCACTGCATCCACTAAGCGCAAAACTATTAATAAACATGACTATCAATAAACATAAAAAATCATGACAACCGATACACGCTGGTTCTGGTTAGCGCTCATCACCGTCACTTTCATATTGCTGTATCTTCTGGCACCCATACTCACGCCTTTTATAATGGGCGCGTTACTGGCCTACTTGGGCGATCCAATTGTCGATCGGCTGGAAAAATTCAAACTATCCAGAACCCTCTCAGTGGTTATCGTATTTGTTATCTTGTTTATTTTTCTGCTTATCTTTTTCTTCTTGGTTATTCCGGTTTTAGAAACCCAGCTAAAAGCACTAATACATAAACTCCCTGAATTCATTGATTGGGGATTACAACAATTACAACCCTATCTCAAACAAGACTTAGATGTTGATGTGTCAGTGCTAGAAATAGATCGTCTCAAAACCATGATTGGCTCTCACTGGAATCAGGCAGGTGGCATTATCCGTGCTTTAATCGCTGCCATATCACACTCTGGAATGTTCGTTGTGGCATGGATTGCCAATATCCTGCTCACGCCCGTTGTAGCTTTCTACATGCTGCGTGACTGGGATCATTTTGTAGACTATATCCATGATCTGCTGCCTCGCAATGCTGAACCCACTATTAGCCGACTCGCCAAAGAGTCCGATGATGTGCTGGGAGCTTTCTTGCGTGGTCAACTGTTAGTCATGTTAAGTCTAGCAGCCATTTATACTATAGGTTTGTGGATGGTCGGCGTAGAGTTTGCGCTGCTGATTGGCTTATTCGCAGGTTTGCTTAGCTTTGTACCCTATCTAGGACTCATACTCGGAGTGGTTGTCGCCGGTTTGGCGGTTATGTTTCAAACACAAGACTATATGGACTTGTTATTAGTATTTTTGGTCTTTGGCGTTGCACAAATGATTGAATCAATGCTGCTTACGCCCATGCTGGTAGGTGAGCGAATCGGACTGCACCCTGTTAGTGTTATTTTTGCGGTACTTGCAGGTGGTCAATTATTTGGTTTCTTTGGTGTGCTACTAGCTCTACCTATTGCAGCTATTCTCGCGGTTATTATGCGCCATTTGCATAGTTCATATAAAGAAAGCCATATTTATCGTATTTAGTTTTATTCGCTATCCCTTACCCTTAATCCTTTGACCTATGCCCACTCAGCAACCACTACTTAATTTATCACTGCCTGACAGCCAACGTTTTGAGACCTTCTATGCAGGTGTTGATAATCAACTGGTAGTAGAAGACCTGCAATCTTTACTAACCAGCAATGACCACCGACAAAACTTTATCTGGGGAGGAGAAAACAGTGGCAAGTCCCATCTGCTTCAAGCCACTTGTTATGCGGCTTTTAGTAAAGGCATGAGTGCAGCTTACCTACCGTTGCGTGATTTAAAGCAGCATGGCGTGGAGATATTTACAGGATCATCAAGCTATCGTCTTATATGTATTGATGACGTGGATAGCGTGATCGGTAACGACAACTGGGAACTGGCATTATTTAATCTCATTAATCAGGCACGAGAACGCCAACAAATTTTGATCTTCAGTGCCACTGAGAACCCTCGTCATATGAATTGCAACTTAGCTGACCTGCAATCTCGTTTATTATGGGGAACAAACTATCAACTCAAAGAACTCAATGATGAAGAAAAATCACAAGCACTAAAATTCCGCGCCTCTCATCGTGGAATAGCGCTTGATAACGCGGTAATTGAATACATATATAAGCGGTATCCCAGAGATTTTACTACACTTATTAGCATTCTGGATAAGCTGGATGTGGAAAGCTTATCTAGCCAACGTAAAATCACCATACCGCTTGTCAAACAAGCTCTAGAACAAGACCAGCCATAAGGATTAGTAACATGGACATGCAATCATTCTTAGATGACCTCATAAAAACAGGGCGCGAATATGCTGAAAAAGGCCAGAAAATGGCTGAAGAAAAACTCGATATTGGCGAAGAGGGCGATAAGCGCGATGCCACTTTAGATGGCATGAAAAAAGGTGCTTTAGCCGCAGGTGCTCTAGTGCTTCTGCTGGGCACAGGCGCGGGCAGAAAGCTTACCGGTACAGCGCTAAAAATAGGCAGTCTGGCAGCCGTAGGTGGTATTGCATATAAGACTTGGCAAAACTGGCAAGAAGAACAAACCAAAGCCGCAAAAGACGCCAAAACCCATAAGGAAGAAAAACAATCAGAGATACTCGCAAAAATTGAACCTCCAAAAGCACTATCTGTTGATAGGCTAGAAGGTGAAGCCGCAGAAGAACGTAGCCAGATACTGGTAAAAGCTATGATCGCGGCTGCTAAATCAGATGGCAAAATGAATAAAGAAGAAACCGCAGGGATCAATCAACAAATCAAAAAGCTAGGGTTGGGTACAGATATTGAAGATGTCTTAAAAGCTGGAATGGTCACACCACTGAGTGCAAAATCTGTCGCTAAAATGGCTGATGACAAAGAAATTGCTGCGGAGATTTATATCGTATCCATGTTAGTTACGGACACTGAAAACAATCAGGAAAAGAGCTATATGAATTCGTTAGCTGAGGCTTTAGAACTTCCTAAGAAAGTAGTCGAAAACTTGGAAAAATACAGGCAATAATTATTACATCAGGAAAAAACGTTCATTCTTAAATCTCTTTCGGTTTATTCCTACCCCCCTTGGGACGTATGAAAATAGAGTGAGATGTTATTTTAATGGAAGTGAGCCTTCAGGCTCGCCATAATGCTTGAATCAACTTCAAAGATCGAGCCTGAAAAGCCGTACAAATATTAAACTTATAGAGAATATAACCTACTGATATTAATAATTATTTATATGTATAAATCTCCCTCATCTCCTTTTTTTAAAGAGGCGAGCTTTTACCAATACTTCTACCAAATACTTCCTGATATTTCCAGCATTTGTCTATATGCTGTATCGTAATGACAACTAATTAATACACCTCTCAATTTGGACACAATCACAGCATGCAAATCCAGTGGTACCCCGGCCATATGTACAAGGCCAACAAAGAATTCAAAAAAATCCTCCCCAAGATAGATGTGATTATTGAAATCCTTGATGCCCGCCTTCCCTATAGTAGTGAAAACCCAATGGTTGCCGAACTTCGAGGTGATAAACCCTGTATAAAAGTATTCAACAAAAGCGACCTCGCTGATCCTGAAAAAACTCAGCAATGGCAAGATTATCTGGAACAACAAAGTGGTATCAAAACACTCTCTGTCACCAAAAACGAACCCGATAGAATTAAACAAATTCCAGCGCTATGTCGGAAACTAGCCCCCCATAAAACTAAAACCGAACGTGGTGTTCACGCCATGATTATGGGCATTCCCAATGTAGGGAAATCAACACTTATCAATATCCTCGCGGGGAAAACAATTGCCAAAACAGGCAATGAACCCGCTGTAACCAAACATCAACAACGTATTGATCTGAATAATGGTGTCGTTTTGTTAGATACCCCAGGCGTACTTTGGCCTAATATAGAAAACGAACACAGTGGCTATCGACTTGCTGCTACTGGTGCGATAAAAGATACCGCTATCGCCTACGATGATATTGCTTTTTACACCGTTGAATATCTCCTCCCTAACTACCCTGAATTTCTAAAAGAACGTTTTCAGCTAGATGATTTACCTGAAACAGAAATGGAATTTATGGAAATCATTGGTAAAAAACGGGGTTGTCTACGTGCGGGTGGAAACCTTGATTTGGAAAAAATATCCAAGATACTTATAGCAGAGCTTCGATCAGGTGGATTAGGCAAAATCACCATGGAAACTCCCGCAATGATGGAAGTAGAAAAGAAAGCCGTCGAAATAAAGCGCGCAAAGAAAAAAGAGAAAGAAGAAGCCAAGAAAAACAAGAAAGGAAAGAAACGCAGAAGATAGATAGAATAAAGACTATGAAAAGAGCAGAACAACTACAAAAACTATCACGAGAGCATCATAACTCTCTTTCGATGGCACTTAATATTTCCAGAGTTGCAAAAAATGGCACCGAAGAAGAACGAATAGCCGCCATTGAAACTATAAAAGACTATTACAACAACGAACTGGAAGAACACTTTCAACACGAAGAACAAACCATATTCTCACTCATATTCAAGCAGTATCGAGAACATATCAAAATGGCAACAGTGTTGCTCAAAGAACATGGCTTTCTGAGAATACTAGTACAACGCATCAAACCAGAAACAGCAGAAAAAGATTTAGCTGACTTTGCTGAGGTTTTAAAAAATCACACCCGGATGGAAGAAAGAGAACTGTTTCCCGTAATAGAGTCGTTATTTACGGATGCAGAAATGGACGCAGTACTGAATTTCGTACCACTGGATTAAAACGGCTTAATTTTTAGTGCTTATCCCTCGCTCCCAAACTCCGGTTTGGGAATGCATGCTGGAAATTCCATTTCAATGATCCCGTGAAGATGAAAAAATAGAAGCATAGTGGAAACGGGAGTTTCCTTACTCTGCCCCAAATGGGAATTTGGGAGCCAGAAATAATCGGGACTGAAGCAAGAGAAACGAACCGCTAAGGTTTAGTAATAAACTTCATTATAAATACTAAGAATAGAGCACCCAAAATGGTTGCGACAAGTGTTTTGATTAAAGCATTTAAAGAACTATCTAATCCTGACGCCATACAATAGCCAGCTATTACACCACCAATAATTCCAAAGATAACATTACCAATTGTCCCAAAAGGTGAGCTTTTACTATATAACTTACGTCCTATAAGTCCTGAAATTGCTCCGATTACTACAAATGCTGCCCATACCCAAAGTGCCATGTTAAATCCTTAAACTCAGAAAACGTGAAAAATAAAGTGCCATTGTATATGAAAAACTATTCAGAACAATTTGTAACTTTTAGCTGTACTAGCCTCAGACAAGTCCTTTTGTATAGGAGGTGAGCCTTCAGAGGTTGTGCAAGTATTAAGAAAAATCTCATTTGTAGGGTGTGCCGAGGTACGAGGCGCACCATAAGTTGTTGATTCATGGTGTGCCTCCTTCGTCGGCACACCCTACATAAGGAATACTTGCACAGTCTCTAAAGCATCACTTCCATAAAAGTTTAGACTTACCAGAGCTTCCTTAAGGTGCGAGCCTCCGCACATCCCACTTTCCTTCGGCTGTCTTATAATACTCAAAACGGTCATGTAACCTGTTTTCCCGACCTTGCCAGAATTCTATTTTCTCTGGGACGATACGATATCCACCCCAGAAATCAGGTTTTGGTATTTCGCCTTTGGCAAAGCGTTCTTTGAGTCTACCCAGTCTTGTCATTAGGACTTTTCTGGATGATATTTCAGCACTTTGTCGTGATACCCAGGCGCCTAGTTGGCTTCCTCTAGGGCGGGTTGCTATATATTTTAGGGATTCAGCTATAGATATTTTCTCGGCTATACCTGTTATTTCGATCTGCCGTTCTAGCTCTGTCCAAGGAAAGAGCACGGCTACGTTGTTATTTTCCTGAATCTGCTGAGACTTTTGACTTGATAAGTTGGTAAAGAAAACAAAGCCATGCTGATCAAATGTTTTTAACAGCACCGTGCGGATAGTAGGTTTTCCGGTCGCTGAAACAGTAGCCAAACTCATCGCGTTAGCATCCACTACATCTACCTCACAGGCTTGTTTAAACCAAGCTTCAAACTGTTTGAACGGATCGGCATCTAGCAATTCTCTGCTTAAGCCATCGCGCATATACTCTCGTCTGTATTCACTTATATCCATAGCTTGGTAGTATACTAAGATTGAAAAGGGAAAACCCTTACTTGAGGATTTTTTGTATGAATAAATTTATCCCAGCTTTGTTGTTACTTGTTTTGGCGGCAGCACTCTATCTTGGCTTTAAAGAATCACAGCAAGCCAAGACACTCATAGAACCTGCGACTGAAAAAATTCAACAATCCGTCAGTAATGCTATGGAAGCAGACACAAAAGAAAACACAGAAGCCGTAAATGAAACACACGAAACAGAAACGTTTACGCGTGAAGAAGTAGATCATGCGTTTGGCACGAAACCCAATATCGTTAGCTATCCCGCTACAGCAATTGATACCGAAGCAGTTCCTAGCGTTGCTATAAAGCAATCTACCTCTGCAAATACGCCTTTGCATATTTATCAAATTAGTCCAGACACTTATTTTTTCTATGGCAATATCGCTGAGGTTGATGAGAATAATCGGGGATTTAATGGCAACGCAGGCTTTGTGATAACGGAGGATAGTGTAGTAGTGATTGATTCGCTAGGTACGCCGAAGCTAGGCAAGCGAATGATTGCAACGATTCAGAAAATCACCGATAAGCCGATCAAATATCTCATCGTTACCCATAACCATCCTGACCATGCTTACGGCGCTATTGCGTTTCGTGAACTGGGAGGAGTGACTGTGATCGGTCACCAAGGTACGATGAAATATATTAATTCTGATCGTATTGAACATTCCGTTAGTTATCGTGAAACCTTTATCAAGTCTGATATGCAAGGCTTTAAACCGGTCACTCCTGATCAACTGATTGGCGGTGAGTTGTATTCAAAAGAGTCTTTAAAAACGGGAGGGAAAACCTTCGATATTTACAATACAGGTTCACATCACTCTTTTGGTGATCTTGTTATTCATCAGTTGGATGAGAATATCGTCTGGGTGTCGGATCTTGCCTTTCATAATCGTGTGACGTTTATGGCTGATGGTAATTCTGAAAAAGCCATTGATGCGCAAAGCTGGTTGTTAACAACCTTTGCCAATGCCAAGTTGATGGTTCCCGGTCATTGGTAGTGCGCAAACCGCTCCATTTCTGATGGTGAGTCAAACTCAGAGTTATATGCAGCAAGTCAGGAAAGATGTTACGGAGGCTATCCATAACGACAAAGAGTTACAGGAAGCGGTTGATACGATTAAATTTAATGATTGGAAAGCTATGAACATGTACGGGCTAAATCACAAAAAGAATATTGATTTTGTGTATCGTGAGTTAGAAGAAGAATTGTTTTAGAAACTGATCAGAGCCATCTAGCCCATCTAACCAGAGTTCCAAGTCGTCAACGATAGCGATCCAAGCTAGCTATCCCAAAAAAGGCAATGTACCATACTGCTGCCAGGGATTCGGGCGGCGCCACCAGTTTTGCGCTATCGTGCCATAAAGCTGCCTGAAGTCAGTAGTATGTTGAACATTATGATTGGCATCTAAACGGCCCATATCAGGGTGGGTGCCATAAATTCCGCGTTTTACACTTCCACCAAAGATCATATGGGCAGAGGCTGTACCATGATCAGTACCTTGACCTTTATTTTCCTTGGCTCTTCTGCCAAATTCAGAATAGGTTACCACTATAATTTTCTTCCACAGGCCACTACGCTCCATTACGTTGGCAAAAGAACTGATTCCATTCGCCAGTTGGAATAACGAATTATTCTGTAGATGTAGCTGACTGGCATGAGAGTCAAAACCGTTCTGTGTCACTTTATAAACAGGTGCATCAACACCACTAAGAATCATTTGTGCAACGGCTTGCAGTCCATGACCCAAATCTCCGGTATAACGACCGGGAACCGAGCGAGGGTTTGTGCCTATTTTAGCGGCAATTTGCTTACCTACATCATGCAACTGATGCTGAATACTAGTGACATGAGCAATAGCAGGATTACGGTTATTAATCTTAATATCTTCAATTCTATCTGCTGCTTTGATAAAAGATTTGGGGTTCTTCATAGTCACGGCATTTAACTGACTACCTGCTAATACACCGCCACCCTCGACACCATCATCAATGATAATGCCATGTAAGCCTTTTTTCATCGTTGGCACAACTTGAGCTAACCAGCCCTTGCTATAATCGTTAGGCGATGCGCTTTCCCAGATATCCAGCGATTGAAAGTGCGATAAAGAACTGTGTGGATAACCCACACCCTGCACCCATGCCATTTGACCTTTTGTCCATAGTGGCATGAGCTGCTTAAGCTGCGGATGCATACCAAAGCCATCCAGATTCGCACCTTGTAGCTTTAAAACATTGCGCTCCTTAATGCCGATGGTTGGACGTAAATTATAATATTTTTCATCGCCATAGGGCACTAGAGTATTAAAGCCGTCATTGCCACCTTTGAGGTGAACAAGTACAACAATCTTGCCTGTTTTACTTAAATCTGCGGCATTAGTAAGGCTTGGAAACATACTTCCCATTCCTACCAAACCTGCATATTGTAAAAAATCTCTTCGATTCATAATCTGTTTTCCATGGCATCTGATTTCGACACCGTAAACTGCCCTCTTTTTGAGGGGTTATTACTAATCACATGTAGTCTGCGTTGAGGTACGAAACGCGGGATTTAACTCGTTGATATCCCGTGTTTCAACCTCAACACAGGCTACCATCTACTAGTAAACTTGATAGGCAGGATCAAGCATCAATGCTCGAACCAGCCGCTTTTTCCCTTCTTTTTCCGGTAACGGATTCGAGGGAGGAATCGGAAGTAGCCACGCTGTCATTTCTTCTCTGGATATTTGGGGTAAATGTTTATCCATGCCACTTTTAGCCGAACGCATATTACCGCGATTTAAATTTCTTAATAACGAGTCACGTAGCAATAAAGATTGTGTACTCATCCAATCCTGACCGATTGCCCATCCCTTAACGGTTGAGTGATTAAACAGTGGTTGTCCCATTAGGGTTAATTGATGGGCTAAATTATTCCTCGGTAGCGTTAGTGGTAAAGTGCGCAACGCGCCAACTGCCAGATCAATAGGCGACTTAATTAAAGCACCTCGATGGGCGGCAGCCCAAAATTCATTACTGGTCAACACAGTTTTTAACAACAGGGTAATATCATAGTTTGAGCTAACCAGCTTTTGTGCCCATTGTTTTACAACGCCAGGGTTAGGTCGAGAAACACTAATAAATTCATTCCATAGACGTTCGGCGATACGCTCAGCAGTACGAGGATGCTTGAGCATAATTTCTAATGCTTGATCACCATTAAAGGCTCCGCTTTGACCCAAGATGGTTTTTGCACCGGGATCATGCTGAGCTGCTTTATTGACATAACGCCCACTTCGATTATCAATACTCCATCCGGTAAACGCTTTTGCAGCCTCTTGAATGTCTCGTTCGTTGTACTTCCCTCTACCCACGGTAAACATCTCAAGCACTTCACGGGCAAAGTTTTCATTGGGTGCTTCTTTTACATTTTGGTAACCGTCCAGATACACCAACATAGCGGGGTCTTTAGACACTTCATGCAATAACGTACGAAAATTACCCAGCGCATGTTTGCGTAACAGCAAGTTCTGCTGATGCAACAATGTGGGAGACAAGGTTTTAGTAATCGTAGAAGGGAATACATTGTGCCAAAACAATGTCATACGCTCCACAAACGGAGCTTGGGTGGTTAACAGATGTTGTACCCACCATTTTTGCAATGCCTCGCCTTCTGTTTTTGCGATACGCATGATCACTTTTCGGCGACGCATATCATTGCGCAGCACAACAAGTTTGCTCCAGGGAGACATGGCAGGCGGGCCAGCAGGGTTTGAATTACGTTGTTTCAAGATAGTATCAACCGCTTGTGGCATTGGCATACCAACAATTTTTTGAATACTATTCCATTCAGGACCGAATCCAGTCCTTGATATTAAATGTCTGGCTTCATCAAAGCCTAACTTATCCACTAAATGTAACCCCTAGATTTTTAAATCCGTTTAAAATTAAAGCTGTTTGAACTTTGACCAACAATAGAAAAATAGTTCAAACTTTTACAAAAGATTAACGTGATAAAGGTTGTTTATCCTAACATCAATTTAAACGATTAATAATCAACACTTTATAATTTATGAATGATGAATCTAGTACAAAAAAGAAGGGAAGTAAGAGAAAGTTCACCCGCTTTAGATAGGCGGGTGAACTTTTTTGATAGAGCTTTTGATAGAGTTAATAGCTTACTCAGAAACTAGCGGTAAGTATTAGCACTGGACGAGATTAGATTAATCGTCTCCACCCATGCTCATCATGAACTGCAAGATGTACCAGAAGAGCAAACCTACACTTGAGAAGAGTGATAACGCGGCAGCTACGTGCTGCTCTGAATTGTATTCATGAATGATGTTTGAGGTGCTATATAGTACTGAAGCCGCAGCAAACAAGATCATTGCACCTGAGAACCAGGTTCCCAGTGAGAAGCCAAAAGCAATGGCAGCAACAATTACACCCATAGCAATAAAGCCACCAATAGCTAATCCACGACCCAAGAACGAAAAGTTAATCTTGCTAGTGAATGCAGTAAAGGTTAAACCTGCTACCAAGGCAACAGTAACCACGCCAGCATTCTGTAACAACTGCCCATCAGGAGTCATGCGCATCGCCATAAAGATCAAGGGCATAAAGATAATGGCTTCAGCGACGATAAAAACACCCAAACCTAAATACTGTTTTTCACGTGAAATAGAAGAATGCGCCCATTTATTCGCAAAGTGTGATACAAAAGCAAACACACCCAAAACGATGAGCCAGGACCATTTACTACCAGAAAGCATAACCGCAAATTGTTGCGCGATACCACTTTTAAACAATAATGATTCCACAACGGCAAAAGCGGCAATAGCTCCGCCTAGATGTAAATATGTTCTACGAATGAATCCGGCACGTTCAGTTTCTGATGCGTTAGCAACAACCTGACCCGAATTAATATCAAGATGAGACATGGTAATCCTCTAAATTAAATAAGTGATGACTTTCTAACTATAGTGACATATCAAGGAATATCAATATAATTCCGCCTAAGTTTCCTAAGCGTTGACATCACACAGCAAATTACCGCCCATTACCATCCATCAATAAACACGAGAAGATTTTGACTCAGTCATCAAACGATTTAAACCAAGTGCATCTAAGCCAACTGCATCAAAAGCTTCAACACTGCCGCGGCACGGATCGCTTTCGTTTTAAAGGTCGCCTACAACATTTTAAAACATCGTCCTCTAATACTAAACCACATGATACCAAACTAGCTGATACCAAACTTCAGACACTAATTGCTGACATAGAAAAATCCATTGCAATAAAAGAACAACGCAAAGCCAATTTACCCAAACCAGAATATCCAGAAGCACTGCCCGTTTCTGCGCGTAGAAAAGAAATACGGGAAGCGATACGTGATAATCAGGTCGTCATTTTATGCGGTGAAACGGGTTCGGGGAAGACCACGCAAATCCCCAAGATATGTTTAGAACTGGGACGCGGTGTTGATGGCTTCATCGGCCACACTCAACCCCGTAGGTTAGCCGCCAGAACGGTGGCTGCGCGTATCAGTGAAGAACTAAAAGCGGATCAACACCCGCACCAACTTGTGGGTTACAAAATTCGCTTTCAGGATCGAACACAGCCACAAACTTATATCAAACTAATGACTGACGGCATCCTGCTCGCCGAAATTCAGCAAGACCGGTTCCTCAATCAATACGACACCTTGATCATCGACGAAGCACATGAACGCAGTCTCAATATTGATTTCCTGCTGGGTTATTTGAGATGGCTTTTACCTAAGCGCCGTGATCTTAAGCTGATTATTACCTCCGCGACTATTGACCCGGAGAAATTCTCTAAACATTTTTCCAATGCTCCGATTATTGAAGTATCAGGTCGGACTTATCCGGTTGAGGTTCGCTATCACCCGCTCATAGATGATGACAAAGAAGAATCACAACAGACGGATATGTACGAGTCTATTGTTGACGCAGTGGATGAACTAAGGAAAGAGTCACGTGACGATATTTTAATATTTTTATCCGGTGAACGTGAGATACGTGATACCGCCGACATACTGAGAAAACAGGATTACCCTAACACCCATATCCTCCCCTTATTTTCTCGATTGTCTAACAAAGATCAAAACCTTATTTTTAAAGCCCATAGCAAGCAGCACATTGTGCTTGCCACCAATGTTGCGGAAACGTCTTTAACCGTGCCGGGTATTAAATACGTGATTGATACAGGGCTTGCGCGAATTTCGCGCTACTCATGGCGTTCACGCATTCAGCGCCTACCTATAGAAAAAATATCCCAAGCTTCCGCCAACCAACGTTCCGGTCGTTGTGGAAGAACCAGTGACGGTATAGCGATACGTCTGTATTCCGAAGAAGATTTTGAAAGCCGTCCTGAATTCACTGATCCGGAAATCCTGCGCACCAATCTTGCCTCTGTCATCCTGCAAATGATCCCGCTACGTTTGGGCAGCATCGAAGATTTTCCTTTTGTAGAACCACCCGATTCACGCTTGATTCGTGATGGATTCAAGCTATTGTTTGAGCTACAGGCTGTTAAGAAAAATCAGCAACTCACCCCTTTAGGCCGTCAGTTAGCACTCATTCCTGTCGACCCTCAACTCGCTCGCATGTTGATTCAGGCAGAACGGCTTGGTGCGCTCAAAGAAATATTGATTATCGTCAGTGCCTTATCCATTCAAGACCCTCGCGAACGTCCTATGGAAAAGCAACAAGCGGCGGATGAAAAGCATAGTCGTTTCAAAGACAAGGAATCTGATTTTCTGGGTTATATCAATTTATGGAACTACTTTCACGAGCAAAAAGATGCCCTCTCACAAAACAAACTGCGCAGACTATGCCGTAAAGAATATCTCAACTTTATGCGCTTACGTGAATGGCAAGATATTCATTATCAGATTAAACAAAGTCTCCCCAAAACAGCAAAAATCAACGAGCGTAAAGCCAGCGTAGATACGATTCATCAGTGCCTATTAAGCGGATTACTTAGCCATGTAGGAACTAAAGACGAAGACAATTTCTACCTCGGCGCACACAATCGTAAATTTATGATCTTCCCCGGCTCCGCACTAAAGAAGAAACAACCCAAATGGGTCATGGCAGCCGAAATGGTGGAAACTTCACGGCTGTTTGCGCGTATCGTCGGCAAGATACAGCCGGAATGGATTGAACGTGCCGCACAGCACCTGGTGAAGCGTCATTATTCAGAACCCCATTGGCAAAAGCGCGTGGCACAAGTGGGGGCAGATGAGCGTTTGACGTTGTACGGTTTAACGGTAAACCCCAAACGCAGCATCAATTTTGGCAAAATAGACCCTGTCGTCAGTCGGCAAATCTTTATCCGTCATGCGCTGGTTTATGGCGAATACGACTGTAAAGCGGAATTCTTTTCGCACAACCGTAGCCTGATAGAAGATATTGAAAACTTGGAAGCCAAATCACGGCGCCGCGATATTTTGATCGATGAGGAAACGCTCTACGACTTCTATGACCAACTCATTCCAGAATCCATCTATAGCGGTCAATCCTTTGAGAAATGGCGTAAGAAAACGGAAGAGAACGATCATCAGGCACTCTTTCTTACCAAAGAGTATTTACTACAGCGCGACACCGATCATGTAGATGACGATCAATACCCTGATCATATCAGCTTGAATCACACCGACTTCCCTTTGAGTTATTGCTTTGAACCGGGTCGTGCTAACGATGGAGTGACGGTACAAATCCCGCACATCTTGTTAAACCAACTGAAACCAGAGCCTTTTGATTATCTGGTGGCGGGGATGTTAGAAGAAAAGATTATCGCCATCATTAAAGGGCTACCCAAACAAACGCGAAAACAGTTTGTGCCTGCGCCTGAATACGCAAGAGCCTGTGCAGAGAACATCAGCGCAGATGACATTGCCGATCGCCCTTTGCTAGAGGCAATCAACCACCACCTGCGTCGTATGACAGGCGCGACTATACCGCCAGATCTTTATGATGCCATCCAGCTTCCACAACATCTAATGATGCGTTTCAACATTCTTGATGAACAAGGTAAAACACTAAAAACAGGACGTGACCTCAACAGCCTAAAAGATAGTGTGAGTGATAAGGCCAAGAAAAGTTTTAAAGCGTTGACTGATCTAACCGACCAAAAGATAGAGAAAGAAAATATAACCACATGGGACTTTGGCGACTTGCCCGAAAGCACGGTGATCAACACCAATGGCATCAGTATTCGTGCTTACCCTGCCTTGGTCGATAAAAAAACCAGCGTAGCCATCAAACTCTTCGACACACCTGAAAAGGCTAGCTTAAACCATAGCAAAGGCTTACTTCGTTTGTTTATTCTGGTTGACAGCAAACAATACAATAGCCAAAAACGACAACTTAAAAACATTCAAAGTCTGTGTTTACGCTACACCTCATCCGGCACTTGTGAAGAGCTAAAACATGGCATTCTACAAGCCGCGTTTCGCAATACTTATCTGCAAGATGTCACGATCAGAACACAGCAGCAATTTAGCGACACACTGCAAACCCAGCAAGCGGGAATCGCTGTAAACTGCGATGAACTGTGTCATCTGCTTGACCCTATCCTGACGCTACATCACCAAGTGCACAAAGAATTAAAAGGCAATATCAAAATCAACTGGCTAGAGGCATTAGCCGATATCAAGGATCAGGTTCAACACATTATCTACAGCGGATTCCTAAGCGAAACCAGCACGGCAGAACTCCGCCAAATTCCACGTTTTCTAAAAGGCATTATCCGCAGACTAGACAAACTCGCAGCCAGTGAACAACGTGACCGTGAGTTGCGTCTGGAAGTACAACAGCTATGGGATAGATATAAAGATACCCTTAAGAAAAAGCCTGAGTTGAAGGATCAACTAAGAGAATATCGTTGGCAAATCGAAGAATTTAGAATCTCATTGTTTGCTCAAGACTTGGGAACTAACAACCCCGTTTCTGCAAAACGGTTAAATAAACTTTGGCATGATTTGGGCTTGTAATAGGATATTTACTAGCCCCACTCGAAACAGGAGTTTCGAGACATGCATTCCAGAATAGATTTTGGCACGAGAAACATGAGCTATTGTAGACCAAGCACAACAGCTAACTCTTTAAGATTACCGACATCATAAGTCGGCTGAATATCAGCAGGCAATTCTTCTCCGATGGCAAATCGACCTGTTCGTACCAATGCGGTCGACATGCCTAATTGCTGTGCGCCGAGAATATCCGTATCGGGTCGATCGCCGATCATCAAACATTCCGTTGCTTTCACATCCAGCCTGGCTAGTGCCATTTCATAAAGTAACGGAAAAGGTTTTCCAATCGTAATGGGTTCTACTCCCGTGGCTATGGATAACGGTGCAACCAACGCTCCACCACCGGGTAGAATACAAGATTTACCCTCACAAACCGCATCAACACTAGCATCAGGATTGGTTGAAATTAACTTCGCGTTATTATCCACAACAAGATTAATGGCAATAACTAGTGTCTCAAAGTCAATCCCCACACCTTCACCCACCACTACATAATCTGCATCAGTTTCACTCTCGATTCCATAACGAAGTAACGCAGCATGCAGACCAGCCGCCCCAATCGCGTAAAATGAAAAATCAGCTTTTTCAGCAAATAGGTATTCAGCGGTAGCAATGCCGGAGGTAATAATTTGCTCAGGTTTTGGTTCTGGAAAACCCATATTGGAAAGCTTTTCTACCATTTCTTCAGGTAACAGAATCGGGTTATTGGTAATAAATAGATGGGGAATAGATTTTAGTTTGCGCATGAACTCTATAGCATAGGGTAATGCTTTACTTCCATGATATAAAACACCATCCATATCTAGCAGTATTGCTTTGAATTGTTTAATTTCGTACTCCTTATGAATACAATTTCAGGTAGACATATGAAACCACAGGTGGCAGTCGATGTTAAAACCATTTAATCACTATTTTATCGGACTACCCGAATGGCGACACCCTGACTGGTACGCTGAGGGGAAAAATCCTAAGGAACCGCTGAAGCTTTATTCACAACACTTTTCATCGGTGGAAGGTAATACGACTTTTTATGCGCTACCTGGCAGTGATCAGATTCAAACCTGGAGTGACTCCGTTCCGGATAGCTTTCGGTTTTGTTTTAAGTTTCCTAAGGCGGTTACACATGACGCCATGTTGCGTCATTGCTCTCAGGAGGTGGGGGAGTATTTAGAACGGTTGTCCCCGCTGGGTGAAAAGCTGGGTGTGCTGTGGTTACAGATGAGCAGTGCTTTTCAACCGCAGGATTTACCTGTTCTTAAAACCTTTCTTGCTAATCTACCCAGCGATTTCAGCTATGGAATAGAGGTGAGAAATTCAGCTTTCTTCGACAAAGATGAGAACGAAAAACAGTTCAACAGATTGTTGATGGAACACAATGTAAATCGGGTAATGTTTGATACTCGGATTATGTTTGCAAACCCTGCTCCGGATGAGGACAGTAAAAGAGCTGCCATAGAAAAACCACGTCTGCCTATGCATGTTGTCGCCACGGGCGATTATCCGATGCTGCGTTTTATGAGCCCTATGGCTTTGAGCTTGTCCGAAACGGCACTGGATCAATGGGCGAATAAAACTATTCAGTGGATTGAAGCAGGTAAAACACCGTATTTGTTTTTCCATACACCTAATAAAGCGCCCGTGCCGGAGCTGGCGCAACGGTTTTCAGAAAAAGTAGCAACGCTTCGACCTGATATTTCAGCTATTACACTTTGGGGAAAACAACCACAGCAAACCACTCTTTTTTAAATCACTGTCGTATCTTGTCCATAATCTTCGCGTAATGCGATTTCTCCCAATCACTTAAAGACGTAGCGGCATCCATTTCCGTCCTCTTTTTAGCTATTGTAAATGCTTCTGATTGTTGTAATTGAGGAATAATCACAATACCCTCTTCATCTGCCACCACCTGATCATCTGGGTTTACCGAAACAGAGCCACAAGTAATCGGCTGGTTAAGAGGAGCAACTACTTTTTTGATGCCTGGTTTGGCGACACAACCTAACGCATAAACAGGAAATCGTGATTCTCTAATCTCCCCTATATCTCGAATCACACCTTCGATAATCATCCCGGCTATACCACGCTGCTGGGCGATAGCGCACACATTACCACCCGCTACTGCATGAGAATCATCCCCTGCATCAACCACCAAAATAGAACCAGCGGGTGCTTGATAGATCGCGGCATGTAACATCAAATTATCCCCAGCAGTTAACTGCACGGTATAAGCTGGCCCTGCAATGCGGGGCATTCCCTGCCACAAGGGTTTTATACGATAATCCATAAATTGTTCGCGAGGCAAAGCATCGGCGTACTCTGTGGGAGAGTAATCTGCGAAGGGGAGGTTGATTGAGGGAGAAGGTTCGGTCATGGCATATCTCTAATAGCAAATAAAACCTGAACCCTATGCAATATGGAGCTTGAAGTCCACTCGGGAAAACAAAGCGTAGAGAAAGTGTTGAACACATACGATCTAAATAGATTTAAGATCGTACGTATATCTAAAGACATCCATGTCTAAGAGCAGATTAATGAATACACATAAATCCACACCCTGAAACTTTTATTGATCCCAAAGTTCAGTCGTTGTCGTACCATCAACACTCAATGAATAAGTCGTTGCACTTCCTGTGTTTGCGTCCACGGCAGCTGTACTTCCATCAGGATAAGTGATGGTCATTACACCCGCAAGTGGGCTCTCTATAACAAAATCTCCAAAAGAATCGATAGACGTGGTGCCTGTAAAGCCACTCGTCCCCGTTTGTGCTTTTACTGTTCCTGCAAACAGGTTGGAAGTTATCTCATGATCAATATTATAGGTATAGCCACTTCCAGATAGTGCTAAGTTGTAACTGCCATTCTTCAAGCTAACCGTTGTCCCGGTATCTGTGACTGTAAAATCATCAATTGAGACAGCAAGAGAACCAGAACCACCTGTTGGATTATAATTGGCAGAAGGAATAATCTGAATAGACCCATTAACCGCAGCATCATCAAAGAACCCTGTACCTGCAAAAGATGCATTGGTAGCGGTAGCTCCAGCAACAGTCGAACCCGTAATAGACAACGTTCCATTGAAGCCATCTCCATCACTATCGACGCAGTTTGTAGCATTTAGCGTTATTGAATCTCCAGCATCAAAAGTAGCTGTAGGCGCATTATTCACAATAGTGCTAGATTCAGAACCCGTCACACATACCAAAACCCCAGAATCAAGCACGCTAATTTGATCAGTAAGTGTTAAAATCACATCAACCAGCTCAAAGATATCTGCTGATTCTATCGCCACGTTTGCAATGGCTTGTTTCTGTGCAGTGGTTAGAGTGGAGCCAGAAAAATTACTGCCGCCACCTCCACAAGCCACTAACGACACGCTAAGTAGACCCACCGAAAATAATTTAAAAACGTTTGAATTCTTGTTAAACATTAGATTGCCCCATTTGAATTAATATAAAAGAAAGCGGAGCATACCATAAAAAACTTCTTATCTTCCAGTAAGCTAATGATAATTATATAGAATAGATAAATGTTTTTTATAGTTTCATTTCAACAGGCGAGACAACTGTCGGGAAAAGCTGAGATCGCTATCGGGTTTTCATGAATTTTGGTTGCGGCGCTCAGACAGCTTCAATCTACTGCGCAACAACACGGGTGGCTGATTTAGAGGGTTTTGTTGTTAAACACACATTTTTAATCCATCCCGCATGACCCTTCCACGATACTTTATACCATTTAGAATGTCGGTATATCCTTTGGCCTCGCTTCTTAATTCCACGGGATTTGCTAGAAAGCTTCACAACAACGTTTGAATGAACAGTAGGGTGCAGGTGAACCTTTAGACTCACACCTTTTTTTAGTTTACATATTCGGTAGGATTTGGAATCTTTATTTGCAGAGGCTTCGATAGAAAACATCAAACTACAAATAATAGTTATTATTAGAAGATATGTCTTTTTTTTCATATAAGTTCTCGACCTTCCTTGGTTACAATGCACTTAATTTCAGCAATAAATAATAATGTCGACCAAGTTTACGTCTCACGTCTACTTAAAAACCTATTATTAATGCTAGGTTCATGTTACAGCGAAGTGTGCAATATGTAAACAAACGAATTGTAACGAAATATCACAAGACTGATTATTTTTTATCCAATCACCCGCAGCAAGCGGACAGGGTATTAGCTATTTGGAAGTGAGCCTCACCTTGTTTCATACACTCCAAGAGGTTTAACTCATTGATTCCCGTGTTTCGCTATCGCTCAACACAGGCTACAGACTAAGCACGAGACCCACTACAACCTCTAAGTTCAACTAACCAGGTTCCCAGAACGTTCAGCACTGATTTCAATATGATCTAAAAGCTCGTCGAGAGTATCTTTAGGTTCCGTTTTTATCAATTGAATGAAGTTATCCATATCGAAATCAGTGTAATATTTCCCTCGCTTGGTTTCTAGCTGACGATGATCTGTGATATTCGCGTTCGACGAACCTCTATTGATATCACCATACTGGTAAGACGAAGTATTCGAGAAAGATTTGATATAGATGTTTTTCCAGCCACCTAACCTTAACGGGTACAAATTCACTTCAACAGGGTCACCATTGAGGTTAGTGAGATCAAGCGTTCCAGATAACATCCCTAAAATGGCGATTTGATGAGCACTTTGTGTATCTACGGATATATTTTTGAAGTGCAAGTTTTCGAAAGCACCATCACTTGCAAATATACCTTGCAATGAACCCTCTGAATGTATGCTGATGTTCTCCATCGTGATATTCGATAGTTTTGCCCCCGCGTACTGACTCCATGATCGGCTGATATTGTCTGCATCTTGAGGAATCAACTGAAAAGCATCTCGGTGTGCTAGTTTGTTAAACAAAGCTAACTGTTTTGCACCATTGCTAGTACCGGCAATAGTATTTATCGCTTTCGCTAAATTATCAAAAGCCTTGGCGAACTCACTCCCAATAATCGTATCTTTAACGGTATAGTTTTTTAAGCTGATATCGGATTGAAATACCTTAAAGACATCACGAATAAAGGGTTGGTCTATTACACTTCCATCCGGGGGTGGGGCTGTATTTCCTTTTAGAATAAATAACTCATTCTGGTCTGCTTTTAATTCACTAAAGCGTGTATCGACCAATAATTTAATGACTTTGTTGGAAGCGGTATCGACGTCTCTATCTGTTCTGGAGCTATTCTTAAAATCATTTGCGATTGCTTGAACTTCAGCACTTACGCCTGTTGTACTGGAACCTCCGCTACCGCCACCTGTAGATGTGCCACCGGTTCCTGTTTGGGTTGATCCTGATTGTCCGCTACCCCCAGTCCCCTGATTCACTCCCCTCAGTGCTTGTAATTGTGCTAGTTGGCTTTGTACAATGGCTTCATATTTTGTAACACCTGCGGCGTTTCCTGCTTGCTTGTGCCGATCCAGAATTAACCTGTCGCGCCTTATTTCATTAAGCAGAACTCGAATTTTACGATTATTATTAACCCCTGTGTCAACCGGTTGTTGCTGTCGTCCTTGAAGAGCCGCTAGTTTGGCTTTTTTGGTTTGTAAAATCTTTTCGTATTTCAGCACACCTGGAATATTATTATTCGTCTTATGAATCTCCAGTATCCGGGTATCCCGCGCTATTTCATTCATTAAGACGTTAGTTTTTTTAATAGATCGTGAGGAAAGCTGACCATCCGCTGAGCGGGATACCTGCGTCTGCCCCTGAAGATTCTTACGCTCAATATTGAGTGCACTAATTTTTTCAATCCAGTTTCTTTCTTGTTTCCATTTTTGTTGTCGATTGGCCGTTCTTGCCATGTTTTTATATTTTTTTATTAACCGACCTATCTCGTTTATTCTTTGTTGAACATTGCTCATGATATTTCACCCTCGAATATGTTTTTTAGAAACAATGTGAAAAACATTCATTCCCTGCTTTATAAACTATAACAAAACTTTATGGATTATAAATCTATAGGATTGGAAGCTTCTTTTGTCAAGGGGTATCGTTTATTTATTGTCCAATGCAATTTCAGTTTGGCAATTACGTTTGGGTTGTTATTAAGGGTCTCAAAAGTATTAACGTGTAGAGACAAGGCATGCCTTGTCTCTACGATGCATGAAGTACAGGAAAGCTTCAGTTTCGGAATAAAGTTCCCAAGCCGGAGCTTGGGAACTAGGTGAAATTAGCTCTCTAATTCATCATAGTGACTGTTTCCGTTCCTTGCACGAAAATCTCAACTCTTCTGTTTCTTGCCTTACCTTGTTCGGTTGTGTTGGATAAAATGGGTTGTTTCTCGCCTAGCCCAACTGTTCTCATGGTCTGTCTGTTGATTCCTTGGCTGGCGAGAAAGTTAGCCACGGTGTTCGCCCGTTGTTCAGACAAATGCTGGTTGGAATAATCATCACCCACATTGTCGGTGTGTCCCACAACCCGGATAGAATGGATTTGAATTCTTGACTGGGTGATATCTCTTGCCAGCGAACTTAATTGGGATACACCTAATGCGGTTAATTGTGCACTACCCGTAGCAAAATTCGAACCGCCAGACAGTGTTCTGTTTAATGTTTTATATTGAGTAACCGATTGTTTTATAGCCGGTCTTGGTGGTTGATACTGGGGACGAGGTTGAGGGCGTAGTTGAGGACGAGGCTGAGCAACAGGTTGACGAACAATAGTATTCGGTAACGCAGCGGGAATGGAAGCCGCCTTCGGACGGTTATATTCATAGTATTGCGCACGACCCTTCGGCGCCCAGTTTAATCCCATGCTGAGTTGTTTGATGTCTTTATCAAAATACTCGTACTCACCGCGTAAAGTCAGGTTTGAATTGATGCCATATTCCGCACCTAAGCCCGCAAAAACACTATAGTCATTTAATTGATTAACAGGAGCTGTGCCGCCCGATTTCGTATCCACTTTAGCAATTCCCAATTTACCAAACGGATGTAGCTGGTTTAAATAAACCGGTGCATGATAAATAACATTAGCGCCATAGGCTCTATATTTTATGTCATCCTGAGCAGCGCCGTTAGCGATTGATGCACTACCAAAATCATTCCAAAAGGCTTCTACTCCGATAGATTGGGTTAGGTCGACTCCTGCATAGATTTTTTTCCCAATATCTTTATCATCCGTGACGTCCCAAACACCATGTCCATCGGGTGATAATTTACTTTGCCCGATGGCTCCACCCACATACCACTGTCTATCAAGAGTGCTGGCAGCATTGACTTGTTGATTGAACAAGATAAGAGATAACGATAGAAAGAAGATAGCCTGTTTTTTTGCAGCAAATAGAAATACCTTAGGAAGCCTTTTGAGTACAGCCATCACGCCCATAAACAGAAGCATGAATATATTGAAGCTACCACCACCGCCACTAAGCGCTGTGTCGACTCCATTTGTTGTAGCTCCACCACCTGCGCCACCTGTTGTGGGTGTGGATGCTAACGAAGCGGCATCCATATAATCAGGGATAGCGTCATTGTCGCTATCGGGACAGATAGTTCCCGTAGTGCATTCCAGCCTGTCGAGGATGCCATCGTTGTCGGCATCACCATCCCTATTGCCGGCAGGCGAAGAGGCATTGGTATCAGGGTCCAGATAATCAGGAATAAGATCGCCATCAACGTCGTTGTATATAGGGTTTTCTGACTGAGTTGGCAGGTTGTCGCCGTCGTCATCTGCATCCTCATGATTGCGTTGTCCATCACCATCGGTATCACGATGATTTGGCTCGTAGTAATCAGGAACGGTATCACTATCGGTATCCGTTGGGTTGGCAGGATCGCTGCCGATCTCGCTGATGTCCGTTAGGCTATCACCGTCATTGTCGGTATCCATATAATCAGGCGTGCCGTCATGATCAAGGTCAGGACAAGGCTTTCCTGCAATATTTGGACACTCAACAAGGTCGCTAATACCATTGCCGTCTGAATCCCCACTGCTATCTGCTGTGTTAGCGACATTGGTTTCATCTTTGTCCAGATGATCAGGAATAGCATCTGCATCTACATCAATAAATGCCAAACGTGGAGTCGTTAGAATCTCGGTACTTGTAGGCTTGCCATCGTCATCGTCGTCAGTGTCATTGAAATCAAAATTGCCATCGCCATCCGTGTCGATAATATTGGATTCCAGATAATCGGGTATACCATCGTTGTCGGTATCGGTAGGCACTTCAGTGATGGTGGGTATAGCATCACCATCATCATCTGAATCTTGATAATTTGGGATGCCATCTCTATCAGTATCTTCATCAAAAGGACGTTCGTCTTCATTGATAATGGTGTCCTGATCGTCATCTCCTGTAGGGTTAATGATGGTCATGACAACCGTAATGACAGGAGAAGCATTACCTGCAAGGTCATTTGCCTGCACATTCAAAGGATTGACTCCAAAAGGTAGCGCAGGGTTAACTTCACAACTCCATATACCCGTGGCTGGTACGGCGACAGAACAACCTTGAACGCCTACGCTATTGACGGTGACGTTAGAACCAGGGTCAGCAGTACCGGAAATAAGTGGAGTGGAATCCGTTCCAATCAGAGGAGAAACGGTTAAAAATGGAGTGCTGGGGGCTGTTTTGTCAATCGAGTAGATTTCGCTAACCACAGTGGGGAAGAGACTATAAGTGTTCCCAGCATTATCTGTCTTTGTTGGATTTAAGCGGATTGAGAGTGAACTGTCAGTTCCGGTTTGTATGGTTACAAAATATTGGTTGGAATCAAGAGAAGACACAATACTCTGCACGGTTGCATTGCCATCATTGATGATAAAAGCTACGTCTGTCGTAGCAAGGTCAAATACTTTCACGCCTAGTAAGTAATCAATTTGAAACACGACACTGTCTGCATTGGTGGTTGATTCTGTAGGCGCTTTTCGTGTCACGGTATAATCAGCCGTAAATGCTGCTGCATAGGCTTGGTTGCCTAGTAGCATGAGTAATAGCACAAAGCTGGCTGAACCCATGAGTCGCGATTTTTTAAAGGTAGACGAAAGTAAGTTTAAGCAGAATAATAGATATCTACCGAGTTGGTATGACATGTTAAGAAGCCCCAAATTGTTATTGTTATAATTAATTGATTATTTTACTCGTAATAACTCATTACATTGTCGAATTACTACAGAGTCAATAGCCGAGCAAGCAGCCTTTATAAGCTCTGTGTATTTTACACATTAGTCAATAACATTCTGTACGTTCTTTGTTCTGTATCCGTATAATCTTTATCCGATTTGCAGCCTTCTGTCGATTCTTAGGAAAAGATATCAGAGGCAAACACTTTTTTACCCTATTATCGTTATCTAATTTACCTATTATCGTTATCCAACTTAAAGGTCTTTTAATGAATACATCGTTAATAATTACTGTCTTGGCAGAAGATCGTCCGGGTTTGGTTAGCGCCTTATCGGAAGTGCTACGTACTCATGGTGCGAACTGGATGGAAAGTCGAATGTCCAGACTGGCGGGAAAATTTGCAGGTTTGTTGCAGGTGTCTGTAGCTGATAAAGACGCCCTCGCTTTAGTAGATGCGTTGCGAGCCATGCAGAATGATGACTTGCTTATCCAGGTCGAGCAAAGTAGTGCTGATGAATCGGGTAAAAAGGCTGCCTACACGGATAGAGAGCTATTAAATCTAGAGCTATTAAATCTAGAGCTATTAGGTCAGGATCGCCCCGGGATTGTGGAAGATATTACTCAGCAACTCGCCACACTGGGTATTAATATAGAGGAAATGCAAAGTGAGCAACGCGTGGCTTCTATGTCTAATGAAATACTCTTTTATGCGCAATTAACGCTGCGATTGCCTGTTACTATCCGACCTGATGATGTTCAGGAGAAGTTAGAAGCCATGTCGGATCAACTGATGGTTGATCTTGAATTTTCGTAATACAGTAATACTGCTCCAAAACACAATCACTACAAAACTACTACACAGTAATAACCATGCCTGATCAAATTATTCTGGGATCAAGTTCACCTTTTCGAAAAGAACTGATAGATAGATTACATCTTCCTTATACGACGGAATCCCCTGATATTGACGAAACCCGTCTGGTTGATGAAACGCCGCAGGAGATGGTGCGCCGTTTATCCGTAGCAAAAGCCAAGAAAGTTGCTGAAAATAATCCCAATGCCTTGATTATAGGCTCTGATCAATGTGCGGTATTGGATGGTGAAGTGATGGGCAAGCCGGGCAATCATAAAAACGCGGTAAAACAATTATCTAATAGCTCCGGAAAACGTGTCACTTTTTATACAGGACTGTGTCTGTTGGATGCTACATCAGGCGAGTATCAACTTGATTGTGTGCCTTTCTATGTGACCTTTCGCGAGTTAAGCCGTACTGAAATTGATCATTACCTGTATCAGGATAAACCTTATAATTGCGCCGGAAGTTTCAAATCAGAAGGTTTGGGAATAACGTTATTTAGCAAAATGCAGGGAGACGACCCCTCTTCATTAATGGGTCTGCCATTGATCCGTCTATGCGCTATGCTAAGAGAATATGGTGTCAATCTTCCGCTCGCTCCCATGCTAAAATCTAAACTCTAATCATCAGGTCGATGCAATACCATCTGGGCAAACGGAATTTCCCAATCGTATTTGCTGCAAGCATCAACACACCAGCGTTGAATGGCGCGTCGTAAACGGTTGTATACCGGAGCTTGAGAACCTTTAAAATCAGCAATGATAACGATATCTAGTGAAGAAGCACTGGCGGCTGCAAACTCGACTCGAAGGTTCATGAGGTCATCTCCATAACCTTCTTTGATGATTTGTTCGCGGACATGTTTATCCAACTTTTCTAAAATACTGCCCGTACTTTCTGCTTGTAAATCATAGCTAATACCCAATGTTTCTTTTAATCTGAAGCTTTGTGAAATATTGCGTGGGGATTGGCCTAGAAAATCTGCCATTTGATAATTCACCCGTGCACCGCCGCGTTCTACCAGCTCTACCATCTCATGGGATAAGCCAACGACTTTTCCACGAACTCCATCTGACAATATCACCCAGTCTGATTTTTTACAGGGAAACCAAGGCTCGCCTTTAACAATAGGGCGGGATATTTTACCCACCATTTTTTCGATAGGAACGCGCATTTTCAAGTCAGCGGTTGGATTGTCCAGCACGGTATACAAGTTGAGATGTTTAACACGCCAAGGTAAGCCACTGAGAACAATACGTTCTCCCTCACGAACCGGCCCTACATTGAGCATCAGCAGCATCTGGTTCCACATTTTAGGTACGGTATACTTAAGTGTCCAGGCTAGGCCAAACAGAAGTAATATGCCCAAGCTAAATAACAGCCAGTCTTCGGCTATATAAAATACAGCCATGGGCGCCATGATGACAGCCATCGCGGTGAGTATTCGATGAAGCAGTTCCACCAGCCGTTGCTTGAAAGTACGTGTGGCAGAAGTACGGCCGACTAGACCAGCCAGAATGTATTTATAAAATAGCCGTGAAAGTAACAGCACACAAATAATCGCCAGTGCACCCAGTGAAAGGTATAACCCTCGTCGTTGAAAGAAGTTTTTTAAATATTCTTGAGTGTTCCCAAGAAAGCTTTTTTTGTTACTCTCTGTTTCCATGTTATGTAGCTGAAGTTCAGCAGCACGATGGTTGCTTTTAGCCTGTTTCAGTCGCCGTTTCCAGCGCTTATTAAGATTCTTTAGCGTGATGAGTAATTTCTTGTTTTTTGTTTTAGATGTCAGGATTCTTAAATTTTCAACAGCCACACCTGCTTGTAAGAACTTTTCTGAATAGAAAGTCACTTCATCTCGTAGCCGTGCTTTTTGTCGAATATCTGAAGTGACATGTTTCATTTCTTTAACGATAGGCTGTATTAAAGCACCTATATCATCTTTGAAATTAAACTTTTGAACCGGTTTGTTGTTATTCAATTCAGCATTAAGCCCCGTCGCAATTTGCTCAAAGTTATTCTCAATATTGGTAAGATCACTGGACAGACGATCAAGCTGAAGTGTTATTTTTGTCTTTTCAGAATCGGTAATGCTGGTTCTTAAGTCTTTAGTTTTTAGTTTGATTTCTTCACGTAAATTGTTTCTGACGTCATGCAAGGTATCCAGCGTTATGAGTACATTGGATTTTTGGGTTCTATTTAAGGCACCGTCTTTTGCGCCAAGTTCTGAGGACAGTAAAAATAACCCTAATATCATCAACGATATGAACTTAATGTTCACAAACAAACTCCGTAAGTACTTAATAGTGTATTGCATGTACACCCTGTCTTTGCAAAATGCTATTTTCTTTTGCTTTCTTTATAATACGCTATAGCGACTTTTCAACCAACGTTATATCTTGTGTGTAAAGGTCTCAATAATAAAAATAAGAAAGTGAAGCCACCATTATGTTTACCAATATGTCTACCAAGCTTTATATACTATTCTCAGCGATCATTGTCTCTTTAACAATGGTGGGCTTATTTGTAGCTACCTCTAAGCTACAAGAAAATAAAGAACCGCGTTCTACACGTTCTGTTGCGACAACGATTCAAGCAAACAAAATCCATAATGAGCCATTAGTAAATTCAGCAAATAAAGAACAAGACAAGTCGGTCACTATACTTAACATGTGGTATGACTTGGCAGCGGATGCGGAAACGAATGGGGTTCGACTAGATGAAGAGATTAAAGACGCCAGAAAAATAGGTATTCATTCGGATTTGTTGTCTGCGATAAAGCCCGGCTACAGACTTCAACTACCCAATCTGATTGGTGATGATTATTTTTTGAAACTCGGAAAAGTAGAAAGAATAACGGATACACAGATACAAATATATGGAGAGCTGGAAGATGAAAATGAAACTTATTTTTCCACTATATCAATCATAGATAATACGTTGTTAGCGGTTCTGTCAACTCCCAAGGGTGATTACGATCTAAAGATGGTTGATGGAAAAGGGGTGGTGTACAAATCAGAGGATATGAATTCTGCCACAAGCAGTTCAGTTGTGGATATAGAGGGATTCCTGGAGTGAGTGGTATTCAGGTTGTGTAGTTTAGGTCTAGAAAGAAATAAAAATGAGCTGGCCTATAAGCCGGGTTCTGTAATAAGCAATCATTCATCTGGATATACGTCGCCGCATATCTCAAGCAATCTACCCGGATACAGCGCGGACCACGCCAATGTATCCCTATTTGATCTTGCTCCGGATGGGGTTTACCTTGCCGTAACGTGTTACCACGTACGCGGTGCGCTCTTACCGCACCCTTTCACCCTTACCTACTCGAAAGTAGGCGGTCTTCTCTCTGCTGCACTTGCCGTCGGCTTACGCCGCCCAGACGTTATCTGGCATCCTGTCCTATGGAGCCCGGACTTTCCTCCGTACTGAATTGCATAAGCAAAATCAAGTACCGCGATTGCCCGGCCAGCTCAAGGTGGAATATAACAAACATTCAAGAGCTAAGGAATCTTTTGTTTAACGAGCTAGTAAGGTTAATGCGGCATTAATCTAGTAGTTATGGATATTGGCTTCAGGAAGCCTAATAAATTCTGCGCAACAAGATAATATTTCGTATACTTCTCTCTAGATTTCAGGGGTGCGATCAAGAAACAATAAAACAGATCAATTGATAACAATGAAAGAATTATTAAATTTATGGATCAAACGGCATTTTTCTGACCCACAGGTCATCATACTTGCCTTTCTCTTACTGCTTGGAACAGCCACTGTTTTTTTCATTGGTGATATTTTAGTTCCCGTTATTGCCGCATTGATTATTGCTTACATCCTAGATGGCGGCGTGCATTTCTTAACCAAAAAATTAAGAATCAATCAGCTGGTTGCCGTTGCCATTACGTTCAGTATCTTTACGTTATTGTTGCTAAGTTTGATCTTTATACTGGCGCCATTGATGATTCGGCAAGCCAGCCAGTTTGTGTTGCAGATTCCCATGATGATGGCTCATGGCCAAGAGTTATTAATGCAACTGCCGACAAAGTATCCCGCGATTATTTCTGAAAAACATATACTGGAACTGGTCAATGGTCTCCGTATTCAAGTGGCTGAATTTTCACAACACGTAGTGAGTTTTTCAATAGCCTCTGTTGCTGATTTGTTGACCTTCATGGTGTATCTGATCATGGTACCCCTACTGGTTTTCTTCTTTTTATTTGATAAAGAAAAAATGCTTAACTGGATGGCTAAATTCCTACCCCGCGATCGGGCGCTGGTGTCAACCGTCTGGAAAGAAGTGAATATTAAAAGTGCAGGTTATGTACGTGGAAAATTTGTAGAAATATTACTAATCTGGTTTATCAGTCTGGTCACGTTTCTATGGCTTGGTTTAGATTACGCCATGCTGCTTTCCTTTATGGTTGGCATCTCTGTGCTGATTCCGTATGTCGGCGCTGCGGTAGTAACCTTTCCCATTGCGGTTGTCGCCTATTATCAATGGGGTTTTGATACAAACTTTTTCTATGTGATTGTCGCCTACGGTATTATCCAGTTTCTTGATGGCAACCTGCTCGTACCCTTCTTGTTTTCTGAAATGGTCAACCTTCATCCTGCCGCCATTATCATTGCGGTACTGGTCTTTGGAGGACTCTGGGGAATAATGGGTGTCTTTTTTGCCATACCCTTAGCTACGTTGATTCATGCTGTTATTAATGCATGGCCTAGCCCCGCAGAAATAGAGGCTATTAAAGAATAACCAATGGGCGTATTAGAAAGCGGCAATAACCGATTCAAGTTCTGCTTGATTAATCGGAAAGGACAATGTGCAGTCAAACGTATATCTTTCTTCCAGTCGCGCTAATTGATGGATATATTCTTTATCGTAGAAGATAACGGTTTTTGTATTAGGCATGCGCTCTACTAGCGACATGAGCGACTCTAAACTACTGGTTCGGTCACGGAAATCAGATTGGAAATTAAACTCAGCGACGACGACAGTGGGTGTCTCTTTTTTGAGTCGCTTTAATACTTTTCTCATGCTGGATTCGACCGCTACAGTGTAGCCCAAACCTTTGTACAAAGGCGTGAAATCAGGGTAACCCCCTAATTCAACAATCGAAAGCAACGATGATTCTTTATGTGTCATTAATTCAATACCCGATAATAATGAGTGTGGAGATTAGCTTAATAACAGTTAGTAGATGCATTTTCCCAAAGGTCTCTAGCCTTGCTAGATGTCACCGCATAGCGCATTACCAGCAAAGTACGTTTAGATTTTTCCATGATCTGTCGGTCACCATCATAATCAATATAACCAATTTCCATCAAGGATATCTGCATAAAGGTATACATTTATTTAATTGCTCTTCTTAATACGTCTTACGAAGAGGATTGGTTATTAAGCCAATAAGTATTTATAATGATCCGATGTCGCGATTTCTTATTATTTCAACGTTACTCTTATTGTCTTGTTTTACGCATGTTGTGTCTGCAAATTCTAATAAGACCCTATTGAATCAGATCAATGTGATCAGACAAGAAGCTAGAATGACGCCACTTGCTTATTCAAAAGCTTTAACCCAAGCATCACAAAATCACGCTAATTATTTGTCTCGACATGTTAGCGGGCCATCAAAAGTTAATCTACATGCAGAAAAAAAAGCACTAGCAGGTTTTAGTGGAGAGCATGCGTGGGAGCGAGCACAGCGCATCGGCTATCCATCAAAAAGTGTGAAAGAAAATATTAGTGCAGGAAACCAGGATGGTGAGTCATCCCTTGATGGCCTAATGTCGGGAATCTATCATCGCTTTACCTTTCTGGATTTCCTTATCGACACCATTGGGTATGGTGTTGCTTCCGGGCGTTCTGATTATAATTCTTATGTGTACAACATGGGACGCAAGGATATGGAAAAGCTATGTTCTCAACGTCCTAAACACGCCACACCTCAAAAAGGCTTCGACTGTTTGGGAACCATCGTTAACGCCGATTATATGAAAAAAGCCTGTGCGGTTATTCCAGCCGAGGCTATTTATCAAGCACCTTATCCCATCCGTTGCACCAATGGTAAGCTATTACAATCTCGTTATATGGATAACATTTGTCGAACACAGCCTGCGGAAATAAAGCTTAGAGGTCACGGTTCATATTTAGAAATCTGTGAACCCACAATAAAGGTGAGTGCTGACTGGTTTGAAAAAACTTGCCGTTCCAATGACCGCAGCATCATACATAATGGCGAGACTCGCTATTACGAAATGTGTGACAAGAAAAAGCGAGTCTATGAGAGTTGGTTTAAAAACTACTGCCAAGCGGCTTCCTCAACTGATCAAAATATGGATGCTTCCAGTTATTTACAATTGTGCAATTCTGATTTTAAAGTGAATAAACAGCATTCAGATCAATTGGATCAGCAGCATTTCAAGCGTAATCCCGATTATGTGATTTGGCCGTCTGCTGGTGCAAGAGAAGTAACCCCCGTCTTCTTTGAAGAAGAGCCTGACCCATTACCGGATTTAAGTGTGAGTGGTTATCCACTCTCATTACATTTTAATCCCGGTAAGGTAAAAACGATTAGCTTAAGAAATTTTAAGCTGGAAAAAGTGATAAATAATAAAACTAGCCTGAAGATAAAAAACATCCGGGAAATTAATCAAAAGACGGATCCACAGAAAAATTTTACCAAGCTACAATTTGCCTGGTTTCCCTTGCAAAGACTAGACTGGAATAGCTTCTATCGAGCCAGTGTGACAGCTACTATTAATGGTAGGCAACGTGAGATTAGGTGGGCTTTTAAGACCAAATCAGTAGCTGAGCCGATATTAACGATTGCTCCTCAGCAGTCTACGGTAACGGTTCCTGAAGGAAAGTGGTTTACGCTGTATTTCGCCCCCAATAAACGCGTTCCTCATCCCTTAAAAAACATTAACTTAAGTTGGCTGGGTGTAGGCAAAGCTGAATCAGACATAATAGATTCAAATACCGTACAAGTGCGGTTCAATCATACGGCTTGTCAGGCCTTCTACTTAACTATGTCACAGGGTAGGAAGCTACTGCTCAATTCCTGTGCTCGCTAGAAGAAACAGATTTTAAAATAGTATTTTTCACTGTTTTTCCCATTATGTGGATTCTGATAACAATAGGTTTTGTAACCCTTTAGGTTGAATCAATTCAATATTCCCGCGTTTTAATTGTATCCAGTGATTAACTTCAAACCTTTTTAAATGTCTCGATACCACTTCTCGGACAGTGCCAATTTCTGACGCTAATTCTTGATGAGTGATACTGATGATGAGGTTTTTCTTACCTAATTGAAGGAGGGTTTTAGCCAATTGGTAATCAATGGAGGACGAACACATCATCTCCATTCGGGCAATAACATCGGTGAGCCTTTTGCTGAATGTTGAAAATACAAACTTACGGAAGATCAATGAACTTTCGAGTGTTTCATGAAATATCTTGGCAGGTATGGCTATCAAGATAGCATCAGTTTCGGTAATACCTTCCACTGGAAAGTTATCACCGCTAAACAAACACGAAGTGGTTAGAACGCAATCATCGCCAGGGTTGACATGATAGAGAACAACTTCTCTACCTGATTTCGTCATAAATTGTATGCGTAGACGCCCTTCAGCTACAAGAAGGTATTCATGACAACTATCCCCAGGTACTAAAATTCTTTGCTTAGCCGCAACACTTATTGCTTTACTCTGCTTAGAAAGCTGTCGAACTCGCTCGTCATCGCAGTTAAAAAGTGATGAAAAGCTGTGCTTCCATATTTGTTCACATCTAGTAGAACTATTCATAGAGATGGCTGCTTATGAGGATTGAGAAGGATTGAATATTTTACGTATGAACTTGATATTGGATGCAGGGTGAGGACTTAAGAAAGCATTAATGAGTTGTCGTTCAGAATGCATACCTATTTTGGATGCTAACTCATTAAGTCTAGATGGAATTTATCTAAGTAGAGTTCATAATCTTTGGATAGAAAAATCGACCAATAGTTGTAGCTATTGATCGATTTATTGGCGAATTAGCGACTGCTTGGATCAGTGACTAATTCGCCTATTTGCAAAATGCAAATGGGGTGCTGTGGTGTTACGGGGTTGTTATATCCCGTACGCATCTAACGCCAGAAGGTACAGAATTTCCATTCACTGTCATTCCAGCCTGAGTGGTTGATAGCTCGTCGCCCGTAGTAGCATTTGGGAAGGCAGCGGCTACAGCAGCATTTTGGAAGCTATTGCTAATACCATTTTCAGTTCTCACGTAATTGGTAGTACTGACGTTGGCTGGACATCCAGCAATAAGGTATTTCAAAGATACACCACTAGTGGTTGACGTAGTGATAATGATCGTTGATAACTCATCTGCGGTAGGTGCCCGCCAATCATCGTGTCCCGCAAATTGCTGATCTTCACAGCGAGACTGGGTGCCACCTAATACGGCTGGATCAGCTGAAGGATCAGTAGGGCCAACAGCGCCAGGGGAGACACATCCATCGCCATTGGAGTCTAGTGCAACCTGATTGATCCATTCTAGATTAGAAACAGTATCTATTAAAGTTTTTGACCCATCATTAGCAGCCTCTGCACGTGCAAAGGTGAATCTGCTTTGAGGCGTTTCTTCTATGCCGTCTCGAACACATCTAACTCCAGCAGGAAAAGCACCATTTAACCCTGCAAATGTATCCGCAAGAAGACCACCTGCAGCAACATTAGCAAACGAACTGCTAGTTACAGCAGCATTGTCATTTTCTGTTCGAACCACTCCATCGGTTCCTACTAAAGCAGGACAAGCTGCAACTAAATAATTCATGGCGACACCTGCTGCTGTAGCTGACTCAATTAAATCTGTTAGTTCCGCAGCTGTTGGTGCACGCCAATCGTTAAAACCTCCGAATGTTTGTGTGGTACAACGCCCGAATGCCTGACCTACCTCAATAGGGCCTACATTTCCAGGGGATACGCAGCCATCACCATTTGGATCAAGAGTAGTATCATTTATCCATGATATGTTATTAGTGCTATCAATCAATATTTCACCTCCATTCACATTAGGAGAGGTATCGACTGAGTTAAATCGAGCAGGAGTTGGGGTTGTAGGAGCAGTTGGGGTTGTTGTAGTAGGAGTTGAATCGTTGTCACTGTGACATGAAACTAGCGTCAAACTAGCAAGCGCTGTAAGAATAGCAAGGCTAAGTGGTTTTTTCATAATTACCTCTAATAGATTACATGAATACAAATATATTCGAGGTAAGAGGCTATTAAAAAATGTCTTGTTTTTCAGTGACTGAGTCACACATAGAGAGTTGTTTTATGAAAAACCATTGACTCTGTTGATTCTATCAATGTCTACAAACACTACACATATAAAAGTACGTTGATGAATTAGACATCTTTAAAATCAGAAAAACAAGCTCATCATAATCATCATGACTGTCAAGAACAGCACGGTCATGATACTTCCCGCTTTAATGAAATCAGGAACACGATAGCCACCTGGCCCCATAATCAAAGCATTGACTTGATGGGTTGGAATCAGGAAAGAGTTTGATGTCGCAATCGCAACGGTTAGCGCAAATACTGCTGGATTCGCACCCACACCAATAGCAATATTAACCGCCAGCGGTACTAACAACACCGTCGCCCCGACGTTAGACATGACTAAAGTAAAGAAGGTTGCTAACAACGCTATGGCTAATTGAATGACCCAAATAGGCATCTCACCAACAACCAGTATGGTTTGATCAGCTATCCATTTTGCGGTGCCAGATTGTTCTACCGCCAGACCTAGTGGAATTAAACTGGCGAGTAAAAAAACGGTTTTCCAGGAAACAGCACGATAAGCTTCATCAATATTAATAACACCTGAAAGCACCATGCCGATGGCACCTGTTAGCAAAGCTACCGACAAACGAATATCAGTAAACAACACCATCGAAAGCGCAATAGCGAAAAAGAATAAAGCCCAACCTACTTTTTGTGGGCGCATTTCTTCACGCGGATATTCCGTCGTGATTACCACAAAATTACGATTCTTTTCAAGCCTCGCCAGTGAGTCCCAATCGGTATGAACAACTAACGTATCACCGGATATAAACGGCTTGTTACGAATGTCATCGCCTTCATGCATGGTCTCGCCATTGCGATGCAAGCCGACCATGGCTACACCGTAAGTCTTGCGCATCCATATATCACGAGCGCTTTTGCCAATTAATTTAGATCCTGGCGGGATAACAATCTCGGCAATTCCTGCCTTGTTGCTTGCCAAATCTTCGGCAAAGGTTCGTAACACATCCCGCTTTTTTAGGTTAAAAGTATCTATAAAGTGATTTAAGTCCTTGGGTTCTGCGACGACGCCCAAAACCATTCCCGCACTGATTCCTGTATCGCGGTCTAATGCACCTGGGCCAATACGTGTACCTTGACCAGAAAGCTTGGTCGCAATGATCCGTATCCGATATTGTGTTTCTATATCATCCAGATGGTTGTTAATTATCTCGCTATCATCGGTTACCACGACTTCATACAGTTCGTAATCAAGATCATACACATCATGGAAATATTGCATGGAGTCAGACGATTCTGTATTACTGGCATTGTCATGTCTAGGCAACACGAAGCGCCCCGCAATCACGAAGTAAAGAATACCTGTAATAATCAAAGCAGCACCAATAGGGGTAACTGAGAAGAGTCCCCACGTGTCCATTTGTTGCGCCGCTGGCAATGTGGTATTGGAGGTTTCGATCAAGTCATTTAACAAAATGAGCGGGGATGAGCCGATCATAGTCATCGTACCGCCGAGAATAGCGGTGAAACCCATAGGCATTAGCAAACGCGACATGGGTACGCCAGAACGAGCGGAAATACGTGATACAACGGGTAGAAACAGAGCAGCGGCTCCTACGTTTTGCATAAAAGAAGATATAAAACCAACCGTACTGGAAACAATAGGAATAATTCGTTTTTCAGAAGTACCGCCCATTTTCAGAATAAAGGCTGCCACTTTTGTCATAAGTCCCGTCTTGTCCAGGCCAGCACCAATGATCATCACAGCTATAATAGAAATCACGGCATTACTAGAAAAACCATCAAACAAATGTTTGTTATCAACCAGGCCTTTTTCCAACCCCATATAAGGCGCAAACAAGCTACTTAACCCTAGCAAGACCATCACACTAACAGCGGCTATATCCACATCAACAATTTCAAAGGCAAACAAATAAATAGTTAACACTAATAGCGCAACGACCCATGCCACCTCAACTGAAGGGGCTACCAAGACTAAAAATACCGTAAGCACTGCAAAAATTGACAGCGAAGGGAGTCTTTTTATAAGGGGTTCAATGTTGTTTAATAGGTTCGATTGGTTGCCCATGCCTGCTTTCCTGAAGTGTGTTTTATACGGCCTTGATAGCGCTAAAAAAGGCGGGATGGTAACATGTACACTGGGGAATAATAGTGAATACCTATGGATAGTTGACATTCATTAATAAAATAATCGTATCGTACAAAAACTATGCTTCTATTCGATGCTCAAACGATGCATCCTTGTACAGATAAGTTGCGTATACAAGACTGTGAATGAAACCACAGCAACCAAATGCCGCTCCAAACATACATCAGAAGGCTCACTGTTATCTGCATTAATGACAGGTTCAGGGTTCAGTGAAGAAAAATGCGAGGATGAAAAATGAAGGGTAATAAATACTATACTTGGTTAGTTGCAGCCGATTTTTATAGTAATAGGCATTCTGGTTCAGTTGGATTTAATCAGGTTCCATTAAAGTTGCGAAGAAGTTATCTTTTGGTAGTAGTTTAAAACTATTTTAAAAACCTACAGAGGTAGCACTTCGTAAAAATATTAAACTAAGGAGAACATAAAATGATATCACGTAAAACAATGCTAACTATTGCAGTTAGCTCATCACTAGCGGGCGGTATAATCGCCTCTACTAATGCAACCGCAGCGGATAGTTTTTTAGATGCTGCTGCAAAACTGCTGGGAGTCACTGCTGATAGCCCTAATATTCACGCTAAAGAAGGCAAATGTGGCGAAGGTAAATGCGGCGGCAAGAAAGCAACCAAAGAAGCTAAGTGTGGAGGCGACAAAGCAGCTAAGGCGACCAAAGAAGCCAAATGTGGTGAAGGCAAGTGCGGTGGCGACAAAGCAACTAAGGCAACCAAAGAAGCCAAATGTGGTGAAGGCAAATGCGGCGGTGACAAAGCAGCTAAGGCAACCAAAGAAGCTAAATGTGGTGAAGGTAAGTGCGGTGGCGACAAAGCAACTAAGGCAACCAAAGAAGCTAAGTGTGGTGAAGGTAAGTGCGGTGGTAGTAAATAACTAACTAAACTTCCTGATATCCACTATTGATTTTCATATCAATAGTGGATGCATTAGACTGATACTGCTGTTTCACCGGTTTTTTATAAGTCAAAAATTCCCTGATTACCCAATTGTCTGAGTTGTTGTTAAACTCATCTTAATAACAATAGTTTATGTTTCTTTAAGGTTGCAAATAGGTGTACGAGTACCGCACCCTTCGACACGCTCAGGGTACTGCTACAGTAGTGCCCTGAGAACTTGTGCTTGAGCTTGCCGAAGTATGTCGGATATGACGAAAGACCGGCGCTCACCTATAGATGATAAGCTTAGACAACTGGGTAATCAGGAAAAATTTTAAGATAAGAGCTATTCATAACAAGAGGAACGATATGATGATTCAATTCGCCAATTGGGCACAAAATATTCTGGATAAATTTCGCTCATTAGACTTTTTGGGTTCATTAGCATTACGCTTGTATTTGGTTCCTATCTTTTGGATGGCAGGTACAAAAAAACTCGCCAACATGGAAAGCACCATTGCCTGGTTTGGAAATCCGGACTGGGGTCTAGGGTTGCCTTTCCCCGAAGTGATGGCTTGGGCTGCGACATTAACCGAGCTTGGCGGCGCCATTTTTTTACTGGTTGGTTTTGCCGTGCGTTGGATTTCTATTCCCCTGATGATTACCATGATGGTTGCGGCAGTGTCGGTTCATGCCAAAAATGGCTGGCTTGCAATTGCAGAAGGAAGTGGTTTCTTTTCATCAGACAGAACGGTCGGCGCCATTGAACGTCTGGACAAAGCGAAAGAAGTGTTAAAAGCCAATTCAAATTATGACTGGTTAACCGAGCATGGCAACCTGGTTGTTCTTAATAATGGCATTGAGTTCTCAGCGACTTATTTTATTATGCTACTTGTGCTATTTTTCATAGGAGCTGGCAAGTATTTCAGTTTCGATTATTACATTAGCAAATGGTTTAGAAGTTAAGTATGAAATCATATCCCGTAAACGGTGCAGGTCTAGGATTCCGCCGAGGACAACTCATGACAGAGCTGGAAGCAAATTTACCAGCCTCGATTGATTTTATGGAAGTCGCTCCGGAAAACTGGATTCCAATGGGTAAATCCTTAACCAAAAGACTCAAGGCTTTTACCGAACAAGTCCCCTTTGTCACTCATGGTTTATCACTGTCCATCGGTGGTCCAACTCCGCTAGATACTGATTTTGTAAAAGAAGTTGGGACGTTCATGAAGGAACATGATATTCGCTGTTACAGCGAACATCTGAGTTATTGTTCTGACGATGGTCATTTGTACGATCTGCTACCCATCCCCTTTACAGAGGAGGCGGTGCATTATGTGGCAGACAGAATTCGTACCGTACAAGATATTCTTGAACAACGAATAGCCATGGAAAATGTTTCTTTTTATGCCATGCCTTCAACAGAGCTAAGCGAGATTGAATTTGTAAATGCAGTCATTGAAGAAGCCGATTGTCATTTGCACCTGGACATCAATAACATATACGTCAACTCAATCAATCATCGCTATGATTCGGTGGATTACCTAAAACAACTGCCGGGTGACAGAATTGTTTACGCCCATATAGCCGGACATTATGAAGAAGCAGAGGATTTGATTGTCGATACTCATGGCGCCGACATTGTTGAAAGTGTTTGGGATTTACTGGATGTAGCTTATCAGGAATTTGGTGTGTTTCCCACGCTAGTGGAGCGTGACTTTAATATTCCCCCACTGGAAGTATTGATCAAAGAGGTCGAACGAGTGAAAGCCTATCAAGCGAAGTATGAAAGTATCGGCAAAGCAAAAGCGACAGGAACTCATGGCTAATAATATAAAGAAAAAAGAACTTCCCTTATTTCAGCAAAAGCAATACGAATTCGCTGCGCATATCCGCGATCCTTTCGGTTCAGCACGTCCTGAGGGTATTGAAGATCGGCGTATGGAAATCTATCGCGACCTGTTTTTCAATAATGTAAATGGCTTTTTAGAAAATGGATTTCCAGAGTTACGCACACATTATGATGATGAAGCATGGCAGCGTTTGGCGAGATCCTTCTTTGCCACACATGAAAGCCATAGCCCTTATTTCATTGATATTTCCAAAGAATTTATTTTGTATTTGCAAGATGAACATGAACCGACTTCGGATGACCCTCCCTATTTATTCGAATTAGCTCATTTTGAATGGGCTGAAGTTGCTCTTATGGTTGACCAGGATGAGCCAGATTGGGATAATATCGATCCTCATGGAGACATGTTAAAAGATAGACCAGCATTGTCTCCAACGGCTTACTGTCTGGCGTATCAATGGCCTGTTCATCAAATCAATGAAGACTTTCAACCGGAAGAACAACCAGAAGCACCCAGCTTTGTGCTGATCTACCGTGATAAACAAGATGACGTGAAATACTTTCCAGCAGACCCGGTCACCGCAAGGATCATGGAATTGTTACAGGATGAAACAGAACGAACAGGGACTGAACTGTTAAGTCAGCTCGCAAAAGAGATGCAACATCCTGACGAAGAAGAAGCTATTCATAGCGGCTATCGTATTTTATTAAGATTACATCACGCTAACATTATTTTGGGCACGGAAACAAATAGCACTAGCTAACCGTTTTCTTGTAGTTCCAGAATCACTCATATCCTTTTGGATTGTTTTTCTGCCATTTCCAAGTGTCATCACACATCTCTTGCACCCCTTTCTCTGCTTTCCAACCAAGAAAAGATTCTGCAAGCGCTGGGTCGGCATAGCATTCAGCGATATCACCTTCGCGTCGATCTACGATATGGTATGCTACTTTTTTATCAGATGCCGCTTCAAAAGCTTTTGCCATATCCAAAACAGAGTAGCCTTGTCCAGTACCCAGATTGACGGTAAATAGTCTTTCTTCTGCTTCACGATCAAAAGCATCCAATGCCTTTACATGCCCTTTGGCAAGATCAACGACATGTATATAATCACGCACTCCTGTGCCATCTTTGGTTGGATAATCACCACCAAACACGGAAAGTGCTTCATATTGCCCTACAGCCACACGCGCAATATAAGGCATTAGATTATTAGGAATACCCCGTGGATCTTCCCCAATGGTTCCACTTTTATGTGCGCCGACAGGGTTAAAATAGCGTAACAGCGCAACATCCCATGCTTTGTCGGCATAATTCACGTCACGTAATATTTCTTCTATAAACAGTTTGGAACGTCCATATGCATTGGTAGCACTCAACGGAAAATCTTCGGTGATTGGAACCGATGCCGGGTCACCATAGACGGTTGCAGATGAGCTAAAAACAACTCGTTTTACGTTGTTTTCTTTCATTTTTGCGAACAAGTTGATGCTTCCTGCGATATTGTTTTCATAGTACATCATAGGTTGTTCGACAGATTCGCCGACGGCTTTTAAGCCAGCAAAATGAATCACGGCGTAGATATCATTTTCATCAAATATTTGTTGCAGCAGATCACTGTCTCGAATATCACCCTCATAAAAATCAGGCCGTGTACCTACGATACTTTCAACACGATCTATTGCAATAGGTGAGCTATTACATAGGTTATCGATAATAATCGGAAAGTATTCGCCTGTGTTTATAAGCTCTACACAAGTATGCGAACCAATATAACCTGCACCACCCGTGACAAGTATGTTCTTCATAGTTTGATCCTTGAGGAATGTTAAATCTAATCAATTCGCCTATTGAACAATAAGCAGGGGAAGGAGTAAAGCTTTGCCGATGGAGAGAAGCTCCACCGGCAAAAGATCAATGTGCAGATAAGGTCTGCATTTGTTTCTATTGCTGCCTATTTATTACTAGAACTCTTTTTAGGAGCACTAGTTTCCCCTCTACTTGTTGAAGTGTTTTTCTTGAGACCCGCATAGATAGCTTCACCAATGCCAGGGACTTGCATTATATCTTCAACACTTTTGAACTTACCGTTTTTCTTACGGTATTTAACAATATCTTTTGCACGAGTTTCGCCTATTCCAACTAAATAATGTGCCAAGGTACTTGCGTCGGCTTTATTAATATTGACCGTTACATTCTTAAACTGTTTTGCCTTGTCTGTTCCGGTCAAACCAGACTTAACAGTCTTCTTAGAAGTACTTTTCTTGCTGGACTTTGATGACGATGAAGAAGTTTTAGATGACTTACTGTCGTCTTTTGCTATTGCAGGGGCAGCCGCAAAGCTAAACGCGAGTAACAAAATAAACGCCTGTATGAATTTTTTCATTATAAGTCTCCGGAATAATTGAGGAATTTTTGCAGTATACATAAATCTAAATTTTTTCCCATTCATGCAGTTATAAGCTTTCCCGCATACGCTCCAGTCGCTCCTGCTCTTCTTCATAAGCCGCCTGGATTTGCGCCATTACCGCATCAACATCAGCAGCTTCGGTACTTTCCTCATAATGCCCGGTTAACTCACTATCAGGGTTCAGCTTGCCATCCTCATATAACTCCCAAATTTCTTTTGCAAAATGTGTATTTAGTAAGACCGGTGCGAACTGACCAAAATAGCGTTTCATATTGTTCACATCACGCTGCAACATGGATTGAGCATTATTATTAGCGGCAGCATTAACCGCTTGGGGGAGATCGATAATAACAGGGCCATATTCATCAATGAGTACATTAAACTCAGACAAATCCCCATGAATAAGCCCCACACACAGCATCCGCACAACATCCATAATAATCATGCCATGATAATCAATCGCCTGCTCAGGAGTCAGGGTGACATCTCCAAGCCGTGGAGCAACATGACCCTCGGCATCGGTGATTAACTCCATCAACAGAACACCATCAATACAAGTAGAAGGCTTAGGGACACGCACTCCTGCATCGGCTAATTTATAAAGCGCATCGACCTCGGCATTTTGCCAAATCTCTTCCTGTTCTTTGCGACCAAATTTAGATCCCTTCTGCATAGCACGCTCACGGCGGCTATTACGCACTTTACGCCCTTCGGTATACTGTGCTGCTTTCTTAAAGCTGCGCTTCATCGCTTCTTTATAGACCTTCGCGCACAATACTTCATCGCCACTGCGAACGATATAAACATCAGCTTCCTTGCCACTCATTAAACGGTTGGTGACTTCATCTACTAAGCCATAGTCCACTAATGGCTGAAGTCTTTTGGGTATTTTCATAACTCTCTTTATTGATAATTAATGGTAACCTTAGCGGATTATATCAAAGGCTGGCAAGTGATTGATATACCATAAACATCTTCGTTGGTTTATTGATGACAATTTATGTTATTAGAAAATGGGACAAGATTATAATGAATCTCATAGAGATTAGTCGAGCTGAACAGGTCGAATGGGCTTTTAATGCTATGAATCTTTCATGCGGTTGAATGGATATCTATTGAATCGGCAAACCCCTAGCAAGCCTAGTCTTACGATGCCGATACCCCATACTTTGATGGGTCAGTAATCGTCTTAATGCGGGTATTCTATCAATCAACATTAAGCCGCCCGCTCTGGCATGGCCTAGTATTTCGGAATCATTGGAAAATATTTTTACTAATGAATCCGTGTATTTGATCACGGTGTTTCTATCGGGTTGTCTGTGGCTTGCGTAGGCTTCTAGCATTTTTACGTTGCCGGGGTCTGTGTGATAGGTTTTATCAGCGAGCAGTTCGGCAAGTTGGGCGATATCTCGCAAGCCTAAGTTGAGTCCTTGTCCTGCTACCGGATGTAAGGTTTGTGCGGCATTGCCGATTAATACGGTTCGGGTGGAGGTAATGTGTTGCGCTTTGCTTAAAGCTAACGGGAAGGCACTACGTTTGCCGACTTTTAAGAAGCTTCCTAGTCGATAGCCGAAGGCTTTTTGCAGGTTGTACAGAAAATCATGATCATTGAGTTGCATGATTTCTTCTACCGTTGAGGTAGGCTGGGTCCAGATGAGGGAACAACGGTTTTCGGTTAACGGTAGCAGTGCTATGGGGCCATTGGCTGTAAAGCGTTCGAAAGCCTGATTCATGTGTGGCTTTTCAGGGGTTACATTGGCGATGATTCCGCTTTGTTGGTAAGGCTCGTGGTCTACAGGAATTCCCATCAGTTGACGTGTTTTGGAGTGGGCGCCGTCTGCTGCAACTAATAATTTGCAGGTCAGTGTTGTTGTTTCGTTGTTGGTACGTTGTTTGTTTGCACCTTCATTGTTTTTACCTTGTTTGATAAGGCTGATATGAAGTGCATCTGCTGCGGTTTGTATTTGGGTGATTGTTGCGGTGTGTTGTTCGATGTCGCTGTCTTTAAGCTGTTGATAGAGATGATTGCCGAGTACTCTGCTTTCTACTAAATAACCCAGTGCGGGAATTTTTTCTTGTTCGGCGGACAACCGGGTCGAGCCAAAATGTCCTTTGTCTGAAATATGGATTTTTTTGATAGCGGTCACGCCGGATTGGAGGCTATCCCAGATACCCATGCCGCTATAAATTTGGCTACTGCCATGAGATAACGCGATGGAACGATCGTCATAGGAGGGTTGTTGTGTTTCTCCAAAGCTATAAGCATCGATAAGACCTATTTTGTAACCGAGTGGTTTTAGCGCGACAGCAAGGCTTGCACCGACCATGCCACCGCCGATGATGAGCATATCGTAGCTGCTTTTTTTTGCGCTATTCTTTGTTGAAGTCATGGCTGGTCGTTACTCATTTGTTTTTGCCATATAGTCTTCGATATCATCGACTTCTTTGATGAGTTTTCGGGTGAGAACCTCATTGCCTTTTTGGGTAATGAGGACATCATCTTCAATACGAATACCGATATTCCACCATTTCTCGTCGACGTCAGCAGCCGGTGTGATGTATAAACCGGGTTCAACGGTAAGGGTCATACCGGGTTCTAGTAATCGCCAATGTTCATCGACTTTGTAGTCGCCGACATCATGTACGTCTAGCCCTAGCCAATGTCCGGTTTTATGCATGTAGAAGGGGACATAGGCTTTATCTTCAATGAGTTTGTCTATATAGCTGTCATCGTTGCTGCCATCATTATTAGAATTGCGGCCCGGTAAAATATCTACTTCAACGAGTCCTTTAACGATGACTCGCAAAGCCGCCGAGTGGGGTTGATCCCATGTATTGCCTGGTTTTGCGACTGCGATAGCGGCTTTTTGGGCGTCTAAAACAATCTGGTACAAGCTACGTTGAGCTTTGCTAAACTTGCCGTTGACCGGAAAAGTACGGGTAATGTCACTGGCATAACCGAGGTATTCTGCACCCGCATCAACCAATACTAATTCGCCCTCTTTGAGAGGTCGGTCATTTTCAATATAGTGCAAGATACAGCCATTTTTACCACCACCGACAATGCTGGTATAGGCGGGTTCCATGCCGGCTTTACGAAATTCGTAGAGATACTCGGCTTCTAGTTCGTATTCCATCATGTCTGGTTTGCAGACCGCCATTGCTCTTTCATGTGCGATAACAGCAGTTTTTGCGGCATAGCGCATGGCACGTAGTTCTGCTGGTGATTTATACAATCGCATATCGTGCAGAATTAATGGCAGTGAAATGAATTCTTGAGGGGCATGAACACCACTACGCAGCTTGGATTTAACGGTATTCACCCAAGCCATTACTTGTTGATCGAACTCAACATCGTTTCCGGTGTTGTAGTAAACCGAGCTACGTTCTTCCAACAAGCTGGGTAAAATATCGTCAATGTCATCAATTGGAAAGGCATCATCAGCGCCCCAATATTTTTTAGCGCCGTCTATGCCTGCACGACGACCTACCCATTGCTCTGCTTTTGGATCACGTTCACGACAAAACAGGATGTATTCGCCTTGTTCTCGTCCGGGAATAAAAAAGGCAACAGCTTCAGGCTCATTGAAACCTGTTAGGTAAAGAAAATCACTGTGTTGGCGAAAAGGATATTCTGCATCACGGTTACGAATGAGTAGGCTGGATGAAGTCACAATAGCTACTGCATTATCACCGATCATATGCATCAGCTGCTCACGTCGAGAGGCGAATTCTTTTTGGCTGATTACAGGTTTTCTTTTCATAAATTAGTGTGTCGGTATGCGGTTAATCTTTGGTGTTAGGCAATTAATAGAGGTATCCATATGGCTCTTGGTTGTTTTAATGAAGAGTTACTGAGCTAGAACTGGGTTGTAATTCTTCGGAAATAAGCAAAACGCCCAGACGAAGATATTCCACAATATGCCAATAGGCCTCTTCGGACTCTTCATCCTGAGTGTCAAATTGACCGGCGCTGGAGATATCAATGAAATCATCCATTAATTCTTTGGAATCCTTGGGTAACGTAGAAAAATCTTTTAATCCCGCCAATGATACACCCAATAAAAAGCCCTGAGTCCATTCTTGCATAGCTTCAACCCGAACTGCCAGTGCTGCGTCATCGTCAGGTAACAATAAACTGAATTCCAGATTGCTGTCCTGCATCTGAGTGCGGATTTGTTGAATGTAGAATTTGAGTTCTCTGCTGGTGCCTTGTTGTGAGGCATTTTGTGCATCACGCTCCTGAAATATTTGACCCAACCATAGTTCATCGTCTGCATTGATATTGACAGCTAACAATCCGCAGGCCACGCCATGTATTTCTGCCGCACTGTATTGACAATCAACACGAAGCAACAACGATTCGATGTGTGTGTAATTTACACTTTCTTCCATGGCTCATTACTCGCAAATTTAATGTGTTATGATAACATCATAAGAAACCTCTGAATAACTCCGGTTGGTTTACTAGACTTAATCAGAAGTTACTTGAGAAACATTTGATGCTTCCTTTCTCTAGACGACTTTTATATTACCCAGTTTTATAATTATCCGGCTATTATTCTATTATGACTGTTCAAACAACAGATATCAGGCTCAAAGAACAAATTGGGCAACTAGAGGATCAATTGACCGACGTCCTCACTCTTCTTGAATCCCTATCTTCCGAAAACTCAGTGCTTAAGGCAAGAGAAAATCAACTACTACATGAGCGCTCAGAGCTACATCATAGAAATGATAAGGTACGTTCACAAGTGGAATCTATGATACAACGTTTAAAAACTATGGACGGTGGTTGACGCACAACAGTTGACCGCAAAATTAGTAAAAGTGAAAAGTGAAAAGTGAAAGCTAAAGTAAAAGGGTAGAAATTCCAGGGAATCTGAATAGATGAACGATAAAACACAAGCAGTAGCCGTTAAAATCATGGATAAGGAGTATAAAGTTGCCTGTCCTAAAGGGGAGCATGAAGGGTTGATTTCAGCGGCAAAAGAAGTGGATGCCCGTATGCGTAGTATCCGCAAGAGTGGCAAAGTGTTAAACGCCGATCGCATAGGTGTCTTGGTTGCTCTGAATCTGGCACATGAACTACTCAGTGCAAAAACTCAGGTAGAAAATATCGATGACAATGTGCTGGATCGCATTGATCAACTGCAAACAAGAATTAGTGACACAATGGAAGCCTGTGTCGCCCATGCAAACCAACCGACACACTAATATGATGATCTCTTCTTTCCGTAAACCCCTTTTTAGTTTAGCTTTTATTTTCTTATTCAGTTTCACCAGCGCTGCTTTTGCGGGCGATGCAAAACTCTTTGGTCATTGGAAAGGTGGTGGTATAGATATTAATCTTAAATCTAACCATACCTTTACTTACAAAGTGAAAATCGTGAAAACGTTTAACTTTAGTGGTAAGTGGTCTGCAAGCAAAAATAGAATTGTGATGACCTACAAAGTGGCCGGAATAAAACAAAAGAAAACGGCTAGTTATCGTTTTAAAGGTAAAAAGCTATTGTTAAAAATGAAAGGTAAAGGCGAAGCTACGCTTACTAAACAATAATAAAATTATTTTTCATTAAATTTACTGTATTTGAAATACTGGAACCGGAGTTTCCGGTATGGTTCCCAAATGGGAATTTGGGAACCAGTGATAGTAGCCTGCGTTGAGGTACGAAACGCGGGGGATAACATACCTGATTATAATTCAACGGTTATCAAAAATTAGATCACCGACTTCTCTAAGTATCCGATCCCCTTCTGATTCTTTTTGTTCTGGCTGTGTCGATTGTTGAGCCTTTTTTGTTTCGGCTTGTGCTGCGGCTTTTTGTCGTTGCAATTCTTCCCAGCGTTTTCGTTCTGATTGTTGACGAGCGATTTCATCTTGCTTTGCCTGCCAGGCCTTTCTTTCCGCTTCAGTTCTTTGTTGGTCTTCCCATTGGCGGCGTTCTTGTTCTGCTTGTTTTTGTCGTGACATTCTAGCGAATTCAGCTTGCTGTCTTTGTATTCTTTCTTGTTTAGCAGCGGCTGCCTTTATTTGTGCTTTACGTTGTGCCAGTTCTGCTTTTTTTAGTAAATGCTCTTTTTTAGCGATAGCTTTTTCTCTTAATTTGTTTTTGGCTTCGCGTATACGCTGCTGACGTAGTGATTCTTTGATCTGAGTTTGTTCTTCGGTTTCGGCTTGTTGATGTAATTTGGCTTCTTGTTTTTCAGCTTCGGCTTGCAGTCGTTTCTCTTTCTCGATTTGAGCTTGTTGTTGGGCTTCTGCTTGGCGGCGTAGTGCATCTTGTTTTTGTGCTAATTCTTGTTCCTCTTTCATCAAGGCTTCAGTACCAAGGTTTGCGTTAGCATCAGGTTTAACAGAATGTTGCTCAACACTATCTTTTTGTTCCATAGACTGTTGGGTGTTCATTTGAGTGTCCCAAAACACGAAGCCTAAAGCCATTAATGGAATCAGACTGGCTAAAACCCAGGGCAACCAGTTCTTTGATGGTTCGCTGGAATCTATTGGCATAACTGCGGCAGTAGGTGAGGGTGGTACAGGTGCAGCCGTGTCATTTTTATCAGATACAGCAGGGTGAGTGGAATCAACTGGGGTTTCTTTTTCGTCGTTAGCAGAACTAGCTTTGACTTCCCTGACGCGTGTCAGTAAGACCGGTTTGTCTGCCTCATCTATATCTGAATATTTCTCCAGTGCTCCCGTCTCGCTTATGGGCAAAATCAAACTACGATCTGACCCTCCCAGATTATTTCCCCCCTCTAATTGGATTGCATTACATCCAAATTTATAGGCATCTTCTATACCTCGACCCGCTCCAATAGCATCATAAAAACCGATAGCAAACTGAATAGCTGAATCATCACGGATACGTGTACTCATACCCACCACATAGGGTATTTGCTGAACGATTTCGAAAGCCTGTTCGCGGGAATAACAAGCGTTTAAAATGACACACTTAACGGTATCCGAAAACAATGAAAACAGGTTTGCTAATGCGTAGCCTGTTACTGGATTATAACGCCCTGTATCACTCTCAAGATAAATGCCATCAGTGGATGAATGGCCACTGAAATGTACAATATGTGGATTGAAACTAAAGATTAATCGACGCAAATCTTTGGCGCGAGTAGCACCCCCTTGTTTGATATCAAATAAAGCCCGGTTCTCACTGAGATTTAACCCTTCCCTGATTTCACGAAACTCTTCGTTCAGACGTAATTGGTTTGTATCTTTAGGATTGGCTGATAATAAAAGAACTCTTGTTATCTCTTCTTCATCCATTTCGAATACCTGTCAGTTGTGTTCTTAAGCCCTCTCTTTAGCAAGGGGAGGGTTAGGTGGGGATAGGTGGTTGAATATTATATACTATTTAATTTTTACACCCCCCTCTCCAACCCTCCCCCTTCAAGGTGGTGGGAGTAAATGTACCCTTTTGCGATTCCTCTAAAATAAAAAAGGGAGCTTATGTGCTTTCTGTAGCGGGATCATGTAACGCATGATTCCCCGTGTTTCGCTATGGCTCGACACAGGCTACAAGCCTTATCGGGCTTAGATCACAGTTCCTTAAGTATAGCGTTAATTCAAAAATTTACAGTCTTGCTACGGTTACTATTTTTGGATAATCCGTTAGATTTTTGTAATGTAGAACAATTTTTCCACTTCATCATAATAAATTTCATTTAACAGGTAAGTGTGTAAGAATAGACTATACTTATGGGTAATTTTTCAGGCGGGGGTTAAATGCCTAGAAATATATCTTTCAGTAATGCCGCATTGGCACCCTATTGATGCTAATAGCTTTTATGCTACTTTTTATGCTAAGAACCTTCTGCTACGAAATTACATGCTGATCCTATGCTAAGTCTTAATGCTATCTCAAATACCATCTCAGATGATTTTCCGGAAGAGCATATTGCTCGCTTGAAACAGCATAATGTGCAGTCGTTTTGGGTTCATATGGGGCTGGCATGCACGTTACTTATTTCGTTGGTTTTTTCACACACGAGTAATACGCAAACATTAGTTATTTGGCTAGGTATTTTAACGGTGACCGGTTTTATTCGTTTAAGCCATAACTCAAGTGAAATAAAGCCTATAAATATCGATCCATCCAGTACAAAAAAATGGGTTAGCAAGTATATTTTGCTAACCACCTTCATGAGTGCATTATGGGGAGCAGTGAGTGTTTTTCTGTTTGCACAAGAGCCTGTCGTACAAACAACACTGTTAATTCTTCTTATTTCTGTGCTGATTGCGACTATTCCTCTTTTACTGGCTTCTAAGTCTGCTTTTTTTGCCCAGTTTATTAGTATTCTTGCCCCGCTAACGTTTAGCATGAGTTTCAATTTTTCTAATAAAGAACATTTGATGCTTAGTGTTTGTCTTATTGCTTTAGCCATTACTATTATTTTTGCATCCAGTTATCTCAATCAAGTTATTACTCAATTACAAGAAACTCAACGAGCTTTACAGACCCAGGCAGATACAGACCAGCTCACCCAATTAGCTAATCGTCGAGCTTTTGATAGCTCTTTTAAAAGGGAATGGAGACGCAGTACGCGTGAGCAAAAAGCAATAGCCTTATTAATTATTGATGTTGATGATTTCAAACTCTACAACGATAATCTGGGACACTTTGCAGGTGATGAATGCTTGAAAAAAATTGCCCGAGCGATTAAGGAAAATGCGCTTCGTCCCAGTGATGTAGCTGCTCGAATCGGCGGAGAAGAATTTGCAATATTGTTACCCGAGACAGGGACAGAAGGGGCTTACAATGTGGCTGAGCGATTGAAGACCAGCATTGCGCGTCTTGGCATTAAACATCCAGTAGATAAAAACCAAAACCTGACGGTCAGTATTGGAGTGTCTAGTTGTATCCCGGTAAAATACGATGATGAACAGAAAACCGATGTTGTCTATCCAGCCATGCTTATAAAGTCGGCCGACTTTGCGATGTATCAGGCAAAGCGTGAAGGAAAAAATACGATTGCGGTAGAGGGATGCGGTATGCATTCGGTACCACAGTCATTAAAGAACCCACCATCAAAAGGCCAGGCAGAAGCTCTAGCTATCTAAATCTTGCGTAGCGATAGTTTGTTCACGGTGATCTATTCGTAGCCTCAGTATCTATTAAAGTTTCAAACTTCGTAGTAGAATAATACGCAATTCACCTGCGAGGAAAAACTATGAATGGTCGATATCTATTATTAGTCTCTTTTTTATTGGCATTAGCTGCTTGCCAAGGTGATCAGGTGGAGACTGCTGCCACGGCTACGTCTGTGCAAGATAGCTCACTCAATAGCCAAACAGCGGATGCCACGTCTACACCTTCACATCTTGAAGGTGCAAAAACACACCAAGAAAAATGCTCAGGTTGCCATATGGTTCCACATGATGCGGCATTTTATCAGCGACCTGAGCGAAAAATGAAATCCTACGAACGTCTGCAAAGTCAGGTGCGTTTGTGCAACTCCAATCTTAATCTGGAATTGTTCGATGAGGATATGACATTGATTGGTGAATACCTCAACGAGAGTTATTACAAATTTTCGGTTAACTGATCTTCTGTGGTGATAGGTAGTCCACAGGTCATACCGGTACAAAGATAGGCTGTTATCTCGCCTTCTAGTTTTTTCATAGCCAAGCTTTCGGGAAGCGTTTCGCTGTCTGTAATCAAATAGGTTTGTCGCTGCGGGGCATACTGTTCATTACAAAGCTTGAGCCAGTGTTGAGCTTGTCCATTTTGTTGGTTATTTTGCCCTCGGATGATAATCGTTTGTGGATCATGGGATTGTTCTTCAGCAGCCTTGAGCAAAGTACAATGTGCGTAAGGCATGTCTTTACAAGCTGCCGCGCCATTTTCTAAACAACGTTGTGCGGCATCAAGATAACGTGTTTCTCCAAGTAAATAACCTAAGCGTTGTAATGCAAAAGCAGCCACAGCGTTACCGGATGGTGTAGCTTCATCAGTATAGGTTTTAGGTCGTTGTAATAGTGCTTCATGATCATCTGCAACAAACCAAAAACCACCGTCTTGTTGATCTTCAAAATGAGTCAGCATGACATCAGCAATGCGCTGAGCAAACTCAATATCTGCTGTTCTCCAGCGTACCTGTAACAGCTCCAATAAGCCATCCAGTAGATAGGCATAATCGTCAAGGTAAGCCATTAGATGTGCTTTATCGTCTTTATAGGTTGCTAATAAGCGCCCATCTTTCCATAGCGTGCTGCGAATAAAATCAACGGCTTTGGTTGCCGACCCTGCATACTCCGGCATCGACAAATAACGGGCAGTCATTGCCATTGCACGAATCATCAAGCCATTCCATGACGTCAGAATCTTGTCATCACGTCCAGGCTTAACTCGTTCTTCTCTAACTTGATAAAGCTTCTCCTTTGCCGAGGCCAAAAGATCATAAACACTACTTTTGGTATCTATCTTTTCCTGCAAAGATTCTAAAGACTGATAAACATGAAAATGCCATTTTCCCTCAAAATTAGCTTTACGATCTAATCCAAAATGCGGCGCGACAATGGCATACTCATCAGCCGTCAATAACGACTTAATCTCATCGGGTGTCCACACATAAAACTTACCTTCTTCGCCCTCGGAGTCCGCATCGTAACTAGAATAATAACCACCTTCAGGTGATTGCATTTCACGCATGACCCATTGCGCGGTTTCGTGACAAGTTTTCTCAAATAAAGGCAATTGCTCAAGTGCGTAAGCTTGGGCGTATTCAGCCAATAGCACGCCATTGTCATAGAGCATTTTTTCGAAATGCGGGATCATCCAGTAATCATCAACTGAATAGCGGCAAAAGCCGCCACCTAATTGATCATTCATGCCGCCTAATGCCATTTTTTCAAGACTGAAAACAGCCATGTGCAAGGCGTTCTTATCTTCCATATCTGACTTATTTACGTCGTTATCGTTTTTGTTTTTACTCAGATACCAATGGCGCAACATGCGTTCAATGCTACTCACATGAGGAAACTTAGGCGCCGAACCAAAGCCACCTTCTTTCGTATCAAACTGCTGTTTTAGTTGGGCAATGGCATCAAGTTGCATGCTTGCATCAATAACACCGTTTGCTTGATCATGTTGGTAAACATTACCCAACGCATTTTCTAGAGAAACCGTTTGTTTATTAATCTCATCCTTACGATGTACATAAACGTCGGCCATCTGCTCCAACAAAGACGCAAATGAAGGCAAGCCATGACGCTGATCTTTAGGAAAGTAAGTGCCGGCAAAATAAGGCATATGAGAATCGGGTAGTAAAAACATCGTCAACGGCCAGCCACCGCCACGTTGCGTCAACATCTGATGAGCTAATTGATAAATCTTGTCCAGATCAGGACGTTCCTCACGATCAACCTTGATATTCACATACAAGCGATTCATCAATGCTGCGGTTGCTTCATCTTCAAAAGATTCATGCGCCATTACATGGCACCAGTGGCAGGCAGAATAACCAATAGATAACAAAATAGGTTTATTCTCATGCTTGGCTAGTTGCAAAGCCTCTTCACCCCATGGATACCAATCCACAGGGTTATCAGCATGCTGAAGAAGATAAGGGCTGGTTTCTGAAATGAGTTTATTTTGCGTGGGCATCGTTATTACCGATAACTTAGTTTCCGTACTTGTACTATACCTAACTATAAGATAAAAACTCCTGAATTACCTATGCCCAACCTATACCCAATCTATACACAGCCTATGCCCTTATTCTTCCGCTCTTCTTCAACTTATAAGCTGTATGGTGTTTTACTATTCTTTTGAGTGCGTCTGCCTGAAGATGTTCGTTGCTGGTTAGAGCCCGTGTTTGCTTCTTTTGGAGATGCTAAAAGTAAACACTCTCCCTTAAGGGGACTCAAGGGGAGAGGAACTCTAACTGCTTAGGAAGGACAATAATAAACGCCTACCTTGGAGCAACATCCTTATAGCTGGCATTTGCTCCGCCAACACGAAATGCATCATATAAAATCTCACCGCCTGGATCTTTTGGACCATGATAAATTCCGATTTTCTGATATTGGTGAGGAGTCTTTGGTCGGCCTGCTAAATCATACTTGTATACAGTGGGGCCTTTAGCATCCACCACTTTTTTGCCATCCATCCATATTTCCATAAACCCTTTATTGTCAGGTGTATAACGAAAATGTTGCACAATATCATGCCATTGGTTTTGTTGATAAGGCTGCGTTACTTTGACTGTGCCTCTGGTCGCGCCTCCTTTCTCTTCCACAGTATTGACTTGATTGGGATTTGTTGAGGTACGAAAAATAAAATCACCATTTACCGCTTTCATTGTAAATGAGTTCGGTCCCGCAGTAACTGACCAATCGGCCTTGCCGTCGGCTCCTGCTCCTGGGGTCGAATGATGTTGGCTGATAATCTGATAACCCGTTGGCGGTCTTTTCACATTAATGCTAAAGCCAACCCAATACTCTTTACCCCATTCGAATGTACCTTTGTTGTCTTTTAATACCAATTCACTACGTTTTCCACCGCTTAAATCAGGTAGAAAATGTACGGAGTGGTTACCTTCACGGCTTTCATTTGACATCTTATAGTTGGCAGGTACTTCTCTCCATTTTCCAATACCTCTTTCAAACCCATCATCAAGGATGAGAACGCTATTATTCGGGCTTGAGTTAACGCTGTTATTCTTGACTGCTTTAGGCTCGACCGATGATAAAGCAACTTGTGTATTGCTATTAGTAGCAACAATATTGGCCGTTTTGGATTTTCTAGCGGTAGTAGGCGCTTCTGGCTTTGCTGGTGTGGTTACAGAGCCCATCGTCCCTCTAGACCGATTATTTTTCTTAGGTGTTTTTGCCATCTGATGATCTTGTGGTAAGGGTGTTGTCGTTGGACTTTTGTTCTTGCGAGGATTTGAATTATCTTTAGTAACCGTTGTATTGGCACCACTTTCGGGTCGATTATTAGTGCGAGGTTGGTCTGATGATTTTGCAGGTTTTTCGAGTTGATCGACTAACAGCTGTATTAATCTAAGAATGATTAGCATCAAAATACGTGGGAATATCTCTGGTGGAGATTTCTGTATGGATAGCGATCGACTAAAATCTTTGTTTACGTTTGAAAATAGCCGTGCGTGGTTGGTCTGTGCGGGAGCTTCCCTAGTTGTACTCATGTTACTAATCATTAGTCTTCCCTGTTGTAATGAATCAGTACACTGATACCTGCTTTTGAAGAACATTTCGATCTTATTTTTACTAAGTGGTGTGCTTTTATAGATAAAACCTAGTAATGCCCGTTGTGGCCAGACTTAATCTCATTATTTTTTCATTAGTTCTTTTGAGGGCTCTGTTTCTGTAACAAGCAAGGAATCTCAAGTTTCTCAGATAGCTCTCTTATTTTTAATGGATCATATTCTGTTGTCCACTGCCATCTTTCACCGGCAAACAATTGCCTCATCTTATTCATATCACAATGGAAAGGTGGGCCGCCTTCTTGATGGGTTTGCATAAATTGTGAGTAGAGCTTACCCGCTGGTTTTAATGACTGATAAAGCCACTGTTCGAAACGGTTCCATTCTGTGGGTTGTAAAGCACAAAGACAGGTTTGTTCGTAAATAGCGTCGAAGGGATTTGAACTAAAGTCCAGTGAGAAAAAATCACTTTGGGTGACTTCTGCGGTCAGTTGGTTGTTTTTTAGAGCTTGCTGAAGGTTGGTTACGGCTGATGGAGCTATATCTACCGCCACAACATCGAAGCCTTTTTCGGCAAGAGTCAGTACTTCATAACCATTACCACAGCCTGGAACGAGTATTCGGCAAGGCACCATATCTCCGTTGTCCAGCCAGTTTAGTAAATTGAGACTGGTAGCGCCTCGATCCCAACCGGTCTTTTCTGTTTGGTAAAAGTTTTCCCAAAAAATTTCTTGTTGGGTGATTTCTTGCATTAGCTTCTCTTTATTTTGCGGTTGGATATATTCTGCGTTGCTCATAGGTCTTCATCCAATGTTATTTGTACTGGTCTATTATTATCTTTTTATGTTCGCCTCATACACTTCTATCCAGTCATTAACAGACATTTTATCCATTAGCTGACCAATAAGCGTATAGGGAATTTGTTCTATTTTTTTAAACCGGATACAGCTTTTCCCCATATCCAGTTTCAGTTTACAGTGCTTGGGATATTCCTCGACAAACCATTTCAGTAACTCTGGTTTTGAATATATGCCCATATGATAAAAACCAATAAAATGTTTCTGTGAGGCGATATTTGCGAAAGGTAGTGGGGATTCTGGTTTGCAATGATACCCGTTTGGGTACAGGTTATGAGGAACAACATAACCGATCATTCCATAATTCATCTGTTCGACAAAACCCTTCGGTAGATGTTCAAGAATGGTATCCCTAAGCTGGTTAAAATAGACCTGTCGTTCTTGTGGGACTTCATTCAGGTATTCAGCAACACGGTTGGCTTTTGATTGCATTCTGTTTCTCTCTGTTTGCCATATAGTCTAGCTTTATTGGCTTTATATTTATTCAGCATACCACCTTGAGTTACTGTTGAAGAAAATTCGGGCAGACAGGTCGTTATATTGAAAATCTACTTGTTCAATAGCCATATTGATTTACTATCTGATCTTCTATTCTTACTTGTTAAGCATCCATAATGAATCATCAACAAGGCGAGATTCACGGCAACCGTCGTGATTTGCAAAATCTACGCTCCATTCTTCCTTATCTAATGGACTATCGGGGCAGGGCGTTGTTTGCTCTGGCGTGTCTGGTGCTGTCGAAAGTGGCAAATGTGGGTGTGCCGGTCACCTTGAAAGCCATTGTCGATTTTCTGGAAGGGTATAAAGAACAAATGCTCATATTGCCGGTTGCTTTACTAATGGCTTATGGTGCTTTACGGCTGTCTAGTTCGTTGTTTAATGAATTGCGTGATACGGTTTTTGCCAAGGTTCGCTATCGGGCGATGCGACGTTTATCGACTCGCGTTTTAGCGCATTTACATGATTTGTCATTACGTTTTCATCTGGATCGCAAAACAGGAGCGATTAGCCGTGATCTGGAACGGGGTACACGATCAGTCGGCACGATCATGAATTTCATGGTGTTTAGCATTATCCCTGTGCTGGTGGAATTTTCTCTGGTCGCTGTTATTTTACTAAGCCAGTATGCACCCGTGTTTACACTTATCACCTTTGGAACCGTAGTCGTCTACATGACGTTTACGTTTTTTATCACGGAATGGCGGATGGAATTTCGGCACGAGATGAATAGGTTGGATTCAGAGGCGAATACTCACGCCATTGATAGTCTTATTAATTACGAGACAGTAAAATATTTTAATAATGAAAAACAGGAACTGGAACGGGTTGATGGCACGCTAGAGCAATGGGAGTCGGTGGCGGTAAAAAGCCAATCGACCATGTCGATGCTGAATTTTGGACAAGCTTCAATCATCGCCATCGGCGTGACTATTATTATGTTCTTCGCAGTCAATAGTGTGACTGAACGAGACATGAGCATTGGTGATTTGGTGATGGTCAATGCGTTTATGTTGCAGTTGTTTATCCCTTTGGGCGCATTGGGTATTATTTATAGACAGGTTAAATACACGCTTGCTGATATGGATTTGGTGTTTAAGTTATTGGATAAAAAGCCAGAGATTATTGATGATAACGATGCAAAAGAGTTGGAGGTCACCCAAGGCAAAGTGGCATTTAAAGGCGTTGATTTTGCCTATCAACCGGAACGCTCCATTCTGAAGAAACTTTCTTTTACTATTGAGCCAGAGCAGACTGTTGCCATTGTTGGGCATAGCGGGGCAGGGAAGTCGACTATTTCCCGTTTGCTGTTTCGTTTCTACGATGTAACGGGTGGCGAGATTGCCATTGATGGTCAGGATATCGCCAAAGTGTCACAAAGCAGTTTGCGGCAAGCTATCGGCATTGTGCCTCAAGATACCATCCTGTTTAACGACACCATTTTTTATAATCTGAACTACGGCAACCTTGATGCCAGCCGTGAAGAAGTTGAAAAGGTTGCAGATATGGCGCATATCAAAGGCTTTATAGAATCACTACCGGATGGATGGGATACCGTGGTGGGCGAACGTGGGTTGAAGCTGTCAGGTGGTGAAAAGCAGCGTGTTGCTATCGCCAGAGCATTACTAAAAAAACCTTCTATTTTGATTTTTGATGAAGCCACATCTTCCTTGGATAGTGCCACAGAGCAGGCTATTCAAGATACCTTGCAAAGCATTTCTGATCAGCATACTACGTTGGTCATTGCGCACAGACTGTCGACTATCGTGGATGCAGATCAAATTCTGGTTCTAGATCATGGTGAAATCATCGAGCGTGGCTCACATCAGGAGTTGCTTGCAAAGCAAGGGGTTTATAGCGACATGTGGGCGATTCAGCAGTCATAAAAGGCAATGGTAAACACAACTATAAAAAAGGAACTATACTCTCTATAATTTAGAATTAATCAAAGGAGAGAAGAAATGATAGCGAATGCAAAAATAGGATGTTCAATGCGCATGGTGTTTGCCATGATGTCGGTTATTATCTGGATAGGTATAGCTCTGACAGGTTTTAACAATGTGCATTGGTTTATGTACATTCCTGCTATAGCGACAGCGTTTGTCGCTATTTCAGGTATTTGTTTGGGCAATAGTATTATGGGACGCTTTTGTAAGTAAGGCGTGCGATCCAAACAGTTTAATGCGGTCACTGATAGATACCATATCGGCAGGGTGGAAGCCACCCAAACGAGCGTGAAATGACACTTCGATGGTGGGTTATTCCTCTTCTTTTTCGTACCTTCCCAGACCCCTGCGAGGGTAATGGCAATGGAATGGCAAGGGTTCGGGTTTAGTTTGGCGTTACTGAGGAAGTAGTTCTACTCTTCGATTCATTGCTTTGCCTCTCGCTGAAGCATTACTAACACGAGGTTCTCTTTCCCCTCTGCCAATTGAAGAGAGGATGCTTCTCCTTTTTACACCATGTTGAAGTAAGAATTGGGTCACTCTAATAGCTCTTTGATGTGAGAGCAGCATGTTACTTTTGAGCGTTGCCTATATTGTCGGTATGGCCAACAATAATAGCTTTGAGGTCTGGCATCTTTTAAACTGTCTGGCTACTTGTTTAAGAATACGGTTTGCTGTGGGTGTGAGGACAGTTGAACCGGTATGAAAATTAACGCCATCAAGAACCCCGGAGAAGGTTGGTTTGGGTAGATTGATTTCACAGCCTCGATGATCTACAGCAGCTCCTCTTTTACTGAGTGGGCAGTGATCTGCTTTATCTACAAACCCATCACCATCCGTATCAAGCGTTTGAGTTGAAGTCGCTCTCGGTTTATATATGGGGAGTGCCGCAGGGATAGCTGTCGCTCTTGGTATTTTAGGAGCAGCTCTTTTTAAGGCTCCAAGATTATAACCTAGACTTAAGTTTGTGGCTCTTGCATCTCTAGCATAGAAATCTGTACCCAAGCGGACAAAGAGAGGTGTGTAGAGTGCATCCCATTGTGCCCCCAAGCCATAGCTTAGCTGTATGTTAGTTTGTTTTTTAAAGGGAACACTACTTGAGCTGGCTTTATTCTGAATGGCCGAAACCCCCGCTTTACCGTATAAACTTAGTTGCTGGATAGGTGTTTCTTTCGAGTAACCTACATGTAACGAAGGAATCTTGTAGGAGATACTCTCTTTCCCATCTGTATTAAACCTGTTGTTGAGAGTGGCTTCTCCCAAGTCGGCATAGGAAAATTCCGCAAATAAATGGGGTGTGAATTGATAGCCTGCAAAAAGGGAATAACCAGAGTCGGAGTTATCGGAGGTGCTCCATCCATCGCCTTCTCCTTCAGGATCAACATGAGAACTGATGAGTCCTCCTCCGGCATAATGAGTTTATCTAGCTCATGGAGGATTGCGACATTATGGTTTTTGTGCTGCTAGAACGACAAATTTTTTACTACTCGCAATCGTCTGGCAATTTCCAAACAAACGTTTCAACTTAACGTGATAGGCCAAGTGCCGATTGCCGACTACCCAAAGTTGGCCGCCTTGTTGCAAATGTTGATGGCTCTGTTTCAACATCTCCCATGCGATATGATCACCGATGGCATACTGTTGGTGAAAAGGTGGGTTGCACAGAATTAAATCAATCTCTTTTTCTGAACTAAGCCCTGATGAACTAAGCTCTGATAATGCATCACTCACCAGAAAATCAGCGTGGTGATTATGATTAGTAAACACATTCTCGTAATTAGTCTTTGCTGAATCAACCGCCATGTAGGATTCATCGACAAAAGTGATATGGCTATCGGGCTGTTGGCGTTTAGCCATAATTCCAAGAACCCCATTGCCACAGCCGAGATCTATTATGTGTTGTGATGGGGGTAATCGTTTGAATTGTTCCAGCATAAATCGCGCGCCGACATCGAGTTTTTCCTTGGCAAATACATTGGCGTGATTGCTTAATGTGATATCCCATGTGTTGTCATGGAAGCTTTTAGGGTAGGGCGACTGACGTGATTCCTTGTTCTCCTGATAATCAGCAAAGATCAACCGGGCTTTTTTCTTTGCTAATGACGTTTTGGTGCTACCTAAAATATCTTCAAAAAGCTTAAGGGTGGAGGTGTGAATATGCTTAGTCATTGCGGCTGCAATTATTTGAGTATCTACCGAAATATGTGGTCGTAGCCTAATTAACTGATCCTCTAGTAATGCCATCGTTTTTGGAACTTTGACCAATACCAGATCGAAGTTACCCTTTGGAGATTGAGTACTTGGAACGTAGTCAATCTGTCCAATCTGCTCCGGCAGTTGATTCATTTTAAGATTATGTTGCGCTGCAAGATGCGATTGATAGGAGTCTGACCAGTTTTGAGGGGAGTATTTATGCAAGCTTACAGACAAAGCACCGAACTGATCATTGATCAATAATATTTTACTAGAAGCGGTTATCAGTTCTTGCTCCGAGACATAGCTTAGTAACAGCTCATCCGCAGCATCCCATGCACGCAAGGATGCATCCTTGATGACGGGTAGACGTTGTAAACTATAGCGTCCAAAAGAGGTAGAAAGTGTTTCCATCTGTAGGGTTATCGTCTATTTTTTATTGAGCCATGCAAGGGCTTCTTCAAGCAACGTTGCCAGATTGTTATCGGGTAGTTCGGTTGTTGAATAACACACTGAATTAAGCTGAGAGTGGAAAGTATTCCATGCTGCTATATCTTGTGGTTTGTACTCATCAAGTCGGGTAATTTCCAAGCCTTGGCGTAAAATCCCCACAAGCTGAATGCTGGTTTTTTGTGGTTCCCGTGGTTTAGCCGTGTCATTGCCTGCATGAATACGTAGCGTTTTAATCGCGCGTTTGGCAATTTCTAAGGGGGTATTTCGATATCGCCACCATCGCCAAACAACTACAGCCAGAAGGCATAGCAACAGACTGATAGCTGTCATCATTTCCCAGCTAAACCCAAAAAAGCTTGTCTCTTTGGGAGGTAACAGTAATCCCTGTAATTGTTCAGAAAGTAGATTTTCTAGACTAGACTTCATGGTTTATTTCCTATTTACGGAAGTTTAGCATGATGTTTGGGCTTTCCTGCTAATTGAGAGCATTTCAATGTCTTATGCTTAAGTAAGTGCCATTCTCCACTGACTCCACTTATTCTTAACCGAAAACCTCCAGCGAGTGGGAGTAGGTAACAAACTTGGAAAAACCGGATCAATAATCAATCTTCACTTGGAAAGCATTGATTAAAATATCGGTAGCCACCATTTCAGCGGCATAACTGGTAGCAAAGAATATCTCTGCGTCACTCCAGCCTAGTTTATGTAACGCATCAATATCAGCTTTCGTAGTGCTTTTAGAATCATGTACTGCTTTAAGAGCGAATAACAGCAATGCTTTTTCTTTTTCTGGCAAAGGCGCAGTAGTCGGGTCTTTTTTCATTGCCATGACTTTCCCAGCATCCATTTTAAACATATTAATTAACATGGATTCATTCAGCCCCACACAATATTGACAATCGTGTTGTGCAGAAACTAGCATTCTCATCATGGTTTGAAGCTTGGCATCGACAGTTTTATGCTGCCCTATCATTTTGTAGGATTCCCATTTCTGCTTGAGCATTTCTGGGTTAGTGCTATAGAGTTTGATAGGGTTTGGCACCATATCCCATTGGCTTTTAATTTCCTTGTAGACAGTTGCTACATGACCTTCCGCAGCTTCTGGAGAAACCGTTTCGATAAGTGCAATGCTGTTGTCTTTTTCATCTTTAGCATGAAGTTGTGGTGAAATAATCATCAGTAAAACGATTAAGTAGCTAGTTGATTTAGTCATAGTATTTCCTTTATGTGAGTATTCGATTTTCTAAGTTTCTAAAAAGAGGGTAGTGTCAAAGAAAGTAGTGTAAATCCTGACTACTGACACCGTACTGTCAGCAGTGGAAATATAAGTATCATTTTTTGATATTGTTGAGTATAGAAAAGAAGCTATAAACTCGCAGAATTATTTATAGAATTGCACTAATGGTCGACTGCTGTTGACGGAGGTAACGCAGGATATAATGAAACCAAAAAGGCTACGTTGTTTCAGTCTACAGTTTTATATAGACAGGCAAAAAGACTCCTGCTTCAAGATAAGGGTTGTGGAGGCTACTGGTAACATCGGGTAATTTACTGAGAAGACTCTAATTACAAGGTTTGGGTTTGGATCAAGAATATTCATGCGTTTGTATTATAGGAACTTGATATAATTAATCGGTTTGTAGTTGCTTTTCGTCTTGCTTTATTTTGACAGATCTGCCAAAGTGATTCATAAATCATCCCCTTTGCAAAAGATTTGACTCTCACTACGAATGAAAAATTCAATTGATCTATATAGCGGAATCGGTGGATGGACTCTTGGAATGAAGCTTTCAGGTGTTCAGAACTTAGCATCCTTTGAATGGTGGAAAGAAGCCAACCAAACACATAATTTAAACTTTGGTACTAACCATCAAGATATTGATATAAGAGGGATCAATATAGACCAACTTGATTTCGGTAAGAAAATAGATTTTGTTGTTGGCAGTCCTCCCTGTACACAGTTTTCCTTTGCTAACAAAGGCGGGAGCGGCGATATTCAAGATGGTTTAATTGATATTTACAAGTTCTTAGAAATCGTAGAACACCTTAAGCCAAAATATTGGGCAATGGAAAACATTCCTCGTGTCGCAAAAATTCTGGAAAAAGAATTAAATGGTGGATCGTTAGAGCGTTTTAAATACCTAGTTAAGGTAATTAAAGTTGTTGACTCTGCAGAATATGGTGTGCCGCAAAATAGGAAAAGAATGATCGCAGGGGACTTCCCTGTGCAGTTATTTGATTCATATAAAAATAATGCTCCTACAATCACATTAGGGGATGTCTTGAAGGGGTTAGAAAAAGACGAAATTATAGACCCAAGCTATGATTATAAAATTCCCAGATCACAAGTAACGGAATTAGAAAACGAAGTGAACTTAACACTGGAAGAGTTGAGAATTAATCGGGATGCTAAATCTTTTCATCCCGTTTATAACAAAATGGCTTTTCCAGATAGACTAAATAGACCAAGCCGAACAATTACTGCCACCTGTACCAGAGTATCCAGAGAAAGCATAATCTTAAAAGCCCCAAAAGGGTATCGACGACTAAATGTTAGAGAAAGGGGAGTTCTACAAGGGTTCCCAGTAACTTATCAATTCTATGGTAAAACGTTAAATGCAAAATTTAAAATGATAGGTAATGCGGTTCCGCCCGTATTAACATACTACATCTTTCAATCTATGCTAGAGGTGGAACCTGAAAAAGTAAAACCGCCTAAAAACTCACCCTACTTTCATGAAAAGCCAAGTCTTGAGTCCTTTAAATCAAATTTAGAACTACCGAAACGGAAGTACCCAGCTAAAAGGAAGTTTCGCTTTTCTGTTCCCAACTTGCGATATGGTAGTGGGGTTCGGTTTGAGCTTTCTAATGACCCTAAATCTCAAGAGATAGAGTGGTCTTTCAAGTTTTATCATGGAAACTCAAAAAACATTAAGCAAATAAACCTCGATCAAAAAATTAAGAAGAAACTAGCTCCTATTCTTAATACGACAAAAAACGAGGTGTTTACAGAGCACATAAGCTATCTAAGCAACGAATATAAAGATTTAACCTCACACTTACTACAAAAAATATGGATAGCACCTGATTCAAACAATGAGGTCTTTGATTTTCTAGATCATGTGGGACACTCAGTTGGTGAAATCATTAAAGAAGTAGACTTTAGTGATGTTGATGAGAATCTTATCACCACTATTGCGAATGAAAAAAATAAAAAGCTCAATGCAAATATGAAAAGTCTTTTAGTTGGGTTTTATTTCTTATCAAGTTTGAACAAGGAAATATTAGAACAATGAAGATTGGAGCACAGTACTCCCATTTAAATGGTTTTGAGTGGATACAATATCATCAAAAAGAGATGTGGGATGAAATTTTAAGCGTAATTGCTCAAATAGATGCTAATCAGTTTCGGACAAAAATCAGTAAAGAAAAAACAATGAAAGGAAAAAAGCTGTTCAGTCCTACTGATCTGAATAAAAAAATGAAAGTTGATTTTGAGAAGCTAGGGTGGTTTGAAAGCAGAACTAACTATTGGGTAACTGATGATTATGAGCTTATTAGTGACACTATGCATTTAGATGCTACTGAACAAAAAAGTATAATGGAGGCTAAGGGGAAAAACCCAATAAGATCATATAACCAGACAGATTTTGTTAAAAACAGAATTGCTGTTGAGGTTCAATTCGGAAAGTATAGTTTTATAGCATATGATTTATTTGTAAAACATTTAGCATTCTACGTTGGTAATACAATCAACGTTGGGGTTGAAGTATTACCAATGAAATCAATGCAAGTCGAAATGTCTTCTGGGCCAGGTTATTATGAAGGTGCATTATATGATTTGGCTAGACAAGGGCGTGGAGTCCCTGCGGTACCTCTAGTATTAATTGGAATTGAGCCTTAAAGTAATTTGTTATCCGGCGTTGCCCATCCGTTTCTAAGGTAACGTCGAAACCATGCTTAATGAGGTAGTCGGAAGTGAGTGTGGCGGTTTATGTCGTTGTGACTGTATAATTTAGTAACAGTTTGTATTAGAGAAGGGATTTCTAAAACATTGACCAGCTATTCAGTACCCACGACATCCACAACGCTAGAAACCGCGCGAAGCCTACCCAGATAGTCATTATTTTCGATAGTCAATTGCTCTACCTGCTTTGCCATACCCTCTTTTTCTTCTAGCAAATTTGTTAATTTAGCACCAAAATCAAGACTTTCCTCTTTTAGGTTGAGGCATTTTTCTTCAAGTGTCTGTTTCTCTTTCAAGGATTTTTCAAGTGAGTCTTGCAGAGAGGTTTTCTCAGTATTCAGGGTGTCAATTTGAGATTGGCGTTGCTCACTTTCTTGTTGTGATTCTTTAGAGTGTGTTTCTAGCTCTGCAATGGTAGTTTTAAGCTTTTTTTCATTCCCTTCATGAAACTGAATTTGTTCAAGCCGAGCTTGTTGTATGTTGTTTGCTTCGGTTAGCTTCTTTGTTAAAGACTGGTTTGTGTTTTTATGAGTATCCAGTTGTTTTTCCAGAGTGCTGCGAACCTTTAGTAAGGTTTCAATCTGTTCAGAGTGGTTGATGTTTTGCTCTTTAGCTTTTAAAAATTGTTTTTTCTGAAGGTTGTAATCATCACTTAATGATGCAAGTTTTGATTTATATTGATCAAGCTCTTGTAGCTGAATTTGCATTTTATCACGCTCTTTGTTGAGTGTAATAATCTTCGATTCCAGTCCGCTATTACTTTGTTGTAATGCTGAAATTTGATTATGTTGCTCTTTCACTTCAGACTTGCTTTGCGAATAGTCTTTTTCTACTTGCTCAAGATTGGTTTGCAAAAGGGTATTTTGCTTAAGTGAGTTTGCTTTTAAATTCCGCTCTTCATATTCACCACTTTTACAAAAATAACGCCCCATAAACCAGCCTATTATTGCTGATAATACAAGTACTAATACAAGTTCTCCTAAAAGATGCGACATGCTCACTTACCTCCAACTATAAATTCAATACGTCTGTTTCTGGCTCTGCCTTGTTCTGTGTCATTATCAGCAACAGGATTTTTAGCACCATGGCCAACAGCACTTAAACGCTGCATTTCAATGCCTTGTTGAAACAACCATGCAACGACTGCTTGCGCCCGCTTTTCACTCAATTTTATATTGGATGCGTTACTTCCCTCATTATCCGTATGACCGACAATAGTGATCTTGGATTTTGAACATAACGCAGCGGTATTGCTAAGCTTTTTTAACAGGGGAAAGCTTGTTGACGCAATGGTAGTTTCACCCGTCTGGAATTGAATGTTTCGAGATTTTAGTAGTTTGGTAAAGCGTTGCTGACAGACTAAATCTGCCGCATCTGCTGCGATAATATTCATGGAAGATTGGTAATTAAACTGAGTATAAGCTGCGAGATCTTGCTGGATATTTTGTTTGGTTGCGGTGGTGGTTGCTTTCCCTGAAACGTGTATAGCATGATTGGTAATATCAACAATCCCTTGCTCCATGGTGCTTAATGATAGCAATGTCGATTGTAATAAATCAGCCCAGTTATTCGGTGCACCTGCACCTAATTGAATATCCCCGGATACATTTTCTTTACCGTAGAGCTGAAAAGCGCTTTCAAGAAAGTGGTTATAATCATCTTGATTACTCACATAGCCCTTTATCTCAAGGTTATTTTCAGTCCACCTCATCACAAACGTATAGGGTGAAACAATACGCGGGCTCATTTCGTCCACTACATGACGTACTCCATACATCTGATCTAACGTCGATAATGCTTGTTGATGGTGTTGAATATTAGGGGCGTTACCCTTTAAGGTAATATTTCTCCCGTGAGCATTAACCGCTACCCAATCTATGCCATTACTGTGTAGTTTTTGCTGAGCGGCATGCTTTAAAGTAGCAGGAATTTTTTTCAGAAAAAGGGGCGTTGAAATCAAGAACAAAAGCGCTAACAATATCAACCCCAATGTTTGTACTTGCCAGTTTTTAAGCATCGTTTTCCCTCGCTTCTTTTGTTGCTGGTTTTTTGCTGTTAGTGGGCATAGCCGTGACTTTGTTTTTACTGTTTATATTATTTTTACCTATAGCTTTTGCACCACCATTACCAAACAAATTAGGAATTTCTTTAACGTGAATAGTGCGTTTGCTGTCAGGCATTTCCTTGATGACCACTTCTTGCTTGCTTAATGGCATTTCTTTGATGAAGACCTCTTGCGTGCTTAAAGGTAATTCGGTGAGGGTAATTAATCTGTCATCTGGCAATGCAATACTTATCTGTTCTTGAATAAAACGGATATATACCGCTTCACGAAGCTCTGCAAGAATAAGGACTCGTGTCATGGGGTCTGAAATCCACACCATTAGATGGTAAATCGCATATTTTTCGGTAAATTTGGCTAATGCTACCTTTTTATCTGCCTCTGGAAGAATGGACTTATTGTCTTTGCATGCATCTAGTAGCAGGTTTCTTATGATATTGGGATCAATACCGTAAGCCGTTCGAACTTCCAGTTGTATGCGCACACCGGAATCCGCAGCTGATGATTCATTAATAACACTATCATTGCTCATTCTCGAATTTGGAATAATCACTTGAATGTTATCTCTAGTGATCATCCGTGTGCTTCGTAAACCAATATGGGATACGGTTCCACGTGTAGATTCATCGGCGATGACATCATCAATCAACACCACATCGCCTACTTTATAAGGGTTGTCTGTCATGATCATGACACCCGCGATAACATCTGAAATCATGTCTTTAGCGGCCATGCCAATAGCCATACCCGCAATACCAGCGGAGGCGAGCAACGCTGTCATGTCAACATGCCAAGCCGCGAAGACTTGGTGGATCGCCGCAAAAGCGATAAAGACTAATGTGGTATTGGTAAATAAAGGTAATGTCTGGGTTTGAACGATGTGAGTTTCATCAGCGCTATTAGCGGTGCGAATTAGCGCCCAATGCAAGCCTCGATAGACAGAAATAGCGATCACAACCACAATCAATGATTGAAAAATAGCGGTAAACGCAAATTCCACTTGTTCACTGGAATCAGCAGCTTGATTAGCAATGACCAGCCCAAAAAGCAGTGTTAAATAAAATAGTGGGAAGCGTATTAAAGGCGCGATTTCATTGCCGAAGCTATTTCCGAAATTAAGGTTTAGGCGCGTTATTAATTTGGCGATACCTAAAGGTATATAGTGAGAAAATATTTTAGCAATGAAATAACTAACAGCCGCAATTAATGCGGCTCGCATGTAGGCATAATCATTGAACAAAGCCCAAAAGCTTTGTAAATAAGGAAAAATATAATCTGTAGCTTCACTAAACCAGGTAGTGAAACGATCAATAAAATCTGACATTCTCCATCCTAAGAGAGTTATGGTGATGGAAGAGGAATTGACACTGAATGATTATTCTACACTAACCCTTACACACTTTATAGACGCTATCTCTTGTTTTTATTCATTTTTAGTTCACAGAGAAAGTGGCGCTAGTGGTTAGTGAAGCATAACGCACCATCAATAGTCATAATAACTAGTGGTGCGTATGGTGCGTTATGTTTGTCGGCTTATGAGATACTATCTATACCGTAGATGAACTTCGCTTATTTCATCGTGATTGATTGTCTTGAATATCACCTAACCGATAAATAACAGGACGATCAAAGTTAATATAGTGAGGCAAATTTCTCCTTCAATCGATGTTTGAGTTATTGGGACATAATGCCCCTCTTGAATTTACTTGTTATGTCTTTATTTGCCAGGATTCCAGCTGGGTTGTGCTTCAAAGGTTAACACTGTTTTGTCCATGTTATCCCAAGGTTTACGATTACGTGCAAAAACTACTACTTCAGGTTTGAAATCTGATGAGTTTTCAAGTGTACCAAGAGAAATTGTAATGTAACCACTCATATCAGTATTCTTACCTAATATAGGACTACCACACGACGGGCAGAATACACGTGTAACTTCGCTTCCATTCTCTGCTGTTAACTTATACTCTCCGACTTCACCTGTGAGACTAAAGTCTTTTTCAGAGAACATAGCTCCAGTTGAATGTCCAGCTCCAGAAAGTTTTTGACAGTCAATACAGTGACAATGAGCAACAATTTTTGGAGTGCCTTTTACTTCATATTTTACTTTTCCACAAAGACAACTACCTTGGTAGCTATTCATAGTTTACGAAGCCCATTGCATTTTTAATTTACGCTGATTCATAGCACAATCTCGTAAGTAGAGATTAATCAATGTTTGATAAGGTACTCCGGTTTCTTCTGCTAAATTTTTAAAATAGTCAACAGAATCTCTATCAAGGCGTATTGTTACTGGTTGCTTGAGATATTTAGTGTAAGGTTTCTTTTTCCCTTTCATGTTTGTAAAATCGTAATGTTCCTTCATTTTCTATTATTCCAATATGCTTGTTCTTCTTCGTTTTTATCCGTCTTTTGATGTTGTCTAATTTTAGCGACTAACTTGGCTGAAATTACACGACTATCGTGTCCATACTTTGAAGCTGTTTGCTTCCAGCAGTTAGAAGTAGCACAGGCTTCAAAAACTACGGTTGCTTTCTTGGAGCGTAGTAAGCCATGCCTCGAAATTATTGGCTTTTATTTCTTTGTTTGAAATGACTTTATTGTTCTTAACAACACAGATTTGAATAATATTTTTTGCTAAATCTACTCCGATAATGGTATTTTTCATGATGTGACTCCTTTTTTGGTTTGTGTGGTAACACACCAAAGTTTACCTCACTCTCAATGGTAGGGTGAGGGGAGTCCAATTATCTTTTTGGACAGATAGAGGTGTGAAGGTGACTCTAAGATAAACTTCTAGAATTCACTGAACTCAAATCAACCGCTGAGTCAAAAAGGCCCTCTCGAATTTATTTATTAGCTCTGATCTTAGATAAACCACTGATATTAAAATAAATTAACTGTGCACCCAAGGTTTTTCTAGTTATTGCTTCCGTTAAGGTCTTGTCCGAAAGCTATATCGTACCCATCTAAGTCTTGGATACCAAACTCACGACAGCCATAGGGTTGCTCACATAAACCGTAGTCAATGTTTGCACCCCTATTTTTTACTTCCTCATGGAGTTTATTTGCATCATTTACCCAGAAATAAACGTTCCACATTTTTTCCACTACTTTGTAATGAGGAACGATATACTTTGAATCTTCTACTTGACTTAACATAAGATGAAAACCGTCGCGGTTAAGTATGCAAAAGCAGGGTGGTTCACCCCAGAATTGATCGTATGTAAACCCAATTTTATCACGATAATAGTTTGCAGATGCAACAACATCCTTTACCAGAAGTATAGATGCACTACCGATTATTTTAGTTTTCATTATTGCTTCTCCTCTTTACGGCAATAAAGTATTGATCCATTTAGATGAAAACTAAAGGTGAAACATTGAATTTGTTACTTATTTTCTTTATTTGCTCAATATTTAATGTTCTTTTACCCGCTAGTATCTCTGATACAACTCCTTGACTACCTATTTCAGTTAGATCAGATTGTTTTAAGCTATGTTCTTCCATTAGATATTTCAGTGTGTTTAATGGCGTACTATCGTTAATTGTATAATTTTGTTCTTCATAGTTTTCAATCAGTTTACCAACTGTCTCCATCACAGGTGCTAGTTCGTGATTTTCATCATTACCTATTTCATCAATAAAGGAATCAAGGGTTTTTACTAAATCTTGATATTCAGCTTCAGAATGAGGAACAGAGAACATTGCCTTAATGCTAGGCCATACCTTTGATATTGTATCTAACTTAGTGTTCATAGTTATTCTTTCCATTTTTCTTTGTCATATTCAGTATGTGTTAGCACATGACGAATATAGAGACATTGAGTGTTGTAATGTATGGCGGCTACTAGCCTTATTTTGTTGCCACCTATATTAAACATCGTTAAGTTATCGACTTTATCAGCACTTGGGAATATCTCTCTAAGTTCTGCAAAATTAGTAATATCTGAATTCTTAACAATTCGATACCAAGTATCTAATACGACTGTTGTATTTTGATGTTCTTCTGAGAATTCTAAAAGTCGTTTTCGGGTTATTATGTGCATGTAAATCAATATATCTCGTAATGAGATTAAAGGCAAGTAACATGCATGTACCTAGTGAACGATTTTGAAGCAAAACCTAACTAATAGCGTGTCCGGTTTTCGTGGGTAACAACAGAACCTAACGCCAAATTAAGGGGCTTTTCGGACAGACATAACTGAAGATTAATCAAAGATAAACTCACAGAATGCGCTGTATGCAAATCAACCGCTGAGTAGAAAAGTCCCTCTTCAATTTACTTGTTAGACGCAGGGCTATGATGAAGTGGATTATTATCTTATTTCATGATGTAGGCAAAGCCAATGGCAGCAAAGACCATGACAAAGTGGGTGCAGAAATGCTATCAGGTGTACTAAACTCTGATGTCATATGGTTAGTAGAACACCATCTCGATCTACTGATTCATCCCGCTAAAACCAAAAAACACTTACGCAATAGAAAACATTAGCTTGCCCATTTACAACAACTCCGTAAGTGGGATGTGTCAGGGCGTGATCCCTATGCCGAAGTCATACTAACGGATTTACAAACACTGATAATGTGATTGTTACAAGCCTGTTTTTTAGGCTTTAGAAGCACTTTAATATCTCACTAATAGTGAATTTATTTAATATTCATCATCGGTAGTCGCAATTGTTTTGACAGCCTGACGCTTTATAATTAGTATTCCAATATATAACAATATACTAATACTACAATCGCTAAAGATTGTTTAACGCTAGGGAATAAAACCATGTCAAACGCAATACAAACCACAGAAAATGTGACTGAGACTGAAGATAATCTGATTCATCTTGAGGGCAATCTCGAGGATAATAATACTCAAGGTAATCCGAATGAGTTGAATACAAAAATCAACCACATTGATACCAGTCTAGATGATCTCAAAAAAGAACTTAATGAAGTCAATGAAGATGTAAAAGATAGTTTGATAACGCTATCTGATAAAGGTGCAGATCTGACGGGTAGAGTATCGGCTACCTACAAGCAGTTGGGTAATCTGGAAAAATCCTATCATTCTCTTGCTGAGAGATCGACGCAGATTAAGGAAGAAATCAATGGGGTTTCAACGACACTTGCAGAGTTATCGGATAAGTCGGGTGCTGATATTGAAAAACTCACAGAAGGTCATAGTGAACTGATTGAGAAAACGCAGGTTTTGGTGGAGAAATCACGTAAAACGGCTCGTAAACTCAACAAGAGTATCAAAGAAAATGGGGCTGCGATGAAGCTTCTTGAGCAACGTCTTACGGCTGAAATTGAATCATTGGCAAGCAGAACTCAGGATAGGGATGACGAGCTTGAAGAAAACCTTAAGACTCAGCAAGCCAAGTTGTTACAGTTACAAGAAGTTGATAAAGCATTGGAAAAACGTGCCATATCGTTAGAGCAGGCAACAGAAGATCTGCATAGTAAGAGTAAAGAATTATCCAAATCTCATAATTTATTGAATCATCGTGCTAACGATTTAGCGGCAGATATCGTTACGCTTCAAGAACAAACCCATGAACATAGTGGTTTGATTCATACGATTCAAGAACGTGAATCAGTGCTATCAGGTTCTGTCGTCGAACTGGCAAAATTGGAGAAAAAACACTTTATTGGCGTTTCCGCTGTCTTGGCTGTGCTCATTCTTGCCTTTATTGCTTATACGATGAATCAGCAATCGAACTGGAAAACAGAAGGCGTAACTAACACTACGGTGCAAACAGAGCTACAAACGATTAACAATAAACTACTAACTATTAATGATCATGTGCAAAGCGTAGATGAACGTGTTCAAAATATGGATGATAGCGTTAACACACTTGATGGCCGTATGAATACAGTGACACCATTAAGTCAATTTGGTGGAGACAACACCATTCATGGTCCACAATGGTTAGCCCAACAATCAGGCAAGCAGTTTGTTATTCAATTAGCGTTGGTATCAGATAAGCAAAGGCTTTACAAAATTGCCACTCAATACAGCTTCTATTTGAAAGAAAAACTTGCCTTTATGCCTGTAGGTAATGATCAATACGTGTTGCTATATGGTGGTTTTCAGAATCCACAAGATGCGCAAATGGCTTTAGGAAATTTGCCTCACTATATTAACTTTGATCGTCCTGTTATTTATCGGTTAGGCGATATTCAAGACAATCAATCACGATGAAATAAGCGAAGTTTATTTACGGTGTAGATAATATCTCATAAGCCGACAAACATAACGCACCACTAGTTGTTATGCCTATTTATGGTGCGTTATGCTTCGCTAACCGCTAAAACCACATTGCAAAAGTAAAGACTTAAGCCTTCTTGTTTTATCATAGCGCTAGACTTCCGCATCCTTCGACAGGCTTGAAATACTGTAAGACTCCCCTAGCTCAAACATAGTAGTAATCGCTAATATAGTAGGCATGCTGCTCTTTGTAAATGTCGTAGTATCTTCAAGTTCTAGGGCGTATTTGGTAAAAGGATTCATTGTAATAACAAATCCTTATCTGTGATATAAAATTTTAGACGACACTAATGTTCTAAAGTAAAGGAACTATTAGGTCATCTACTAAGCTGTTAGCTCAGATAAGCCCAAACAATAGTGCAAGTTCTATGTTGATTTTAAACGATAGTATTGTACAATTGTCTATATGGATATAATCGCAGATACAAATATATTCTTATCAGTCGCTTTAGATGAGCCTGAGAAAGAAATAATTATAGAGAAGACAGGTAATGCAAATATTACATCACCTGACATTTTACCGTATGAAATAGGCAATGCTCTTTCGGCAATGTTGAAAAGACATCAAATAACCAAAGATGAAGTATTACCAACTCTAGAAGCTACTAAGAATATACCTGTGCGACTACTACCTGTTGATATAGGAGAAGCTCTAAAAATTGCGATAGAGTTCAATATCTATGCTTACGATGCCTATTTTTTACAATGTGCCAAAGCTACAGCATTTCCTTTGTGTACACTTGATAAAAGAATGAGTGTAGTTGCAAAAGAACTTAGAATTCCGTTGATAGGAGTACAATTATGAAAGTATATACTTATTCAGAAGCAAGGCAGAATTTATCAGAGATTCTAAATATATCGTTAAAAGAAGAAGTTATGATAAAAAGAAAAGACGGGAATATTTTTTCAATCGTACCTAGAATAAAAACAAAAAAATCTCCTTTTGATATAAAGGGAGTTAAAACAAAAGCAACTACAGCAGACATTTTGAGCGCGGTGCGTGAGTCTCGTGAGATGTAGAAAAATTAATAAAAAAACAGGGGAACAAAAGAAGTGGCAAAATTTCTAAATACAAGTGCAACAAACTATTACCTTGAAAACCTAATTAAGTCGGCTAGTGAAAGACTCATCCTCATTAGTCCGTTTTTAAAATTAAACGACAGAATCAGAGAGTTGCTTGAAGATAAAAACAGATTAAAAATTGATGTACGAATCATTTATGGTAAAAATGAGCTTCAAAACGATGAAATTAGTTGGTTAAGCAAGCTTACTTATGTACGAACTAGCTTCTGTAAAAACCTTCATGCTAAATGCTATCTAAATGAAGAATCATGCATAATCACAAGCCTAAATTTATACGAATTCAGTCAAATTAATAATAATGAAATGGGCGTTTCAGTCTCACGTCAAGATGATAGTGAACTATATAAAGAGGCTTATGAAGAAGCACAAAGAATAATTAGAATTAGTGATGAGGTTAGGATTTCATTAGAAAAAGTAGCCCCTGATGCTGAGTTAAGAACCAAAGATAAACCCAAAAACCAAGAAGCAACTAGTCAACTATCTACATCAAAACTAGCAAAAAAGCTGGGGCTTAAAACTAATGAGTTGACACTGAAGTTAGTAGAAAATGGTTACCTTCAGACTGATAATGAAGAAACAGCACTTACAGTCAAAGGTTCACAAGTTGGAGAAGCAAAAAAAGGAAGGTTTGGTTCATATTTCTTATGGAATTCAGATTTAGCTGTTGAGTAAGGAGCTAACAAGACGTTCGAAGGGACTTTGAACTTGCCCCGTTTAAGTGGACAAAAAAACCTAACTAACTTTAGGAGTCCACATGGCCCAATTTACACAACACAAGAAGACAGCAGCATATACCCAGCACTTCAAAGTCACCACCGTTCACCTTTCATTATTAGAGTCTGAGACAGTGAAGGGGGTTGCATCATCACTAGATATTCATCCCTATATGCTGTCACGATGGCGAAAGGAATATAGAGAAGGAAAACTTATGGCTGATAAACGCCGAAAATCTATTCACCCCCCTAAAAGCACTTCAGATAACACACGCTTCAAGCACTAGAAAAAGAACTGCATCGCTTGACCATGGAGAATGAATTACTAAAAAAGTGGCAACGGTATCTGGCGGAAGTAAAGTCGACAAATTCACCTTTATCGACCGAGAAAAAGCCCGATACCGAATAACCTATCTATGCCAATTTCTAGAGGTATCACGCAGTGGCTATTATGCTTGGCTAGCGCGGCCAGAAAACCCAAGAATAGCCAGTGATCAGCATCTTTTGGATACAATAAAAACCATTTTTAAAGACAACTTGGGCACCTTTGGTAGTCCACGTATCTATCAGGCATTGCGTAAGCTAGGGATCTTCGTCAGTCGTAAACGCATAGCCCGCTTGATGCGAGACAATGCTTTAGTCGCACGAGCGAACCGTATCTATCGACACAAACCGGGGACCAAGCGCTACTTAGAAAGCATGGTAAATATCCGTAAAGATTTACCAAAGCCCACGAGGATCAATCAACAATGGGCGGCTGATCTTACGTACTTGAAGCTTAGCCAGAGATGGATTTATCTATCGGTAGTTATTGATTTATACTCAAGGCGAGTCATCGGTTGGGCGATGGGTCATAAGAAAGATGTGGCACTTACCCAAGAGTCAATACGTCGTGCCATAGCCAATCGCAAACCAGAACCTGGTTTGATATTCCATACAGACAGGGGCACAGAATATCGTGCCTATGCCATCGGGGAATTACTCAATAAACACCACATCATTGCCAGTGCTAACCGACCTGGGCGCTGTACGGATAACGCAGAGATGGAATCCTTTTTTCATACTCTGAAAAGTGATGTGATCCATGGATATCGCTTTGATGATTACTGGACCTTGCGCGATTTAATAGCTGGTTATATTCAGCACTTTTATAACCGAAAAAGAATACACTCTAGTTTAGATTTTTATTCGCCCGTTGAGTATGAAACAATGGCAAGGAAGTAGCATCATTTTGTCTACTTATTCGGGGCAAGATCACTTTTTTACTCAGCGGTTGATTTAAGTTTCGTGAATTCTATAAGGTATTTCATAGAGTTATCTTCTCGTTGTCTGTCCAAAAAGCCCCTCAACTTGGCGTTAGTCGCCTTAATTCAGAGCAGGGTGATTAAGGCAAAAAGAAGGTGCTAAATTCCAACATTTTTTATGGAGTACAGCAAAGAATAGTGTTGCTATTTCACCCTTTACTCGTAGTATTGTTGAGAGCAGAGTTTCTCCTGTTACATCGTATTCGAGAAGGTTAACTAAAATCGTAGCGGTTAAAAGAAATGGCTTCTTTGTTTTTTAAGCGGTGACAAAATCAAAGTCCCCAGCCTGCACATTAGTAGTTCCATCCGAGGTTCCAATCAGAGTAGTAAAATTCGATAAAACCACACTTTGTACTGGCTGAATAACTTGGATAGTTATCAATTCAAAATGAAACGTCCCGTAGAGTTTGTTAACAGAGTTTGACGGCTGCTACCGCATCAACAAAAAGTCATGCTGAAAGCCTGATCCTGTTTAAACTTCGTAGTCAGAAAGATATAGCTCCTTAGTTTCTATCGAGTTAAGCAATAGACACAAGAAAGAAGAGCGCGACAAGAAATAGGCTGTCATTACAAAAGACACAGTGGGAATTGAGGAAAAACTTGAAGTTATACTGACTGAGAGGCTTGGTAGTTCAAAGGAGCCTCAACGCCGCTCTAAACACTTTGGTAGAGAAGTTGAGTTAACAGGCGGCGGCTAACAGGTTGGGATTATCGCTTTGTTGAAGTGCGATTTGAAAAACTTGAAGTGAGTGGAATAAAGCGTCACCTTCTGGATGAAAGCGACTATCTTGCTGAACATCTTTATCTTGTTGCACATCTTTTCTTTACGATATTTCTTTACGACATAAGGAACGATACCCTTTGATCGTCGAAAGAATCTTGTTCATTTTCCGTTCACAATGCTAATACTTTATGATAGATTCAGATGTACCACTCCACGGGCATATACATGAACTCAATCATTCTTCTATACACCTTAACACTCATACTTTCTATTATCTTTGGTGCTATTGCCAGAAAAACAGAATTCTGTCCTTTAGGGGGCATTGCTGATGTTCTCAAAACTGGCAACAATGGTCGATTCTTCATGTATCTATTTGCCATAGGGATAGCCATACTTTGGGCTTCACTCCTCGAAGGTTTTTCCATTCTTTCTTTTGATACGACAAGACCTCCTTATAGAAGCTATGAATTCAGATGGTCAGGTTACATCGCAGGTGGTTTTTTATTTGGTATTGGAATGACCCTAAGCCGCGGATGCGGAATGAAAAACATGCTCAATCTAGGTGGCGGTGATATGCGCGCAGCCATTGCCCTTTTAGGTATATCAATGGCTAGTTATGTATTGCTTTATACTGACGGAATGATGGACAATCTGTTTGGGTGGGTTGTCACATCCAGCCCCGACCTTAGTCAATTCGACATATACAATCAAGATCTTGGAAGCTTTGCTCATTACTTTTTTAGTGAAAGCATAGGTGGAAGCATCGATACATGGAGAATATTCATAGGTCTTGCCATCGCTGCATTCTTTATTGGTCTGGCGTTACGCTCACGCTATTTTAAAGAAAGAAAAAATAATAGGGTTGGTGGCTTTACCATTGGCACTCTGATTATTGCTGCCTTTTACTTAACGGGGGGATCTTTAAGGGATTCTGTACAAGAGATTTCAGACTTCATGAGCGAACCTCTTTATGGTCTTGGAATGCAATCTTATACCTTCATCAGACCAATGGGAGATACATTTAGAGTCCTTACACATCCGGTTCTCTATTTTGTTACTCTTGGATTAGTTATGTCTTTGGGCATAGGTCTTGGCTCATTACTTTATTCACTATTCGATAAAAGTTTTAAAGTTCAAGGTATCAAGATTTTAACATCACCTCGATATTTTATCGGTGGACTACTGATGGGAACAGGAGGGGTCTTGGGGCTGGGATGCACGCTAGGTCAAGGTATGGCAGGAACATCAACACTGGCTTTAGGTTCTTTTATGACGCTCACTTTTATAGTTTTAGGTGCTTATATAGGAATCAAGCTACAAAGTAATTTCATGGATGATCATGAAGTTCCAAAATAAACTTTTCTCCTTGTTATTCTGATGTCTAAGTTATCGTGTTTTAGCTTAGACTGAGGGTAATCAAGCAAGTATTTGTTGCTTTGTTGATATGATCGGTTCAGCTTTCAAGCGGTACAAGCAGGGTAAGTTAATCACTAAAGTTATCGTTTGGTGAAAGGGGTTTGAAGGGGTGAAAGGGGGGCTAATCATGAAAACAATCTTTGCAAAGTTTTATATTGTATTAATTACAGTGGTGATTCTTGCGTCATGTGGTGGAGGTAGCAGCGAGCAACCTCAAACGCCTGAGCAGCCAGAAATACCCGAACAGCCACCAGGAAGTTCAAATAAAACACCACTAAAGCCCGTCGACAATACAGAGCTAGAAAACCAGATTAAGGCTGCTTTACTAAAGCGCTATGGTCAAAAAAGCCCACCCATTCCTATTCTTGTACTTGATTCGGCGGCTGAAGGAAGTGCCAATTTTTCTACAACTAACCTGCAAGTAGCAGCGGTTGATGAAGCTGATCGGTTAAAGAATGATGCCGATTATTTATATGTAGCATCGGTTAATACATCGTTTGTCAAAGCTTATAAAGCCGATAATTATTCCAACAGTAGGATTAGAGGGAGCTTCAAGCAATTGGCCTAAAGATCGCTCAGCTATTATTGGCAATACTGTACATTATTTGCAGAACGATCATTTCACCTCTTCGACTTGGTAGCAGGTCAAGTAAAAGCTAAATGGTAGGCGTATAAGCGATATAGGTATCGTAGTAGGGCAAAGCACGCCTACATGGATGTAGAAGGTAGACTTTGTCTGGAACTAAAAGTCGATGAGCAATTGCCGAGTGCCATTTAGCATCTTGCTGGATGGCGTGCCTTATCAGCCTACAAAATATTACTTTACGACACATTCAGAGGGAGAGTGATTGATTTCAGCACTTGCAGCATGACCATTCAGGAATAGAAAGTTCTTCCCTTTCTATCAAAACAGAAGCTTAAGTCCTCAGCTTTTACCATACTTATTTCATATTCACGTTTTCTCTTAAGCAAGCCATGCGAGGCAATGACGTAAGGATAAGAATGAAATGAAGATATTACTAACAGGTGCGAGTGGTTTTATTGGTCACCACATCAAACAGGCATTAAGAACAATTTCAGCATATGAATTAATAACTCCCTCTCATCAAGAGGTTAATTTTAATACCTGTGTTACAAGCGAAGATTGGCTGCCTTTACTGGAAGATATAGAGGTAGTGATTAATAGCGTTGGTATTATCACAGAAACCCGGCATCAACGATTTTCTCGTCTGCATAGTCAGGCACCCATCGATTTGTTTCAAGCTTGTGAGCAAAGCAACGTAAAACACGTCATTCAAATTTCCGCATTAGGTGCTGATAAAAACGCTTTTACCCCCTATCAAAAAAGCAAACTAGCCGCCGATAATGCATTGCGACAGTCGACGCTATCATGGTCTATTCTCCGCCCCTCTTTAGTTTATGGTGAGTCTGGCAAAAGTTTGGCTATGTTTAAGCGTTTGGCTTCGTTACCTTTGATTCCATTACCGGATGCAGGAAAACAGTATATACAACCAGTACACGTCAGTGATTTGGTTGCCACCGTCATGCGATGCCTCCATCAAACATCAGATGGGAGGGATTCTCCCACGCATCATCAAACCATTGATGTAGTGGGCTTGAATGCAATGACTCTAGCAGATTACCTACAAGCGATACGTGTCTCAGCAGGTAAAACCCCAGCAAAAATAATCCCGATTCCTTATTCATTAGCGATGCGTGCTGCGCGAATAGTACGCTATGTGTTTCCAGCTTTCTCTATGATGCATCCCGATAATCTACGTATGTTGCAACAAGGTAATACCGCCGATGTTGCGCCATTAACCACTTTTTTGGGTCGCCCACCGCTTAGCCTGGAGGAAGGCTTGAAGCGACTTGAAACAAATAGGTAAACAGATATGACTTATCTCATTATCAAATATGTCCACATTATCAGCATGGTTCTACTTTTCGGTACAGGGTTAGGCAGTGCCTTTTATAAATGGATGGCTGATAAAAGCGGTGTTGTCTCACACATAGCTGTTACCAATCGCCATGTGGTGTTGGCGGATTGGTTATTCACCACACCCACCATTATTATCCAGCCATTAACGGGCTTGTGGATGATACACATCAGCCATATTCCCCTATCGACACCTTGGATTTGGACCAGCTTAGTCTTGTATGCCTTTGCAGGATTATGCTGGATACCGGTCGTGTGGATGCAAATTCGAATGCGGGATATGGCAATACTGGCGAATGAAATACACTCAGACTTGCCCAGTCTTTATTGGAAATATACGCGTATCTGGTTTTGGCTAGGTGTGCCTGCCTTCATTGCCATGATGCTGATTGTTTTACTGATGGTTGTGAAACCCAACTTTCTACAATTTTAGGAGATTAATAATGTCCACGATAGCTTCAATACCCGAAATAAATTCAATACCGTTGATGCAGCAAGCACTAGGTGAACAATGGGAAGATTTGCCACCTTCATTGCGAGCGCATTATCAACACTCCAATAACACCGATAGTGGTGCGCTAGATATCGAATATCCACGGCTGATGCAACCCTATCTAAACTTTTTGCGCTTAGTGGGCGCATTAGTGAACCGCCGTGGAATCGCAGTGCCGGCAACGGTTGAGAAATGGATGGAAGGAGATATTCAACGCTGGAAACGTAGTATCAGCTTCCCCAATGGTAAAACTATCTATTTCAAAAGCCACTGGGTTTATGCGGGAGGTCATGAACTCATTGAATACGTTAGCCCCTTTTTAGGGTTACGCATGGCGGTATCGGTTAAAGATCAGCAACTGCATTACCAAGGAATACATTACGTCTTTAAATTCGGCAAGTTCTTATTGCCCATTCCAGAATGGTTGATTCTTGGACACACCACCATCGTTGAAACAGCTTTAAACGAGGATGAATTTGCCATGGATTTTAGATTGAATCACCCTTGGTTCGGAGAGTTATTTCGTTATGCAGGAACATTTACTACAGCATGATCAATATTATTTCGAGAAAAGTATAAAATTTACACACACCGTGGTCGCAGGATGACCACCCTCCCTCCGTACACTGTTCCTATCGAACATTCATACAAACCAGTACGGAGAATAGACATGAAACATATCACCTCAAACGACACCATTATGGGCGTTACAGTTATTGTACTGTTTTTGATTTCCAGCACTTTATTGTTAATGATGTAGCCATGAAACAGCTCACAGCAGCACGATCAATAACCTTTGAAAGCATTGCAATGCGCCTCATAGAATGTTTAGAAAATATCCTGAACAGCATCCATCAACAATGGATAACGCAACGACAAGAAATCAGGATGTCGAGGCGGAAAAAGAAGTGGTTAAAAAAACTGGGATAATGATCGGCAATAAAGGACAAATCTGGTGTAGCCTGTGTTGAGCGATAGCGAAACACGGGAAATCATAGGTTGCTTGGGTACAAGGCGGATGAATATTGAGAACCCATTAAACAAACAGCTCAAACCCAGCTATACTAAGATCATGATTAAATTAAAGACTTGAATCATGAGTCCATTAAAAAAAATCCTCCTTCTCATTGTCCTTATTTTTATAAGCGCCTGTTCCTCGTCCTCCGAAAATGAGGAAAGAAATTGGACTCCCAGTGCCTATACAGCTGAGCATAATGGTAGACATATCGACTTATCCATCAATTCACTTGATGGTGTTGAGGACATCCTGCAAGCCAATGTCATGATCCACCACATAGATGGAAGCGGCCCTTCGTTTGAAGTACAAAATGCCAGTATTGAACAAGAAGAGGGTGTCCTTAGTTTTGACTGGACGGATGGTTTTGAAAACAAAGGGAGTGCACAACTAAAAATCCTCTCGGATAAAGAACAGACAATTCTTCTGAAACTCACGGTAGACGAAATCATCAATGCACGAGATATGATGTTCATTGATGAATATGTGTTGACCAAAAAACCTGCTGGGCCGAGTGATAACAGCAAAGAGAACGAATAATGGTTTCACCTTTGTTTGTAGAGCAGGAGAATCTTATCTCTCCCCCCTTGTTCCTTCTTGAGTTGTTTCGTGTTCCCAAATTCCCATTTGGGAACACAGTAAGGAAATTCCATTTCCAACTGAGGATTCTAGGTTAAACCAGATGACTTCGTGTCCCCAAAGCATCAGCAATTTGCGCAAAAGCATCTTTTTCACCCGCGCTAATTTGTGTCCCACCGAAGCCAAGAAAGCCACCTTCTTTCGCCGCTTTTGCAACATTCTCAGCAATAATCATAGACCATTCCTTGTATTCACTGGCTTCCTCCGGTGTAGCTTTTGCATCCAGTAATATCGCAACAGCTTTACTATCTTCAATTAGCTGATCTCGTAATTTTTCACTAGAATTTATTTCCTGTTCTTTTAGCCGAGCCAAGCTTTTTTCACGCATCTCTTTAGCTTTTCCCATAGCCTCCTTGAACTCGCCCACCGCAGGAAGAATACCCGTAATAATTTCGTTATTCGGATATTGCTTGATGCCATTAATAAAGCTCTTCGAGCTGGCAAACATCTCTTTAATCGTGCCCAGCCCACTGCCTTCAGCAAAAGCCATCACTGTTCCGATAAGAGTAGGTGTATTGGTGAGTAAGAAAATTTCATCTTCCGTAAAGCGCTCTTCGATCGACATATCAACTCCTTGTAATAGTCCTTAGGTTCGCTTTAAGCGTAGAACATATTTATCAGGAAGCAAGTAAGATGATATTCCCTACAGCTTGGAATTTTCTTGTTATTAAATTCCTGAGGCTGTTTCTTGTTCCCAAACTCTGATTTGGTAACACATCAAGGAAATTCCATTTCCAATAAAGCTTTTCCGGATTCCCTTTATTATTTAGTGTCGGGTTTTTTTAAAGATAAATTATCTAGTTCTTCCAAAGAGTAAGAATCCTTAAGTTTTACTTTAAACTCAGGTGATTTCTTTTTATTACCAGCGTTAAACCCGATCTTGTATATGATAGAAAAACCGATGATAGAACCTATACTGACAATCGCTACCTTTGAATTAGCTACTAAATTTATCAAATCAGCAATGATTTTTAATAGTGTATCAATATCTTCCATTATAACCTCCATGTAGTTGTTTACTTTCATTCTCGTTATGCATCAATTGCTACAATATTTCGCAGGTTGTTCCCCTGTTAACGATAAAAGTGCTTAGTAAGCTATCATATTTGTAAGAATAAATAGAGAAAGGTTCAGTCTATCATGGAGATACAAGCTAATGGGTTCTTCTTCTCTTTTATCTAACTGAATACTTGATTCCGTAGAGAGGTAGCATGCTACCTCTCGAAGGGTGCGGAACTCAAACACAATGTTTACAATCTAAAAGAACACAACCTATTGTTATTTCTTTTAATTTACATCAGACTTAGACAAGGGTAATCATGTCTTCTTATAACAGGTAATGCGGTCACCAATAAAAACCAGTTGTTAATTTAAAGCCCGTCATGGTGCAAATTGATGCCGCATCTACTACACTTGCTCACGTATATTCCCTTAACTTGTATGATGATAACTCTATGGCTCGTTCCCTCGCTTTCGAATACCAGGGCAATCCCTTCCGTTGCCAAATAGACAAGGTGGACCGCAGTAAATTATACGGTTCTGTTGACATTGAAACCCGTGATATGGATGGCAATGTATGTCGTCTTGCCAATATCGCTAATGATGGTAAAACCCTTGTGCCTTATGGTGGTACGGCTTATGGTTATTTGAATCCTGAGCAGGAATGGGTGTGTCGCAAAGATATTACGCCGGTCGATTATGAAGGCAATAAACTGGCAGAAGTCCCTTCGAGTTTTAAACAGACTTTGACACTGAGCGAAACAGCAACCATTGAGGAATTTCTTGATCATGGTATTCGCCTGAGCTATGCATTAACCGCTGTCCAAAATGATGAAGAAGATGAAAGCGATGCGGCGATGGATGAAGGCTTTTTAAAACAACTAGCAGAGGGCACAATTTTCCGTACGGATTTTAGTTATCGTGGTGGGGTAGACCCTGATCCGGCTTTCATTTTACAAGATGATAGCGGTACGGTATGGATGCTGATAGCCGAAGACAGTGAGCTGGAATTTGTTGGTCTTGAGCAAGCGGGTGTGGTGGCTGCGACTCAGGAACAGGATGATGACGAAGCTGATGATGATTTGGATTTTGGGATGTTATAGACATGGCTAATATCAATCTTACCGATAGCAGAAAAAGAGATGCTGTAGTCAAAGCCGAAAGCATCCGCGTCTATGGAGGTGTGCGTTATATTGGCCCCAAAGGGGGTAATGCCTATATTCGCAAAGTACTAAAATCAACCGTGGATCACGATTACAAAACCTTGTTGGAAAACCACGGTGAGGGTGATCCTGAAAAACTGGCTGAGGCTATGGTCAAGGGCGATCCTGAAATAGACATTGAGCGTTTCGGCTTGTATTTGTGGAATCTATCCCGTGTTTATCTAAATCCTGATGAAGAGATGGTTTACCGTATCGAGCAATTTGATATTGTGCGTACCCCCGATGGCACGGTGAAAGAGCGCCGACCCCGTGAGCGAGATGAGGCGAATGTGGATGGCGATATTCCACTAACTTGGTCAGGCAAGATGATTAAGAAATCAGAGGCGATTCGGCGCTATGTGTTTCGTTCTAAATTGCAGATTGTGCATGTGAACGGATTGACTTATGACTTCCTTTACAATATGGCGAAGGAGCTGGCTGAGACGGATAGCTTAATGCTCATGGGGGGTGGTAAAAAAGGTAAAGAGCCGCTAGTTTTTCGACGGGGTAGTACGCCGTATCGCGGTTTTCTGGAAGGGCGAATTGATGGCAAACGCTATATTCTGCTATTGCATTTATCGAATGCTGAATTGAAGTTGCCACCTGAGATATCTGCAAATACTGGAAACAAAGAGCCTACAACACCGGCAAAGAAAGAATCTAAAGAGTCAGTTAAAAAACCAGCTAGAAAGACTAAATCCAAATCAGCCAAGAAAAAGTCTAAAACCAAAACCAAGAAGAAATCATCAGGAGCAAAAAAGAAATGAATGCACTGGTTGATACTTCCAAACTCAATGTCAAAGTAGGCGATTACCTGACAGGCAAATCCGACAGCCTTAAAGACCCTAAATATCTACGCACGGTGAGAATGCGCAGACGGCAGCTAGGACAGATGATGCGCGCCTATGATCACGATTCTGCCAAACATCGTATACCGGAAGGTGATTACTTTATTAGTCGTAAAATTGATGGCGAATTCACCTGTTTGGTTTATGAAAAAGGCGACATTATTTCGCTAAATCCTGGTGGAACAGTACGTATGGGCGCGGCTGTGTTCACCGAAACGGCTAAATTACTAAAAAAAGCGGGTGTCAAATCTGCACTGTTAGGCGGTGAATTGTATGTACGTCGCGATGATGGCGAGCGTTCGCGGGTGCATGATGTAGTGCGTGTGGCGCGTGCTCCTGCGGATGCTGATGATGTAAATCGGCTGTGCATGGGGATTTTCAATATCTATGATCTGGATGGTGAAGATTTATCCATGCGCTATGCTGAGTCAATCAAACGGATTCAAGACATCTTTGCTAAAGGTGATCGGGTACATGCGGTTGAAACGATTGTCGGCGACAAGAAAGCGGTCTTCAAACAGTTTAAAAAATGGGTCGTAGAAGAAGGCGCGGAAGGTGTGGTTTTGCGCAGTGATAGCGCCGGAGTCTATAAAATAAAAACTCGGCATACACTAGACTTGGCGGTTGTTGGCTATGCTGCGGGTATAGATGATCGGGAAGGCTTGTTGCATAGCTTGTTATTAGCAATAGTCCGTGAAGATAATAGTTTTCAAGTGATTTCACGAGTAGGCGGAGGTTTTACTGATGAACAACGCGCCGACTTATTGAAAATGCTGGAAGCCAAAGAGGCGGTGGAAACCGAGTATACCGAGGTCAATTCAGATCGAGTGGCGTATCAGATGATAGCGCCTGGGTTGGTTATAGAGATTTCCTGTCTGGATATTATTTCCAGAACTTCACATGGCAGTACGATTGACCGCATGGTGCTAGACTGGAACGAAGATAAGAACCGTTGGGAAGGGGTTAGGCGCTTGCCACTATGCAGTATTTTATCACCCCAGTTTTTACGTATTAGGGATGATAAAAAGGCGACGGCAGAAGATGTGAAAATATCTCAGTTAACCGATATTGCTGATATCCCAGACGTACATCGGGTCGCTGAAGATTTACAACTTCCGGCTAGTAAAATACTTAAGAGAGCTGTTGCCACCAAGCAACTCAAAGGTGCGACGATGGTACGTAAGCTGATTATCTGGAAGACTAACAAGGAAGAGGCTTCGACTGATTTTCCTAGCTATGTTTTGCATTTGACCAACTATAGTCCGAACCGGAAAAGTCCCTTGGAGCATGAGATTCGGGTGAGTAGTTCCAAACAGCAGATTGAAGCGTTGTATGCAGACTGGCAGAAGAAATATTTTGTGGGTGGCTGGACGTTGATTGATTAGTGGCATGCCGGAAACTCCTGCTTCCAGAAACACATATGCTATCGTGTACATACTGACCAGAAAAGAACATTAATGAAAATACTAAGCTGGAATATCTTGCACGGAGGAGGGCAACGCGCCCACAATATTGTTGCTACCATTAAAGAACATAAGCCCGATATCGTGACCCTGCAAGAATTCCGCCATGGTAAAAGCAAACCCATATTGTTAGAGGGTTTGAAAGACGCGGGACTAGATAATATCTACGCACCCGATACCAAAACAGCGCGTGATAACTCTTTGCTGATTGCCTCTCATTACGATTTCAATGCAGAGGTGTTTCCTGAAACCTCCGATTCAATAGCACGCGGAATCAAAGCCAGCTTTGTTTATCCAGAGATTAACTTGATTAGCGTCCACTTACCGCACAAGAAAAAACAGGTTCCTTTTTTCTTGTCATTACAGGAACTTCCCGAATTCTGGCTAGAAGAAAATAGTTTACTAATCGGTGATTTCAATTGCGGCATTCCCTTTGAAGATTCTGAAACCAAGTCTTTTGACAATACTCATTTGTTTCAGCATTTATTACGCCAAGGATGGATCGATGCTTGGCGTATTCGTCATTTAAAAGACAAAGAATTTACCTGGATAAGCACAAAGAACCGCAATGGTTTTCGCTATGATCATGCTCTGGTTTCTGCTGAGATGGATACGAATATTGAGAAGGTTCACTATGATCATAGTGTTCGAGAACAAGGTATCTCGGATCACTCTTTATTGATCTTGGAAGTAGATTTATAGGATAAAAATAGAACTAATCATCTATATTTATATCTACACTTTAATATCAGATCCGCGACATAGATGAACAACTCAACAAGGCGCCAACCATGAATAAGAATAGCGTTCGATTACTCCCCTTATTGTTTTTATTCTTTATCTTTACGACTTTCTCCGCGCATGCCGACCCGAACTGGTCATCAATAAATCAACTGATTAAGCAACAAAAATTCTCCGTTGCTGATAAACAACTCGATGAAATGTTAAGGCAAGCCAAGACAGAGCCGGCTTTTCCCCAGTGGACACGAGTCTTGGTTGAAAAAACAAAATTCAAAATGGCGCGTAATGAGTTTGAAAGTGCGGTTATTTTTCTACAGCAGGAGAGTTGGCCAGAGGATAAAAAATCACAGGTTATTCTATCGCTGTTTTATGCCAAGGCTTTAAGTCAATACATACAACGATATAGCTGGGAGATAAGACAGCGCGAATCCATTGAGTCCAAGTCAAAAGTTGAATTTAAAAAGATGACATTGGAGCAATTGGTGACAGAGGCGAATCATGCCTATGAGGCTGCCTGGAATGGTAAAGAGACGTGGAGTGACCTGAATACTGACGACTATAAGTATTATTTTGAAACAGGAAGTTATCCTCGGCGTATACGGGGCACTTTTCGCGATACGCTAACACATCTGTGGGCGGACTTTTTAAGTGATGAAAGTCTTTGGAGCACCAGTCATTCTAATCAGAAAGCTGCACTCGAATTAGCACCATTGTTAGTGGTTCCATCTATTAATAAGAAGCATGAAAAGACGGTGTTTAGCGATAGCACGATCCATCCCATCAAACGTGTAAGTTGGTTATTGGCTGATCTGGAGCAATGGCATCAGCAAAATAACCGCCTTGAAGCTGCCTTGGAGGCGGCACGAGTTCGCATTCGAGGTCTTTATCTACATATGCAAGATAAACAACGCCGAGAAACTTTACTCAATACACTACGAGTGCGTATTGAAAAAGACTCATCGCTGCCTTGGTCAACGATGGCACGTTGGTCACTGGCTCAGATGATACAAGGTTCAGATAGCAACGATGCTTTAATTCAAAGTGAAATTGTACTTGATGGATGTGTGTATAAGCATGTCAATAGTGCAGGTACAAAACGTTGTAAAAGACTATTGGAAGACATTTTACGGTCAGAGTTTACTGTTGAAGCTATGCGCTCAGATGGTTTACAGAAACGTTCAATGGTCGTTAAGCATAAGAACTTGAAGCAGCTTTATTTCCGTGCGTGGAAAGTCGATTTACACGAATACCAAAAGCAATCTAATCGTAATGAAAATGTGCTTATCGAAGATTATTTATCTACTAAAAAAGCAGCTACGAGTTGGCGTAAAGCGCTCCCGGCAACAAAGGATTACCAATTGCATCGTACTTATGTAACCCCTCCGATGAAGCAGTTGGGTTACTGGTTAGTCATAGCGTCTGATGATGCTTCGTTTGATAAAGCCAAAGCCAGCATGTCGGCTATTCATATTAATCTCACCTCTTTGCTTGCCGTGACAAATAATAAGAAAAACAAGTTTGAAGTAACGGTTTATCAGGGAGAAAGTGGGCAGTTAGCGCCGAATGTAAATGTTGAGGTGTGGACAAGGAATTATAACAAGCCGAACCAACGTATAGCGGTTGGTAAGACAGGTAAAGACGGTAGGGTGAATTTACCTGTAAAGGATCATCATAATCATTTTATTTTGCTGGGTTATGACAAGGGCGGTACACGCAAAGATAGCACCTGGTTTGATCATTCTAGTTACTATCCTGAATATCAGCCATCACATAGAAAAACTTCGCTGATTTTTACGGATCGCAGTATTTACCGACCGGATCACACAGTACAGTGGAAAGTAGTGGCTTATCAGGGAGATGAGGTAACGGGTAATTATCGTATTTTGCCTAATACAAAAGGTTGGGTCGAGTTACGAGATACGCATGGAAAAGTGGTTGAGAAAAAGAGTATTACTACGAATGCTTTTGGTTCTGCTTCGGGTGAGTTCACGCTTAAATCGGGCTATATGTTAGGGGGCTGGAATCTGGCTACTTCCTGGAACGGGTATAAGTCTATTCGTGTGGAAGAGTATAAGCGTCCGACATTTACGGTGGAGTTTAATGATAGCGAAAGTGCCTTGCGACTGAATAAAAAAGCCAAGGTGACAGGTACCGCGAGATACTTTTTTGGATCGCCTGTGAGTGAGGGCAAAGTAAAATGGAGTGTTTCTCGCACTCCGGTTTATAGAACTTGGTACAGGCAAGGACAGTCCGAAGTGTTGGCTTCTGGCTCAACGGCAGTGAATACAGAGGGCGATTTTGGTATTGAGTTTATACCGTCGTCAATGGCCGACTTGCCAGAGAAGCCTCGACAGTATGCTTTTATTATTAAAGCAGATATTACGGACTCGGGTGGTGAAACCCGTAGCGCAGAACGTACCTTTCGCATCGGTGATGTTGCTATCGAAACGGATATTCAGGTAAAAAATCCGTTTATTGTTGAGGGCGATACTTACCAGCTGGATCTGCTGCGTGCTGATCTTGATGGAACGCCACGAGAAGGCAATGCTTTTTGGAATTTGCACACGATTCAGCAACCCGCTAAACCGATCTTGCCTAGTGAAATACCACTCAAACTTAAAGAGGATAAAGCCCGTTTCGCAACACAAGGCGATAAGCTAAGACCGCGCTGGAAACCGTATGAAAATGAAGATAATAAAAAGAATCTATGGGTTAACTGGAAAACAGGTAAAGCTGTTTCACAGGGTGCTTTACAGCACGATAAGGAGGGCAAAGCACAGATTAAATTGGCTGCATTGTCTGCTGGACTTTATCGGCTGAAATACACGACTCAGGATACTTGGGGTCAGCGGTTCGAGACACGGCAAGACCTGATAGTTGTTTCTTCTGGGAAGAACGAAATCCAAGTTCCCTCTTTGTTAAAAGCAAAAACCAGAATAGTAGATGTGGGTGAGAAAGTAGAGCTTTTGGTTGGCTCCGGTTTTAAGGATATGCCGGTTATTCTTGATGTCTATCATGCTGGAAAGCGTATTAAGCATCATGTGGTGAAAGGCGGTGTTCGGCGTATGACGTTCCCGATATCAGCAGAACATCAAGGGGGGTTGACGTTTATTACCCGTGCGGTACAAGATTATCAGGTGCTGACAGATACCGTAACGATTGCTGTACCGCGAAAAGATCGTTTTCTGGATGTATCTTTTTCGACCTTTCGAGACAAGTTGCAACCCGGTCAAAAAGAAAAATGGCGTATCACGGTTAAGGACTCCAAAGGACAGCCATTAGCGAAAGGTGCGGCGGAAATATTGGCGTCTATGTATGATAAAAGCCTGGATTTCTTTAGCTCGCATCGGTGTTTGATATTGCGGATTTATACCCTGAAAGATATATGTATGTACATTCCCAGAATACTCAGAGTTCTGCTTATGCGTTTTGGGGGAATCAGAGGAAAGCTTTAGAGAAAGATTTCGAGGCATTTACAACGACACGGCTGGCTAATTATGAAAGGCAAGTGCGGCGTTTTTCACGTGGTGCAGTCTTTAATATGTTTGAACCTGTGGCATCACCCGCCCCTGTGTCGGCTAAGGCAGGACTAGGTGGAGATGAAGCTGATTCGGAAGGTGCAAATAGCCACTCACACCCTCCTGTTCCTAACTGTACCAAAGCGATCACACATTCTCATCCTACTAAAGCTGCATCACATGAGCATAAGTACTCCTGTAAAGGTGCTAAGGCAAAGAGCAATGAGTTAGATAGTCAACTAGAACAGCCTGTTGCTGTGCGGTCTAACTTCAAAGAAACCGCTTTTTTCTATCCTCAGTTACTACTGGATGAAGAAGGCTCGGTAAGCTTTGAGTTTGCAGTGCCAGAATCACTGACCGAATGGAAAGTCTGGGTGTCAGCACTAACTAAAGACTTGCGCGGTGGTTCGATCAGTAAGCAAGTACGCACCAGTAAAGATTTGCTGGTACGACCTTATTTACCGCGTTTCTTGCGTGAAGGTGATGAGGCTGAAATAGAAGTCGTTATCAATAATAACGGCGAACAACCGCTTTCAGGTCAGCTTGATTTTGAAATCTTTGATCCTGAATCCGGTGAGAGTAGAGCCGATGACTTTAAGTTGAAGAACCCCCAGCGGGCTTTTGATCTTCAACCCGGTGAAAGTACACATCTGCGATTTGCATTCTCGACACCAAAAAAACCAGGGCTTATCGCGATTCGTACAAAAGCGCAGGCAGGTAAGCTAAGTGATGGTGAGCAACGACCGTTGGCGATATTGCCTAGCAGAATTCATCTGGCACAAAGTCGGTTTGTTGCGCTAATGGATAACAGCTCCAAAACACTGTTATTTGATGAGCTGGCATTAAATAATGATCCAACACGTATCAACGACAAATTGGTGGTTACAGTAGAGGGACAGCTGTTTTATTCAGCGCTGAATGCTTTACCTTATTTGGTGGATTACCCTTATCAATGTACCGAACAGACGCTTAATCGTTATCTCTCTACGGCTATTGTTAAGTCTGTTTTTGATCAACATCCTGCGGTAGCGGCGATGGCAAAAAAGTTGTCAAAGCGTGATAGCCGATATGAAAAATGGGACGATAAAGATGCAAACCGGACCATGTTGCTGGAAGAAACACCTTGGCTTAGGGAAGCAGAAGGAGGCGACAAGCGCATAGAAAAACTGTTTCATATTCTTGATCCTGTGGTTGCTAATGCACAGCGGAAACAGTCATTAGAGAAACTCCGTAAGGCTCAAACTTCATCGGGTGGTTTCCCGTGGTGGCCGGGTGGCCCACCTTCTGTGTATTCGACTCAATATCAATTGGCGGGATTCTCCCGGGCGTTGGAGTTTAGCCCTTCGCATTCGGGTATCCCTAAGGATATGGTGAAACGGGCGTGGGTATATTTGCATAATGAATCCGAGGCTAGATTGAACAAGCTCAATCAACAGGTCGATTTGCCGAGTATTACGTATACGAATTTTCTCTTGTCTAGCTATCCAGATATCAGTTGGACAGGTGGTGTATTTAGTAGCAAAAGCCGCAAAACCATGCTTGATTTTTCTTTCAAGTATTGGCGTGATCTATCTCCCTTGTTAAGAAGTTATCTTGCTTTAACTTTGCATCGAGAAGGTCGGTATCAAGATGCACAACTAGTCTTTGATAGCATCATGGATCGAGCAAAAACAGATCCACAATTAGGTACTTACTGGGCGCCAGAAGATCGCTCATGGTTGTGGTACAACGATAGAGTCGAGACTCATGCGTTTATTTTACGCGCCATGATGGAATTGAACCCGAAAGATTTACGTCGGCATGGCTTGGTGCAATGGTTGATGCTGGATAAAAAGCTGAATCATTGGAAGTCCACCCGTGCTACTGCGGAAAGTATCTATGCATTGGTGCACTACCTAAAGCAGGAAAAGCAGTTAGGTATTGAAGAAAAAGTCAATCTGAGAATGGGTGCCAGCATTCAGAAAGAGTGGGTATTTAAGCCGGATGAATATACGGGTCATAATAATCAAATCGTTGTAGAGGGTGCAGATATCACTCCTGAGATAGCCAGAATAACGATCAACAAAGAGAGTAAAGGCCTAATGTTTGCATCAGCAACCTGGCATTATTCTACAGAAAAACTTCCCAAACAGGCACAAGGTGATTTCTTTCAGGTCACTCGGAAGTTTTACAAACGTATCCAGCAAGACAAGCAATGGACATTACAACCCATAGCCGACGGCGCGGTGATTAATGTGGGTGATCAACTGGAAGTGCAGCTATCGCTGAGAGCCAAACATAACGCTGAATATATCCATCTGCGCTCACCCAGAGGTGCTGGGTTTGAGCCGATGAGTTATACGTCTGAATATAAATGGGATTTAGGTATAGGTTATTACGAAGAAATCCGTGATAGTGGCGCAAACTACTTTTTCGAACGTTTGCCTGCTGGAGAATATAGTTTTAACTATCGACTTCGTGCAACCACAGCAGGGCAGTTTCGAACCGCTCCTGTTGTCGTACAAAGTATGTATGCGCCTGAGTTTGTGGCTTACTCTTCAGGTGGGAATTTACGCATAAAGTAGACTTTGGTTACTGACCGTCACAGAGAACTAGCGTTTACAGCTATGGCGATGTGCGTGAGTACGTCTACCCTTTGGGGAACTCATGAAGGAACCTTCCGTTCCCCTAATCAAAAGCTAATAATCAAGAGCTAATATTTCTCCAAATGCTCATGCTGGGGTCGACCTTGTTCATTGAGTAGAAATGTAATCCGGGTATGCCTTGTTCTAGTAGTTTTGCACACATGCCTGAGACAAAATCTGTGCCTAGCTTTTCGATAGATTCCAGATCATCACCATAGCCTTCCAGACGTTTGCGTAACCAACGAGGTATTTCTGCACCTGTGGCATCCGAGAATCGCGCAAGTTGAGTGAAGTTGGTGATAGGCATAATCCCCGGAACGATGGGAGTATCCAGACCCAGTTTTTCGCAGCTATCTACAAAACGAAAATATCCATCAATATTGTAGAAATATTGGGTGATAGCGCTATTTCCACCGGCTTTAATTTTCTTGGCGAAGTTTTCCAGATCAGCATCAAAGTTAGCGGCCTGTGGGTGCATTTCAGGATAAGCTGCGACTTCAATATGGAAATAATCACCCGTTTCTTCGCGGATAAAGCTGACCAATTGGTTGGCATACTGAAACTCACCGATATCTTGCATGCCTGAGGGCAGGTCGCCACGTAGAGCTACGATTCGCTTAATGTCGTTTTCTTTGAAGGTAGTTAAAATATCACGGATTTGTTCTTCACTAGAGCCGACGCAGGATAAATGTGGAGCTGCTTCGATACCAGATTCTTGTTGAATCTCGATAACGGTTTTTAAAGTACAGTCCTGAGTTGATCCACCTGCGCCATAAGTAACAGAGAAGTATTCAGGATTTAGCGTGGCTAGTTCGTTACGAACTGAGCGGAGGTTTTCTGCACCCTTGTCGGTTTTGGGTGGGAAAAACTCAAAACTAAGTGATGGTTTATTCATGATGGTTATTCCATGTAGCTAAACAAACTATCTCAATAGCAGAGGTAGTTTGTTTAGCTATTCTCAGCGAAGAGAATAGCTAGTTTGGTTAGTGAATAACTAAGCACCCATGAAAGACCGAGTAAGACGGTTTGTAGGTCGGATAAGCGATAGCGCCATCCGACAAGTGCAGCAAGTTCGACACCTTGCCGGATGGCGTGCCTTATCCTGCCACTCATAGCGTGGTTTACTCTGTTTCTGGATGTTGACCAAGCTAATTAATAACGGTAATGCTCAACCTTATAAGGACCGTCTTTATCAACACTAATGTAGTTAGCCTGGTAATCAGTCAACACAGTAAGCTTCGCGCCTACTTTATCAAGGTGTAAACGAGCTACTTCTTCATCAAGTTGCTTAGGTAGCATATACACTTGGTTTTCATACTTATCACCATCTTTGAATAGCTCGATCTGAGCTAATGTTTGGTTAGTGAAAGAGTTAGACATTACGAAGCTTGGGTGACCTGTTGCACAACCAAGGTTTACTAAACGACCTTGCGCTAACAAGATTATACGGTTACCGCTAGGAAGAATAATGTGATCAACTTGTGGCTTGATGTTTTCCCACTCGTATTTTTCCATTTCTGCTACAGCGATTTCGTTATCGAAATGACCAATGTTACAAACGATAGACTCGTGCTTCATTTGTAGCATCTGTTCTTCGTTAATAACGTGGAAGTTTCCTGTTGCAGTAACAAAGATATCGCCTTGTGAAGCCGCTTCATCCATAGTCACAACACGATAGCCTTCCATGCTGGCTTGTAATGCACAGATAGGATCGATTTCTGTAACCCATACTATCGCGCCTAAGCCACGTAGTGATTGTGCACAACCTTTCCCAACGTCACCATAACCTAATACAACCGCTACTTTACCAGCGATCATTACGTCAGTAGCACGCTTGATGCCGTCTACTAAAGACTCACGACAGCCGTAAAGGTTATCAAATTTAGATTTAGTAACAGAGTCGTTTACGTTGATAGCGGGATAGCTTAGCTCGCCTGTCTTTTCCATCTCGTATAAACGATGTACGCCTGTAGTAGTTTCTTCCGTAACGCCCATGATGTTGGGACGGATGTTTGAGTACCAGTTTGGCTCAACTTTAAGCATCGCTTTGATTGACTTGTAAAGCGCCACTTCTTCTTCACTTTCTGGGTTATCTAAAACCGAAAGATCTGATTCTGCTTTTGTACCAAGCTCAATAAGCATAGTAGCGTCGCCACCATCATCAAGAATCATGTTGGCTGTTTCACCGTTCGGCCACATGAAGATTTTGTGAGCGTAATCCCAGTACTCGTCCAATGTCTCGCCTTTAGTAGCGAAAACAGGAACGCCTGCTGCTGCAATCGCCGCTGCTGCGTGATCCTGAGTAGAGAAGATGTTACATGATGCCCAGCGTACTTCAGCGCCTAGTGCAGTCAATGTCTCAATTAATACACCTGTCTGGATAGTCATGTGCAATGACCCAGCGATGCGAGCGCCTTTTAAAGGTTGCTCATCTGCATACTTTTTACGAGTTGACATGAGTCCGGGCATTTCAGTTTCAGCAATCGTGAGTTCTTTACGACCCCAGTCTGCTAGGGTGATATCGGTTACGATGTAGTCGTTGTTGTTAGTCATTTTTTGTTCCTAAATTTAGTGAGCTTCCCGTTTTTTGTTAAAACGGTGAACTCAATTATGTCGGCTTTGCAGACGCTTGCGGATAAATCCACAGTAATTTGTTAGCACTGTAGCTCCCTCCACCTAAAGGGGAGGGCTGGGGAGGGGGTGTAAAGTTGTATATTGTAGAATACTCAACTTCTCTTCCCTGTAATCCTCTATATAAAGAGGAGCTAGATACTTTAGTTAAACAGAAGCTTTAAGCGCTTCAGCCTTATCAGTCTTTTCCCATGGAAGATCAAGATCATCACGACCGAAATGTCCATAAGCAGCCGTGTTGCGATAGATTGGCTGTAGTAAATCAAGCATAGTCACGATGCCATAAGGACGTAAGTCAAAGTTCTCACGTACTATTGCTTCAATTTTAGAATCGTCAACTTTACCCGTGCCGAAAGTATCAATAGAGATAGAAGTTGGTTCAGCAACACCAATCGCGTAAGAGATTTGAATCTCACAACGATCAGCTAAACCAGCAGCAACGATGTTTTTCGCCACATAGCGGCCAGCATAAGCCGCAGAACGATCTACTTTTGAAGGGTCTTTTCCAGAGAATGCGCCGCCACCGTGACGTGCCATGCCGCCGTAAGTATCAACGATGATCTTACGACCCGTTAATCCACAGTCGCCCACAGGGCCACCGATAACGAAGTTACCTGTTGGATTGATGTGGTACTTAGTGTCTGCATTTAACCATTCAGCAGGAAGCACAGGTTTAATAATCTCTTCCAAAATAGCTTCACGAAGATCAGCAAGTGCGATGCCTGGGTTGTGCTGAGTTGAAAGCACAACGGCATCAATCGCTACAGGCTTGTTGTTCTCATAACGGAAAGTCACTTGGCTTTTCGCATCAGGACGTAAGAAATCTAGCTTGCCAGATTTCATTAGTTCCGCTTGCTTTGCAACTAGGCGATGAGAATAAGTAATAGGTGCAGGCATTAAAACGTCAGTTTCGTTACTGGCATAACCGAACATCAAGCCTTGGTCGCCAGCGCCTTGTGATTCTTTATCAGCACGATCAACACCCATAGCGATATCGGGTGATTGTTGACCTAATGCGTTAAGTACAGCACATGAATCGCCATCAAAGCCGATTTCAGATGAGTTGTAACCGATGTCATTAACGACATCGCGCACAATGCCTTCATAGTCAATCACTGCGCTAGTAGTGACTTCGCCCGCTAAAACAACCATGCCTGTTTTAACCATAGTTTCACAGGCTACGCGTGCTTCGGTATCTTGTTCAAGGATGGCATCAAGGATGCCGTCAGAGATTTGATCTGCCATTTTGTCTGGGTGACCAGCAGATACGGATTCTGATGTGAATAGATGTGTCTCAGCCATTAATTTCTCCTAAGAAATTTGACTGAGCGCCGTTGCTATTGGGTTTGTTAACTTTGAGCCTGGTTACAGCCTAAACAAGATAGTTTGGATGTAATCGCAACGCTCCTCAAAGTCCCCGTTATGATTTGTTTCGCCGTTAAGCAAAGTGGTGATGGAATCTACAGCAAATTATATCTAGTTACCAGCATATATTTTTAAATCGTGTGGTTATTTCTAATATATAAAGGTGTTCTTTATTTTTTATTACGGTTCTCAACAAATTACGGTTCTCAACAAATTTTCTGTTATTGATACCCAATAGGGATATTGCCGTTTTGTAATTACCCCTACACAATAACGATGATTTAATATAAGCTGAACGACTTTTTGTGAGCAGATGCAGTTCTCGGATTCTATTCGGGCTCGATATATGCATTAAAGCTGATGCTGAAGTGCGATAAAGCTGATGCTGAAGTGCGATGTAAAATTTCAATAAGTTCTTTCAATATACCAACAAATTATATTATTTTGTGGGTTGAGAATTTATCGATGTTTTATATTCTTCAGTTCTGACCGATTGTCTGTGAGTGTTCATCACGCAGCACCCAGCAGTACCAATATAGGTCAGTTTAAATACTGTTCAAAAATCATAGGAGACAAATAAATGCCATCACGCAACGAACTGGCCAATGCTATCCGTGCACTTACCATGGATGCTGTACAAATTCCTAACTCTGGACATCCCGGAGCGCCTATGGGCATGGCGGATATCGCCGAAGTCCTATATAACGATTTCATGAATCATAACCCAACGAATCCTAATTGGGCTGATCGCGATCGTTTCATCATGTCTAACGGACATGGTTCAATGCTTCCTTATTCTGTGCTTCATTTAACAGGCTATGAATTGACTACTGATGACCTTAAAGGTTTCCGTAAGTTACATTCCAAGACCCCTGGTCATCCTGAGTATGGCTATGCCCCCGGTATTGAGACTACTACTGGCCCTCTAGGCCAAGGTATTACTAACGCAGTGGGTTTCGCATTGGCTGAAAAAGTAATGGCGGCTCAGTTCAATAAAGACGGCCACGACATCGTAGACCACAACACTTATGTGTTCTTGGGCGACGGTTGTTTAATGGAAGGTATTACTCAAGAAGCTATTTCTCTTGCGGGTTCTTTCGGTCTTAGTAAGATGGTTTGTTTCTACGATGATAACAATATCTCTATCGACGGCAACGTTGATGGCTGGTTTGCTGATGATACGCCTATGCGTTTTGAAGCGTGTGGATGGGATGTTCAGTCTATTGACGGACACGATGCTGGTGCCATTAAAGCAGCGACGGAACAAGCACTTGCTTCTGACAAGCCTTCATTGATCTGTTGTAAAACAGTGATTGGTAAAGGCGCACCTAATAAAGGTGGTGGGCATCATGTGCATGGTGAAGCACTAGGCGAAGAGGAAATCGCAGCAACTCGTGAGCATTTAGGTTGGAGTCATGCTCCATTTGAAATCCCTGCTGATATCTATGCAGGTTGGGATGCTAAAGAAGCAGGTAAAGCCAAAGAAGCAGCTTGGGATGAGAAATTCGCAGCTTATAAAGCAGCTTTCCCAGCAGAAGCAGCTGAGTTCGAACGTCGTATGGCGGGTGATCTTCCAGCTACCTTCGAAGCAGATGCACAAAAAGCTATCGCGGCTATTAACGCAGCAGAAGAGTCTCCTGCAACACGTGTTGCATCAAAAGGCGCTCTAAATGCTTTTGCTCCTTTACTTCCTGAGTTCTTGGGTGGATCAGCTGACCTTTCTCCTTCAAATAATACATTCAACGAGAAGTCGGTTCGTATCAATGACGACCACGGCTCTGCGGATATGAATTTCGGTGGTAACTACATTTCTTACGGTGTTCGTGAGTTTGGTATGTCAGCTATCATGAACGGTGTAACACTTCACGGTGGTTTGATGCCTTACGGCGCAACCTTCTTGATGTTCTCTGAGTATGCACGTAACGCGCTACGCATGGCAGCATTAATGAAGATTCGTACTATCTTCGTTTACACACATGATTCTATTGGTTTGGGTGAAGATGGCCCAACGCATCAAGGTGTTGAGCAAATCCCAACATTACGTATGATTCCAAACATGGCTGTGTGGAGACCTTGTGATACGGTTGAAACAGTTGTGGCATGGAAAGATGCTATCCAAAACGAAACACGTCCTTCGGTACTAGCGTTCTCACGTCAGAACCTACCTTTCCAAAAGCGTGATGATGCAACGATTGCTAACATCGCTAAAGGTGGTTACATCCTTAAAGATACAGACGGCACGCCAGATGTAATCGTTATGGCTACCGGTTCAGAAGTACATCTTGCGATGGAAGCAGCTGAAGCTTCTGACAAGAAAGTTCGTGTGGTTTCAATGCCTTCTGTTGAAGTCTTTGAAGCACAAGACGATGCTTACAAAGAGTCAGTACTTCCTGCGGCAGTGACTGCACGTGTTGCGGTTGAAGCGGCGATCATGGATGGCTGGTGGAAATACGTGGGTATGAACGGTAAAGTGATTGGCATGACTACTTTCGGTGAGTCTGCTCCTGCACCTGAGCTATTTAAGTACTTTGGTATCACAACTGAAGCGGTTAGCAACGCGATTAACGAGCTTACATAACTAATTTAACGCCCTGCTAGTCAGTAGGGCGTTTTCATTTTATACATTATTAAATTATTACTAACTTAGGAGAAACACTATGACTGTAAAAGTCGGTATTAACGGGTTTGGACGTATTGGACGCATGGTTTTTCGTGCAATCAAAAAAGATTTCCCTGAACTTGAAGTAGTAGGAATCAATGACCTGCTTGAAAATGAATACTTAGCATACATGCTTAAGTACGATACAGCTCACGGTCGTTTCAACGGTGAAGTAACAGACGTAGACGATACTTCTTTCACAGTAGATGGCAACAAAATCCGTCTTACTGCTGAGCGTAACCCTGCTGATCTTAAATGGGGCGATGTGGGTGCTGACGTAGTTATCGATTGTACTGGTTTCTTCCTAGACCAAGACAGCTGTCAGGCTCACATTGATGCTGGAGCTAAGAAAGTAGTTCAATCAGCACCTTGTAAAGATGGCGGCCCCATGTTCGTTTATGGCGTAAACCATAACGAATATGATGGTGAAGCTATTGTTTCTGCAGCATCTTGTACTACTAACTGTTTAGCGCCTATCGCTAAAGTTATCAATGATAACTGGGGCTTAAAGCGTGGTCTAATGACGACTGTTCACGCAGCTACAGCTACACAGAAGACAGTTGATGGTCCTTCAATGAAAGATTGGCGCGGTGGTCGTGCAGTATTTGAGAACATCATTCCTTCTTCAACTGGTGCTGCTAAAGCCGTTGGTGTTGTACTTCCTGAGCTTAACGGCAAACTAACAGGAATGGCTTTCCGTATTCCTTCTGTTGATGTTTCTGTTGTTGACCTTACTTGTGAGCTTGATAAGCCAGCCTCTTACGATGAAATTTGTGCGGCAATCAAAACTGCTTCTGAAGGCGAGATGAAAGGTACTCTACAGTACACAGATGAGATGGTTGTTTCTTCTGACTTCCGTGGAATCAGCGCATCTTCAATCTTCGATGCAGGCGCAGGTATTGCACTAGATGACACATTCGTTAAAGTAGTATCTTGGTACGATAACGAGTATGGCTACACATGTAACATGTTGCGTTTAGTTGAGCACGTAGCCTAACAGCACAGCTCACCTCTAGCGACCTCCATTTCTGCGTTGGAAAATATTCATTTACACTTGTAAAATCATATTTTTCGCCTTGAACTGAAGGCCGCTAGAGGCAATCTGAGCAGTTAGGTTTAACTGCTCAGATTTATTTTTTCTATTCTAATATTCTAAGATTTATTAAATAAAAATATTGTAGCCTGTGTAAGGAACTGAAACACGGGTGGTCGGCACATCCCGCGTTTCCTTCGTCAACGCAGGCTACGTTTATAGTAGGTCAGAAAAGTCAATATTTTTATTTAATCAATCTATATATTATTCAAGGAGTTCTCCATGTCTGTAATCAAGATGACTGATCTTGACCTCGCTGGTAAGCGTGTTCTTATTCGCCAAGACTTAAATGTACCTATCAAAGATGGCAAGGTAACTTCGGACAAGCGTATCCGCGCTTCAATGCCTTCCATTGAGACATTGGTAGAAGCGGGCGCACAAGTGATGATTATGTCTCACTTAGGTCGTCCTACAGAAGGTTCTCCTGAAGAGCAATTTTCACTAGCTCCTGTGGCAGTTCATTTAGGTGGTTTACTAGGTAAGGACGTGAAGCTAGTAACTGATTATCTTGATAACACACCAGAGTTAAATAATGGTGATGTAGTTCTTCTTGAAAATGTACGTTTCAATAAAGGCGAAAAAGCTAACGACGAAGCGCTGTCAAAGCAGTACGCTGCTCTTTGTGACATCTATGTAATGGATGCATTTGGTACAGCGCATCGCGCGCAGGCATCTACTCATGGTGCTGGTCAATTTGCACCAACAGCGGCAGCTGGTCCTTTGCTTGCAGGGGAGTTGGAAGCGCTTGGTAAAGCACTAGATAATCCAGCACGTCCAATGGTTGCTTTAGTGGGTGGAGCTAAAGTATCGACTAAACTAACGGTTCTTGATTCACTTTCAAAAGTAGTTGACCAGCTTATTGTAGGTGGCGGTATTGCGAATACTTTTATCGCAGCAGCAGGACACAATGTAGGTAAATCACTTTACGAAGAAGATTTAGTTGAAACAGCAAAAGAACTAAAAGCTGCGGCACAAGCAAACGGCGGCGATATCCCCGTACCTGTTGATGTGGTCTGTGGTAAAGAATTCTCTGAGACAACGCCAGCAGTAACCATGGCAGCTTCAGAAGTAGGTGATGACGACATGATTTTCGATATTGGTCCTGAATCAGTTGCAGAGCTTGTAGAAATTATTAAAAAGGCTGGCACTATCGTTTGGAATGGTCCAGTAGGTGTATTCGAATTTGATCAATTTGGCGAAGGCACGAAAGAGATTGCAATGGCCATTGCAGAATCAGATGCATTCTCAGTAGCAGGTGGTGGTGATACTTTAGCAGCGGTTGATAAATATGGTATTGCTGACAAAGTATCTTATATATCAACAGGCGGTGGTTCATTCCTTGAGTTCTTGGAAGGCAAAGAGCTACCCGTAGTTGCCATGCTTGAAGCGCGGGCTAAAGGATAATATTTACACCTTTAGCAACATAATCGTAGAGACAAGGCATGCCTTGTCTCTACGATTGATAATGTAAAAATTATTCCTCTAGCTAAAATACAAAAGGTTGTATGAGAAGAACAAAAATAGTAGCAACGTTAGGTCCTTCCACAACGACCCCTGAGTCCATCGAAGAGTTGGTTCAAGCGGGTGTTGATGTGGTTCGAATGAACTTTTCTCATGGTTCACCTGAAGAGCATAAGGATCGTGCACGGTTAATACATAAATTCGCTAAAAAGCATAAACGTACCGTTGCTATCTTGGGTGATTTACAAGGTCCAAAAATTCGCATTGAGCGCTTTAAGGAAGGCAAAATATTCCTCAAAATGGGTGATCCATTTATTCTGGATGTGAATCTGGGTCGAGACGAAGGTGATCAACATCAGGTCGGCGTAGCCTACAAGAAGTTAGCAGAAGATGTAAATGAGGGCGATGAGTTATGGCTCGACGATGGACGCTTGATACTCACCGTTAATAAAGTTGAGGATGGTAAGGTTCATACTACAGTTGTTAATAGCTGGGAGCTATCCGATAATAAAGGCATCAACCGTCGTGGTGGAGGTTTATCAGCCGAAGCTTTAACCGAGAAAGACAAAAAAGATATTAAGTTAGCGGCAGAAATGCAAGTTGATTTCTTGGCGGTATCCTTTCCACGAAATGCAGCCGATTTAGACCTCGCTAGAAAGTTATTAGCAGATGCGGGTGGTTCCGCAGCCATTGTTGCAAAGGTTGAACGTGCTGAGTCAGTTGTTCAACCGGTACTGGATGAACTGATTAGAGCCTCAGATGTTGTTATGGTGGCACGGGGTGATCTTGGTGTAGAGATTGGTGATGCTAATTTGCCGCAAATGCAGAAAATGTTAATTAAGCGTTCACGAGAGCTTGATAGAGCGGTAATTACAGCGACTCAGATGATGGAAAGCATGATTGACAACCCCATTCCAACACGTGCGGAAGTCTTCGATGTAGCCAACGCGGTGATGGATGGAACGGATGCGGTCATGCTATCGGGTGAAACCGCAGCGGGCAAACATCCTGCAAAAGTAGTCAAGGCTATGGCGGAAATTTGTGTTGAGGCAGAGTACAGTAAACAGGCGACTAGTTCGACCCACCGTATCGGAGAAGAATTTCTACGAGAAGATGAAGCCATTGCCATGGGTGCGATGTATATAGCCAATCACATGCGTGTAAAAGCGGTGGCAGCGTTAACAGAATCGGGCGCAACAGCACGTTGGATGTCTAGAATTAGTTCAGGTATCCCTATATATGCTCTGACTACTCATCGTCGAACGTGCAGACGTGTTAGTATTTACCGCGGTGTTTATCCGGTCAAAATCAAGAAAAAATCACTAACTGACTTAACAGAAGCCAATCGTATCTGCGTTGAACATATGATTGAAGAAGGCATCGTGAAAAATCGCGACCTTGTTATTGTTACCAAAGGTGATATAGCAGGTGCAGGTGGTGGTACAAATATGCTAAAAATCATACGTGTTGGAGAACATAATATTGATTAATAGTCAATCAACTCAGGCTGATCATCTTTTTTATAAATAAATTTATTTTACTTTTAATAGTTACATAGGAGGACCACATGGCCCTAATTTCAATGAGACAACTTCTAGACCATGCTGCTGAAAACAGCTATGGCATGCCAGCATTTAACGTAAACAACATGGAGCAAGTTCACGCCATCATGGAAGCGGCTAATGAGACCGATTCTCCAGTTATCATGCAGGGTTCTGCTGGTGCACGTGGTTACGCGGGTGAGCCTTTCTTACGTCACCTAATCACAGCGGCTACAGAAATGTACCCACATATCCCTGTTGTTATGCATCAGGATCACGGTTCTGAGCCATCAGTATGTTTGCGCTCTATTCAGTCTGGTTTCACATCTGTCATGATGGATGGTTCGCTTATGGCTGATATGAAAACACCGGGTAGCTTCGAGTACAACTCTGGCGTAACGGCTGAAGTAGTGAAAATTGCTCATGCGGGTGGTGTATCTGTTGAGGGCGAGCTGGGATGTTTGGGTTCACTAGAAACAGGCATGATGGGCGAAGAAGACGGCCATGGTGCGGAAGGCGCACTTGATATGGAGTTACTGTTAACTTCTGTTGAAGAAGCCGCTGACTTTGTTAAAGCAACCAATGTTGATGCTCTTGCCATCGCTATTGGTACTTCACACGGAGCTTATAAATTTACTGCTGAACCTACCGGTGATGTATTACGTATAGATCGTATTAAAGAAATTCATCAGCGTATTCCCAATACACACCTTGTTATGCATGGCTCATCATCAGTGCCACAGGACTGGTTAGAAATCATCAACAACTATGGTGGTGACATGGGGCAAACTTATGGTGTGCCAGTTGATGAAATCGTAGAAGGTATCAAGAACGGTGTTGCAAAAGTTAACATTGATACTGACCTACGTATGGCATCTACAGGCGCTATCCGTAAACACCTGAAAGAGAATCCTTCAAACTTTGATCCTCGTAAATTCTTAAAAGAATCTACCCATGCGATGAAAGAAATTTGTAAAGCGCGATACGAAGCATTTGGTTGTGCAGGTAATGCCTCTAAGATCAAAAACATCATTTCACTAGACGAAATGTCTCAGCGTTACGCTGCTGGTGAGTTGGATCAGAAAATCTCTTAATAGTTAAATTTTCTGTTATAGAGTATAAAGGGATGCCATTGGCATCCCTTTTTTTTGATTTTAGAACAGAGTTTATGCTAAGTATTAATAACATCCACAACACAGAAGTCTCTGATGTATTTAGTCGATACTCAGGTGATGTTCATGAAAAACTCATGTACCTTCGTCAGTTAATTATTGAGGTGGCTAATGAATCCAATGATATTAATGAACTGGAAGAGTGCCTTAAATGGGGTCAGCCATCTTACCTGACGAAAATAGGAAGTACGGTAAGAATTGATGGGAGAAAGCCGGATCAAATCATCATGTATTTTCACTGTAAAACAAAACTGGTGGAAACTTTTAAAGAACTATATAGAGGTGTTTTTCAGTTTGAAGGTAACAGGGCTCTTGTCTTTAATATAAATGAGAAAATTCCAGAAGATGTATTAAAGCATTGCATTGAACTATCCTTAACTTATAAGAAAATAAAGCATCTTCCAATGTTAGGTGTATAACTGCATTAAATTTAAAGGATTCCTTTGTCGTTAAACCATTCCCATACATTATCAAGACGCTTCCAGGGCGTAGCCAAAGCCTATGGCTCTAAAGCCTTTGAGCAGTTCACACAATCTCATATCTGTGTGATTGGCTTAGGTGGTGTGGGTTCGTGGGCGGTCGAAGCTTTAGCGCGTAGTGCTATTGGCGAATTGACATTGATTGATATGGATCATGTCGCAGAGTCCAATATCAATCGGCAGTTACAAGCGACTGATGAAACCCTTGGTAAAGCAAAAGCTCAGGCACTTGCAGAGCGAGTCAAAACTATCAACCCTACTTGCAAGGTGAATCAAATAGATGACTTTATCAATGCCGAGAATCAGGCTGATTTACTCAATAGGAACTATCATTGGGTGATTGACTGTATAGACAACTTTCGTACAAAAGCTGCTTTAATCCACTATTGTAAAAGAAACAAAATCAAGTTGTTAACCATGGGTGGAGCAGGGGGAATGATTGACCCTACAAAGATACAAATTACTGACTTATCTAAGACACGACAAGACCCTCTGTTAGCCAAAGTGCGCAAGCTATTAAGGCAGGATTACCACTTTCCCGAAAACCTTAACAGACGTTTTGGCATCCCCTGTGTATTCTCAGAAGAGCACTTGTTATACCCAAGTGCAGACGGTGAAACATCCCCTCAAAAATCCAAAGATAGTGCAACAACAGGCTTAAACTGTGCCAACGGTTTTGGTTCAGCCGTTTGTGTTACAGCTCCTTTTGGATTTTATGCAGCAGGGTATGTATTAAGAAAGCTGAGTATTACAGCTCAAATGTAGCGCGGTATGGAGTAAGGAACGCACATGACAAGGTTACATTCTACTTCCATGTAGCTATATCGCTAATTTGCTCTACCTGTAATGAATGCTAACTGATAAATTGTTTAAAAAAATAACAATACGGTCTATATTTAAACCTCCCCTTATCATCATCCGAGGTTTATATTAATGTTTAAGAAAATAGTATTATTACCCGTCCTTCTTTTTCTTATATCTATCTTGGGCGCGTGCAGTAGCGTGTCTCCATCAAAACTCGCAGCCAATGCCTTTAGAGATAAAGCCCCAGAAAAAGTAGCACGTATTGAGACAATCATTCAAGATCAGCTGGCATTAATTGAGCGAAAAGGGAATTACGAAAGCCCCGTATTGTTAAAAGATTACGGTGTGCCAATAAGAAACCCCTTCAGCAACCTTCCCAAAAAAACTTATCAGGAGGTGTCAAAAAGTGGCATTGATTTGCAAGCAATGGCTTCTTACAAAGCGTTGTATGTTGCGGGATCGTTAACAGGATCTCGTTCGCTTAAGATCATCAATACTGACCCTAAAACCATCATGGTGGTAGGTAGTGGCACAACTACACATGATGCACTTTACAGTAGAGGTCCAATAGTTTTGAGTGGCGAAGTGTATCTTATGGATGCGATCTATAGTAAGGATTTAGTGTGGTACGGGAAAATAGCCCATACAAGTGGTGCTACTCCGAATATTGGTTTGCCCGTTATTACTCATTACAAAAAAGGCGATTCGCCTAATTTCGGGGTGAGTCCGTATTCTGTTAAAGAAGAGGTCCTAGCAAGTGTCAAACTGGGGAGTAAGAACAGACATTATCGGTTAAAAGAAGTTGGCAAAGCCATTGAAAATCCGCTTAAATCGTTGAGTGCATCACGCAAAGCATACTTGAAAAAGCAAGGTGTTGATGTTGACCGTATCGCTCAGTACAAAACTCTACTTATTGATGATTGGAAAAATAGTCCTGTGACTAATCGTGACCCACACATTTTGTTGGTACTCAAAAAAATGGTTCATTCGGTCGAAGCCGTTTCTGCGGGTCCTATTATTTCTTATCAAACTCGCATGGGAAGTAATATTCTAAGTGCTGATATGCTATGGCTGGCTGTTGAGGGTATGACAAAGCTAGATAAAAGTTTTGGTGATGATATAAGGGGAACTCCTCTGGTTATAGGCAATCACTAGGCAATTAATAGGCTCGACCTGATTTCATTAGAATAGGATTACTCAGTATGAAAAAGACAGTCATGGTATTGCTCATAGCTATAGGGAGTTTGCTAGCCCAAGCTTCTGCTGAAATTCGCATGCCGTCCATGGATGAAATTGATAATCGAAAAGAGAATGAGAGGCGATGTCGCTATTTCAGTGAAAATGCTGCGGAGTATCAACAAAAGAACATAAAGTTTCAATGTGGCTTAACGGGAGCACTTTGGAAAGTTGATAAGCAACAACAAAATAAATGGTGTTTAAGTGTGCCTGAGTATGTAGCAAATGAGAAAACAGGGCGTAGGATTCAATTAATACAAGCATGTTTGAAGCGTAAAACTGCTACAACTAACTTACAAAATAAGCCTCAAGTACCTAATGTTTGCTACCATTCAGATCCCCATTTTAAAGCGGTAAAATCACTTTACCGTGAATATCGTTACCAAAAAACACTAGAGCAACCTATAGAAAATGGATTGATAAGCTACGATTATAATAAGGATAAAAAGATGGATTATGTCTTTTTAGAGTTACATGGTTCGTTCGTAGAAGTAGTGGTATGTATGAGCCAGAGGGATAGCTATCAGCGAATCCCAAATGATATTAGCTTCTATGCAAAAGGAGATAGCACAAATGGTGATCAGTATGTGATTAGACAAGAAGGGAGTGCTCTGTCCGTAAGCATTAGTTCACTCATGCATAATGTAGGTACGAGTTTTCGTCATGTTAAATATAGGTATAGTTCAGCCAAGAAAGGTCTTGAAGTGGTTGAGAACCATGGGGATAGTAGTCCAGTTTACTATGATGGGGTTCCTTCACCTATGTCGACCCCTCGCACTCCTACTTTTTCACAGCCTATGTTGCTGGAGTAGTTTTTGCTGGAGTAGTTTTTGCTGGAGTAGGTAGTCTGCGTGAGAAAAAATCCTCTGAAGTGATGCAGATGCAGCACCTCAGAGGTTAGTTTGTCTGGCTTATTTCTTTACAGGGCACCTCTATTAATTGCCTTTTCGCCCGATTACGGCGTTGGATGATTTTTTGCGATCCTCATGTATCCTTATACACTGAGGTTCTCAAAATTCATCCGCCTTGTACTCGAACAAAATTCTAATTAATAGAGGTACCCTTTGCAGTTCCTTTTGTCACATCAGGAATAAACTTTAGCACATTCCCATTAATACAATAACGCTTGTATGTAGGAGCTGGGCCATCGTTAAATACATGACCTAAATGGATTCCAGAGCTGGCACTGCGTACTTCGGTACGGGTCATACCCATCTTAGTATCTTTATGCAGTGTGATAGAACCTTTGACGGGATCAAAAAAGCTAGGCCATCCCGTGCCACTTTTGAACTTTTTATTGGTATAAAACAAAGTCTCCCCTGTGATGGGGTCGACGAATTTACCGGGGCGTGTCTCGTCAAGGTTGGAGCCTGTAAAAGCGCGTTCGGTGCCATTTTTAAAAGCAATTTTTTGCTGTGCAGGTGAAAGTAGTTGAAACCCTAACCATTTCCAGAAACGAGGTTTTTCTCCGTTGTAACCGGTATAACGAGAGACTTCTACTCCCTTTTCAAATAACACAATAGTAGGTGTTGCAAAGAGTGTTTTCTTAAGTTTCCAGTCTTTTGGAGGCTTAGTACTCATGGTTGTAGTAACGGCAGTGTCAGCTTTCCATGTGCTTAATACCTCTTTTTTGAATAGTTTACAAAACTGACAATCCTCAGCTTCAAAAACAACAAGCTGACGCTCGAAATTCAGCTTGTCTGCATTCAAAGGTTTTGCCGGTGCTGCAAAGGTTCGGCTAGAACCGGGATAAGCTACTTTGGTTCCTTTCAAAGCACAGTAACCATTGGGGTTTTTAACCAGATAATCCTGGTGATATTCCTCAGCGGTCGCATAGTTTTTAAGCTTTGCTATTTCGGTGGTGATTTCAGGAAACTTGGCTTTGGTTAATGCCTTCTGATAAATATCTCTCGTGTTAAGTGCTATTTGTCTTTGTTCATCGTTATGATAAAAAATGGCACTACGATAAGTAGTACCGACATCATTACCTTGTCGATCCCCTTGTGTGGGGTCATGCGTTTCCCAGAAAGTAGCGAGGACTGTTTTCAAATCTACCTTCTCATCATCGAAAGTGACCTTTATTACTTCGGCATGATTACGCACCTTGGTTATCCCAAATTTCAATTTTTTCTCATGCATAAGCACACCTTTGTAGGTGGCATTTTTGTAATCACCACCGGCATAACCACTTTCAACATCGGTTACTCCGGGAATCTTTGCCATATATTTTTCTGCGCCCCAAAAGCAACCCATGCCAAGGACAACGGAATCGGTTTTGGCAAAAGCCGAAGTACTCATTAAAAAGCTGGAAAAGCTTAAGGTAAGTAAGGATAAGGTTTTAGTTACATTATTCATGTTGTTCTCTCTGTATTTTCTCTTTTATTTCTAGTTGTTGTAATAGCCACACTTTAGGTTATTTCAAGGATAAGATAACCGAGACGGAAATTTAATTCATAAAGATTTTATAAACTTTTTCAAAAATATTTATATAAGGAAGCTCTGATTAAGTCCATTTGTATTGGAAGTGAGCATGATTCACCTCGGTAGTATTCGATTTGTTGTTAGTTCACTTGAGTAGTCAAACATAGTCAATAGGGTCAACATCGACCGACCATCGAACGGCTCCAGTTTTGCGGATGCTACTACTGTTCTGAATGAGCAATCCTAATGCTTGATGCAATTGTTTCCTCGTTACAGCCGTGACCAATAGTTGTGCTCTATAGCGATTAGCCCGTTTCTCGATGGGTGAGGGTGCTGGTCCTAACAAGACGAAATCATTAGATTGATACGGTTCCAGTTGTTCTTTTACCTTCCTCAAAAAGCCAATAGCATTCTCTTGTTTAGCCGCGTTGGCACGAATTAAAGCCTGATAGGAATAGGGTGGGAAATACCAGTTTTTACGTTCAGACAAGGATTGTTGAGCAATAGCCAAATAGCCTTGAGATAACAAAGTCTGGAAAAAAGGATGATCCGGTTGAGTAGTTTGTAGCATGACAGTGCCTTTTTTCTCAGCTCTGCCAGCACGTCCTGAAACCTGAATGATTAGTTGAGCCAAACGTTCCCAGGCGCGGAAATCAGTACTAAACAGGGATTGATCCACATCTAAAATGCCGACTAAAGTCAGGTTAGGAAAGTCATGGCCTTTTGCCAGCATTTGCGTACCAATTAAAATAGCCGCTTCACCTTGATTAACCAGATCCAGTTTTTGCTGTAATGCACCCTTGCGGCTAGTGGTGTCCCTATCCACCCGAATAATCTGCGTGTCAGGAAAGTGAGTTTGCAGTTTTTGCTCTATGCGCTCAGTACCTTGACCTCGTGTGGTGATGTGAGTGTTGCCACATTCAGGGCAGCTATTATCTACGGGGCGTTCAAAATCACAGCGATGACATTTTAGTCGTTGCGAGTTTGAGTGATATGTCATATTCGCATCACAACCCGGACATTCGGCATGCCAGCCGCATTTTGGACATAATAGAGTCGGCGCAAAACCGCGTCTATTCAGAAACAGCATGACTTGATTGCCTGCCGCAATATGCTCGCGGATAGCGCTTAGTAGCGGTGAGCAGACGCCCGAATCCAACGGTAAACCACGGATATCTTGAACTAACACAGTGGGGTGTGCGCGTGCACCGGGTCGTTTGCTTAAGTGCAAGTAATGATAGCGTTGCAAGTCACTATTATGGAGGGTCTCTAATGAAGGAGTGGCACTCCCTAAAATAATAGGAATACTGAGATCATAAGCGCGTTTTACCGCAAGATCGCGCGCATGATAACGAAAGCCTTCTTGTTGTTTTAGCGAGCTGTCATGTTCCTCATCAATAATGATCATACCTAGTCTGGGCATGGGTGCAAAGACCGCAGAACGTGTACCAATCAGGACATCTAGTTGACCCGTTTTGGCAGCAAGCCATGCCATCATGCGTTCGCCATCGGAAAGTTTGGAATGCATGATGGCTATGTTGACAGGTTGATCATGGGTAAAATTAGCGGGAGAAAAATAATCAACAAAACGACTGAGCAATTGGGGGGTTAAACCAATTTCAGGGACAAGAATAAGCACTTGTTGATGGGCTTTTAAAATAGGCTCAATAGTTCGAAGATAGACTTCGGTTTTCCCACTACCGGTTACACCGTGTAATAAATAAGGCTTGGCGGCATCAATTTGTTGAATACAGCTTTGTTGTTCGTCGGTAAGCTCAAGTTTTGTTATGGGATCGTTTGGGTCTGCTGAAGTATCAGTGGGGAAATAGAATTCAGCATGCAAACTCTCAATGAGTGATTTTTTAACCAACTGACGGATGAGTGTTTTTACATTTTTACCCAATGTAGTCTGTAACTCGACTTCATTGAGACCATTCTGGGATGTTGAAATAGCTTCGAAAACAGCTAACTGTTTGGGTGCGCGTGAGAGGTTATCAGTTTGCTCGCCGGTTTTAGCACAGGCTGTCCAGATTGCCGTTTTAGGAACTTTGCGTTGACCACGTAACGCCAAAGGTAAAGCATGAGCCACTACATCACCAACAGGGTGGTGATAATACTGGCTTGCCCAGAGTAGTAGTTTTAGGGTGTTTTCATCGAGGAGTGGTTCACTATCCAGTAATTCAAGAATGGCTTTAAGCTCGCTGAATTCTGATGACTCAACTACCTTGACGATAACTCCGGTGACTTCAGTATGCCCAAAGGGTACACGTACACGGCAGCCAGCTTGGGCTTCTTGAGCCTCTTGGGTTTTGTCGTCTTTGCCATTTGGTAAATAATCCAATAACTGAAACAGGGGACGAGGCACGGCAACGCGCAGAATAATGGGAGATTCAGTCATGGATACCAGTTTATCATGATCCTAGGATGATGGTTTTTCTAGTTTCTCTTCATTGTATAATTGAGTGTGCTCAATTATACAATGACCAACCTGGTTACTGGCTCGCGTAATATTCAACCAACGCGACAAATCCCTCAGCACCATATTTTTTGTAGATTCTTTTTAGTCTTTTTGTCATCTTTCTGGGTGCTTTGCGATCTTTATTTTGGAAGTCCATGAGTTGGTTAGATAAATAACTTTTCCATTGACCTTTTAACAAACCCGCTTCATCTTCTGAAACAGTACCACTTTCGCTGTGACAGCGTTCGCAGTGTTTTCGGTGTAATGCCTCGCCTTTTTTTGCTTTCACAACATCAGCTTCCTGTTTGGCGGGAATAAAAATTCGCTGATAAAAATAGTCCCCCATTTTTTCAAACTCTTCCGTTGTGTAGCCTTTAGCTATTCTCCCCATGACGGTTGACGGGATTTTGTCACGTTTAAATCCTTGCAGAGTTCTAACGAGATAGACCGACGACATCCCTGCAATAGTGGGGATGGAAGGCCCTGAGCTGATGCCATTTTCACCATGGCATCCCGTACAAGCATTGACTAACATTTCAGCGCTTGCGCCACGTAATAACGGTTGCTCTGTGGCTGCATCTTGCCCAGTAGCTGTGGATAAAAAAGTCACGAATGAGGTCACGAATAATGTGGCTATCACCCACACTGTTTTTCGAAAGAATCTATTCATGAGACGTATGATTTGGCTTGGGGCATAAGCTGACTAAAGCACTTAATAGCAGTGTAATGTTTAGTGTGTTTTGGTGCTTGTTGCGAGTCCGGTTGATGGATAGCCAATAAATGTGCAATGCCATGTTGCTCCGCCGCATGTAACACACCCATATTGTCATCTATAAAAAGACTATGCTGAATATCGAAGCTTTCAACGGTGTGTAGTTTGTCCCAGAAACCCTCCTCTTCTTTGGCGAAACCAATGTCATGCGCGGTGATGATTCTGTTGAAATAGGGTTCTATCGTGGCGTGCTTGAATTTGAGTTCTACCGTTCTTCGATGTGCGTTAGTAAGGAGCACAATGTGGCATCGTTTTGTTTTTAAATACCTCAGGAAAGCTTCTACATTATGACGAACAGCAATTTTATCAGCGACCTGGTTTTTTAGCGCGATAATATCCATGTCCAGTTTTTTCTCCCAGTAATCAATACAGTACCAATCCAGTGTTCCTTCTATGTTTGCACACATCTGGCTAAATTCTGTTTTAGCTTGGTCAATTGAGATATCGTGTTTGCGCGCAAAATGTACGGGTATATGCTCCAGCCAAAAGTGATTATCAAAATGCAAATCTAACAAAGTACCATCCATATCGAGAAATACAGTCTGAATAGATTCCCAATCTATAGAAATCGGTTCTAGAGCAGCAGCAGAATTCAGACTGGTATTGTGAGGTTTCATAGGTAGGACTCCATCCTGTGAAATAGCTCAATAGCATAGCAAATGATAGATAACTACCCTACAGAAAAGTAGCTCATAGCTTTTCGAGAATGAGTATCTTAAGTGCGCAGTGCAGGAATCGAAATGGGTGGGGTTATTTTTTCTGGGTGAGTGTAGTCGTAATAGATTTGGCAAACTGCTGAAAATCAATCATTTGTTTCGTTATGATTGAATAAACAATCGCAAAATCAATTTCATCATAACCATGAACAGCTATATTGCGAAAACCTACAGCTTTTCTCATTCTTGTTGAGGTTTCAGAATCAATAATTCCCATTGCAGCTAATGTGTCGAAAGTTTCACCCATGGTAGCAGGAGGGTTTTCTTCGCTACCGGCTATGATATGTGCACCAATATCAACACAAGTTTGTATAGCTCGTGTCAGATTAAGAACAATAATGTCCTGAAGATCAATATTGCTATTTAAAAGTGCTAAATTTTCTGGGCGTTTATCTTCGATTCTTTTGATGCAACGCCGCAAGGATTCTAGTTTTTCTGTGATTACATCCCGATCCATGCCTGTCTACGCTCTTCTAATATTCGATTGCGGTAGGGTAAAAAATCAGCCCGGTCGAGTAGATTCTTTGTAATGAGTCTTGCATAGCGGGTATCACTTCCGGTTATCCTTTTACCTGTTGCAAGTATTTGACCTAGCAACGGTTGCCCCGCTTTATTTAAATCAATCAAATCAACAGGTCTACCTAGCTTTAATGCTAAAGCTTCGATGATTTGTTTTTTTAATGCTACATCCAACGGGCAGTCTGTTTGTACAGCGAGGTCAATATCGCTGTTTGAATGTTGTGTATTCGTAGCGAGAGACCCAAAAACGATAGCCAGTGTTACCTGAGGATAACGCTTGATAATTTCACTAATGATGGTGATGAAAGTGGTGTTCATTGCTATTTCGGAGTTGTTGCTATGTCTATGTATCAAGAATAACACACTCTAGTTATCACGTTGCTACGATGGGTTTTTACATTCAAGCGATGTTGTAGAATTGCTATGAAAACTTGATGTAAAAACAAAATTCATAATTCACTCACATTTGTATCACATTGCAGCCATAGGATCATTTGCATGATTACTTAACGGGACTATAAGGGGAGAATTATGCGAGTATCAACTCAAACATGTACTTTTTTATTAGCAGCAATTATCTTGATGTTGACGGGTTGTGGTGGTGGTGGGTCATCCACAACGACGACTACGGGAGCCACGACAACAGCAAACACAACGGCTGCAATCACTACGACAGCTACAACAGGTGGCACGACAGCAGCAAGAGCTTTACCCACTGAAGTGAGTTCGGCACTGACTATTCCAGCGGTTATTGATAATTACAGTAATCCGGATTTGCCCGCTCATTTTAATGTGGCAGTGGTTCAAGGTTTTGATAATACTCCTGCGAACAATTCCCTGACGGATACCGGAGCGACACTGGGACGGGTGTTGTTTTATGAAAAGCAATTGTCCGCGAATGGAACGGTGTCTTGTGCTTCTTGCCATGAGCAGGCTAATGGTTTTACTGATCCGGATCGTTTTAGCACGGGTTTTCAGGGTGCTTTGACGGATAGAAATTCCATGTCGCTGGCGAATTCCAGATTCTATGAGAATGGGCATTTCTTTTGGGATGAGCGAGCCGATACGCTGGAAGATCAGACGTTAATCCCTATTCAAAGCAACGTAGAGATGGGGCTTACTCTGGCTCAAGCGGTAAGCAATATTGAATCACAGCCTTACTACTCTTTTTTATTTGAGGAAACTTTTGGTGATTCTACAGTGACATCTCAAAGAATATCTCTAGCGTTGTCACAGTTTGTACGTTCTTTAATGTCGTTTCAAAGTAAATATGACACTGGAGTTGCCAACAATTTCGCTAACTTTACGGCGTCAGAAAATCGCGGCCGAGGGTTGTTTTTCTCGGGACGAACGAATTGTGCAGCTTGCCATGTGAATAGTAGAAATAATGGCAATCAGGCAGTGTTTCAGCCATCAAGAGCGATTAATAATGGTCTTGATGGAGCTTTAGTCAATGCGGATAATGGAGTAGGTGGTGTTACTAATAATCAGAATCAAAACGGTCTGTTTAAAGTGGGATCACTAAGAAACATTGAGCTGACGGCACCGTATATGCACGATGGACGTTTTGTAACGTTGGCACAAGTTGTTGAGCATTATAATTCTGGAATCCAGAACCATCCTAATCTGGATAATAGACTTCGTCAGGGCGGCGGTGCTCCCCGACGCTTGAATCTTAGCAATCAAGAGAAACAGGATTTAGTCGCTTTCATGCTAACCTTGACCGATGATACGTATCTTACTGAAGAGAAGTTTTCTAATCCGTTTATTGCGCCCTGAACGATGTGCTGTATCAAGGTGGACTATGTCAATATGTGATTTTTTCAGGATTGGCAGGATTTAATAAATGACGTTTAAACTCTGGCATAAACTTGCGTTAACGATTGTAGGCATTACCAGTGTGATCTTAATATTGGCGTTAATTCTTTCTCAACAGAGTGTTAAAACGGGCTTTCTTGATTACCTCAATGAGGTTGAAGAAAGTCGCATTGATGATTTATCAATTCGTCTTATCAATGATTATGAGTTTTATGGTGATTGGGAATTTCTTCAAGGAAAGAAGAAACAGTGGCATCGTTATGTTCGAGAATCCAAACCCTCACGTTTAGGAGGGGCGCGAGATAAGAGAAAGCCACCTCCTCGTTTGGAAGAACTAGGTAAGCGTTTTGGTGATCATGGTTCGCGTCCACCCCCACGACCACCTCCAAGAAGACGAAGAGATGAAGAAGGAGGCAGGGGATTTGAGCAAGGGAATGATCGTTTTCCTCCGGCTAGAAGACGACCGCCGCCACCTCATGAGAGAAGACCTCCACCTCCACCACAGGCTCTTTCCTTGTTGGATGCACAGCAACATAGAGTGGTTGGTTTCAGGGCGCATACCAAGAATGCCATTAATAAACCGTTAGTATTTGAAAGCACTACTATCGGCTATCTTCGTATGGAACCGTTTACCGAGATTGTAGATGAACTGGATCAACAATTTATCGAACATCAACAACGAGCTTTCATAAAAATTGCGTTAGTTGCATTGCTATTGACGCTTATTGGAGCGTGGGTCTTGGCCTTGTATTTACGCCGTCGTATAGATCAAATTGCTGGTTACGCTAGGCGGTTGATGGAAGGAAAGTATACCGAGAAGATCAAGCAGACCAGTTCAGATGAGTTAGGTCAGTTGGCAAATCACTTAAACCATCTGGGGAAAACCTTGCATGAGAATAAACAATCCAGACAACAATGGATTGCCGATATTTCTCATGAATTACGCACTCCTTTGGCTATTTTAAGGGGGCAGGTGGAAGCACTCGAAGACGGTATTCGACCTCTTGATGATAAAGCGGTGCAATTACTTGGGGGTGAGGTAAAAAGGCTTGGTAAGCTGGTTGAGGATTTGTATCAGCTGTCATTGTCAGATTTGGGAGCTTTAGCTTATGTTAAAGAAACACTCAATCTCAGTGATCTCATTGAAGAGTTGATGGATCATTTTCAGCAACGCTTAACGGAAAAAGACCTTGAGTTAAAGGTGTCACTTATGGAATGTTCTAGCGCGAATATCCTTGGAGATTCACAACGCTTGAGACAGTTATTTATCAATATATTGGAAAACTCTATCCGCTATACTGATCAGGGAGGAAGACTACAGGTTAGCTGCATGCAGCAGGATAATCGCTTATTCTTATGCATTGAAGATTCGTCGCCCAGTGTCCTTTTGATCAGTTGGATCGATTGTTTAACCGCTTATACCGTGGTGAAAGCTCACGAAATAGAAGCACAGGTGGAGCCGGATTAGGGCTGGCTATTGTAAAATCGATTGTAGAAGCACATGACGGTACGATTTCAGCAGGGGCTTCTTCTTTGGGGGGCTTGGCTTTGGAAATGAGGTTTCCAGTAGTGACTTGATGATCTCTGGATAACCCAAACTGGATTACATTGTGCCAAGACTTCCGTACCCTTCGACAGGCTCAGGGTACTGCTACAGTAGCGCCCTGAGCCTGTCGAAGGGTCGGAAAAGTAGGCACGTGTTTCCTCGTTCCCACGTGCCACGTGGGAACGCAGTTTCAGACGCGCTGCGTCACGAGTTATCAATCAAGGCTGACACGTTTAACCAGCATTCCCACGCAGCGCATGGGAATAAGAGCATCACCTTTAATAGTTTTATATTATGAATCATATTCTTATTGTCGAAGATGAACAGGCTATTGCGGATTTGCTGGCTGATTTTTTACAAGCCAGTAGCTTTAAGACTTCACATCTTAGTGAAGGCCTTGCGGTGGAAAGCTGGGTGCGTCAACATGTTCCTGACTTGATCTTGTTAGACCTTATGCTGCCTGGGAAAGATGGCATTGAAATTTGCAAAGCTATTCGTCAATTTAGCCAAGTGCCCATTATCATGATTACCGCCAGAGTTGAGGAAATAGACCGTATCCTCGGTTTGGAAATTGGTGCGGATGACTATATTTGCAAGCCTTTTAGCCCACGTGAAGTGGTGGCCAGAGTTAAGGCGATTTTAAGGCGATTACAGCCTGAGTCAGATCATGCAGCAAAGAAACAGCTACATATTGATGAAGCCAGTTATTCTGCAAAAGTAGGGGATGTTTCATTAGATCTTACGCCTGCGCAATTCCGCTTGTTACATCATCTTAGCAAACAACCTGAACGAGTTTTTCATCGTGAGCATTTACTAGATATTCTCTATGATGATGGGCGTGTTGTCACGGATCGTACCGTGGACACACACATCAAGAACCTGCGGAAAAAATTAACTCAGTTAACCAATGAAGATATGATTCAATCTATTTATGGTGTGGGATATAAGTGGATTGGTTAGGTAATTGCTTAGGTAAATATCAACCTCACATTATCCTCACGTTGTCTTGTTAATATAGTTAGTTAACGTCCAGAATATGCCGTAGCCTGTGTTGAGCGATAGCGAAACACGGGAACCAATAAGCTAAGAAACCCGTGTTTCGTTCCTCAGCACAGGCTACACGAATTACACTACAAATATGCTCTTCTGGACGCTAACTAGTTTACAAATTCGCAAATCATTACAGTTAATATAATCAGGGCTATTTTATAATGAAGATGTTTATACCTATGTTGGCGGCAAGCCTTTTTTTGGTGGGTTGTGGGGGAGGTTCAAGCACGGGTTCGGAATCAGTTAACTCAACCTCAACCTCTACTTCGACCACTTCAGGAGATACTTCCACAAGCACAGACACGAGCGGAAATCAGGTTTCTTCAAAACCTAATATTCTACTCATTATTGCAGATGATCAAGGCGTTGATGCTTCTGCTCAGTATAGCTATTCTACCGACTTACCGAACACCCCCATCATTAATCAAATAGCCACACAAGGGATTGTCTTTGATAATGCGTGGGCAACGCCTGCCTGTACAACCACTCGTGGTACTTTAATCACGGGGATGCATGGCATAAACAGCGATGTGTCCTTTATACCTGCGGAATTAGATACGGATACTTTTACCCTGCAACGCTACCTAAAATCAGTATCTGATAGTTCAAATTACCAAACTGCTGTGATCGGCAAATGGCATCTTGGCGGTGGCAATCCAGATGTTTCCCACCCTATTGAAAGTGGCGTGGATTACTATGCTGGAACAATTTCTGGAACGATTAGTGATTATGAAGATTGGACGTTAACCATTGATGGCGCAACAGAGCAATCTACCGAGTACCACACCCGTAAAATGACGGATATAGCGATTGATTGGTTGGCTTTGCAACATCAAGACAATAACCCGTGGTTTTTGTGGCTTTCCTATGTGGCGCCTCATTCTCCTTTTCATTTACCGCCGGCTGATTTACATAATCGCAATGAACTGAGCGGCACTGCCGAGCATATTGACGCTAACAAAAGAGAGTATTATTTTGCAGCTATAGAAGCTATGGATGCAGAAATAGGGCGGTTACTGAGTTCCATGAGCACCGCAGAAAGAAACAATACTATCATCATTTATATTGGCGATAACGGCACACCAGCAACGGTACTTGATCGGCAAGTTTATTCTACTCGTGGTCATAGCAAAGGCACTATTTATGAAGGCGGTATTCGAATTCCCATGATCGTAGCAGGCAATGGAGTGACTAGAATGGGAGAACGTGAAACCGCATTGGTTAATACCAGTGATTTTTACGCTACTTTTGGCCAACTTCTCGGCGCAACTACGACTCAAGTTAATGACAGTTTTAGTTTTATGGATTTATTAACCACAGAGGGTGAAGGTCTGCGTGAGTACAATTACTCGGAGTTCGAAAGTACTGATGTAACAGGATGGACGGTACGTAATGCAGACTATAAATATATTGAGCTTGTTGATGGTACTAGGGAACTTTATAAAGTGAGTGACGATCTTGCCGAAGCAAATGACCTCCTATTAACGAGCGAAAATTTCGATACCCTTATTGAACAACTATCCGGGCAAGGGCGTTTAATACGAGGTGAATAGTTCTGCTGGAAGGGCTTCTGGTGAATACAGCTTTCATGGTGTTACACTGCATTTATGCCAAAAAACAAATCAAATACCCGTCATCGCAAGCCAACGATTCATCAAAAACAGGTAGTTGCCAGTAGTCGATTATTCAATATCGAACAGCTTGATCTTGAGTTTTCTAATGGTGAGAAACGCCAGTATGAGCGTCTTGCTAGTCGTGGCAATGGTGCTGTGCTTATTGTTCCTATGCTGGATGCAGATACTGTTTTGCTCATTCGTGAATATGCAGGAGGGACAGACCGCTATGAACTAGCGTTACCTAAGGGAAAAGTCGAGAAGGGCGAAGAGATATTGCATGCTGCCAATAGAGAAATTATGGAAGAAGTGGGCTATGAATCAGCCAATCTTGTCTTAATAAAGGCAGTCTCTTTAGCTCCACAATATATGCAACATCATACTCACATAGTGTTGGCTCAAGAGCTAAGTCCGCGACGTGAAGAAGGTGATGAACCTGAAGAGCTAGACGTCATCCCATGGAAAATGTCTGAGTTAGAATCTTTGCTGCAACGAGATGATTTTACTGAAGCACGAAGTATTGCAGCTCTGTTTATGGTGAGAGAGCACCTAGAGCATTCCAAAAGC
>CBDCZP010000003.1:0-7886 GCA_965224605.1 Thiotrichaceae bacterium
CTATCGATCTTCTGGCCGATAAAGTTCATGGAGAAATAAGACACAACGAGTACCGGTATCAACGTCAATATTGCGAAGGCGGTCATTAACCGCAAGGTGAAACGTGAACCCGCTTTTTTTGCGCGTAAATTTCTTAGTGCGCCAACTAGGTTCACTGATATCAGGACAAATAATATCGTCAGGGTAGTGATATTAAGAGGTGCAAGCCAACGCCCGATGCTCTCGGCAGAGTCAGGACTGCTGGTTGAGCTGTCTAGCAGTGTCAGGGAAATCGCCAGTAGTAATACGATAATGGCTACTGGTAAAATCTGAAATACAAATGTCCTTAGGGTAATGCCCACAAAACACCTTCACTCTTGGTATGATATTTATTGCTCTTAAAATATGACTGAATTTTTAACGGTAAACTTTGCGAAGCAACACCTACTTTTGCCCGCACGTAGAGGTAGTAACTGCCCTCATCAATCACCGAGGTTAGTGCTGGTAGCGGGTGTTTTTCAATCTTTCCCATCTGTTTAAGTGCCGCAGGTAAAGTGCTAAAACTCCAATGTTGATCACTGTTTTTTCTTTTCAGCACATAGTGCTTGGTCAGTGCGTGATACTTTAGTTGGTAAGATATTCTGGATATTAAGCGTGAAGAATTCCACCACCAGACACGATGCTGACCCAAGGTGAAATCAATACTAGCATTGAGTTTTACGCCGTGTGCTAAGGCTTTTTGCAGCGTTTCAGAGAGTTTGAAAGAGACGCTTCCATCGACTTTATAATGATAACTTTTTGTCGCAGATACATTGATGCTTTGAATATCCACTTCGCCATCCGCCATTACGTTCTGCATCGGCAGCAGTAAAAGCAAGATCATCAATATTCTCTTTATGTATGAAAACGATATCATTGTTGTTTGTCATTAGCGATTCTACTTCTCTTACTGTATAGGATTGTAGAACCTTCGTCTTTTTTATTTCCTGTTGATAGCTTTACTATCTATTTCAAGATTTTCTCTAGCAAAGAATAATAAAACCCATCCATATTGTCGTTGTTGGGAAGAATTTGCCGACCATATTCATATTGAGTTCCCCATGTTCCTGGCAAGGGAATTACCTTACTTTCTGCCTCACGCGTACTTACAAACTGTTTAATTTGCAAATCATTTTCTTCAGGAAGTATGGAGCAGGTGGCATAAAGCAATCTACCTCCGGGTTTTAGAATAGTCCAAAGTGTTGCTAACAATTTTTTTTGTAACCCAACCAGTGTTTCAATATCCGTCTCTTGCCTCAATATTTTTATATCGGGATGTCTGCGCATGACACCCAAGGCTGAGCAGGGTGCATCCAGTAAGATTCTATCAAACAATTGATTGCCTGCACTGTTGTACCAGGCATCCAAATCGCTGGCATCTGCTTCAATGAGTGTTGCTTGTTTGCCTAACCTGTCAAGATTATCTTTTACTAGTGCTAATCGATGCGACACGTTATCAATAGCGGTTATATCCAGATGATCACATCGTTCTGCAATATGCCCTGTTTTTCCACCGGGTGCTGCGCAGGCATCAAGCACTCGCATGCCTTCCTTGCAATCCAGTAAATGAGCCGCTAACTGAGCGGATGCATCTTGTACGGAAGAAAAACCCTGTTCAAAACTTGGTAATTTATAAACATTGACTGGCTGCGTTAATTCGATTGCAGAATTCACTAATGTATGTGCTTTTGCCGCTATACTCACTGCATTGAGCTTAGCTAGATACTCGGCTGTAGAAATTTTTGAATGGTTCACCCTTAATGTCATCGGGGCGCGTTGATTGCTGGCAACAAGCACCTCTTTCCATTGTTCCGGCCATGCCTGTTTGACACGTTTTATAATCCAGTAAGGGAAGGAGCTATGCGCTTTGATTTTCTTTATGATGAATTGTTTATCTCGAGTAAAACTACGCAACACACCATTGATGAGCGCTTTGCTCCATGGCTTTTTGAGTTGCTTGCTAGCTTTAACGGTTTCATTAACTGCGGCATGATCTGCGGTTTGTTGATAGTGTAATTGATACAAGCCGACACGAATAAGACATTCCACATCTTTATCTTTCTTTTTTAAAGGCTTGGTTAGCAGTGCGTCCAGCATAATATTGATGGCGTGGTGCCAACGCAGGCTGCCAAAACATATATCTTTTACCAACGCGGTATCGGTATCGTCTAGTGCTTTTATGGCTTCATTCTGTAAAACCTCTGTCAATGATTTTCCTTGATAGATAACTTGGTACAGTGATTGTGCGGCAACCGTTCTGGGGTTTGTAGCTGAAATGTTTGATCTCATCATTAACCTAGCCGGACGCTACTTAATGAATGTCCATTCAGAAAATTTTCTACATCCATGGCTTTTTTACCCGCCATTTGCAAGCGCTGAATCAGCAGTGTTCCTTGCCCGGTTGACACTTCAATTCCCTCTTTGGATTCACTTATAACGGTTCCAGGTTCCCCTGCACTCTGATGTTCTTTTATTGCTGACATCCATATCTTCATGGGCTTACCATGATATTCTGTAAACGCTACGGGCCAGGGGTTAAAAGCCCTTATCATTCGATCAATTTCAGCGGCAGACTGGTTCCAGTCTATTCTGGCATCTGCTTTGGAAAGTTTGTGGGCATAGCTACTTTTGCTATCGTCTTGAGGTTGTGGCTTTAACGCTCTCCTGGTTAATTGCTCAAGCACCATTAGCAGATCTTCCGCTCCCTGAATAGCCAGTTTGTCATGGATAGTTTGCCCGGTATCTCTCGCTGTAATAGAACATACGGATTGGTACAACATATCACCTGTATCCAGACCCGCCGCCATCTGCATGATGGTGATGCCGGTTTCTTTATCTCCCGCCTGAATGGCTCTTTGAATCGGTGCGGCGCCACGCCATCTGGGCAGCAATGAGCCATGAATATTTAAGCATCCGTAGGTTGGTATATCCAGCACCGCCTGTGGCAAAATCAATCCATAAGCAGCCACTACCATGATATCTGCCTGATAGTTTTGTAAGGCTTGCTGAATAGATTCTTCTTTTAATGATTGGGGTTGTTCTACCGGGATATTATGTTCGATGGCTACTTGTTTAACCGCACCAAAACGAATTTTCCGTCCTCGTCCTGCCGGGCGATCCGGTTGCGTATACACCGCAACAACCTGATGTGATGAATTAACTAAAGCTTGTAACGCGGGAACGGCAAAGTCCGGAGTGCCAGCATAGATAATACGTAGTCCGTTCATTTTTCCATGTTCCTTTTTACTTTTTATTTATTAACTACTTTAATTATTGTTTAAGATGATCAAGAGGACATTTGCTTAGCGGCTTTTTCTAATTTTTTTCGCACACGTGACTGTTTAAGTGGGGACAGATAATCCACAAATACTTTGCCTTGCAAGTGATCAAGCTCATGTTGAATGCACACGGCTAACAAGCCATCTGCTTCCATTTCAAAAGCTTCACCCTGCTGATCCAATGCCCGCACCGTCACCTTCTCTGCACGCTTTACCGGGGCATAGTATTCGGGTACTGAAAGACAGCCTTCTTCTGATTCTTCACTGCCTTCTTTTTGAAGAATTTCAGCATTGATCAAACACAGCGGCTCATCGTGGTTTTCTGAAACATCTATCACCACTATGCGTTTGTGAATATCTACCTGTGTGGCAGCAAGGCCAATGCCTGGAGCTTGGTACATGGTTTCATACATATCATCGACAATACGCCGAATATCATCATCCACGTGTTCTACTTTTTTTGCTTGTTTACGTAACCGGGGGTCTGGATAGCGTAAAATTGTTAATACGGTCATACCGAAAATCCGAAATATATGTGTTGTTTCTCGTGACTCGTTATTATACCTGCCAGTAGCTGTCTGGAGAAACGCTAATAATCGGTCAGCTGTAAAAAAATATTATAATGATGGGTTTGTTTCTTTTCATAGCAGATTCAAACCGGATCAGACAACTCTCTCATAACAATAAAAATAATTATGAAGTTATCCTTGCCATTAACATTAACACTGCTTTCTGCTTTCACTCTCATGCTGCCCGGTTGTAGTACAAAATATGCTAATGATAATGCTCACGTGTCGCCCGTTGAAGTGAAATATGATGCTTACTACGGAAAACCTGAGCGAAATAAGGGAGCCGTACACACTACTGCCCGAACAGCAAAAGGTTCTAGTTCAACAACACCCTTTCGTAAAAATGCTCCTACTCGATATGTAGTCAAGAAAGGCGATACCTTGTGGAGAATAAGCCGATTGTTTTTGAAAGACCCATCTTACTGGCCAGAAATATGGGATAAGAATCAAAAAGTACGTAATCCACACCGTATTTTCCCTGGTGATATTTTATATATTCATCACGGTAAGACTTCTGCTGTTTCAAAAGGGAATGGTACAAAATTGATACCTACTATTCGTATCACCAGAAAAGGTACGGGTGAACCTATCTCTACGCTGGCTCCTTTTCTTGCATGGCCTCGTGTAGCCAATAAAGATGACCTAAGCAGTGCGCCTTATATTGTAGCCGCACGTGACGCGACATTGTTATTAGAGAAAGACAAAACTGTTTATCTTAAAGGCTTGGCTCACTCACAAAGAGGCGATACTTACGGTGTCTATCATGTTGGAAAGGAATTGCGTGATATCGAAACCAACGAATTACTAGGTACTGAGATTAGCTACCATGGTCAGGTAGCTATCGTGCATCCTGATGATATAACCACCGCAACCATTGAAAATAGTAATCGTGAAATCAGAGCAGGGGATCGAGTCATCAAAGTGAACCCAAATCCTCGCGCGCTGTCTATGCCCATTATCCCCCCGAGTAATAAAGTCCGTGGCACCATAATGAATCTGTATGATGCGGATATTATTAGTGGTCAACACATGATAGTGGTTGTTAATCGTGGCCAACGTGATGGGTTACGCCCTGGTCATATTTTAGGTGTTTATTCGCCACCACGATTAGCTAAAGACCCCTACCAAAAGCGCCTAGACAAATGGCACAGCAAACAAGCCATTGAAGTTAAACTTCCTCCCGAACGCGTAGGCTCTATGATCGTGTATAGTGTGAATGAACGTTTGAGCTATGCACTGATTAGTAAATCCGATCATCATATTAAGAAAGGCTATAAGATCGGCAACCCATAGCCTTAAACCCTTGTAGTTCTCTACAAGATACGACAGTATATCTCCCTGGGTATATTGTTGTAATACCACCCCTAATTTCGAGACTCCCCAAACTACCTGAATATGTTAATTTAGGTAGTTGTCTCTGCAAAAGAAAACCACAATTATTTCGTGAAAAACCCTAATGAGTTACATCACTGGATTCGTTTGTTGCACGCCAAAGGTATTGGTCCTCGACGTTATATAAAACTATTAACCACGATAGGCTCGCCTGAACGCATACTCCAGTCCTCTTTAAGCCAATTAAAAAAAGCCGGGCTCAGCACCAAGCTTGCCACAGCTGTTATTGATACGCCCCAAAATGCTGCTGATGTTGATATCGAATGGCTAGCTTCCAGCAACAATCACTTCATTATTACCTTTGACGATAAAACATACCCTAGTTTGCTTAAACAAATTGACAGCCCACCGCCTGTACTTTTCGTGCAAGGCAATGTACATCTGTTACAAGACCCGCAATTAGCCATCGTAGGCAGCAGAAACCCCACTCAAGGAGGCCGTGATAATGCTTATGAGTTTGCTAAACATCTTGGGCGAAACGGTTTATGCATCACCAGTGGTTTAGCATTAGGAGTAGATGGTTTTAGTCATAAAGGAGCATTGGATGGCCATGCTCCCACCATTTCTGTAGTGGCTACCGGACTGGATAGAGTCTATCCAGCCAGACACCGCGATCTTGCTCACGCTATTAGCCAGCAGGGTGCTTTAGTTTCTGAACATACCATTGGTACGCCTGTACGAGCACAAAACTTCCCCCGTAGGAATCGTATTATTAGCGGCTTAAGTGTGGGTACGTTAGTGATTGAAGCCGCTATAAAAAGTGGATCACTTATCACTGCCCGATATGCGAATGAACAAGGTCGAGAAGTCTTTGCAATACCTGGTTCTATCCATAATCCTCTGGCTCGAGGTTGCCATCAGCTTATTCGACAGGGTGCAAAACTGGTTGAAACTGCAGAGCATATTCTGGAAGAAATTAGCCCTGTATTGAAGCAGTTTCTTAATCCGTCTGCTGTTGAAGGTTCTTTGAAAACTGAGAACACTAATGATCCTTTAATTACTGAAGGCTCTTTATCTGCTAATGGCTCTGTATCCTGTGAAGAGGATTGTTTTGATCCTGATCAACGGCTTATTTTACAGACGATGGGATATGACCCATTACCAATAGACAAACTAGTAGTACAAACGGGATTGACGATCGACAAGGTTTCCTCCATCCTATTAATACTCGAACTACAGGGTCATATCGAAGCCTGTGGTGGAGGTCAATATACTAGATTAAAACCGAGTGTCCCCCTATGAAAGAAAATACATTGGATGTACTTTTTTATCTTTTTGATAATTTTTCCGATTACAGTGATGCAAACCAAAACCGTGATGTTATGCATGATCATCTACAAACAGCCGGCTTCCCGGATGATCAAATCAGTAAAGCTTTTGACTGGTTAGAAAGCCTTGATGATGAGAAACATTACACCCTGCTTCAACACAACCCTTTATCGATAAGAATTTTTTCAGCAAAGGAAAAACGCTGGTTAAACCTTGATTGTCAGGATTATTTACTCTACTTACATAATAAAGGCGTATTAATGGCTAATACCCGAGAGTTTATTATTGATAAGGTACTAGCGCTACGTGACATAAACTTTGATCTGGACAAACTAAAATGGGTCGTTATGCTAATTCTTATGAATCATCCTGATAAAGAAGCAGAGTATGTCTGGATGGATGATGTTGCCATGAGCGATAAGCTACCTATCTATCATTAAAAGTATACTGATACTCGAAAATTCAACTCGGTTAAAGCGCGTGTGAAGTCAGAAGTTCCGGAGAAATCGATGAGGTTTTAGCTAGTATAAAATAATTGCACTTGTCCATAGTTTCCTTAATATTCCCCTGATTACTGCTGATTAGTACTATATTCTTTTAAATCTTTTAGCTATGATTGAGCGATTTTGGCACTTTCAATTATTTTAGACTTCGCATCAAAAGTAATTGTTGTCCGTTTATTCAATAGTATCTCCATTTAAGTGGCAGGCAACTATGAGCAAGAATCTAGTTATTGTAGAGTCACCTGCGAAAGCAAAGACGATCAATAAATATCTTGGCAAAGATTACATTGTAAAATCCAGTGTGGGTCACGTTCGCGACTTGCCCAAAGGTGGAGGAGGCTCACAAACAGGAAAGAAAAAAGCACCCACTCTTGCCCAATTGACCAAAGGCATGTCTGCCGAAGAAAAAGAACTTTTTAAGAAAAAACGCGACGCTGGCAACCTGGTGCGGCGGATGGGTATCGACCCCGAAGGTGATTGGACTGCACACTACGAGGTATTGCCCGGTAAGGAAAAAGTAGTTTCTGAATTACAGCGCTTGGCAAAAAAATCTGACACTATCTATCTAGCAACGGATTTGGATAGAGAAGGGGAAGCCATTGCCTGGCATTTAAAAGAAGTCATCGGTGGTGGTGATGATCGCTTTGAACGCGTTACTTTTAACGAGATCACTAAGTCCGCTATTCAGGAAGCTTTCAAAGACCCTTCCAAACTTGATACTAACCGAGTCAATGCCCAACAAGCCAGGCGCTTTCTTGATCGTATTGTTGGGTTTATGGTCTCGCCTTTACTATGGTCAAAAATAGGCCGTGGCTTATCAGCAGGTCGGGTACAGTCTGTCGCTGTACGCTTAATTG
>CBDCZP010000004.1:0-184841 GCA_965224605.1 Thiotrichaceae bacterium
GAATAGTATATAGGAATAACATGAGGGAATACAGTGATGGGAATACTAAGCATGTCTGATGTGTTTGCAGTAGGCCTGTTTTTCGTGAAAAAGCCAAAAAACACCTGATTACCCACTTTCTAAGCACTATTCGCATAGTGCAAGGTTTTCGTACCCGACAGGCTCAGGGCACTGCATAACAGTATCCTGAGTCTGTCGAAGGACCGGAATAGTGGTACTTAGAAGTATTGAAAAGTAATATTTAAATTCTTGGTTTAGACTGATGGGTCATCAGAAAAAACTAAAAAGGGAAGAAAGAACGCATCATTCCCATAAAAGGTTGTGCGGTCTCAGCTGCTTTCCCCATCGGCTCAATAGACTGTGAAATAGAACCCATCTGTTGATTCATGTAAGTCACATTGTTATTTAAAGCACCCATGGACTGATTCATATTTTGCATATTGCCCGACATGGCTTGTGTATCATTCGCCATAGCTCCCATGTGCTGGTTCATAGCGGGAATATTCGAGGCCATTAGCGTCATAGAATCTTGCATGTTAGTCAGTACGTACAGCATATAACCACCTGCGATACTGCCCACCAAAGCGGCAGGAATAAGCCAACGTCGTTTGCTTGCTATCGTCTGTTTGTGGCGTTGTTCGAGTAAAAGAAAACGCTGTTCTAGCTGCTGCTCGCGTCTATTAAACTCACCATTGAGCCTTTTGAAGGATAGCTCGATATATTCACTAATATTATGTGCACGAGGTTGTATTTCCTGCTTAGGGATATATTGAGCTTTTGTTAGCGTCCGTTTAGTACGAGACTTGTTTAATTTTGCCGGTAAGTTTTTTGATGCTGGTTTTGTTGTCCGGAGCAAAGCGGGTAGCAAATGATTGATGATGCTTTTTTTCGTTGAGGTTTTGCTCTTAGTCTTGGCTGAGGCTCTAGTTTTTGCTGAAGTTTTATTCTTATTCTTATTCTTAGCTGAAGCTCTGCTTTTTGAGTTCTTGAGTTTTGTTTTTTTCCTAGGCTTGATAGCGACCTTGCGTGTTTCAACAATAGTCGCTGCCATGTTTGATCCTTTCTTTTTAATAGAAGGGACATTCGGTATTGCATTGCCGTAAGCATCGAAGCTAACCGTTCGAAGTTTACGAGCAGGTTTTTTATTTAAAATGTTTCTTAGAATCATCAATAGCTTAGTTGTTCGCATTGTTAAAAAAAGTAAACAATAGTGTATCTATTCCAGCGAATTATTCAAGCTTTAATTGATAAAATTATAAATTAAATTAGTATAAGTATCAGCACGTTATGGATTGATGCGCAAGGCAATTAAATAACTCCTTTTTGCAGTAACTTATCCTCTAAAACAGGTAGAATATTGTTCAATAAGAGGGGTTGAGCCTTACTATTAGGATGCAGACCATCCGCTTGCATGAGGTCGTAATCAGTGGCGATATCCTTGAGAATAAAGGGTACAAACCCTAGCTGATATTTTTCCGCCAAATCAGAAAAAACAGCTTCAAATTTGCGGGTATAGCTCAAACCATAATTAGGGGGAATTTTCATACCTAGCAAAATCACCGTAATATCTTGTTGTTTTGCGAGGCTGATCATCGCATTTAGATTTTTTTGCATCACAGCAGAGCGTATTCCTCGTAACCCATCATTTGCTCCAAGTTCGAGTAGCATCATATCGGGCGAGTGCTTATTGAGTGCGTCGGGTAAGCGGGTTAATCCCCCTTGAGTGGTTTCACCGCTGATACTTGCATTGGTGATGGCAACGCGTTTCCCTAACTTGTTTTCCAGCAAACTAACCCAACCTTTTTCGACAGGAATACCATAGGCGGCACTGAGGCTATCACCCCAAACGAGTATTTTCACGGGTTTATCTTCCTCCGTAGCAGCATGTACACTGGATAATAATAAAAAGCTCAATATACTGACAGCACATGCACGGCTAACCGATGCAAACAGTGCGACTATTTTTTTCAACCTAGAAAGCGCAGTTGAGCGCAAAAAAGACGCGTGAGATAGTGGTGTGCTTAGTGAAACAGAAAAATTCGTAGTCACCTTGTTGGTGGTGAGAAGTTTTTCTGTTTTGCTAGGTGCGCCAATAGCTTGCGTGGACTTTTGTGATCCAACTGCGTTTTCTAGGTTTAACATGTGAATGCTCACTCAATGACTAAAACAAATACAATAACAAATACTACACTAGACTTGTCAACAGAGGCGCCAACGCCCCTTATTACGACTACCCATCTTAGTAAAAAGATCCCAATAAAAACAGGCAATGACCTGATTATTCTGGATGATATCAGTTTGCTGATTTCAGCGGGTAGTTCAGTGGCGATTACTGGCACTTCAGGATCAGGAAAAACAACGTTGTTAAGCATCCTGGCAGGGTTAGACCTCCCTAGCAGTGGCCATGTTGACTTATTTGGAGAAGATCTAACCGCAATGGATGAAGATCAAAGAGCGCATTTGCGATTGGGCAATGTGGGGTTTGTCTATCAATCGTTCCACTTAATGAGCCACCTGACGGCATTGGAAAACGTAATGCTGCCTTTAGAGTTGGATAGCCGTATTCACCATCCACAAGAACGCGCTATACAAGCGCTACAACAAGTAGGTTTAGGCGAAAGACTCAGCCATCTACCTAATCAGCTATCCGGTGGAGAGCAACAACGGGTGGCATTAGCAAGAGCCTTTGTGAGCAAGCCCAAAGTGCTTTTTGCTGACGAACCTACTGGTAATCTGGATCAGCAAACAGGTAAAGAGATTATTGAGCTACTCTTTACCATGCAACAAGAATACCAAACTACCTTGGTTCTGGTAACCCACGACAACCAACTTGCGGCACAATGCGGACAACATTATCACTTGCAAAGTGGCAAGCTGGAATTACAAAAACTGCACAATACCAATTAACAACTTAATGAATATTATATTAAACTTACTAGAACAATGGCAGCGCAACTGGCGCATTGCAGAAAGCCGTTTGTTATTTCTGGCCTTAGTGGTATCAGTAACCGCTGTAAGCTCAGTCACTTTTTTTACTGACCGCACAGATCAAGCTATGCAACGGCAAGCCAGCAAAATTATGGGTGGTGATTTGGTCTTGCAATCCCCCCGTCCTATTGCAAAAAGTTATCTACAACAAGCGCAGTTATTGGGCATTCGCAGTGCGCAAATTACTAGCTTTCCCAGCATGATTTTAGTGAATGACAAGTCGCAACTTGTGCAAGTTAAAGCAGCTTCTTCAACCTATCCGCTCTTTGGTGAATTAAGCATAGCGAATGGGTTAGATGCGCAAGGACAAACGGCAGCTTTCGATGCATTGCCCTCAGCACAAGCTTGGGCAGCTCCGCATCTGTTTGTTGCGCTGGGTATAAAGCCTGGCACAACTGTACAGCTAGGTAAAAGGGATATCGAGCTATCGGGAGTTATCAGTAAATCACCCGATCAAGGGGCGGCTGCTTTTGAATTTATGCCGCAATTGCTTATGCCCTTGGCAGATCTCCCTGCCACGGGGTTATTAACACCCGCAAGTCGAGCCAAATTCAGCCTGTTTTTTGCAGGAAAGCCCACACAAATCGCCAAACTTCGTAGTTGGTTAACCCCACGTTTGCAACGCGCAGAAAAAATACGTTCTTTGGATGATGGCTTGCCTTCTGTCCAACAAGCACTAAAAAGAGGTCAGAAGTTTTTATCACTAGCTTCCTTGCTTAGCGTGATACTGGCAGGAGTCGCCATTGCGTTGACTAGTTATAGCTTGAGTCAAAGAGAAACCCATACCGTAGCTATTCTAAAAACGATTGGCGCATCACGAAAATACATCCTAAAACGTTATGCGATGCAACTCTTTTTGCTGGCAACTATCGCCGCTGGAGCAGGCATTCTTTTGGGCTTTGTTTTTCAATACGCACTGGCTTTTTTACTTCGTGACCTGATTGGAGAAATATTACCAGCTCCCAGCTTCTTACCCGTACTGAGCGGTCTATTAACAGCCTGGATTATGGTGTTAGGTTTCTCCCTGCCTCAACTAATACGTTTGATTGATATCTCTCCGGTGAGCATATTTCAAAAAACAGAGGTCAAGATAACAAAAAACATCGTTGTGCCTGTCGTTGCCATTGCGCTAGGCATGCTTGTACTGATCTGGCTACAGGTGCATGAAGTGGCATTAAGCATCTTATTGCTATTAGGACTAATGGTGATATTGGCTTGCTTCTGGTTAGTCTCTCTTTTGCTGTTGAAGCTATTGCATTGGGCTAATCAAACGATGAGGAAACGTATTTTGCCATTGCCAAAAGCTAACTTCCGCATCGCATTACTCATCATGGTTTTCGGCATAGGTTTCTTTAGCCTACTGCTACTGACCTCACTAAGAACAGATTTAATAGATCGTTGGCAAGCCACGTTGCCGGATGATGCCCCGAACTATTTTCTGATAAATATTCAGCCAAATGAAGTTGAGCCTATTAATCAATACTTGCAGCAACATGCTATGGCCTCTAAATCTTCCTCTAAACCTTTATCGAAGCCTTCCTCTATATACCCCATGATACGAGGTAGACTTACCCAAATTAATAACAAAACTATTACACTGGAAGACTTTGATAGCCGCAGAGCAAAAGGCTTGTTAGATCGTGAAGCGAATATATCAACTACCAGCAGACTACCAGAAGGCAACACAATAAGCCTTGGTCAATGGTTCAAACCAGCGGCTAGTGAAGGCTTGTCCATAGAGGAAGGCATCGGCAAAGTGCTAAAACTGAAACTAGGCGATACCCTGACTTTTGATATAGCGGGTCAAGCTTTTACCCAACCGATAACCAGTTTTCGTACAGTGCGGTGGGACAGCATGCAACCTAACTTCTTTATTCTCGCTGCTCCCCAAGCTTTGCAGGATAAACCCAAAACTTTCATGACCAGTATTTATGTCAAACAACACCACCAACAGTTTATTCCAGCACTGGTAAAACAATATCCCAGTGTCAGCGCCATAGATATCGGCACCATACTCAGTAAAATAAAAGAACTCATCAACAAAGCCGCCTTTGCCGTGCAAACCCTGTTTGTCTTTACCTTGTTATCTGGAATAGCGGTTTTGTTTTCAGCACTACAATCGCAAAAAGCCGAACGCAGAAAAGAGATAGCTATCCTAAAATCAATGGGCGCGAGCCATTCTTATCTGCGTAGAAACATTATCACCGAGTTCGTCCTGATCGGTGCTATAGCGGGGTTTATGGCAGCGGTGTTTGCCATGCTAGTGAGTAATTTATTGGCTTATCGATTATTTGACCTAACACCCGCGATTAATCCGTATCTGTTGATTATCGGTGTAATTGCTGGTGCGCTGTTAGTTGGCGTCGGTGGTTATATGAATTTGAGGGGATTGTTTCAGGTTGCACCCAGAGCGTTATTTCAGGAATAGCTCAAGTCCAAGAGTAACTTCAGGACTAAAAATAGTCCGGATAGCTAAGTTAAAACATAGGCTTAATGGGTAGGTTTTTAAGTTAAATGGCGTCCCAAGGAGGAGTCGCAAAGATGGTGCAAGATATTGAAGTATAATGCAAATATGTTTTAGATATGCTTAAAATACCAACATAAATACCAACACTCTTATAATGCTACTCCTTATTTTGGAGGCTTTCTGATTGGCACTTATACCTTCTAAATCTATCGTTTATTACTTATTGTTCGATAATATGAATAACTTGACTTGTCATCTATCAGGTACAAAAAAAGCCTACGTCTGACTGAAACCTGATTTAGTCCAAATAGCTATTTTATATACGGCAGCTAACCCTATAGGAATCAAAGATGTGTATCCAGAAGCAATAAGGAATGCAGCCATAAAGTTGTAACTGCTTGAAAACAATATTGTCGTAAATACTATTAGCCAAAAAGATGCCATTGAAACAATAGTTACTCTTTTCCAGCCTGTATGAGTGAAGCGCTTTAGAAACAGCCATGAAACAAAACAAAGAAGTAGTACAAACATAGCTATCACAATTGTATTATCGCGTTGCCTTTCTAGTTTTTGTTGTTTGTATTTATGCCGTGCTGCAAAAGCGCGCTCAATCTCTTTAAGCTGTTCGATATTGTCCTGAACAAGAGCGGCGTTAACAGGATTCATTAAGAATGTAGCAAGAGCAGGATTCTCTTTGTTTAGATTAGGAAGGTCGAACGCGGCAAGCCGATCAATCTCTTTTACACGCGAAGGGTCAGACTCTACAACGGACAACGGTATATCGTGCTTTTTTGATAAAGATGAATTCTCTTTGAAACTTGCAGCGTCTTTGCTTAGACCTGATTTAACAGACTGTTCTAAAGCTAAAGTATCCCGTAGGTTATCCTCGTAATCCTTTTGGATTTCAGCGAAGATATCTGTGTCATCTTCGAATAACTTACGCTTGGCTTCTTCTTCCTTTCGCATTTCAGCAAAAATATCTATCTCTTCATCTTCGTACTCTAGAGCATCGTAATTGATAGCGCTTTCCTTATCATCAGCATTAGCTAATGATAAAAACAAGAATAGCGCACAGCACAAAACTATCAAAAACATATTATTTTTCATTTTATTAACTCCTACGTAGCATTACCAATATACCAGGAAACATGAATCTAGCCTGAATATCACTTTCATCAGAGTCGTTATCTCTTATCTTTTTGTTATAAGTCTTTCGTATCTCATTAGATCATCAATAGAAAGCGAGGGAATTCGTGTAATAAGTACTCTTCTCCGTACCTATTAAAGCTTGTCCATCAAGTCATCAATAGCCTTGATTATCTCCGGTGCTGTAACGTCAACAGTGGCTTTAACGTTAGCCTCAACCTCTTGATTAACCGTTGTGCTGAATTCTTTACTCCGCTTCCTTTCCAAGTACCATTTTGCTGTAGGTAAATCACCATCATTCAGGGCATCAGCTATAACAACCCTAGCCCTAAGTACTTGTCTCTGTTTCTGCTTACTAAATCTGTCCCGTAGTGCCGTATCTTCTTTGCACCACCGATAGTATGTTGTTTCACTGATACCCGCATGTATACAGGCTTCCGCTATGGCACAGCCCATACCAAACGCATAGCTTAAATCCTGTTTCACTTCGGTAGTTAGTTTTTGCTTTATTTGTCCTTTTGCCATGATTGCACCTGAAGTTTATGAAGTTCTTACGTGAGGTTTTGTGAGGTTCATGCCAAGGCATCCTTGCCATCTATAATGATATTTACTTGCTGGACACAAGAAGATTTCTCCAGAAGCCCATGAAGCTTAGCTAGATTGTTTGCACTAGCTGTCATTGCTGATGGTTGGTTGCTCTCTTCTGCTGTTCTGTATGCCTCTCTATGCATCTGCGTTATTTCATCAATAGTTACTTGATTGCGCTCTGCATTCTCTTTTTGCATAGCTTGTATAGCTTCTTGCACCTCAGGTTTTATCAGGTTTTCACTTCCAATAGAATAAGCTGTTTTTTCTGAATAACCAGCCCTTATAGCCGACTGCGTTGCGTTTAAATCAAGCAGGTATTCAGATACAAATCTTTCTTGTTTTGCTGTCAATCTCATTTGCTCATACCTTCAATCTTGATGTACTGTAATCGTTGCAATATCTACCCGTGTAACCCTTGCCCCGACCTTTAGCGAGATAAGATATTCTATAAACTGCTCCATTCTTTGAATCAATATCATCTATAAAATGATAAGGATGCTTTATAGTTGGAACGTGGTTTTTATCATCTATGTTCTGCCAAATAGAACGAACCATTGTTAAAAATCTTGATGAATGCCTAATCTTGTTACCGTCAACGTATACAGCAAAATGATAGTGCTGGTACTTGCTGCGCTCTATTTCCCGCACCCACACATAACCAAAGGTAGATAAACCATATTTACGCTGTAATTGCTTCCTAAGCGATTCAATGAAGCGAGACACATACTTGTTATCCGATGTGTAAAACTTTTGATGTAAGTCGAATCTAACGACCAACACACGCCCCCACTTGATCAAGCAAACATCTAATTGAGTTATTGCCTTGTGCATGACCTCAGTTAAAACCCCCGACCCTGTAGAATTAATTCCGTAAACAACACCGTCATGTTTAATCGTTTCTGATTTAGTGGTGTACTTGTATTGAGGCCGCTTTTTACTTAATTTGCTTTTCTGGTCGACGCGATTGCTCACATCTATTTTATGCTTGTAGATTGTTGATGGTATGCCTTGTAATTGGTGGATAGGTTTAGGGGATAATAGAAATAACCGTGCAATTTCGCCTTTGACCATTTCCATGCCAGCACCGCCCCACATAGCCCCGCTTGAATTTTCATGGCGGGATAAATATGGCGGGATTAATTTATTTTCCGATGACGGGATTAATGGGGTTAGTTCAGCCATCATTTTTCACACCGTAGATGGCTTTTTCTGCATCTTTGATAGAACGTGGATCAACTGAATACAAACCGATCTCTGTTTCAATACCTGATTTCTTGGTGTATTCCACCATTTCAGTAATTATTCTGTATCCAGCCTTACGGATGTACTGGACAATATCCGGTGCATAGCCTGACTCAAGATACGTTCCGAGTTCCCAGCGATTGCAACGAGGATTCTCAAGGATATACTTTAGTGCTAAGCGTCGAAGTGGTGACAGATGCTTAGTTTTTATGCTTTCCATAGCTCACACCTCTACCTTGTCTGGTATCCCGTTTTCTCCTAGTGATCGGATATACTCAGCACTCCAGACGCTTACACGCTTACCGTATTTAATAGGTCTTTTGATCTTGCCTTCTGCTACATACTTCCAAAAGGTTGATAGTGCTATTGCTAGATGTGGCGCGGCTTGATTAGCTCTTACGTTGCCAGTAGTGGGGAATGTTTCTTGATGTTGTGCCATGTTTGCCTTTATGTGTTGATGGATTATCAGACACGATTAAAGCAGTTGTGTTTTGCTTCTAAGCCTTAGCGTATTGCTACTAAGCTTAACCGCAAAAATAATTATTAATACTGTTTGTCATCTTGGTTATTTTTATTTATTTTCAATAACTTATTTGCAGGATAGAAAAGTGAATTAAATTAATAAATACCATTTTCTGGGTTTGCTACTAAGCCTTAGTAGCAATTTAAGCTCTTAGCGTTAAAAATCATTAATATTTTTTTCTGGTTTTTGATAGGGTACTTGAAAATGAGTCACGTGATAATTTTTGCTCAGTGCCTCCTTTGCTTTTCCATAAGATTTCATCGTCTGTTATTTCTTGTATAACACTCACTCCCTCTTCATCTTGTAGTTTTTTCCAGACTTCCTTTCCCCCAGGTTTTTGTTTTTCATCTGTAACTAACGACTTATCCACCTTTGCAATTAATGCATGCAATTCATGTTTGCGTGTTGATGTGTTAGTTTTCGGCTTAAGCTTTCTTGCTGTATCTGGCTCTTGGTTGTCCTGCTTTTCACCTAGAATATGAGCTTTTACTCTATTGAATTCTTCACGGTTAAAGCCAATACAGTCACTAGTCGCCTTATAGATAAACTTACTGGTAGACTGTAAAGGTTTATAGGTAATATCACGATAAAGAAAAAGCTCTGTACCAGCATCGCTTTTCTCTCCATAGATAATTGATTTCATTAGATAGCTGTGAAAATCATCAATGATAAATATCAGTCTGCCTTTTTCATCTATCCTATCAATAGCTAATTCCTTTACATGCCCTTTCTTTCTTCCTGTTGTTTTATATTTTGAGCTAATGTCTACTATCTGGTTTTCAAGTTGAACGCCTTTATCACTAAACCTTTCATTGTCTTGTCGTAGCTTGTGTAGCTCCAATACTAAACCTTCCCTTACTTCATAATCCATTACAGAGACAGCATCAGCAGACTCAGTGAATACAGATAGAGATAGTTCGCCACGATTGAAGAAAGTTAAAATGTCACCCCTTGACCAAACTCTTGTGTCATCCAGTTTATTAAGAGCTTTCAGCGCATCCTGTATAGTGTAGTAATCATGTTCAAACATAAGCACACCTTCATAGTGCAACCTTCAAATAAAATCACACTGTCAGACTGGATGAAGGTATCCAGCTTTTCAGGAGCTACCCTAGACAGTGCAATACTCTTTTATAGTGCTTTCTTCAATGGCACTACGTTTGCATTTCCAGCTTTGAGGCTGTCAAGATAATCAGCCCATTGTTGCATCATTGCTGTACGTTCAGGCATGTATTCAGCACGATTGTAAGCGGCTCTCACTTTGTTACGTTCAGCATGTGCAAGCTGTCTTTCAATCACATCTGGCTTGAATCCCTGCTCATTGAGTAATGTACTTGCCATTGCTCTAAAGCCGTGTGCTGTTAATTCTTCCTTGGTGTAACCCATGCGTCTAAGTGCCGCGTTTATGGTGTTCTCACTCATTGGGCGTGATCTGGTACGGATTGACGGGAATACATAGCTACCATTACTAGTGAATGGTTTAATGCCTTCTAGTAGCTCTAAGGCTTGATTGCTCAAAGGGACTATGTGTTCATCCTTCATTTTCATCTTGCTTGCAGGTATGCACAATTCAGCTTTATCAAAATTAAGCTCTGACCATTCCATATGTCTTAGTTCAGTAGGTCGAAGGAATAACATAGGGGCAAGCTTGAGAGCATATCTAGTTGCGATTTCGCCTTCATAGTCATCAATAGCTCGTAACAATCCACCTATCTTTTCAGGATCGGTAATTGTGGCGAAGCTTTTACTTATGGCTGGAGTTAATGCGCCTTGTAGATCGGCTGATACGTCACGTTCTGCACGTCCTGAAACAATGGCGTATCTGAATATTTGTCCACAATGTTGTTTAACTTTCAAAGCGGTATGGTGTACGCCTCTTGATTCCATTCTCCTTAGTACTGCCAAAAGCTCAGGGGCGCTTATATCAACAATGGGTCTAGTGCCAATCCACGGATAGATATTATTTCTTAAGCGGCTTGTTACATTACTGTAATGACTTGTAGACCAGACGCCTTTTTTCTTTTCAATCCATTCCTCTGCGATTGCCTGAAAACTGTCCTCTGCTTGTTGTGCCGCTTTTAGTTTATCCAGTTTCCTTTGATAAGCAGGATCAATACCATCAGATAGCTGCTTACGTGCTTCCTGATGCGCCTCTCTTGCTTGTTTGAGTGATAAATCTGGGTATACGCCTAAAGCCAAGGTCTTTTGTTTGCCAGAAAAACGATATTGATAGTGCCAATACTTGCCGCCAGATGGCTTGACCAATAGAACTAAGCCGTGACCGTCACTAAGTTTGTACAGCTTCTCTTTAGATTTTGCATTCTTGATGCTGGTAGCCGTAAGTTTCATTTGTTGGTATCTCTTTTGCTGGTATCAGGAAGTACCAACAGTTATACCAACAGTTTTGTTGGTATGTCAATAGACCTTTATAGACTACCTTGGATTGTAAATTCCGTATAAGTGTTTGTGTGTATGGGATTGGTGGGCTTATCTAGATGTTGAGAAGTGCTTGTATGGCGTCCCAAGGAGGAATCGAACCCCCGACCTACCCCTTAGGAGGGGGTCGCTCTATCCTGCTGAGCTATTGGGACGCTGTGATGGTAAGTCTATCTAATTTATCTAAAGGCTTATAGTAGTTTTTTGAGTTGATAAAGCGCTTCAAGTGCTTTTCTGGGAGTAAGGTCATCAGGGTCGATGGCTGTCACTGCTTTTTTGATGGCGTCTGCTACTGCATCCGTTTCATCGCCAAAGCTTAGTGCTAAAGGCAGCGTTTCTCCCATTGAAGCTTCGTGTTTGCTTTGATTCTCTAGCATCTGTAAACGCTTGCGTGCTTCTTTGATGACATTGCTGGGTACTCCTGCAAGTTGTGCGACTTGCAAGCCGTAGCTTTGATTGGCGGGGCCTTCTTTTACGCTGTGTAGAAAGATGATTTTATCGCCATGTTCTGCGGCATTGATGTGTACGTTATATACATACTGATTTAATTCATCTAATTGAGTGAGTTCAAAATAGTGGGTTGCAAAAAGGGTGAAGGAGCGAGTGTTATTCGCCAGATGTTCTGCAAATGCCCACGCTAGAGAAAGGCCATCGAAGGTGCTTGTTCCGCGTCCAATTTCATCCATCAATACTAGGCTGTTGGCAGTCGCATTGTTGAGGATATTGGCCGCTTCTGTCATTTCTACCATAAAGGTAGAGCGTCCGGTGCTAAGATCGTCGTGCGCACCGATACGGGTAAAGATACGATCAATTGGGCCGATGACGGCACTGTCGGCGGGTACGTAGCTACCTATGCATGCCATCAGTGCGATAATGATGGTTTGCCGCATGTAGGTTGATTTTCCGCCCATGTTTGGACCTGTGATCATGAGCATGCGGCGTTCACTATGCAATTCCACATCGTTGGGCACAAAAGGGGTATCTAGCGTTTGTTCTACAACCGGATGTCTGCCTGCTTTGATGATTAAACCGGGTTGCTCGCTCATGGTCGGTGCATTGTAATTAAGACGGGTAGCACGTTCTGCAAAGCAAGCGAGCACGTCCGTTTCAGCTAGATACTGGGCAGTTGTGCGAAGCATGGGGACTTCTGTGGCTAATTCCAATAGCAGTGTTTCGTAAAGATATTTTTCACGCGCTAGTGAACGTTCTTTTGAGGACAGCACTTTGTCTTCAAACTTTTTTAGTTCAGGAATGATGAAGCGTTCGACGGCTTTTAAAGTTTGTCTGCGAATGTAATCAGCTGGCACGTTATCCGATTGAGAACGCGGAACTTCAATGTAATAGCCATGCACACGGTTGTAGGCTACTTTTAAGTTTTGCAGTCCACTGCGTTCTTTTTCTCTAGTTTCTAGTTCTAATAAATAAGATTCGGAATTGGCTCTTAAGGCTCTTAATTCATCAAGTTCTACATCATAACCCTGGGCAATGACACCGCCGTCTCTTATCAAAACGGGCGGGTTTTCGATGATGGATCTTTGCAGTAAATCAAGTAGGTCGTTGTGAGGATTCAGAGCCGTTACGATTTTTTCTATGTGCGGATTGGATATGTTTGCTAACACCTTTTTTATAGTAGGAATAGCGGCTATTGAATTCCCCAGTGTCGATAAATCTCGCGGCCGCGCAGAACCGATGGCTATACGTGAACTGATGCGTTCTATGTCGCCGATAGCGGTTAATTCAGTTTGCAGGTCTTGATAGCGGTACTGGTCAATCAGGCTACCCGTTGCCTGATGTCGGTTGCGTAGAATGGTTTGATCGCGCAGTGGCTTGTTCAGCCAACGTCTGAGCATGCGCCCACCCATTGCAGTAACAGTGCTATCTAAAACCGATACCAGCGTGTTTTTGTGTTCGCCTAACAAGCTGTGTTCCAGTTCTAAATTGCGCCGAGTGGCGGCATCAAGGATGATGCCTTCTTCGCTACGTTCAACTTGTAGGCTATTGATATGGGGTAGGGCGGTTCGCTGGGTTTCGTTGACATAACCAATGAGTACACCAGCGGCAATAATAGCTAGTGGCATATCTTCGCAGCCAAACCCCGATAAATCTTTGGTTTTTAGCTGCTTTAGTAAAAGCTGGTTTGCGGTATCTAAGTCAAAATGCCAAGGTGCTCGTGATGTCAGCGTGTGATGATCTGCGATAGCAGGTTTGCTATCTTCTTCATAAAGAATTTCTGCGGGCTGCAAGCGCTCAATCTCATTAGCAAGCTCAGTGGCATCGTTGATATTTTGGATCATAAAGCGACCACTGGAAAGGTCGATACTAGCGAGTGCATAGCGCTGCTCTTGTGCTGCTATGGCTGTGAGTAAGTTGTCTTGTCGCTCTGCTAGGAGGAATTCGTCGGTAACGGTTCCGGGGGTAAGAATGCGGGCTATTTGACGTTCAACAGGCCCTTTACTGGTTGCAGGGTCACCTGTTTGTTCGCAGATAACAACGGCTTCTCCCAGTTTTAATAAACGCGATAAGTATTGCTCCGCAGCATGATGAGGCACACCTGCCATGGGAATAGGCTCACCACTAGCTTTGCCTCTGGCAGTAAGAGTAATATCTAATAGTTTGGCGGCACGTTTAGCATCATCAAAAAATAGTTCGTAGAAATCTCCCATGCGATAAAACATAAGAGTGTCGGGGTATTCTGCTTTGATGCGTAAATATTGCTGCATCATGGGGGTATGTTGAGAGTTTTGCGCCATGCAGCAGAATGTAGCAGATTGGAATGCTGATTTACATCTTAATATTTATGCAGAGGGTTATGTAGATACTATATAAAATGCCATATAGATACTGCGCAGATACTATGCAGGCAGACGTAAACGAACTCTTGCCCCTACTTGAGGCGAAACGAGTAGCTCGATGGTGCCACCCGTTGCTTCTACAATTTCAGTACATACCGCGAGACCTATACCCTGGCCTTCGGTTTTACTGTCTGCTCGAATACCGCGTTTGAGCAGTTTGGAAGGATTATTATCGGGAAAACCCATACCGTCATCATCAATATTGATAATGATGTGGCTACCATCGAGTTGAGCATTCACTTCAACAAGCTGTTCACAAAAACGACATGCATTGTTGAGCAGATTACCAAAAAGCTCTAATAGATCATTATCATCCATACGAACGTTGATCTCTTTTTCTACTTTGATGTCTAGTTCGAAGTTCTTATCATGATAAACCTTCTGTAATGATTCCTTCAAGCGGATAAGCACAGGTTTTACCGCACTAGGGCTGATCATTGCATGATGATTGGTTACCACTGCCCGTCTCAACTGATAGGATACAATATCCTTCATGTTTTCTAGCTGGGTCGATATCCCTTTTATAGCCGGACTTTTTTCAGGATTCTTATCAGCTTGATCAATATAGCCTTGAATGGCTGCCAAAGGTGTCTTTAAGCTGTGTGCCAAGTCATCCAACGCATCACGGTAACGTCGTTTTTGTCCCACCTCATACTGAACTAGGGCATTGATAGTGCCTTTGATAGGCATCAGCTCATCAGGGTAAGGATTCGAAATCGTTTCTTGATCACCTGATTCCAGCCGCTTGATTTCTTCTTCGAAGTCTTTAATAGGTGAGATTACCCAATAACTGGTTGCCAACTGAGCGAGTAAAACCAGCATGGCAGAAGCGCTAAACAGGATAATCAGATGAGAGCGTATTGCTTGTTCATCCTCGTCAAGATTACCGGATGATTTTGCGATAACTAGTTGGTATCTTCCATGTGGAGAATGTGCAAAGCCATAGGCGAAAACGATATGTTTGTTTTCGTTTGCTAATTCAAGATCAGTATTTTCTGGTTTAAGTTTTTCAATCACATCATGATTGGGGGCAACGGAAATAGGGTAGGTGTACAGTGTGCTTTCTAAGTCTATGGTAGAGAAGGCGGTGTTACCTAGGTTTACATCAGGATCAATACTATGCCAATGTATGATTTTGGTGTTGGTATCTTGTATGTAAGCAGTGGTACCTTCAATAGCATCACTAAAGTTATGATCGTTAAAAAAAACGTTGAGATCAGTACGAGTCTCTGAATCTATAGTGAATTTACCTTTCTCGAAATTGATATAGCCGAGTAGATCAAAGCCAATATCTTTTAATCGTTCTTTTTCGTTTTCAAGGTGTTGGTTGCTGATAAATGTAGACAGCAATAGACCGAGTATAAAAATACTGCCCATGATGATCGCAAATGAGCTTACGAGCTGTCGGGCACGCAGAGAATTCATGCAGCATGAATTCTCGGCAAGGTGAATCGATACCCTCGTCCACGTAATGTTTCAATAGGTTTTAAAGAATTGTTGGGATCTAGTTTGATGCGGAGTCGTCTGATAAAGACCTCTATGACATTAGAGTCACGATCGGAGTCATCGTCATACATTTTTTCGGTCAATTCTGTTTTGGATATCACTTTGCCCGCATGCAGCATTAAATGTTCAATTACTTTGTATTCATAAGCCGTTAGAATGACTTCTTCATCGTGCAAGAAGACACGTTGTTCGGAGGTGTTTAGTTTTACCGGCCCACAGATCATTTCTGAGGCTGCCCAACGACCTGTTCTACGCAGTAATGCGCGAACCCGGGCAAGCAATTCTTGAGAATAAAAAGGTTTTTCGACATAATCGTCCGCACCTGCTTCCAGACCTTCAACTTTGCTTTGCCAGCGACTACGCGCGGTAAGAATCAAGATGGGATAATCCAAGCCTTTTGCACGAATATTTTTGATAATATCGATGCCATCAATTTCAGGCAAACCTAAATCTATAATAGCCACATCAATGGGGTAATCAAGGGCATAGTGTAGTCCCATTTTCCCATCAGCCGCGGTATCAACTACAAAGCCTGTCTTTTTTAGTTCTTGTTTGACTTGCTCGCGAATATCGCTATCGTCTTCTACTATTAGTATTCTCATGTACTCTTCTCATGGTTTTATCAGCGATGTTGTAAGATATCTCTTTATAGATAGAGACGGCTGTTTCTTCTAGTAACAATTAGTGTAGCCCCAGATGTATGATATACCTTAACAATTTTTAGCCTAATGGTGCAAGATAAATAAGCAGATTATAGGTAAAAAGTAAGTAAAAAAAGTGGTTTAGAGCACTCATGATTTTTGTGCAAAAAACAACCCCTGATCGCTGTCTAGACAATCAAGGGTTTAGGTGGTTTCGTCTGAGAAGCTCAGGAGAACAACTGATGACTTATTCAGAGATTCCTTAAGTTAAGAGGTTACTTTTTTTTGCATCCAACGTGGATCAGAAATAATTCACCTTTTCTGTCGATGAATTTAACGTGATGACAATCGTTTCCGCGGGCTTTATAACGTTTTCTTACCGATAAAATACGTCCGCTGAACTTTTTCTTCACGGCGGTGATGATTTCAAATTTTGATGCGGGTTTGCTTGGGTCTACCTTATACAAGATGGCAAACGGTATTGATTTGGATGTTGAAGCTATTGCGGTGTTTGATCCTGCAAACAATGTTATCAGCAGAATGCTAGCTACAGTTGTTTTGTTGCGCAAAATGACGCTTAAAGAGTACATGATATTCCCCAAATTTAATTAGCCCTGCTGCTGTCATCGCTTTGCTATTGTTTCTTTCTAAGCTCTGCGACTTATATGTAAGCAGCCTTGCATAACTTTATACCATACTTAGCTTAATCGAATATTAATGGGTATTTTAAATCCATGATATTTATTAATTATTTTTATAATAATGAGTGTTACATGAAAATGTGATTGATAAATGTTCACAAGGAGTCTGACTAGGAGATTAGATGTTAGGACTAATGCCCGATACCCTGCGAGATTTATAATCAAATGGTTGAGGAGTGATGTCGTTTTGTGACGTTACCTTTTATGCGGTTAAAAAATATGCCAGCTAATGCTGCGAAATATAATATATTTGTTGCATCATGCAGATTGAACTCCAGTATTGAATGCAGGAGCATGACAAAGAGGCTGATACCTGTTGCTATTCGTAAGTAATGAATTTCACGAACTCTTATTCTTTTTACCTTTTTCCATGTTTTTATATACATATAGAAAAAAACATTTATAAAAATAACACCCAGCAAACCTATTTCAAAAAGAAGCTCAAGATAGTCATTGTGGGCATGATTAATAAAAAGAGCTTGGTCTATAGGCTGAAATATTCTGTATATATCTGGGAATGTTCCAGGGCCACTACCTAATGGAAAGAAGGTGCGGACCCCATCCCAGCTATTGGAGAAGATAGCCCAACGTCCATCAACAAAAGGATTATTGGAGATGAATCGATTGATAACCGGTGTGAGGTTAAAGAAAGAGAAGAGGATAATTATACTAGTAATGATAATGACCAGGGTTAGTACAAGGTGCTTGTTATCTTTTTTCCGTATAAATACATTATAGGCGAGGTAACCGCTTAATATGGCAAGGGGTATGCCGGCTCTAGAACCTGAGAAAAAGGCACCACTGATAAACAATACAATCATTATTCCATAGGTTATAAGAAGAAGCATTGATTTAGAACCGTCATCGTTACGCTTCTTGCCGTGCTGAAGTTCGTAAGCCACTAGTGCCATTGTGAGGGGAATAGCGATCTCCATAAGGAGAACGAAATGGTCGGGATTCGGGTAGGTTCCCAAAGCGATGCCTTGTTTAAGCCGTGGTATTCCGAAATAAAAGAAATCACTATTGGTGCTGTACTGGATCATTGCCAGACAGGCTTCAGCAGTTGCTATGCCCAGTATGAAATAGATAATAAACCGCTTTTGTTGTTCTGGTAATGCTGCAACTGTTAAAAAAATAGCCAGAGGCGGGAGCATGGCAAAAAATGCATGTTCGGTGCGATAAGGGATGAGTGACAATGTTCGATAGATTGAATCAGAGGACGAATCTGTGGATATCCATTGTGCCATTTGTGTGTAGATTGCATGACCGGGTAAGTTTTCCCAAATTCCAGCTGATAGTGGGATGAGGTACAACAAAGGGGTCAACACTGCAAACAGGAGAAAAACCCAGATCGTTTTATTGATAAAGTCGAAATGCTTTTGGAATAGGAAAAAAATGATAAGTAATACAATCGCTAATGCTTCTACGATGGGAGTAGTCTGTAAAATTTCTGTTCCTCCCATAAAAGGAAAGGAGGCCAGCATGACCACGGTCAGTGTTGTTAATAAGTAATTAATCGAGAAATGCATAATTATTGATCTTTGGGGTCTTTGGGCCGTACTACGAAATCATCAAACCAGATATCACCGCGTATTCTTGCTTCAGAAGCTCGTCCTGCTAGGATTAGAGCCAGTTTTTGAGCTTTGCAGGATGCATCTTCCGGGACTGTGAAGTTTATAAAGTCTTTTTTCCAGTCAAAAAAACCTGATAATGGCTGCCCTATACCCAGTTCTACGATATTTTTTTCGCTTTGCTTGTCTTTTAAGCAGTATAGAACCCAGCGGAGACCGTTTTCAGTATTTATGTTTGCACGGGTTTTATATTCTAAGGTGTATTCTCCGGGCTTTAAAACCAGTAGTTGGCGAATATACCCCCAATAATCATCAACCCAGTTATTAAATGCAACACGGAGGCTGTAAGAACCACTCGCACGACTGAATCGATCAAGATACACCTGTACATGTGTTTTATTGCCGACAGCCCAACTAAACTTGTCATCTGTGTAGGTTACGTTTAGTTGATTACTTTCAAAACCACCATCGTATATTAAACCCGTATATTGTTTTCTTTTTGCAGGTAATCCTTTTTCCCAAGCATCATGTGCCTGTGGCCATTCGTTCTCTTGCATGAGATTGGAGAGATAAAGTTTTCTGTTTGTGTCGGAAGCATTACCATTCAGTAGTGTTTGTTGGTAAAACCGATCAACAGCGGCAAGGTTTTCAGGCTGTACCACCATATACTGGAAAAACTCGTCCCACCACTTGGGAGGTTCAGCATGATAAGGTTGGAAAAGTTGAGTGGATTCTTTATATTGAGCCGCTTTGTTCAAAAGAGGAAAAATAGTCTGCGCGGCTATTCCTTCAGAAAAATTTTCTTGGCGTGGATCTTGGCTGAGACTGACGTTCCAGGCGCTCATCGCTTTACTGGTAAATCCAGCTTTAAGCCAGTGATCTGCTATAAATCTCATGGAGACATCATGTGCAGGCCATAAATGGGCTGACAGTTGAGCTGCCTGGTGTGCTAATTTTGGGTTGTTTTCTTGATCAAAAACTCCCATCAGAATGGCAGTTGCCATGCCGCTGGATAAATTGTTTTGAAGGGTTTTTAAAGCATGGTGTTTTGCTACAGAAAAATGTTTATCTTGATACGCAAGCAATGCGAGTTGTTCATGGGCATAGGCGTGATTTGGATTGTGCTTAATTACTTTTTTTAGTGTTTCTACATCAGCAGAAGGTCGGGTCAATATTGAGATTGGAATACCTTCACTAATAGTAAACAGACGAACCATAAGCAACAGTCCAATGGCCACTGCTATTATTTTTATGGAGATGTGTTTCAGCATTTTTTAAACATTATCTGAATATTACTAGTATGCGATGGATGATATTTGTGGATTGAAAGCCCAATTTCATGGCATGGCGCTATTAATTAGCCATTGACTGATTCATCACTGAATGATCGTAAAGACCACACGTATCCTTGATACGCAGCAATTTCAAAAGCATCTGGCTGGATTAAAATTAAACCCCAAATTAATAGATGTAGCCCCAAGGTAATAACAATTTAATGTATCACTGGATGGGTGTATCTTACTGTATTATACTAATAATGAACACCTTAAATTCTTTATTAGACAGGTCGTAACATAAGGGGAGGCTCTAAATAAAGAGGATTTTCCTTCGAGGACTTAGGTGGATGGATTTTGAGAATCGCGGAAATTCATCTAACGGGGTATCGGAGGCATTTCCGAAACTCATGGAAAATATAGTGTCAATTCATATAAGGGTTCTGTACAGGGTGTCGTTTTTTTTCTTCCTTTTAGATAAATAACAATGGTTTCCGATGGAAGGATGTGGAATTATGTATTATAAATACCCTGTCCAGCACGCCTCTTATCTATCTGGATTTATCTGGGCATAAATATACGGAAAGTATTACTCTAGAATGGGGTAATTATAACAAGGTACGTTACAATGAAACAGTGTCACATTAATATTATATCAGTTGCCGCAACAGTAGGAATGTTAGGTTTTCTTTCAGGATGTAGTTCATCAAATTCTACTTTTGATAACTCAACTTCAGGGTCTTCAGGAGCGAATGCAACGGCTGCGAACAGCCCTTCTGCAAAAGGTGTTTTCTCAAATTTATCGGAACTTCATTATACACCCACTGCTGAAGGCGCTTACAAGATTTCTCCCAATGATCTCATCGAAATCAATGTATTTCGGGTTGAAGAGCTTTCAGGCAAAACCCGTGTTGACCAAAATGGACGAATTTCTTTACCCCTGATTGGCGTGATGCCAGTTGCTGGTTTGACTCAACAACAGCTAGAAAAGAAACTGGCACAAAAATTATCTCAATCATACTTACAAAACCCTCAAGTAAGTGTCTTCGTACAAGAACAAACCAGTAAAGAAGTAACCGTGGGTGGCAGGGTTAAAAAAGCAGGAGTGTTCCCTCTTAAAAGTGCTACCACTGTTTCACAGGCTGTCGCCATGGCGGGTGGTCTTTCAGAGTTAGCAGATCCAGAAAGAATAGTCTTATTCAGACCTAGAAACAACGGACAGTTTAAGGCATACCATCTCAATCTAAAGTCTATTCGAGAAGGTACGATGCGTGATCCCTATATCTCGGGTAAAGATCAGGTCATCGTTCATGAATCTGGATCCCGTGTTTGGTTGGGTCGAGTGCTGAATGTAACCAGAGGTTTGATTTCTCCCTTTAGTCTTTAGAATCGCTCAACGGCAAGCTACACGCGTTTTGATCATGAGTGTTTGTTTCGATTCTTATTTTGTTATCGCACGGTTGCAATGTTACTCTGGCGCTCTTTCGACAACCTTGAAACAGCTATGAAAGTCAGAACTCGTTTTGCCCCAAGTCCTACTGGTTTTTTACATATTGGTGGAGCCCGCACTGCTTTATTTAGTTGGTTATTTGCTAAAAAAAGCGGTGGTGACTTTATCCTGCGCATTGAAGATACCGATCGTGAGCGTTCAACTCAGGCATCGGTTGATGCGATAATGGATGGCATGGACTGGTTAGGTCTTGATTATGATGAAGGGCCTTTTTACCAGACCGATCGTTTTGATCGCTATAAAGAGATCATCCAGCAGCTATTAGATCAAGGGGATGCCTATTATTGTTACTGTAGCAAAGACAGGCTGGAGACACTAAGAGAATCTCAGTGGGCAGCTAAACAAAAGCCTCGCTATGACGCTCGATGTTTTGGTCGAACAGAGATTCCAGAGGGTATTGAGCCGGTAGTGCGGTTTCGTAATCCGCAACAAGGCTCAGTGATTTTTGAAGATCAGGTTCGTGGCGCTATAGAGATCAGCAACAACGAACTGGATGATTTGATTATTGCCCGCTCTGATGGTACCCCAACCTACAACTTGACAGTCGTTGTTGATGACATGGATATGGAAATTAGTCATGTCATACGAGGTGATGATCATATAAATAATACGCCAAGACAGATCAATATTATTCGGGCATTAGGGGAAAAACCTCCTCTGTACGCCCATGTTCCAATGATTCTGGGTGATGATGGAAAACGTCTATCTAAACGCCATGGTGCAGTGGGAGTGATGCAGTACCGTGATGATGGCTATTTGCCTGATGCTGTGATGAACTATCTCGTTCGTCTTGGTTGGTCGCATGGAGATCAGGAAGTCTTTTCCAGAGATGAAATGAAAAACATGTTTGCGCTAGTCGATGTGAACAAATCGGCTTCTACCTTTAACACTGAAAAACTACAATGGTTGAATCAACATTATATAAAAGAAATGCCAGCGGCAGAGGTGGCAATTCACTTGCAGTGGCATTTTGACGATCAAGGTATAGATCAGACAACCGGTCCCGCTATTACCGACGTGATTGATGCTTTGAAAGAGCGAGCCAAAACCTTAAAAGAACTAGCGGCTTCTGCAAGATACTTCTACATGGACTTTGCCACTTATGATGAAAAAGCCGCAAAGAAGCAGTTTAAGCAACCAACCGCTGACATACTACAAGCTTTACATAGCGGCTTGTCGTTAGTTGATGATTGGGAGCTGGAACCTATTCATGCAGTCATATTGCAAACCTGTGAAGCTTTAGATCTTAAACTGGGTAAAGTCGGGCCTCCATTGCGAGTAGCGGTGACGGGAACGGCAATGTCGCCTTCGCTGGATGTGACGTTGAAACTCATTGGTAAAGAACGTTCTTTACAGCGGATCGAAAACGCAATCGAGTTTATAAAGAATAAGTTCGAAGACGACTCGTAGAGCCGAATTTATTCGGCACCTACTTCGGCAGGGCTGTTCAATGCTAGCTTTTTATCGTACAAGTGTAACCAATACACGTTTCTGGTAGGTCGGATAAGCGATAGCGCCATCCGACAAACAGTTTGAATTCAGCATCTTGTCGGATGGCGTTCCTTATCCGACCTACCAGAAACATAGATAAAACCCTATTTTGGGAGGGCTAGTAGTAGCATTGAACAGCCCTGCCTACTTCGGCAAGCTCAGCGCAAGTGTCAGGGCACTGCATAGCAGTACAAGCCTGTCGAAGGGTCGGAACTCTTGCACATATTTGCAATCTTAAAATCATAATCTATTGTTATGACAATAAAGTCATAATAATAGATTTAGGAAAGTGGTTTATCTGGAAATAAAAGCAATTGTTCAGGTGTGTCCGGTGGGTAAAATTGTAAACCAATACCCATTAGGCGCACCGGACGCTGGCCTCGTTGCCATGCCTGTTTACAAAGATTTTTATAACTTGAGAGGTCTATTTGAGATCCTGACGCCTGTAAGGTTGTTGTTTCAAAATCATTAAAACGCATTTTGATAAACAGTGTTTTCGCAATCAGATGTTGTTGCTGTTGTGACTTTTTTAGACGAACCAGCAATTCTTTATAGATCATGGGGAGTTTCTGTAGGCAGCTTTCCAAATCGGGCAAATCCACTGGAAACGTATCTTCTACGCTTAATGATTTTCGTACGCGATGTGTGATGATAGGCCGATGATCAACTCCTCGGCTATAGTTATATAAACTATCCCCAAACTTGCCGAAATGTTGCATTAGCTTATCGTAGCCTAGTGCTTGTAAATCAGCACAGGTTCTTAGGTTCAATGTCTGCATGCGCTTTGCAGTGACTTTCCCCACACCAGAAATACAAGTAACAGGAAGTTTTCGCACGAACTCACTCACCTCCTCAGGTGTAATCACTTTTTGTCCGTTAGGCTTGTTCCAGTCACTGGCAACCTTGGCAAGAAATTTATTCGGTGCGACACCCGCAGAGGCTGTTAAGGCTTGGGAGTCAAAAATCTTCTGGCGGATATCTTTGGCTATTAAAGTAGCACTGTTATTGCAATGCTTTACCTCGGTTACATCGAGATAGGCTTCATCCAGAGAAAGCGGTTCAACCAGATCGGTATAGTGTAGAAAAATCGCACGGATGGCAGCCGAAGCTTGCTTATAAGCATCCATTCTCACAGGTACGAGGATCAGTTGGGGACATCTTTGTATGGCTTTGCTAACAGGCATTGCAGAATGAACGCCGAATTTTCTTGCTTCATACGAACAAGTGGCTACCACGCCTCTTGAGCTTGTGGAACCACCTACCGCAACGGGTTTGCCTTTTAGTTGGGGATTGTCTCTAATCTCAACTGAGGCAAAGAAACTATCCATATCAATATGGATAATTTTGCGTTGTTTAACTATCTTGTTATCTGTCTCAGTGCACACTTCCTGTTCCGGGGTTACCAAGTTCAGTAAAAATACGTTTCACGTCAAAAGTATCAAGGCTGTAATGTTGATTGCAGAACTGGCAGTCAACCTGAATGCTGCCCTGTTCCTTAATAACTGAGTTAGCCTCTACTTCACCGAGTGAACGTATCATGTTTTCTATTTTTTGTTGTGAACAACTACATGCAAAATAAAGGGCCTCAGGATCGAATAAGCGCACCTCTTCTTCATGATAGAGGCGATGTAATAATGTTTCGACATTCAGGTTTAGAAGTTCGTCTTTAGTGACGGTTTGAGCGAGAGTGTGTGCATGATTCCACCCAGAATTCTCTTTTTCAGAAGGTAAACTTTGTAGCATTAATCCCGCAACACTATTCGTACTGGTAGACAGACTAAAATAAGTTGACAGCTGCTCGGACTGTTTAAAATAAGTAGCTAAAATGTCCGCCAGATTGTCGCCGTCCAAAGCAATAATACTCTGATAGCGTTCAGTATTGTCTTCTTGTTCTACACTAATAATCAATGTCCCTTGCTTGCTAGTACTACTATCATCAGGGGTAGGGGAATTCACGAATAAATCATTGAAGCGTGCATTCTCATCTATATCACCCTTCCATCGTGCAATAGCACGTATTGAACCGTCGGATTTTGCTTGTACAACAAACATATTAACGGGATATGTGTTATTCATTTGCAGCGTTAATGAGCCTTTAAATTTGAGTGAGGCTGCAAGCAAAGCAATTGCCGCAGTCGCCTCACCAAGAATGTCACGTATAGGCTTGGGATAGAATGTTGTTTGTAGAATGTCTTGCCATGCGGTCTCTAATTTGACGTACTCGCCACGGACATGAAGGTTTTCTAATAAAAATCGATGTAATTGATCAGCCATAAAAAATCATTTCACAGGGCTTATAGGGTTTAAAATGATAGTATTTTACCTTGTTTGTAATCAGATCACTATTAGTGCTTTCCTAGGAGGCTGTCCGAGAACTAGAAGAGTAGCGAAAATCACAGAAGCATTGGTTTACCAATGGATTTTGCAGATGCGTGTTTAGTCTTTTTAGATGATAAATTAAAAATAAACGAGATAGCAACTATTGACAGAGACTTTGATGTATACCGATTGAAAGGAAAAAAGGCATTTACAACGTATATAAAATAGAGGTGCCTATAGGTTTGTAGAAGATGTGGGAGCTGGTGCTGGTGAAACGAAACCTAGATTTGAAATACTTGGTTTAAGAACTATTTTTCTGTGTATCTATCTGTGTGTAGTTTATAATGAAAACAAGTCATCAACTGGGTTAGTCCTTGTTTCAATATAAACTACGATCGCAGCTTGATTTACTAGCCCTTCACCGAGTCAATCCAGAACGCTACCCTTTTTTATTAGAGCGTAGTTCCACTTCAGCATTCTCTCGTTATAGTCTGCTTTTTGCGTTTCCGGGTGAGACGCTACGGGTTGAATATGGCTCTAAAACACATTTCACCTCTGCTTTTGATGAGTTATTTTCCTCTACTAAGTCCGCAATTGTAGAATCCGCAATTGTAGAAAGTGTAGAGGATGATAAAAACCCAACGACACTGCCATTTAGTGGTGGTTGGTTTGTTTATCTTGGTTACGAATTGGCGGGTCAAATAGAGCCTGTCCTGAATTTGAAACCAGATATATTTCATTTGCCTCTAGCTATTGCTACACGCGTTAAAACGGCCATTATTATTGATCATCGAAAGCAAGAGTCATGGTTTATAAGTGAGCGTGAGAATAAGCCGGAGTTAAAACAAGTCGAAGCAGATTTGTTATTAGCGTTAGAAGCCGTTCCCGATACGTTGGCTATTGAATTGGAAGAAGAAGATCCTCAATTGTATCTTGATGGGGTTGCTCGAATTTCAGAATACATAAAATCAGGTGATGTGTTTCAGGTAAACCTCTCGCGCGCATGGAATGGGTCATTTAAAAACAAGGTGGATGCTGCACAGATATATACAGGTCTGCGGCAAGCGAATCCCGCACCTTTCTCTGCGCTGGTTAATTACCCTGATTTCTCCATTATCAGTTCATCGCCAGAACGTTTGGTGAGTGTTACCAATAAGCGAATAGAAACCCGTCCTATTGCCGGAACACGTCCTCGTAGTGATGATCCACAACAAGATGAAAAATTATTACAGGAGCTTATTTCACACCCAAAAGAACGTGCGGAACATATCATGTTGATTGATCTTGAGCGTAACGATATGGGGCGTATCTGCAAGCCTGGAACGGTCGATGTGAATGAGCTAATGATGGTTGAAACGTATGAGCATGTGCATCATATTGTCTCCAACATTCGTGGTGTACTGCAACAAGGAGTAACCCCTGGTGATGTCATTAAAGCGGTATTTCCAGGCGGCACTATTACCGGTTGTCCCAAGGTGCGTTGTATGGAGATCATTGCTGAACTTGAGTCAGTAGGGAGGGGGCCTTATACCGGGTCGGTAGGTTATATTAATCATTCAGGTGACATGGATTTGAACATATTGATTCGAACCATGGTGATGAAGGACAAACAACTTAACTTTAGAACGGGTGCAGGCATTGTTTATGATTCTATTCCACAAAATGAAGTTGAAGAAACACGCCATAAAGCTAAAGGTCTGTTAAGGACGTTTTCTTGTGGTTGAGGTGTCTAGAGGGAAAGCTATGAGTAGCAACAACATTCTAGTGAATGGCATATTGACCGACTCCCTCCCCGTTAGTGACCGGGGGCTACAGTATGGGGATGGTGTTTGGGAAACCATTGCTATTCAAGATGGGCAAGCCATACAGCTAACCGCTCATTTATCACGTTTAACACGTGGTATGAATGCATTAGCTATAACGGGTCTTGATGTCGAATTGCTGAAGCAAGAAATTTTGAAGCACGTAAGCGTAGAAAAAAAAGCCATTTTGAAGATCATTATCACGCGTGGCTCTTGTGGTCGAGGTTATAGTCCGCACGGTTGTGACCAAGCGACGCGTATTTTGTCATTACATTCATGGCCGGATTATCCAGATAGCTATGCCGAAGCGGGTATAGACATCACTTTATGTGAAACTCGTTTATCGCATAATCCTCAGCTGGCGGGTTTCAAACATCTTAATCGTTTGGAACAGGTGTTAGCACGAGCTGAAGTAGATGCATCGTTTCAGGAAGGTTTGGTTAGAGATGCTGATGACAACGTGATAGAAGCGACCATGAGTAATGTCTTTATCGTTAAAACGAACGGTGATATAGCCACTCCTGACCTTGGTCAGTGTGGCGTAGAGGGAATAGCGCGATCATGTATAATCGCGGAACTGGAAAAAATGGATATAGCCGTGAATACTGTTCCATTGTCGCTTGAGGATATTGAACAGGCGCAAGGACTGTTTCTTACTAATTCCATCATCAAAATATGGCCGGTGAAACAATTTAAACACATAAGCTACGCTATTCCTGATAGCGTAAAAGCGTTACAAAAAAGGATTCAAGGAAGGTTATGAAACTGATCATTTCAATTTTTAAAGGATTATTCCTGCTCATAGTGTTGACCACATTAGCGGGTGGATACTATTTCTATTCACAATACACGAACTATCTACAGCAACCTATTGAGCTTGTAGCGCAAAGCCAACCCTATGAGGTGACGAAAGGTAGTAGTATTCGCAAGGTTGCTAAAGAACTAGAAGAACAGGGTGTGATGAAGCCAGCGCTGTATTTTTTGGCTTTGGCGAAGTTGAATAAGCAGACTAGTCAACTCAAAGCGGGTGAATATAAGCTTCTAGCGGGCATGAAACCAACGGATGTGCTTAAACTGATTACCTCCGGTAAAGCGGTACAGTACAAGCACACGATTATAGAAGGTAAAACCTACAAACAATTAGTCGCATCTATTAAAACAAGTTCGGTCTTAAAGCAAACGCTGACAGATCAGGATTATGAACAGATTATGAAAAAAGTGGGGAGTGACTTTCCCCATCCTGAAGGTGCTTTTTTTGCAGATACCTATAATTTTCCCAAAGATACAACGGATCTGGATTTTCTAAAGCGTAGTCATAAAATGATGAAAGAAAAACTAAAACAAGCTTGGGGTCAACGTGATCCAGAGGTGTCTATCAAAACACCTTACCAAGCTTTGATTTTGGCATCTATTGTGGAGAAAGAAACTGGTGATGAATCAGAACGCTCAATGATAGCGCGTGTTTTTATCAATCGTTTGGATAAAAGTATGTTGCTACAGACAGACCCTACCGTCATTTATGGTATGGGTGATGCCTATGACGGGAATATTCGGAAAAGAGATTTAACGCGTGATACCTCCTATAACACTTATACTCGTGGAGGCTTGACTCCAACTCCTATTGCAACACCGGGTAAAGCTGCGATTGATGCTGTGATGCATCCTGCTGCTGGCGATGTGCTTTTCTTTGTAGCAAAAGGCGATGGCTCAGGCTCCTCTTATTTCTCCAAAACCAATGCTGATCACAATAAAGCCGTGGCAAAATATTTACGGAATTTGCGTAAAAATAAGTAGAACTTTTGAATGACTACGAATGAAAAGAAAGGATCTGGTCAATGACCCAACGTGGAAAATTTATAACAATCGAAGGTGTTGAGGGTGCAGGAAAAACCACTAATATTCCTTTTATCCAACGTTTATTAGCTAGCAAAGTTTCTGACGTTATACATACCCGTGAGCCTGGTGGTACAGAACCGGGTGAAGCCATTCGAGAGGTATTGATTTCTACAAATCTTCCTGCCATGCATCACGACACAGAGTTGTTATTAATGTTTGCGGCACGGGCAGAGCATGTCAGAAGAAAAATAGAACCGGCACTAGCGTCAGGTAAATGGGTTTTGTGTGATCGTTTTACTGATGCCAGCTATGCTTATCAGGGGGGAGGGCGTGGCATCTCGCTTGAGCGCATAGCCGAGTTGGAAAACTGGGTGCAAGGTGAGTTAAGGCCTGATTACACTCTCTTATTTGATGTGGATGCAAATACAGGTTTAGGTCGCGCTCGTAGTCGTGGTGAAACTGATCGTTTTGAAGCAGAAGATATTGAGTTCTTTAATCGAGTACGTCAACAGTACTTAACGATGGCCGAGAAAAATCCTCAGCGCTATAGCATTATCAATGCCGGTCTTGGGCTAACAGAAGTCGAACAGCAACTTGAACAGGTTATAAGCGAAATTTTATGAGTGAAACGTCCAACACTACAATAACTCGTGTCTATTCCTGGCAGGAAAATCAATGGCAGAATTATTTGAAGGCCAGAGCAGCTGATCATTTGCCGCATGCTCTCTTGTTGACGGGTTGTGATGGCATCGGCAAGAGTGAGTTTGCTACGCTACTTGCGAATAGTTTGTTGTGTGAACAGGTAGATAGTGAGGGCTATGCCTGTGGTGAATGTAAAAGCTGCAAAGTCAAAAAAAGTAATGCACATCCAGATTTTAAACATGTGGGCTTACCTGATGGGAAACAACAGATTCCCGTCAATGCCATACGTGAGTTAACAGATTTTCTGATTCTGAGTAGAAGCTACGGTGGTTATCGCGTTGTTGTTATTAGTGCCGCAGATAAAATGAATATCAATGCAGCCAATAGCTTGCTGAAATCACTTGAAGAGCCCCCCCCAAAGACAGTTATTATTCTTGTAGCGGATCAATTTACCCAGTTGCCAGCTACTATTCGCAGCCGCTGTCAGCTGATCGTCATGAACAAGCCTGATCAGGCAGTATCCCTAGCTTGGCTTGAACAACAGAATTTACAACATTCCACTGGGAAAATGTTAAGTCTCGCTGATAATAAGCCGTTATTAGCAAAAAGCCTAGATGCGAATGAATCACTATTGGATGAGCGCAATAAATTTGCTAAAGATCTACTAGCTGTATTACAACAGAGTCAAAGCATCACCACAGTTGCCAAAAACTGGGAGAAAAACGATCTCAATAGATTGCTGAATTGGCAGCTTAAATGGCTCCATGCTGTGGCTAAAATGCTACTCGTTTCGGGTGATGATAATCTGAGTACAAACAAGTTCTTGGCACAAATTATATCCAGTATTAATAATCCAGAATCCCTCTGGAAACTGTATGCGGATTTATTACACTTAAAGTCGATGACCGACTATCCACTAAATCGCCTTATGTTTACGGAATCGATGCTACTATTATGGCGTGATGTCGGAAGACCCCAAGGGCATCTCTATTAATTGCCTTTTTGTCCGATTACTGCGTTGGATGAATTTTTCGATCCTCATGTATTTCATATACACTGCGGGTCTCAAAATCCACCCGCCTTGTCCTCGAACAAAAATTTTAATTAATAGAGGTGCCCCATAACATTTTTTAAATTATTACCCTTAAGAAAATTCTGAACAAGTCATGTTTTCTGGAAGTGAGCCTTCAGAGGTTGTGCAAGTATTAAGAAAAATCTCATTTGTAGGGTGTGCCGAGGTACGGGGCGCACCATAAGTTGTTGATTCATGGTGCGCCTCCTTCGTCGGCACACCCTACATAAGGAATACTTGCACAGTCTCTTCAGGCTCGCCATACGTTGCTTAAAATTAACATTTTAGGTGAAGCTAAAGCATCAATTCCAGAGAGTTGGACTTAATCAGAGATTCCTTAACTAAAAAAAGTAAAAAATATTTAGTCATTTAGAGTAGTTTTTTAGAGTTGCCCCAATTTAGCTCTTAATCGCTCAGACAATATGCTCCATCACTTCCCCAATAGAAAACAAAAAGAAGAGGTCAACATTATGCAGTCAGAAGCAGTGCTTGATGTAGTGAAGCCCGAAGTAACTGATTTACTCCAATTATCTATACGCGACAAGGTGTCGCTACATTCACATTACATGCCATTTATTAAACATGGTGGGATTTTTATACCAACAGATCGCACTTACCAATTTGGTGAAACCATTGGTATGGTTTTGCGTTTTTTAGATCGTGGAAAAAAGTTAGTGATCACTGGAAAAGTCGTGTGGGTATCGCCCCGATCTAGTAATCATAATAGTCATAACCCGGGTGTTGGTTTGCAGTTTGTAGGCAACACTCGTCAGGATGTTCAAAAAGCGATTGAAGCTTATTTAGGTGATTTAGCTAAAAGACCCGCGTTGCATCAAGCCTATTAGATTAGAATGGTAGTGTGGGCTAACTTCACCATAACAGGTGTTAGAGCATTGCTAGTTCTCCTAACTTAGGTGCTTATCTCTTCTCGGATAAGCACCTGAAATGCTCGTTTTGTGCTATTAGCTAGAAAAAGAAGCCATAGCTGCACTGACCGCTTTTCCAGAGTTAATATCAACTCCCATATCGGTTAGCACAGCATCTAGCGCTCCTAAACAGTTAAGTACATTTTTCTGGTTACTTGCAAAGCCCATTAGACCGATACGCCAGATTTTCCCAGCCATAGGACCAAGACCTGCACCAATTTCCAGACTATAACGGTTTAATAATTCAGAGCGTACTTTCGCCTCGTCAGTACCTTCAGGGAACTGTATCGCATTGAGTTGTGGTAGACGATCTGCTTCATCAACGAAGAATGAAAGCCCCATTGCTTCAATACCGGCTTTTAATCCCTGATGGTTTTTATCGTGTCTTTCCCATGAATTCTCAAGTCCTTCTTCTTGCAAAATCACCAATGATTCATGCAAGCCGTAAAGTGCATTAATCGGTGCAGTATGGTGGTATGAGCGTGCACCGCCACTACCCCAGTAATCCATAACAAGATTCAGATCAAGGAACCAGCTTTGAACTTTAGTTTTACGGTTTTGAATGACGGCAACGGCACGCTCACTAAAGCTAACCGGTGAAATACCCGGTGTGCAAGATAGGCATTTCTGTGTGCCAGAATAGATGGCATCAATCTCCCATTCATCAACCATAAGAGGTGAGCCAGCAACTGATGTTACGGCATCTACAATGGCAAGACAGTCATATTTATGGGCTAAAGCAACGAGTACTTGTGCGTCAGATATAGCACCTGTAGAGGTTTCTGCATGCACAAAAGCAACGATCTTGGCATCGCCGTTTTCAGTTAAAGCGGCTTCTAATTTATCGGGATCAACCGGTTTGCCCCAGTCGTCCTGAACCATAATGGCTTCACCACCACAACGCTCAACGTTTTCTTTCATACGACCACCGAATACACCATTCTGACAAACGATAACTTTGTCACCCGGTTCAACCAGATTAGCAAAGCAAGTTTCCATACCCGCAGAACCGGGAGCCGAAACCGGCATGGTTAATTTGTTTTCAGTTTGAAACGCGTATTTCAATAATTCTTTGGTTTCATCCATCATTCCTACAAAAGCAGGATCTAGATGTCCTATCGTAGGGCGTGCCATAGCTTCAAGTACACGCGGGTTAACATCGGATGGCCCTGGTCCCATGAGAGTTCGAACGGGAGGATGGAATGATGAAATGGTCATGCGAGATTCCTATCAAGTAAAGTTTAAATAAAAATATAAAAGCGCGGATAATAACTCTATATTGTAATCAAGCCAAGAAACTAGTTAGTACGTAGCTGTATTAATAAATATGAGTAACCCCGTTATTTGTTACAATTCGTATTTATTCCCATAGAAACCTTACTTTAATGGTCTTTTCTTCCACAGCTTTTTCCGCACTAACAAACACCCAAAAACATGTTGGAGTGCAGCATATTTTTATTCCTGGTTTATTCGAGCCTCTGGATGTGTGGTATAGAGATTTCGACTTTACTGCTTCGGCTCCTTTATTAGTCAAACGACTTTCAACATTCAAAAAAAATAAGCATGTTAATGCTGGCTTGCTGGCTTCGATTTATACCCTGTTGGGTGATTGTGCAGATAAGGATATAAATTCACATGCCGATGCTTGTTATCGTTTTGACTTTGCCACTGATGGCGCCGATAAAGCCGAAACAATGGATGTGTTATGCGCAGCACCCATAGAGCTAGAGGCTGGAATGAGCGATATAGTGATAGGTCATCAAGTCATTGACGATTTGACTGTTGAGGAGCAACAACAACTATTAACGCTATTAAATAAACACTTCTCTCAAGATGGCTGGGAGTTTGTGGTTTCCAATAAAGGCAACAATAGAGATAATGATGGGGTTAATAAACCACGTTGGCTTTTGCTTTTACCCAAGAACACCAAACCCGCTAACATGATTCCCATCCACGATGCTTTAGGTGCAAGTTTACGGTCACTCGTTGAAGGGGTTGAGGATGTTCAATGGAGTCGTCAACTGAATGAGTTACAAATGTTATTGTATGGGTCATTCACCAATCAACAAAGAGAAAATAACAGGCAACGCACCGTCAGTAGTTTCTGGTTATGGGATGTTATCGTTGAGCATGAAAAGACTATTTATCATAAAAAAGCACCTGCAAGCTCGGTAAAATTTATTGCTGGGGGTGGGTACGAAGGGCAGGTGATTGCGAATGCTTATAATTTGGAGTGGTCTGAAATTCCTCATACATCGCACAAACCCGAAGAATCGGGAATTTATATTTATGATGATTTACTGGGGTTTGCTGGCAGAAATGATCTGGATGGTTGGCAAGACAAGCTCAGTGAACTGGAAAGTTTTTTAGTTGACTTACTTGATAATGGCTCGACAAGTACAATCATTTATAGTGGAAACAATAGTGGCGATGGATTTTCCTGGAGTTCACAGAAAAAGACTTTTCTGGGTTTTTTGAGAAAACCCAAGAAAACATTGTTAGATTTTTTATGAAATGTATAGATAGCGTTTAGCTGTTGTTGGAGTGTAAATATGAAATACGACATAGAAGTTGAAAATATTCGGTGTGGCGGTTGTGCGAGTACCATCTCTAAAAAATTATTAGAGAATGCTGCGATTCAATCGGTAGATGTACAGATCGAAGATCAGATAGTGGTTGTAGAAACCACCGATGAAGCGGCCAAACAATCAGCAATTGATATTCTACTAAGTCTTGGCTACCCAGAAAAAGGTAGTGTTGAAGGTATTGCTGCACTCAAGGGAAAGGCCAAGTCGGTAGTGAGTTGTGCCGTCGGTAAAATGAGCTAATCATCAGTCGTCAGGTCTGTTCAATACATTTGGAAGTGAGCCTTCAGGCTTGCAAGTGGTTGTTACGCGCGCCGCGTCACAGCCATTAAGTTAAGCTCTCAGGAGTCGCAACTTAAGTTGCGAAGGACTCTAATATCAATGACTTCACAGACCAGTCTGTGATTTCTGAGCAACAGAAAATTCTTAACTTAATGGCAGTGGCGCGCCGCGTGGAAACTCAGCAGTATTTCTACTTTATCGCACTACTTTTTCTCATTATTTTAAAAACTCACCACTCTGGTGTTTCCACATAGCGGCATACTTGCCCTGTAAATCAAGCAATTCTTGATGTGATCCTTGCTCAATAATCTTACCCTCATGCAGAACGATTATTCGATCCATGCGCAAAATAGTCGATAAACGATGAGCTATCACAATAGCGGTTTTCTTCTCAATTAATTCAAAGATTGCTGTTTGAATGTGTTTTTCAGTGATTGAGTCCAACGCACTGGTTGCCTCATCAAGAATCACAATAGGCGCATTCTCTAAAAAGGCTCTTGCCAGTGCAACACGTTGTTTTTCCCCACCGGATAGTTTGATACCGCGTTCACCTACCAGTGTGTCAAATTGCTGTGGCAGTCGCTTGATAAAATCGAAACTACTTGATTTCTTCGCTGCCTGAATGATTTGATCTTCACTGGCGCCCGTATTCAAACAAATGTTGTCACGCACAGATCGATGAAATAATTCAGGCTGTTGCGGCACTAGCGATATTTGTGAACGCAATGAATCAAGGGTGAAATCGTTAGCATCCTGATCATCAAAAGTGACTTTACCGCTCTGGGGTTCCGAAAACCGGAATAACAATTTGGTCAACGATGTTTTGCCAGAGCCAGATTCACCGACCAGTGCTATTTTCTCTCCAGCTTTGATATGTAAAGAGAAGTTCTCGAATAATCCGGAGTTAGAGGTCTTGCTACCTGCATACGCAAAAGAGACGTTGTGAAAATCAATAGCGCCATGCTTGATAATGAGTGGTTTTGCATTGAGCTTGTCAGTCTCGACATCATCTATTCTAAAGATTTCAGCCATTTCAGTGGCATCTGCCAAGGCGGTAAAAAAGTTCCGAAAGGTACGTCCAAACTCCCATAACCGTTGTACTAATATCAATAAAATAGACTGAAAGAGTACAAATTCACCCACCTGAAAAGTACCCGTCTGCCATTTGTCGATCATCAAATATACCAGCAGTAGCTCGATCCCCATGGTCATGATGCCTTGCACCGAAAAGGAAATGAACATCAAAATCCATGCAGTACGTTTTGCAACATACGAGGCTTGAGCCTTGTCATCGACATTATCTTGTTCATACTGTTCTAGCGCAAAGCTCTTCACGATGAAGATGTTAGTGATAGCGTCCGAATAAGCTCCACCCAGTTTAGAATCTCGTTCAGCAACACGTTTGTCGTATTTAAGCTTCCAAATGGAATAGCTCACGATCCAGATAACAAAAATAATCACCCAGACCAGGAAATAATAAGCAAAAGTAGGTTGTTGTTGATAGAACAACACAAAGGCTATGCTGATGCTCAATACGTTCTGTAAGAACTGGAACATAAACCAGTCAATAATCACTTCGTAAGCGCGTGAGAAACGACCAGCTTGTTTGATTAAACTCCCTGAAAACTGGTTTTCAAAAAAATCAAATTTTTGCTTTTGTAGGACTGCGAAACAACGTTGTTCAAGAATTTTAATGCCGCCAGCATCCAATGGAATAATGCCAAATTCGAGAATGCGCCATGATGTCCAGATGCCGGCATAAAACAGCACAATCATCCAGAAGTTGTGCAGCATCATCGCGTGAGTTGCATCGCTATAAGGCGCGGCAAAGCCATTAGCAATATTTTTATAAAATACGGGCGCATAGATGCTTAAAGAGGTCGCACAAATAAGACCGAAAAGTACCAAAAATAGGTAGAATTTATACTGCCAGGCTACGCGCAGATATTCCCTGAAGATGATGTCCACAATGAATTAGTTTTAGTGTTGTTAAAATCGGAAGGTAAGAGTAGTCCAAATTTCAAAAAAGAGAAAACCTTTAAAGGCTCTTATTTGTGTAGGGCATCTGTGTAGGGCATCGAAACACGCACACATGAGACTAAAGGTACCTCTATTAATTAGAATTATAGAGTAACCTTCATCCTATCCGCCAAAACTGCGTTATATTTTTTCTAAATTGAATTCGACAACCTCCTGACGTATAATAATTATATTTATACACGTCAGGAGGTTGTCATGCAAACAAAACTAACGCTTCGTTTAGAAAGTGAGTTGATTCAACAAGCTAAAAAACATGCAAAGCAACAAGGAAAATCTCTATCTCAAGTGGTAGCTGATTATTTCAAAGTTTTTACACAAGATAGTGAACGACAAAAAATTGCTCCTATTACAAGTTCATTAATAGGGGTTATTGGATCAAATGACCTTGACAAAGATGATTACAAAAAGCACCTTGAGGAGAAATATCTTTGAAAGTCCTCTTTGACACAAATATTATTCTAGATGTTTTGTTAGATAGAAAGCAATTTGTCGTGCGTTCAGCAAACCTTGTGAGTATGGCAGAAAACAAACAAATAGAGGGCTTTCTATGTGCAACGACTATTACCACTATAGACTATTTAATAGCAAAAGCGCATAACAGAGTTAGGGCAAAAGCTGAGATACAAAAACTTCTTAATATCCACTATATTTCAGAAGTTAATGAACAAGTTCTTGGTTTAGCAATTAACTCACACTTTAAAGATTTTGAAGATGCTGTGCAGTATTACTCTGGAGAATGTATAGGAGTTGATTGTCTCGTAACCAGAAACCTAAAAGACTATAAAGGTACACAGTTAGCTGTTTATTCACCTGAAGAGTTACTAAGTATTATTAAACTTCAGACATAACAAAAGAAGCATTTATATCAGCGTGATCACACGCTACGCTTATTGCCTGATTCATAGGCAGACTTTTCTAGTGAAGTATTCGATTAAAGGGCTATTTCTCTGAATTCGCCCTGACAAATACCATCAAGTGTCCATGATCCAATCCGATAACGAATTAAACGCAGAGTAGGGTGGCCAATAGCTGCTGTCATGCGTCTTACTTGTCGGTTTTTCCCTTCTTTAATAGTGATTTCTAACCAACAGTCAGGGATAGATTTACGTTCACGGATAGGTGGGTCGCGATCCCATAGCTGATGAGGTTCGTCGATTAGCTTGACTTTAGCAGGCCTAGTCATACCGTCTTTGAGTTCTATGCCGTCGCGTAATGGTTGTAGTGATTTTTCGTTGGGTATGCCTTCTACTTGCACCCAGTAGGTCTTACTCATTTTATGTTTGGGGTCAGCTATGCGGTGTTGTAGCTTGCCATCGTCAGTGAGAAGCAATAATCCTTCACTATCTTTATCAAGACGACCGGCAGGGTAAATGCCTTTTATATCAATATAATCGCTAAGTGTATTGGCTCCATTAGCTCCATTCTTAATCCCCTTAACCCCTTTGGGTTCGGTAAACTGACTGAGTATGTTGAAGGGTTTATTGAAGAGAACGATCTTTGACATTTAGGGAGTGGGTTGTAGTGTGTTTAAAGGAGAGGGGATTTGTATTTTGGTAGCCTGTGTCTATTCGACACAGGCTACCGGGATGTTCTAAACCAGTTTTAATTCATTCTTCTTCTTTGTCATCAAATTTATAAAAAGCTTCATTCAAATAAGTAACCACATCCGATATTTCATCGTCAAACCAGTTCACGCTTAACTGGCTATCGCATAGTCTAACTTGCTTTTCCAAGCCTTTTACATCTTTAACTTTGTGATCTTCACGGGTGAAGACTTCTGTTCCATGACATTTTTGGCACTGTGATTTATCAAACAGTGTTTTGCCGTTGGTTGCATTGCCCTCTGCGAAGGCGGTGCTTGATAGCACTAGTGTTGTGAGTAATGCTGTAAGCGTCCCCAGCGTTGACCCCATGTTGTTTTGGTGTTTCATTTGTTTCTCTCCAGATTAAAAGTAGCCCATATCTTTTATTGCTTACTATGTTGGTGTAAGTAACTTTTGATCCATTCATATTCTTCGGATGCGATGCTTTAGGTGATAATACAACCACCGTATTGCGAGCCTGAAGGCTTACGTCCAAAATGAATGCGATCAAAGACTAACTAAACATTGTCAACATAGAAAACTGCACTTAAGCCGACTGTTGTTTTAGATGTGCAATCCGGATTGAAGCAGGTGGATGCGAATCGTAAAACGCTGAATACAGCGGGTCAGGTGTTAAAGTACTGGCATTCTCCTTGTAGAGACTCACTAAAGAGCTAATAAGTTCCTTTGCACTTGCTTGTTTTGCAGCAAAGGCATCGGCTTCGAACTCATGCTTGCGTGACCACCAGGACATAACGGGGCCAAGCAAGAAGGTGAAAGCAGGAGAGACCAGCATAAATAATAGTAACGCCATATAAGTCGATGAATGCTCAACACCGAGTCCGTTGAAGAACCATTGTTGTTTCATTAACCATGCAAGTACGGCAAAGCCAATAAAGGTGGTGGTGAGTGATACAACCAGCCCTTTTAATACGTGTTTGTGTTTGAAATGGCCTAGCTCATGCGCTAGTACGGCTTCTATTTGTTTGGCAGATAATGTTTCAAGTAATGTATCGAAGAAGACAATACGTTTATTTTTTCCAAAACCAGTGAAATAAGCGTTGCCGTGACTAGAACGACGAGAGCCATCCATGATGAAAACACCATCACTATTAAAGCCAGAGCGCTCTAATAATGATTGAATAAGGGTTAGCGTTTCGCCTTCTTCCAGTGGCTTGAATTTGTTAAAGATGGGTGCAATGAATTTCGGATATGCCCACATCATGACTAATGAGAAAATAGACAAAGCAGCCCAGGCATAAATCCACCACCAATCACCTGCTGAACCCATCAGCCAAAGAATTAAAGCCAGAATGGGAATACCTAGTGCCAAGCCCAGCAATGTGCCTTTTATCATATCGACAATCAGTGTTTTGAGGGTTGTTTTATTGAAGCCGAATTTCTCTTCAATCACAAAGGTGCTATACAAAGAAGAGGGTAAGCCAATGAGGCTAGAGATAAAAGAAAAACTGAGTAAGACAGCTACACCTGTATAGATATCATTCCAGTCCCTTCCTTCACCAAAAGAGCGCCAAAAATTGTCAAGCCAGTTTAAGCCACCCGCATAGAGCCAAAACAGCAACACAGCAAAACCGATGAACATCTCTATGCGCCCAAAAGCCCCTTTAGTTAGGGTATAATCGGCTGCTTTTTGATGCTCTGCAAGTGAAAGCTTATCAGCAAACTCTTCAGGTACGGCTCCACGGTGTTTAGAGACATGCTTCATCTGCCGAATAGAGAGCCAAAACTGAACTAATGTTGAAATAAAAAGTGCGGCTAAAAAAACCCAAGTAAAAGTCTGCATAAATGATCGAAAATGTTGGTAAAATGAATCCATTGTAACTTATAAAGCAGAAAAACTATGACACAAAATAAGGAAAATCTTATCTGGATAGATTTGGAGATGACAGGGTTGGATACCTTCAACGATCAAATCATTGAAATAGCAACAGTTATCACCGATAAGGAATTAAATATTCTAGCCGAAGGTCCTATGATTGCGATACATCAGAGCGATGCGACACTGGATAAAATGGACGAATGGAATACCACTCAACATGGAAAGTCAGGTTTGATTGATCGTGTTAAAGCCAGTAAGTATAGCGAGGCTCAGGCTGAGAAAGAGACTATTGATTTTCTAAAAGCATTCGTGCCTGAAGGTGAATCCCCGATGTGTGGCAATAGTATCTGCCAAGATCGTAGATTTTTGGGTAGATGTATGCCGGAGTTGGAAGCCTATTTTCATTATCGCAATCTGGACGTTAGTAGTCTTAAAGAACTAGCTTCGCGCTGGAAGCCGGAAGTGCTTGAAGACTTCACTAAAAAAGGTAGCCACTTGGCACTCGATGATATTTTAGAATCTATTGATGAGCTTAAGTTCTATCGCAAAACAATACTCTCAATCTAACACTGTTTTCTTTCAAATGTAGGTGGGATTCTCCCACTCTACGGAATTGAATATCTAATTAATAATAACCAAAAGACACACATATAAATGCTGGTATTTTCAGATCTAGCGATTCGTCGCGGGCCACGTCAACTTTTATCTGGCGCAAATTTTAGTATTCACCCCCAACAAAAAGTAGGCTTGACGGGTGCTAATGGCACCGGGAAGTCCACTTTGTTTGCCCTCATTATGGATCAACTGGATGTGGATGAAGGCAGTTTTAGCATGCCTCCTGGCTGGGTTATCGCGCATGTGAAGCAGGAAACCCCAAACACCGATATCAGCGCCTTGGATTACACCTTGCAGGGCGATACAGAATATACACAATTGCACCAGCAATTAGAGTCTGTCGATGATGAGCATTTAGGCGATATACATGCCCAGTTGGATGCTATTGACGGCTATACGGCTATCAGTCGAGCTTCCATATTGCTACACGGTTTAGGTTTTAGTAATGAGCAGATAGCTCAACCTGTTGGCACATTCTCTGGTGGTTGGCGTATGCGGCTTAACTTGGCACAAGCCTTAATGTGTCGCTCTGATTTACTGTTATTGGATGAACCGACCAACCATTTAGACCTTGATGCAGTGATCTGGCTACAAAGTTGGCTTGCAGCCTACAAAGGGACTCTTATACTTATCTCACACGATAGAGAATTCCTAGATGGAACCGTGAGTCATATAGCTCAGATTGAGCATGAGAAAATTTCTCTATATCACGGTAACTATTCAGCCTTTGAAGTCATTCGAGCGGAACAACTCAGTCAGCAACAAAGTGCTCATGAAAAACAACAGCGCGAAATAGGGCACATGCAACAGTACGTTGATCGTTTTCGTGCTCAAGCGACGAAGGCTAAACAGGCTCAAAGTCGCCTAAAAGCACTAGAAAGAATGCAGATTATAGCCCCAGCCCATGTAGATTCACCTTTTAGTATGCGATTTTTTGATCCAGAAAAATTACCAGAGCGGTTGATAACCATTAAAGATACAACATTGGGTTATGGCGCAACGGTAGTGGTAGATCACCTAAAGCTAGATTTGTTGCTAGGTGACAGGGTAGGGTTGATTGGTCCAAATGGCGCTGGAAAATCAACAGTAATAAAATACTTGGCAGGTGAATTAAAAGCCATATCAGAAGAGTCATGGCAAGCTAAAGACCTGAAGATAGGCTATTTTGCGCAACATCAACTAGATCAGCTAGACCCTGAGCAATCTGCTCTTGAACATGTGCGCCAGCTAGACAAAAAAGCCAGAGAACAAGACTTGCGTAATTATCTGGGTGGATATGGATTTCAAGGTAGCCGGGTTGATGAACCAGTAGCCCCTTTTTCTGGGGGGGAGAAAGCCCGATTAGCCTTGGCTTTAATTGTTTATGAGAAACCCAATCTGTTGTTATTAGACGAGCCGACGAACCACTTGGATCTGGAAATGCGCCATGCGCTAACGATTGCATTGCAATCATACAAAGGAGCTATCGTTGTCGTTTCACATGATCGTCATTTACTGAAAACGGTTACTGATGAATTAATCATGATCAGTCATGGCAAGGCAGAAACCTATGCAGGTGATCTTGATGATTATGCTGCTTGGATTCAGAATAAAAACAAACAACAAGCAGAACAAGATAACCAAGTTAATAGTGGATTCAATGTTGATCAAACAACAACTTTAAGCAGAAAAGAACAACGTAAACTAGATGCAGAAAAGCGGAAGAAATTACAGCCATTAACTAATAAACTAAAAAGATTAGAATCCAAACTGGATAAGTTAAATAAACAAAAAGAAGGCTTTGAAGAGCAGCTTGCAGACAGTTCTATTTATCAAGAATTAAACAAAGATAAGTTAAAGGCTTTACTGGTGGATAAAAAGAAAGTGGATATCAGTTTGGAGGATGTTGAAATGGAATGGATGGAAGTGAGTGAAGAATATGAGGCGGCCATTGCAATCAACACGTAGCCAACTTTGCTCAATGATGGCAATATTGAGGTCTTTAGACCCTCAATAGCAATTAGGAGAGTAAGAAATGGCTAATACATCAACCTACCCACTACGATTGCCGACATCGTTGAAAGATCAAGTTGCTAAAGTTGCTATAGTTGCTAAACGTGATAATACGAGTATGAATCAGTTTATTGCTATTGCAGTGGCTGAAAAAATATCTGCCTTAGATACTGAACAGTTTTTTGCTAAGCGTGCAAAACGAATTGATATTGATGAGTTTAAAATATCCTTTTTCGCTCTGGAGGTGAAGAACCACGTTCGGGTGATGAGCTGGAGTAATAAGTATTCTGATCTATCTAGGAGGCTGTCCGAGAACTAGAAGCGTAGCGAAAATCACAGGAGCATCATAAGTTCCTAAATGATTAATCCCACCACCGCATGTCTATCTTCTGCCAACAGGATATTATAGGTGCGACAAGCCGCAGAAGTCGTCATTATCTCGTAACCGACACCTGTTTCAACTAGTGCTTTTAATATTGTTTTTTCTGGAATGATGTGTTTTTCGCCCGTCCCTAAAATAATGACTTCTGGGTTAAGTGCTGTGATTAAAGAGAGGTGGTCTGTCGTCATTTCTGAAAATGTGTTGAGTTTCCAGTCTACCAATGCATCCGGTGCAATGATGTGGGCGGAGTTGATTTTCTTTCTTTGCACAACGACATAGCCGGTTTCGATGCCGGTGATAAAGTTTAGGTTACTGGTTCCCAGGTCTTCGGTAAACTTCATTGCCTTAAGTCTATCAATTGGGTTCTGGAGATCATTTCATGCAAAGCCAGTTTGTTTTGATTGAAATAGCTATAGATTAATGCGCCAGCGAGGAATAACACACCTATTCCTATAGAAGCTACGCTGGAATACGTCAGCACTTTGTAAGCTAATAAAAACCCAGCGAGCATAATGACAAGCAATGCAATGTAGCGGATTAATATTTGTGTATAAGTAACATGTTGTCCTGAGAGATTTGTAATTCTTATTTTCCAGGCACTCATTCCTAGTGTTTGTCCTCGATGCGTACAGAACCATTGATAGTATAAAAACCCAACCAGTAGTTCCATAGCAAAAATACTATAGGTTAGACCGCTATCGGGTTCGATAGTGAGTCCTTTTTTTTCCAATAAATATGACATAATACCCGCCACGATTGTTGCCAATGTACCTGCAATAGCGAAGTCATAGAACATAGCGATTAAACGTCTGTGCATGGGGGGTGACGGGTTTTTAGATGAAATTGAGGTGTCATTCATCATGTCATTTCCAGAAAGTTTTGTAGCATGTCGTGTCCATGTTGGGTGAGAATGGATTCAGGATGGAACTGCACGCCTTCAATGGCGTATTCCTTATGCCGCACTCCCATGATTTCATCCAGTTCGCCGGCTTCATTTTCAGTCCATGCGGTGATTTCTAAACAATCGGGAATACTTTCTTTCTCTATGACTAGCGAATGATAGCGAGTGGCTTCAAATGGGTTATTAAGACCATTAAAAACACCTTTGTTTGTATGGTGCATCATGGAGGTTTTGCCATGCATGATTTCTTTTGCACGGATAATCTTTCCGCCAAAGGCTTGGCCGATTGATTGATGTCCCAGGCAAACACCAAACAAAGGTAACTGACCTGAGAATTGTTTAATCACTTCTAGTGAAACACCCGCTTCATTGGGAGTACAAGGCCCTGGTGAAATCATGATTCTTGTCGGTGAAAGTGTTTCAATTTCGGCTATGGTAATTTCATCGTTTCTGATGACTTTCACTTCGGCTTTTAATTCACCCAGATATTGCACCAGGTTATAGGTGAAAGAGTCATAGTTGTCGATCATGAGTATCATTATTCTTCCTCCTCTTTTTTTATCTATGTTATTTATGTTTAGCTGAGCCATCAAGCCCCGCTGCGGCAAGACTGGCGGCATTAAAGACTGCACGACCTTTGTTCATGGTTTCTTTCCATTCAAGTTCTGGTATCGAATCATAAACGACTCCTGCACCGGCTTGTATATGCAAAGTATCATCTTTTATAACGGCTGTTCGAATAGCAATAGCCGTATCCATATTACCATTCCAGGAAAGATAACCGATAGCGCCTGAATAAACGCCACGTTTTACCGGCTCAAGTTCATCAATGATTTCCATTGCACGTATCTTCGGTGCGCCACTTACTGTGCCAGCAGGGAAGGTCGCTTTTAGAACATCTATAGCAGAAAGATCATCTTGTAGAGTTCCAATCACATTGGAGACAATATGCATGACATGCGAATAGCGTTCAATATTCATTTTATCAGTGAGTTTGACAGTACCTGTTTTACTGATGCGACCTGCATCATTGCGCCCAAGATCAATTAGCATTAAATGTTCAGCTAACTCTTTGGGATCATTGAGTAACTCTTCTTCTAACTCCAGATCCCTTTGTGGTGTATCGCCGCGTTTACGCGTGCCAGCGATAGGTCGCACAGTGACGGTTCCATCGTCCAGTCTAACCAGAATTTCTGGCGACGAGCCGACGATATGAAACTCATCCAAATCCAGATAATACATATAAGGGGAAGGGTTTACACTACGTAAGGCACGGTATAGATCAATGGGTGGCGCAACATACGGAATGCTTAAGCGCTGTGACAAAACCACCTGCATGACATCACCTGCCGCAATGTATTCCTTGGCAATCTTGACCGCTTGCAAAAAACCTTCTTCAGTAAAATCAGATTCGAAATCTTTCTCGGAGATTTCAACCGAAGTATGGGACGGCGTATAGTATTGATCTATTGACGCATGCATGCGCTTTTCAAGTGTGTCGAGGCGCATTTGCGCAGCATCATAGCCCCCTTCTGGAGCCAAAATAATCAGGTACAGTTTGTTACTCAGGTTGTCAAAGATGACGACTTCTTCGGAGAGCATCAGCAAGATATCAGGTGTGCCGATGGTGTCGTTTTTTTTAACTCCGGCTAACTTGGGTTCAATATAACGAATAGTATCGTAACCAAAATAGCCGACTAGACCGCCAATAAAACGGGGCAAACCCTCTATTTCTGGAACACGGAAGTTCTCTTGATAATCTTCAATCCATTGCAAAGGATCATCTACTGTTTCTTCCGAGAGGATTTTGCCGTCTTCGGTAATCGTGATGGTATGGTCAGAGATGCGTATTACTGTGCGACAAGGTAGACCAATAATTGAATATTGCCCCCATTGCTCGCCACCTTGAACCGATTCAAATAAATAGGAATAGGGTGCTTTTGCGAGCTTTAGATAAACACTAAGAGGAGTGTCAAGATCAGCGTAAACCTCACGTACTAAGGGAATACGGTTGAAGCCTTGGTCTATATAGTGTTGAAATGTAGAAATATCCATGCGGAAAATCTGCTTAGAGAATGTTGATAGAAGTAGATCGCTGAAATGTTTTTAAGGTTTTTTCAGTGTTGCCGAGCTATTTGGAAGTGAGCCTGAAGAGACTGTGCAAGTATTCCTTATGTAGGGTGTGCCGACAAAGGAGGCGCACCATGAATCAACAGCTTATGGTGCGCCTCGTACCTCGGCACACCCTACAAATGAGATTTTTCTTAATACTTGCACAACCTCTGAAGGCTCACTTCCAGTTGTATTAATAAGCTACTTCCGCCATCGGTGTTTTCTAAACAGTTTATTCATAGTTATGTATCAGTTTATATATCAAGTAACTGAGTCAATTCAGTCATCGAGTCGATCACAGCATCAGGATCGTAGTTACGAATATCTTCACCATGATTATAGCCATAAGACATACAAATAATCGAGAAGCCAGCAGCACGAGCAGCTTTCACATCCGACTTAGAGTCACCTAGCATCATAGAGTTTTCAGGGGATACGCCTAGTTGCTCTGCTGAGTATATCAATGGCATAGGATCAGGTTTTTTCTTCTCAAGCGTATCGCCACAAACGATGATTTCGAATTCATCATGTATGCCTAATGCTTTGAGAATAGGAATAGTAAAAGCTTTAGCTTTGTTGGTCACGCAACCCACTTTTAATTTTTTTGCGTTCTGGAGAAACTCAAGCCCTTCTTTAACGCCGGGATAAAGCGTACTGCGATCAGAATGATGAACAGAGTAAAGATCATTAAAGATGGGCATAGCTTTGTCGAACAATGCTGGATCAGGATGTCCATCCAGATCATTCGTTAAACCACGCTCAACCAAGCGAACCACGCCGTTTCCGACCCAATTACGCACAGCGGCTTCGCCATGAGGCTCCATGCCCAATTTAATGAGCATTTCATCAACGCAATAAGCTAAATCCGGGACGCTATCTACTAAGGTGCCATCTACATCGATAAGCACCATTGAAGGAGAAAAAGTAGTCATATGGTTAGTAGTCTTATATGGCAGCAGAGGCTAATTCAGAGCGGAATTCACCAATAATGCTGTTGTATATATTGGTGTCATCAGCGTTTTTGGCACCAAAAATAGCAGAACCAGCAACAAACATATCAGCACCAGCTTCTTTGATTTCTTTGATGTTATTTGCTTTAACGCCGCCATCAATTTCTAGACGAATATCATAACCTGACTCATCAATCATTTTACGAACTTGAGCAAGCTTGGTAAGTGAAGATGGGATAAAACTTTGACCGCCAAAACCAGGGTTAACTGACATCAATAAAATCAGGTCTACCTTATCCATTATATATTCAAGCTCAGATAGCGATGTTGCAGGGTTGAATACCAAACCCGCTTTACAACCTAAATCACGAATCATACCCAAAGTACCATCAACGTGTTCCGCAGCTTCAGGGTGGAATGAAATGTAGCTTGCGCCGGCTTTAGCAAAATCAGGAATAACACGATCTACAGGTTTAACCATTAGATGCACATCAATTTCAGCGGTCACACCGTGTGTGCGTAAGGCATCACAAACCAAAGGGCCAATGGTTAGATTAGGTACATAATGATTGTCCATCACATCGAAATGGACGACATCAGCGCCTGATGTTAATACGTTATCAACCTCTTCTCCTAAACGTGCAAAATCCGCAGAAAGGATAGACGGTGCGATGAAATCTGTCTGACGTGCCATGTTGTACTCCAACCTAATAATTCTAAAGTCGGAACTTTACCGTAATTTAGCCTTGGTTTCAGCAAATATTGTTATTGGGGCGAGTAAACAGATGAGGATAGTGAATCGAAGAACTACCATGGAACTAACCGGAATCGACCTAAATGACTGCGATAACTTTCTGTTAATAAGATTCTATTTCATTTCATCTTGAAATTGACCCCTTTTTTTCAGGTTTCCGGTGGAGAAACGTTGATGGGCGTCAATCTACAAATTCTGTCGGAAAGTTCAGCACTTTAACCACCGTTCTAGTCATAAAATTAACGCAGTCTCAGCAAAATGAATATTCACATTCTATGCCGAGGCAGCTATGCGTTTATTTATTCTAAGTATTATTTTAGCGAGTTCCCAAGTGCTTGCGGATGAAGGTTATTGGAAAGATGAGACTAGTGGTAATACTGATCAGCGTGTGTTGTCTCTCGATACCGGTGTATTCAATGAGAAGTTATTACAGGGTGTCACATCTTACTATACCAAAAAGGCTGGAATTCAAAACGCCGCAATGACGCATCAAACGATATTATTACCGTTGCCCGATGGAAAGAATGTACTATTTAGTTTTGAAGAAACCCATGTAATGGCTCCACCATTAGCCAAAAGATTTCCCACCATTAAAACATACAAAGTATCAGGGTTTGATGACCCTAGTGTGCAAGGCAGAATGAATAGTTCCGAACAAGGCTTTTACGCATCTTTGCAGACAGGTGAGGGTCGTTCTGTCGTTATTGAGCCAATAGAGAATCAACAACAGAGTTATCGTAGCGTATGGGCTGATAGTGTGTGGGATAATGAGAGCGTTAGTAAAAAGCGCCAACAACCCGATGTAATGTCTTGCCAACTAACGGATTATGATTCCGTCATAAACGCCTATAAAAAAGCAGAACCTATTCAGGCTCGCGAAGCATCCATCGTGGCAACGAATATCTATGTCTATCGAATCGCCGTTAGTGCTTCTAGTAGTTATGTTAGTGCGCATGGTGGTACAAAAACAACTGCAATGGCTGCGATAGCTCAAACAATCAACCGTGTAAATCAGATTTATGAACGAGATACAGGAGTCCGACTACAATTGGTCGCCAATAATGATCAACTTGTTTTCACATCCGATGACCTGTTTTCAGGAAGTCTTCGTGACATGTTGTCGCAAAACCAACGCTTGATTGATCGCGTGATCGGTAGTGATAATTACGATGTTGGACATTTATTCACAGCCCAGGGCGGTGGATTAGCTTATGTGGGATCAGCATGCCGTAGTGATGTCAAAGCAATGGGGGTATCAGGTAATATTCGTGTAGGTGGTGAGCGTTTTGCGTTGGAATTTGTTGCCCATGAGATAGCTCATCAATTTAGTGCGACGCATACGTTTAACAGCAATCAGGGATTGTGCTCTGAAAATAACCGTAATGGGGCAACAGCCTATGAACCCGGTAGTGGTTCAACCATTATGTCCTATATCGGAATTTGTGGCAGTGATAATCTGCAAAGTCATGCCGACGGAATGTTTCATATTGGATCCATTCAGCAAATAGTAAAACATAAAGTTATCCATCAGGTGAATGGGTGTGGAGTATTAGTATCGACAGGTACTACTAATACAGGTACTAATAATGCACCCGAAGTGAATGCAGGAGCGGACTTTACTATCCCTGCGAATACTCCCTTCGAATTGGTGGGTGTGGCATCGGATAGCGATAACGATACGATGCTTTATAACTGGGAGCAACAAGATTCAGGGCTTGCCTCACAAGTAGATGAAGATACTGGAAACAATGCATTATTTCGTAGTTATTTACCTATCTCATCAACACAACGTACATTCCCCAGAAAAGTAATCTTGCTAGGACTAGAGTCAGCGAAAGGTGAAACACTGCCGACAACCAATCGATTGATGCATTTTGAATTCATAGCGCAAGATTCCAAGGGAGCTTCGGTCAGTGACGCAATGATTCTTGATATAGTGACTGATGATAAAACCTTTAAACTACATACCCCTCCACTATATTACGCACGCGGTGAGGATATAAAGGTCACCTGGGAAGTCGCTAATACCCATCTGCCGCCCGTTTCATGTTCATCCGTAGATATCAGCTTGTCAATGGACAACGGCTTGCATTTCAATCAGCTGCTCGCTGGTAACATACCGAACTCAGGAATGGCTATTATTAGTCTGCCCAGCTCAGTGCTTGAACAAACACAAGCACGCCTAAAACTGAGCTGTAGTGATAATGTTTTCTTTTCAATTTCATCAAGGGCGTTTGGAACAGCCCCACAGGGTACACAGATACCTGACAGTAGCGCTTCGGTTGCTAGTGGTAATGACGTCAACAATACAAACAATACCAGTGGAGGGGGAGGTAGCTTATCGATGCTTTGGTTTCTATTGCTAAGTGGGTTATTTGTTGCTAAGAGCTTATTTATTGCTAAGGGCTTAGTTTTCAGTCGGTCTTGTTGTTGCCATTGCAACAGTTGTGCGCGGGCAATGTGTGGAAAGATAAATGAGCTGATTGATTCATGTTAGCCAAAAATATGCATCTAAATAAAAGAAATTCCGTAATAATCGAACTACCTTTAAATATAATAGTCAATGATTAGTGAAAGCTAAAAATTTAATCAATTTGTTAGTGCCCAAAAAAGTAACCCAAATAGCTGGTAGAATCTCATAAATTATCCTTAGTGGGACAACTAACTAGTTACCGTCCATAAAGAAGTCCTTCTCCCCTAAGGAGGGTGTTGTAAAAGCTATGATTTGTAGGTCGGATAAGGAACGCCATCCGGCAAGCTGCTGAATAAACAGTTCTTTGTCGTATGGCGCTATCGCTTATACGACCTACTTTCTACTTTTGCGACACCCCTGCTAGGTGGAGGGAGTTTATGTACTTTCTGGGCGTAAACTAACTAATTATTTATTGTAATTTACTTTTGCCACACTTAATACAAGGGAGTTAACGTGATAGTTCGATTTATTATATTCATCAGTTTCTTTGCACTCTTCACTTCATCAGTTTTTGCAAGCGAGCCTATATGGAAAGAAGGGAAAGAGCGGACAGATCATTCCAGCTCCTCATCGGTAGATCGCCAATTTAGTTTAGATGTACCCGCGCTTGTCGATCAGATTGATCATACTTCGTCTGCATCATCCGCAAAAAAATCAAACCAACCCATCTCGTTTAATCTGCCTTTACCTAACGGTGAGACGATTAATCTACTTGCTACTGAGTACTCCATCATGGAAGAAGGGACTAGTGCTTATGGGGATTTTAGATCATGGAAAGTAACGGGTCAGGATGATCCATCTGTGTCGGGTGTGATGGATGTTAGTAGTAATGGTTTCCATGCGATGATACAACTGGCTGATGGTGAAACCGTTTTTATTGAACCTGACTCTATTGAATCCGATTCTATTAAACCTGCCTCGGAATCTTCTCAGCAAAGCAATACTTATAAAAGTTATCGAAAAAGTGATAGCCAAAATGAAATCCCCTTCCAATGCGGTATTCATTTAACAGATGATCCTGTTGTCGCATTAAAACAATCCCCTATTATCGCTCAAAGAGTTGCTAAGGATTTAAAGACCTATCGGTTGGCGATGGCTGCAACAGGCGAGTTCACCCAGTTTTATGGGAATAAAACAGCAGCGATGAACGCTATCAGTTCCATGCTTAATGAAGTTAATTTCATTTATGAGCGTGATCTGGGGATCAGATTACTGTTGATTGGAAGCAATGCAGATATCGTTTTCACCAACCCCAATACTGACCCGTACCCAACTAATAGAGATGAGGCGCTTTTAGATGCAAATACAGGTGTGATTAACAGTGTAGTGGGTGCTGGCGCTTATGATATCGGACATGTATTAACACGATTCACAAACGCAGTGGGGGGGATTGCAGCATTAGGTTCCGTTTGTGGATCGAGTAAAGGCGGTGGCATGACGGGTTCAGCGAATCCACGCGATCCAGCTTTTGCTATTGATTTTGTAGCGCATGAACTAGGCCATCAATTAGGAGCAACCCACACCTTTAATAGCACGACAGGTTCTTGTGCAGGTGGCAACAGGGTAGCGGTAAGCGCCTTCGAACCGGGCAGTGGCTCAAGCGTTATGGCTTATGCGGGTATCTGTGGCATTAACGATATTGTTGACAACTCACTGCCTGTTTTTCATATTGCAAGTATTTCACAAATTGATAGTAATACACGGATTACTGGGGATTGTGCGGCTAATACAACTAGTCTTAATGAAGATCCTGACATTAGCAGTGTGACAACGAATCTTACCGTGAATGCGGGTCAATCCTTTACGCTAACCGGAGCGGCAACTGATCCTGATGGCGACACGCTTACTTATGCCTGGGATCAAATGGACGCAGGGACGGCTTCGAATAAATTTGTTGATACTGGAAACAATGCGCTGTTTGAAGTAAAAATGCCTAGTAGTTCAGCAAGTAGAACCTTTGAAGGAAGAGCAGTCACTAATCGGAACCTTACCTTTGAATTTGTTGTCAGAGATGAAGAAGGTGGAATAAGAACGAGAACTACATCAGTTAGCGTCGTAAACGGCTCCGCTCCAGGTACGAATACAGGTTCTGGTGGCGACTCTGGAAGCAGCTCTGGCGGTGGCGGTAGCTTTGACATAGCGCTGTTCTTATTGTTCTTTAGTCTTATATTAATAGTTAGAGACCCCTTTCATGTAAAGGTCTCAGTTAAACAGAATGATGTTTGGAGAAAACAATGATCAAGAAAATATTATTACCGTTAAGTGTCAGTTTATTAGCGATGACACTAGCAACTTCTAACGCAGCTCCTAAAGTGCCAAGTGCATCCGAAATAAAAGCGCAACAAGAAAAAAAATATGCGACTGAGATGGTACGTATGAAAAAAAAGGACGCATCGAAAGATGCTGAAGCCGCCAAGAGACTTGGGTTTCCCTATTTACTAGCGCATCATGCAGGACGAAGCGCATCTTTAGTCATTCCGGGTTTGGCACAAAAAGATTACAAAACGGCTCAAGCTCGTTGCCCCATCCTGATTCTCGATGGGCTTGGAGATACCATTTATGGTGATCAACATATGGCCTACCGAAAAGCTGCTACAGATTACGCGGCACAGTTTAATCAGATAACTTACAAGGCATGTATGCGCTAAAACCTTTTGGGTTTTATCCCTTCTCCTTGGAGGCGATGAAAATATTCTCAGACATTATTTTAATTGGAAGTGAGCCTTCAGAGACTGTGCAAGTATTCCTTATGTAGGGTGTGCCGACGAAGGAGGCGCACCATGAATCAACAGCTTACGGTGCGCCTCGTACCTCGGCACACCCTACAAATGAGATTTTTTTTAATACTTGCACAGTCTCTTCAGGCTTGCCATATGTTGAAAACAGCATGTCAGACGAGCTTGAGGCTCGTTTTCAGTCGGGCTAATTACCCGTCCACTTGCGGCGGAGTAGTTTATTTAGCGAACTGTGATAGTCATTAGTTGAAATTTATAGACTCCTAAAAGATATTTCATAGACTGTGATCTATCATTAAGTTACGGCACAACTAACTTTGGAGACTACTGATGGATAAAAATGATTCTACGGGTAAAGTTGAGAAGGGCTATTCTTCAATGTTAAAAGCCGTTGAGGAACTAGTCGCGAAAGAAGGGAAGAATCTAAAGGAGGCTATTCTAATCGCAGAAGATAAGCTGTCTGAATGGGGCGAGCTAGGACGTGAAGAAGTGAATACCATAAGCGATGAAGTTAAGCGCGATTTGGGTTCTCTGGGTGAAACCGTTGAAAAAGCAAAATCTTCATTCAGAGAAAAATGGGAGCTTGATTCTAAATACCTTTCGGATTCTACATGGAACATCCTCAGCAGTGTTGCGGATAAAACTACGCTCGCCTTGATGGAGTTTAGGAATGATATAGAAGAGAGAGTTCAAGAGGCTAAAAAAGATTTACATGAGCGAGAGCATCATGATCATCGACAATGGCATAGTGATCACATGATGTGGTTGGATGATATTGATCGGTGGCAAAAAGAATATCAGCAAGCAGATCGGAGCTTGGTGGCTATTCAAGAAAGCTTGCGATTGCGTAGTGAGCAGTTAACCAAGCATGAACAAGCTATTCGTACGCATGAGTACATAGACAGTGTGCATGAAAAGGAGATTGCGCGTGCAGAGCAGGATCCGGATAATCCTGTTCTAGATGCTATCAGCCATAATAATGAAGAGGGTTATGAGAAAATGATAGGAAGACATAAGAAAGAAGCGGCTAAACATCAGCAGTTAAAGGAAGAACAAAGGGAGATTATGATACTGGTTGCCAAGCTTAACAAGCTAATTTGAACCCTGCCAATTTAAGAACAAGCTAATGAACGTCCAGAAAGCCTGTAACATCATGTAGCCTGTGTTGAGGTACGAAACGCGGGTTTCACTTTTTAAACTCATTTGGTTGAGTTCCCGTGTTTCGCTATCGCTCAACACAGGCTACATTAACTGATTCGTTCAAATTACGTTTATTTATTCAAGTCCAAGAAATGAGCGAACATTTTCCATAAAGCCTTTATTTTCCCCTGAGTTATTTTCCTTGGCGGGAGCTGTAGCTGGAATGGGAGCATTTCCTTGTGTACTAAGTTTCTTAGCAGCTAAGCCAACTTTTGGATTTTCAGGAATACGTTGTTCAGTGTTATTTATCCATTCAGGAACATAGTCTATCAGGGCTTTTTTGTACGGGGCGAATAAAGCGTCACGCTTTTCTTCTTCTTCCGCCATGCCTTTTTTCCATTCATTTTCATCAAGATCATAGGTGTTAGCACCTTGTAAACTATCGGGTAAGTCATATTCTGGTAGACAGTTACCATGCAAGTCAGCCTTACCTTTTACGGGAAGGTAACGGCCATCCATGTAATGCCAGTCGGCAATGATGCTACCACAGCGATTAGTGGTTTCTTCCTCGGCGCTAAGGTGAGAGGCTATGGTAATGTTCTTATAATTACCGGTTTCGCTGTAGCGCAAGGTCAGAGTGTTGTCTTCTCCTTCAAAGAGTATGTTGTAGTCATCACCGGTTTGTTGGACAAGCCAGATGTGTCCATATTTTTGATCCGTTAGACAGCTAGAGTCAATACTCAGCACCCACTCTTTGGTATCGGGATTATCGTCCATGTCTACGGGTAGGCTATCAACATTACAATTTTTCAAGCTGCCGTCATTGATGGCTTTGTTTATGACGGGATACAGCTTACTAAAGGGTGAAGCGATATTGTTTATTTTCCCGTTGAGGAGTACATCTTTGATATTTTCAGGAGCGGCTTTCATTGCCATCACATCATCGGCGCTCAGTGGCAAACTAGCGCATCGCTTGCGATCTATCATAATGAGTTTATAAGTGTCATTACACAGGTTCACCAGTTTGTTGTGGGCATAGAGTTTTTTATCGGCTTCCGCCTGACTGACTCCCAGACACCATTGGATATGAGCTGCTTTGTCTGCACTCCAGTGCGGCTGATCTCGCTGGCAGACTTCTAGTGCGCTTTTACCTTTGTGTGGCAAATTGATGAGTGCACGTGCGTAAGTTTGGCAATATGCTTTATCGGCAGCGTGTAGCGTTGGGCTCACAAAGCTTAAGGTGAGGTAGCACAAGCTGACTAACATCGATAAAGTGAATTTTTGCATCTGTATTCTCCTGAATGTATTCAACTTGTCCACATGACACTTCTACATTAGATATTACCAAGAAGGGAAGTTCCCTTCTTAAGAAATTAGATATTACCAAGAAGTAATCCATCTCGTTAAATAGTAGCTTATTTTATCACTTTAGCGAGTGTGCCCGCCATCTTTGCGGATTCTTTTATACGCGTTAGGATATGTGTATTTGAATCCGAACGTCTGAGAGCGGCAAAGAAATTGTCCATATTGAAGTCTTTGTAATAGGTTCCGCGCTTAGACATTTTCTGGCGGTTATCGGCTATTGCAGCATTTGAATTACCTGCATTGACTCTACCGTACTGATAAGACGATGTACGGGAGAAACTATTGATGTAGATATTGTTACCGCCAGCCAAACGCAATGGTAATAGGTTTACATGAATGGGTTTGCCGTTAGGGCTGGCTAAATCTAATGTTCCTGATAACAAGCCAAGTATGGCTATTTGATGCGCGCTATTGGTCTGTACAGTGATATTCTCCATATGAATATTTTCAAATGATCCATCACTCGCAAATAGCCCTTGTAAAGCTCCCTTGGAGTTTATCTTGATGTCCTTGATAGTGATGTTTTTTAACTTCGCACCCGCAAACTGACTGTTATATTTAGTAATGTTGCGATCGGATGGAATCAACTGTATGGCATCGCGATGGGCGAGATATTTATAATGTTTGAGTGCAGGAGCAGGGCCGACATGCTGGTTTATGCGATCAATTTTCTTGTTGAAATCATTCGGGAAAGTGGTATCAAAAATGGTGTCGTTGATGGTATACCCTTCTAATCGAACGTCTGATACTTTGATTTTGAAGCAGTCGCGGATGTAAGGAGTGTTGATGGTTGTCCCTGCTGGTGGTAATTTTGAAGCGTGGGTAACGTCATAGAGTGTTTCTTTTGCAGGGGTCAAATGCTTATATTTTGTCTGTTTCAGTAAGGTATCAATAACTTCCATGTACGCATGTTCATGAGAATAGTTTCTAGACGTTAGGTATTTATTGGCGATAGATTTTTCCAGAGCATCTGCCTCTCCGGCGCTTTGTTGACCAGAGCCAGAATTATGTGTTGTTTGATCGCTAGCATGGGATGTGTTGACCTGAGGGGTGTGCGTAGTTGTGTGAGTAGTTGTGCTGGGTATGGCGGCACCTGTGAGGCTGGCAGTGAGTTGCTTTACTTGTTGGTTGTATTGATTTCTCTTTTGTAGATACGCGTTGGCTTGTTGATGATTACCTTGTTTCAAAGCGGTACGCATTTTTGTATCGGCATCTTTTGATTGACGGTTAAGTTCGATAATCTGCGCTTTAATGGCATTGCGGTCTGTTGCTTGAGGTATTTGTGGCGCTTGTGACCCAGTGTGGGAGGGAGTATGGGTGGTCGGAGCTGTCCCGCCTTCAAGGTGGGCTTTTTCAGCCAGTAGATCGTTTCTCTTGTCAATCCATTCATTGGCTTTAGGAGAGTTATATTTTTGGTACTCTCTAATCATTTTGTCGCTATGTGCTAGCTCTAACCCAATCACACCAAGACGTTTTCGCACGTCTGCATTTTGTGTACTAACTGGCAATTGACTGGCATGCCCTGTTATGCGCGACTTTCTTGCCAAAAGTTCGTTTTTGCGCTGTATCCACTGATTGGCTTTAGGTGAATTGTATTTTTTATATTCACGAATCATCTTATCCGCATGGGCGATTTCCAGATCAATCACTCTGACTTGTTTATTCGTTGCTTGAGCAGCAGCGATAACATCACCTGATTCAGGTCTTGGGACATTGGGTATGCTTGGTTTAGTTGGCAGCGGCGGTGGTGTTTGAGGTAGGGGTTGCCGACCTGCTAATATTGCCTCCTTTTGCGAGAGGAGCTGGTATTTTCTGCTTATCCAGTGTTCTGCTTTCGGAGATTTAAATCTCTGATACTCCGCTATCATTTTGTCAGTGTGGGCAATATCCGCATTAATAGTGTTGAGTTTCTTTTGTTGATCAGGTGATAAAGCACGAGGAGTGGATGCGGATTGAGCCGTTGTAGATTGATTGTTATTGATAGGAGCGGTAAGCGTAGTCCGTTCTTGTAGGAGCTCATTAAGTAGCGCTGTTTGCTTTTTAACGGCGGCTTGTTCACCTCTCTCCGTGTGTATGGCGATTTTTCGTTCTATATAGCTGATTTGATTGTTGAGTTGTCTCAGTTTTCGTGCATCTTTCGCTGAGAGTTGATGGGTAGAAGTATTTGTAGAGGTGTTTGTATGTATAGGCTTGTTTTCTTCAGTATTTTTATTTTTGCTTTCCTTTTGATGGGCCATTAAGTCTTTATATTCTTCATTGAGAACAGCAATTTCATCTAGCCAGATTTTTTCAATATCAGGACGTTTCTTTTGACGCGCGTCTTCCACTCTTTTTGTATATAACGCTCTTTTTTCTTTAATCCGGTTTAATTTCGTTTGAAGTGAACTATTAGCCATAATGATAAATTCCTAGGTTGAGTGTTTTTATCGTTATTACAGTTGCTTGCGACATGTTACTAATAAAGTATAGGAAGGAACGAGGTCTTGTCAATCAATCATTTTTTAAACGATCGTTGTCCCTGTCCCCTGTCAGAGTATTGTTATTTAGTTACTTTTTTGGTTCCTCGTAAATGATAGGAGAAAACGCACTCTGTCGGTGATTGTTGTGATCCTATAGAGGCTAAAGGTATTATCACTAATCATTTAATCATTCACACTCCAAATATTCATCAGAACCAATAAGAACAAAAAATGAATAATAAAAACACCCAATACTTATTAATTCCCTTTCTTTTAATGTCAATTCTATTGCTTCCACAAGTTGCTATTGCAGATAGCATATCCACTGTTGATTGGGACAACGATGGTCTCAGCGATGAAGTTGAAAAACGTATTGGATCCGGTGTTTATTTGTCTGATACAGATGGTGATGGCATCTCAGATAAAGATGAAATAGGGAGTGTCACCAAACCGCGTGATACGGATAAAGATGGTCGTATTGATATCCTTGATTTTGATGATGATGGCGATGGTATTCCTTCCGTGCTTGAAGGCACAATAGATACGGATAAAGATGGTAAAGCCAATTATCTAGATGTTGATTCTGATGGAGATGGTCTTGCAGATGGTTTTGAAGTGAAGTTAACAGGCAAGGATAGTAATCAGGATGGCATTGATGACTTATTCGATGTTGAAGCCACAAAGGGTCAAGACGTCAACGGTGATGGCATAGATGATCATGTTGTTTTTGTGGATTCTAATAAAAATGGTGTGCCTGATGTGTTGGATAAAAAGAGTAGCACTCCACATCTTAAACAAAGAGTAAAAGACAGCGTTTCAGTATCATCTAACAAATCTAAAAGTCAAAAAAAGTCTGTTCGTATAAACGAAAATAAACCTCTTGCAAAGCCTGTCGTTGTCGCGGCGGCTAAGCTACCAGCACAGATGATGAAGAAGTCAGAAAATAAAAATAAAGAGCACCGATATACCGAGAAAAATAAGCAATCAATTAATGAAAATGGAGCTTATGGAGGTTCCGGTTATTTCTATTGTGGGAATACCGGAAAAATTGTAAAAGGAATCAAAGGCTTTATGATGACGCCTCCTGGCAAGGTTACGTTGCTGCGTGATGCAAGCGAGGGTGATTACAAATGGCGTGTGGAAGTACCCGGGACTTATGCATTACAATTTCAAATACCGGCTGGAATGTCCATTGTTCGTGGCTTAGCAAAGGGTCGACGAATTATTAAAGAAGGTGATGCCCACCCGTTGATTTTGGGAGGCGATGTGAATCCTGCTAAAAAAGGTTATGTTTTATATACTAAAACCAATGTTTGGTATACCTCCTTTGAAATAAAGGACAATGGACCCTTGATTAAAAATAATAATATACCGTTGGCTGGTGGAGTGTGTGATCGTTAGTTGTGATGCGCCTCTGTGGTATTGCATTCGCAACTTATAAACGAATATGAACAGAAGCAGATGCCTTCTTAGCCTTATCTAGCGCTTTATCTAAAGTTTCATCTCTAGCCAAGACAACTCCCATTCTACGTTGACCTTTGACTTCTGGTTTGCCGAATAAGCGGAGCTGTGTATTAGGCTGAGCCAATACCTCTTGCAAGTTAGTAAATTCCGTTTGGGTCGATTCACCTTGAGCCAATACCACACTGCTTGCAGAAGGCCCATGAAAATGGATATTTGGAATAGGTAGACCAAGAATGGCACGTGCATGTAGCGCAAACTGTGATAAATCTTGTGAAATCATTGTCACCATGCCCGTGTCATGAGGTCGCGGAGAGACTTCGCTAAAAATCACCTCATCCCCCTTGATAAACAACTCCACACCAAAAATACCTCGTCCTCCTAAAGCAGTCGTTACTTTTTCAGCGATTCTTCGTGATTCAGTTAGTGCAGCAGGACTCATTGCTTGAGGCTGCCAGGATTGTCGATAGTCACCATCGACTTGTATATGACCAATCGGTTCACAGTAACTCGTACCGCCTTCATGTCTGACGGTGAGTTGAGTAATTTCATAATCGAAATCAACAAAACCTTCAATAATGACTTTTCCCGCATCTGTGCGACTGCCTTGTTGAGAGTAGTTCCATGCGTTATTAATATCGGCTGCTGATTTAATGGTGCTTTGCCCTTTCCCTGATGAACTCATGATCGGTTTAATGACACAAGGAACGCCGATGACTTCAACCGCTTGTTTAAATTCAGCTTCAGTCTCGGCAAAACGATAAGGAGAAGTTGTGATGCCGAGTTCTTCTGCGGCCAGAGTGCGAATGCCTTCACGATTCATTGTCAGCTTGGCGGCATTGGCGGTTGGTATGACGGTATAACCTTCGCTCTCTAATTCAACTAATGTGTCTGTAGCGATGGCTTCGATCTCGGGAACAATATAGTCGGGTTTCTCATGTTCTATTATGTTTCGAAGTGCTTCACCATCAAGCATAGAGATAGTATGACTGCGGTGGGCGACTTGCATAGCGGGCGCGTTTTCATAGCGATCGACAACAATAACTTCCACGCCTAAGCGTTGTAACTCAATAACGACTTCTTTACCTAATTCACCGCCACCACAAAAGAGCACACGGGTTGCAGTGGGGGAAAGGGGAGTGCCTAATGTAGCCATAGCTTTAAATCTCTTTGGGATGATGGGTAATATCTGTTATCTGTGTTATCCGTAGAGACAAAGATAAGCGGTTTCAGTTTTTACTGTTACTTCAAATGAGCTGTTTTCAGCTACATCAAAAGAATTACCTGCTGTGAACGTGATAGCTTCACTGTCATCGATGCGTTTGATAGTCAGTGATCCGCTAACAATCGTCATTTTCTCTTTATCCGCAGTGTTAAAAGTATAATCACCCGGCGCCATAACGCCTACAGTGGCGGGTAGAGTATCAGTTTGATAAGCAATGGAGACGACTTTACCGTCAAAATATTCGTTTGTTTTAAACATAATGGATTTCTTAGTGGTTGGAATGATGCGTATATTACTCTGTGTTGTTGAAATGTGCAGTTGAAATAAAAGCGGTTTATCCACTAATAGTTACAATAATCTTTCGGGGAAAATGCCCCACTCTATGCTCCCAAAGAAACAAACCTTGCCATGTCCCCATTGCTGATCGACCTTGAGTCACAGGGATTGTTATCTCTGTTTGTGTGAGCACGCTGCGTATGTGCGCAGACATATCGTCGTTTCCTTCCAATATATGCCTATATTCAGGGTCACCATCCGGTGCTAAGCGTGAAAATATTGTCTCAAGGTCGTGGCGAACGTCAGGATCAGCATTTTCAGTGATAATTAATGAAGCACTGGTATGTTGAATAAAAACGTGACACAAGCCGGTCTGTATCCCACTTTGCTGGATAATGGCATCGACCTCACTCGTGATATTGTAAGTATTTCGCCCTGATGTGTTGGTTTTAAAAGTGTTTTGATGTATCTGCATGGTAAAAGAATCTAAACATTATGTGATGATTCGGATAATATCATGACAATTACCCTTGAGATTTGTGTTCAACAAGAACTCATTACCTGAGATTAATTACAGGTAATGCGAATTGTTTAGTTATGATACAGTGAGACGATTTTAAAAATATGATTATATTTGATTGCTTGCCAAGTAAGTGAATGTTGTTGGGGGGATAACATATGATAGATAATACAAATACAAATACAAATACAAATACAAATACAAATACAAATACAAATACAAATACAAATACAAATACTTATACTAAAAATAACCTTGTGTTGCATGTAAACACTGATTTTGAAGATACTCATAAAAAACAGATTACCGAAAGTACCCATACACAGCTACCACCTAGTGTAGATGCATACCAAGATATTGATTATGAAGAAGTTGGCGAATTACAGCGTAATGTTTTTCATGAAGATAAAATTTATGTCTGTGATATGTTAGATAAATCTTCTTACAACCATCTTGAATATATTGAAATAAGTCATTCAATCGGTGATAGATTACAAGTCAATGCAGAGGTGAATTTCAGGATATCTGAGTGGAATTCGCAGATCAATTTGTTATCGTTCATAGATTCTATGAGAAAACACATTAGAGAAAAACATACGATACATTCGGAACAAGAAAATCTCTATGATGAAGACCTGATTCATATTAAGTTTAAAATATTAGCAACAAAGTTTACCAGTCTGCCTTTTGTTATTCAGCGGTTTTCAAAAAAGCTCTTAGTCATACATCAAGATATTCTCTCTCAATCTATACAGATAAAAGTTTCCTAGTTTTTTCATAACTGCTATAACTATTGATTGTTTTAATAGCTATGAGAAATGAATAAGTGCAGGATTCTAGTTTTGAGAAACCGCTGGTGATTCATCCGGCAAATTCTTTCTCACTAAAGTTAATGGTGATCTTTTCACATCTACTGGCATTACTATTTGTTATTACTCTGTTGGATGTTTTCTGGATTATTAAGCTGGCGATAGCCGCGATGATCCTTCTGTCTTCTATCTATTATTACCGATGGCACGTAAATAAAAGTCTCAACCAATCGGTGCTATCGGTTGTTCATCTGTTTCATCCACATAGACAGCTCTCTCAGAGCATGAAAAAAAGCTGGTCAATTAGTCTATTAAAACAAAAAGATTTAGCCGTGGATTTACTGCCTTCGAGTTTTGTAAATGTCTGGTGGATCGTGCTTAACTTCAAAGACCAAAACAATCGTCGATATACGCTTATTCTGCCTTATGATTCAATAACACTTGAACAGCATCGGCAGCTACGAGTGAGATTGAGAGTCACAGAAGCATAGCTTTCCCCAATGATTACCATGCCTAAGCTGCTATTAAATTGTGAATGAGAGCGTCGATAGAAGAATCTATCGACGTTAGCTTGGAGTTGTTGTGGTCTAAGTTCTACAAGGTTCTATAGGTAAAGCCAAGCGAGAGCATGTCAACATCGGAGGTTTCATTGGATTTAGTTTCAATATCGTTGAAACGTTCCCATTCGCCACGTAAAGACATATTGCCATTCATTTTATAGTCAATACCTGCACCGAACATGACATCAAAAGCACTACGTTGACCATCATCATTTTTAGCTTCCCAGCGGAATAATCCAGCCTTGCCAAATAATCCAATCTGATCATTGAGAGGCATTTTGCCTATAGCGGCTAATTCGAAACCCGAAATATCAGTTTTCTTCGTATTAGATTTCATTCCGCCTAACGAATTGTATCCCACTTCAAAAGCAATACGCTCACTGAAATCGTAGCCAGCAAACACTTTCCATCCCATGTCTGAATCGTCACAATTCGTTAATCCATCACAGAAAGAATCGTCCGAAGACAAACCCAGGCTACCGCCTACATAAACCGGATTTGTAGATTGCACACCACCACTATTTGCACTAAAAGGGTTGGTAAAAGACAGTGGATCGGCACTACTTCCAGCACTTAAAGACGATGCAGAAACGAAAAGCACAGAAGCCATCGCTGCATGTTGAACAAGTTTCATTTGTTTTACCTATTTATTATTTTTGTTTTAGAGGTGAAGACATTATTAGAGGCGAAGACATTATATGAATAAATAATGGTTTTATAAAGAAAATCAGGATAAAAGGCTACAGGCTTATGGAATAGGGCATGGATGTGATATTCTGCTGCGCATGAATAATGATCATCTAACCACCACACGCTTTTCTGATTTACCCCTTGCTCCACAAATTCAAACTTCTTTAGACGAAGCCGGCTTTGAATTTTGCACACCTGTACAAGAGGAAACACTGAAGCACTCACTTCAAGGCAAAGACGTAACGGGTCAAGCACAAACAGGAACGGGTAAAACCGGCGCTTTTCTACTCGCAGTATTTCAAAAATTGCTTAAAGAAAGAGAGGCAGTGCCTGCCAAGCCAGGAAATATACGTTGCCTGATTATTGCACCTACTCGTGAATTAGCCATCCAGATTGCCAACGATGCAAACACACTAGGGAAAAACACAGGCCTAAAAACAGCATTAGTCTATGGCGGCACTGCTTATGAACAACAACGCAGGCAGTTTGATCATGACGTTGATATTCTGGTAGGAACACCAGGTCGATTGATTGATTATTTCAAACAAAAACTTTATACACTAAGGTACATCCAGGCACTAGTATTAGATGAAGCCGATCGTATGTTTGATCTGGGGTTCATCGACGATATTCGTTTTCTGATGCGACGTATGCCAGCTCCGGAAAAACGCTTGAATATGTTGTTTTCTGCAACGCTCTCTCAACGAGTGTTAGAACTAGCCTATGATCACATGAATAACCCTGTAAAAGTCGAAATTCTAGGAGAAACAATCAGCGCTCGTAATATTGAACAGAGCGTTTATTACCCAGGCAATCATGAAAAAATCCCCTTGCTAGTTGGGATTTTACAACGCGACCGACCTTTTCGTACCATTATTTTTGTAAACACCAAACGGAATGCAGAAAACATTGAATCTTTTCTAAAGGGAAATGACATAAAAGCCGCGATGATTTCCGGAGATGTTAGACAAACTAAACGCCAGCGCTTATTAATAGAATTTGAAGAAGGGAAGTATTCTGCTTTAATAGCAACCGATGTGGCAGCCCGTGGATTGCATATTCCAGACGTTACCCACGTCATCAACTTTGACCTACCTCAAATGAAAGAAGACTACGTGCACCGTATAGGTCGTACAGCCCGTGCTGGAGCATCTGGTGAAGCCATTAGTTTCGCCTGTGAAGATACCGCACGCTTTCTCCCGCAGATAGAATCCTACATTGAAATGAAGCTACCGATGGAATCCATCACAGCTGATTTATTGCCAGAACTTAAGAAACCCATCAGAAAGCCCCGTAAAAAATCAAACTTCAAGGGAAAAGGTAGACACCAACCCAATCGCAACAATAACCAAAAGAAGCATTACAAAGCCTAGACAAAAGACATAATCAGTCATAGCTGAAAAATACTTAAAATAGTACTGGAACATCGGCACACTTTTTATTATCCTACGCGCTCCCTGAACTGAGACACGTCTAGGGACACAATTAGAACAAATGGAGAGGTGACTGAGTGGCCGAAAGTACCGGTTTTGAAAACCGGCGACGGGTTAAACCGTCCCAGGGTTCGAATCCCTGCCTCTCCGCCATTATTAAATATCAGGGCATCAAGTTATGCCCTGATACCCATCTAAAACAACACTCTAAAGATTCAATAGATAACTCGGCATCAAATAAAATGCTGGTACATCAATTCTAAAAGCTGGTATAAATGCTGGTATCCGAAATAAGAAAACGGGCGTACCAGCAAATGACTAGTTACAAAACCAATAAGTTAAGCGATCCTGAGTGCCGTAGCGCAAAACCTAAAGGTAAGCTGTATAAGCTTGCAGATGGCGGTGGTTTGCATCTTAACGTATTAACATCAGGTTCTAAGGTGTGGCGATACAGCTACAGAATTCACAACAAACAGAAAACCTATACGATAGGCAATTATCCAGATACCAGCTTATCAGTAGCCCGTACCAGCAGAGATAGTGCAAAAAAGCTGGTACATGCTGGTATTGATCCTTCACAACAGAAACAAATATCTAAACGTCAAATAGCAGAAAACTCTTTTCAGGGTGTCGCTGAAACATGGCTGGCACAAATGAAAGGCGAATGGTCTGATACTCACTACACAAGATTAAACAGTTATCTATCCCGTGATGCTTATCCATTGATAGGAAATAGGGCGGTTGATGAAATAGAAGCACCTGAGATTATCCCTGTAATTATGGCGGTGGCTAGCCGTGGAGCTGTTGATTCGGCTAAACGTATCAAGGGAATGGTTCAGCAAGTATTCGATTATGCTTTAGTGCATGGCAAGGTTAAACGTAATCCAGCAAGAGATATTAATCTTACTATGCTGTTACCCAAGACGTTAAAGCGACACTATGCGACTATTACAGAACCACAAGAGCTAGGTAGGCTATTACGCTCAATAGATGACTATAAAGGCGGTATTGTTGTAAAGAGTGCATTACAAATTGCACCATATGCTTATGGCTAGACCTTCTGAAATATCTAATGGGGAGTGGGCAGAGATAGATTTTGATACATCTACTTGGACTATTCCGGCGAAGAGAAGAAAGTTACCAATGCACATCAAGAAAGCCAATAGAGAACAGGACAGCCACATCATACCCTTATGCCCTCAAGCTCTGGCAATACTGGAAAACTTGAAACAGTACACGGGTAGGGGTGTTTATATCTTTCCTTCTGCAAGGGGCAATGTCTAATAATGCCTTGCGTACAGGTCTAAGGACTATGGGTTATTCAAATGATCAGATAACAGCACATGGCTTTAGAGGTGTAGCCAGCACGCTTTTAAATGAGCAAGGTTTCAGGACAAAGGTTATAGAGGCTCAACTATCGCATAAGCTCAAGAGTGCCGTTGAAGGTGCTTACAATCATGCACGAAAGACGGGATATGCTTATTCAGTGGGGTAATTATTTAGATAACCTGAAACATAGGGCTGATGTGATACCGATAAAACGTAAAGCCTGAATAATTGGTAGTAAAGTAAAATATAAGAGCCTTCACATGACACTGAGGGCTTTTTTTTGCATGCAAGAAAATAAAGTTTAAAAAACACAGGCCGACACTGTACTAGCCAGAGGCCTTATCATTCTTCACTTACCCGCAAGGGCTTTACTTATCGCTTAGATATTTAATGGTGATCAACACTTACCAAACTAATTTACAAATGATAATGAGGAACTAATATGAGCAAGCTGACATGGCAACTAAAAAACTTACTTCGACACAATAGAGACGGAGGAAGGGCAACCCAAAAAACTAGACAAGAAACCCTGGTGCTGACATCAAAACAGCTAAACGATCTTGGGTTTGTGCAGATGAAAGTAATAGGATTAAAAACTAAACACATCACCCGATTAACAGAAAAATGGAAAACAGATGGACTAGCCACAGGCACGATAAAGAACCGTATGGCGCATATCCGCTGGTGGGCAGAAAAGACCAATAGAAGCCATCTAATCCCTACCAATGACGAATTAGGCATAGATAAAAGAATCTATGTAACCAATGAAAGCAAAGCCGTACAACTAACACCAGGGCACCTGGAGCAAGTAAGTGACCCATACATAAAATACAGCCTACAGCTACAAGCCCAATTTGGACTAAGGAGAGAAGAATCCATCAAGTTCAACGCCCACTACGCAGACAAGGGAGACAAAATAATCCTCAAAGCAGGTTGGTGTAAAGGTGGTAGAAGTAGAGAAATACCCATAGTATCCAATGAACAAAGAAACTTGGTTGACCAGATAAAGCGTGAATGTGGTAATTCAGCACTAATCCACCTCATCTACAATACAAACATCAGAAAGACCTTTACAAGAACACCATACCCAAAATAGGACTAGGAAAAGGACATGGTCTACGCCACAACTACGCCCAAATCAGATATAAAGAGCTATCAGGCAACGAATGCCCAGCAAAAGGAGGAAGGCATCAAAGAGGGATGAACAAAGAAGAGCGCGAGTATGATCGACAAATACGTTTACAAATTTCAGAAGAGCTAGGTCATAGCAGGGAGCAGATTACTTCAGTTTACTTGGGTAGCTGACAAGAAACTATAGATCACTTAACACTAAAGTAAGTGGTGAATGTAGTTTTACCGCTCGAAAGTCACGCTCATCAACGGTAAGAACATCAAAAACATTCAGCTCTTCAGCAGTAGACATAACAATAGTGTCGGCTAAGCCCAATTCTAAGTCTCGATATTGACCTATCAGATGATGACAACGATGAAGAGTAGCAGTTGTTAGTGGTCGTAAATGAAAGACACCGCTTGAAGGTCAGTAATAAAATCTAACTCAGCATCAACACCTAACAGTTTTAAAAGGAGATAATCAATTTCAGCCAGAATGCCTTCAGGAATGATAATTTGACCTGAGTGTTTGTTAATAATCTCTTGAACCTTATGATGATACTGATCGCTACCATCATAAAAGGCATAAATCGCTCCAGTATCAGCTATCAGCATGGGTTCTTCTTTTCTCAACAGCTTCTATTTTTTCTCTGAAAAGAAGATCTTTCGCATTGACAGACACATCAGACCGACCACTATAATAGATACGTCCTACGGGCTTAGGTGTTGATTTAACCTCTGTATCTACAGAGTTATCATCAAGTGAAATTTTCTCATCACTAGCAAGTTTAGACACAAGAATATGCACCAACCTGAGCTTGTCAGCATGGGGGAGTGTTTCAACTAAAGGCATAATTTCTGTAATAGACATACTTAACCCGTCAATAAATAACTAGTGTTAGTAATATAATACTAGCACACATCATTAATAATAATGTGCTCTGTCTTACGAGATACAAGGATAACGTGACACTTGGATCTATGGTTAAGCCATGATCATAATTAATCAACAAACTATTCCCTGAAGTAATTCATGAAGAAAAGAAAGTTTGCCATCATTAACGGTGGTATTTGTAAAAATAAAAGAAAGCCTGATCATGGTCGGAAATTGTACTTAACATTAGATTAGACTTAGACAGATGTATAATTAGGTCTGACTCTATGACATTTCACAACTTTGCTTTGGGCGGTACGTATCTAACCCAAGGATAATCTTCGTCTTCTTTTACTTTCATCCATAGTAGGTCAGCTGAGTTTCTCCATGCATCTAGGATAATAGCTTCTTGAATGCTTTGTCCTTTTGCCCTTATGCTAGGTACATTGTGTTCAAGGTATTTCCCCTGAAAGGCCATCATGCGTTCTAATACTAGTGTTTTATAGGGTCTATTTAAGTGTACCATTAAGTCTTGTGCGAAATGATAACAGTGGCCTTTTTTTCTTACCCCTGCATTCACCATTTGGTTATGGTAATTGGGTGGGGTCATGAGTTGGTATTCATTGGCTAATATTTTTGGGTAAAGTACGGCTTCATAGGCGACAAGATTTGCTTCCGCCTCGTCTACGTCGGGAGATAGATTCTTAATGGCTCTGGCGAGTTCATGAATTTTATTTTTATCGGCTGAAGTAATGGATTGATACTTTGTGTGGCGGTTTTCGTCGACGGAGATACCATCAAAATGGATAGGTGGTGAAATATACATACAACCTGATAAAGTTAGTGCGCAAAGACTAATGATGACAGAAGTTGTAATTTTCATAATAATTTTTAATACGGTTAAGAGTATAATTAAGAATAGGATTAAGTTCTTTATTCCAATGTGTGATATTGGGTCTAGGATAGCTTTTTTTCAGGATAATAAAAGATATAAGTTGTTTATTTAATCATGAGGGACACCATATGACATTTAACTTGAGTAATGTGTAAACCGTTAGTATGAATAAAATATATTGTTTCGGCTTTTTATTTTTCTCAAAAAACACCATTAGACGGTTTTTTGCGGATGAAAAAGCGACTCTGGTTTTTGTCCGTTCGGCAACTATGGCTATCAACAAAGGTTTTGATCATAGTTCCGGCATTGCTTCATGGGGGAAACGTGGCGAGCAACAGGCGTTGTTGTTGTCAGCACAGTTTGGCGTGCCTGTCTGGCGTGTTGAAGATGGATTTATACGTTCCTCAGGTCTGGGTTCTGATTATTCTCCCCCAGCTTCTTTGGTCATTGATAAACAGGGTATTTATTATGACCCTTCGAAAGCTAGTGAGCTCGAGTCTATTTTGCAGTCCGGTACTTTTGATGAAGATTTATTGATTCGTGCGCAGCGCATTAGGCAGTTATTGGTTGAGCAATCTATTAGCAAATATAACCTGGGTTCATCACTTGATGACAATTTAAAACAGTCTATAAAAGGCAAAACAGTGGTGTTGATTCCTGGTCAGGTTGAGGACGATGCATCGATACAAAAGGGCACGGTCGATATTAAGACTAATACGGATTTAATCAAAAAAGTTAGTCACTTATGTAAAGAACGTAAAAATTACAAAGAACGTAAAGATGTCTTTGTGATTTATAAGCCTCATCCGGATGTGGTAAGTGGTAATCGTATCGGTCATGTTGACACTGAAGTGACTCAGCAATACTGTGATGCCGTTTTGGATGATGTGAGCATCACGGACTGTCTGGCGATTGCTAATGAGGTGCACACCATGACGTCACTCGTGGGAATGGAAGCCCTCATGAGGGGCTGCAAGGTGTTTTGTTATGGTCTGCCTTTTTATGCGTGCTGGGGTTTGACTGAGGATCAATACCCGCTGGCACGGCGCACCCGTCGTTTGAGCTTGGCGGAGTTGCTCGCTGGGACTTATATTCTTTATCCACGCTATATGGATTGGGAGAACAACCGTCTTTGTACGGCTGAATGTGCGATAAAACAAATGGGTGAAAAGATTCAACAGCAAGGAGGCAAGCAGTTGAATAAAGTCAGTCGAGTACGTAGACAATTACGTAAATTGGTGAATATGGGGCGAGGTGTTTTACAATCTCTTTAGGAACCTTTGAGGTTCCTTTAGCTCTGCATTTTACGAAACTGCCCGGGAGCCATGGCTTCAATCTGCTTAAAGGCCGCATAAAAATTAGACTGTGAGGTGAATCCAACCTCAAGCCCTATCGAAAGTACCGAAGCTTTGGGTTCTTCGATTAACAGTCTTTTGGCTTCATTAATTCTATATTCACGTAAATATTGGGAAAAGCCTTTTCCTAAGCGTGTATTAATCAATTCAGAGAGTTGATGAGGCGATATGTTGACGCTTTCTGCAAGTGTGTTCAAATGCAAGTTTTCGTTATTATAGAGCTTATCCTCAAGCATTAACTTCTCTAGTTTATTCAGTACACTGTCGGTATCAATATTTTCCAGCGTCGAGGCAATATAAGAGGCTTGAGCTGCTTCGGAGACCTCTGTTGTTAAACCGGGTGATCTTAATAAAATCAGATCGGTCACAAAGAATGCCAAACCTAGATTAATCGCATAGTAGGCATAGAATATTTCTTTCGTGAGTACTGGAACGAATAGCCCAAGTATCAAGACGGTAATAGCAATAACAAACATCACCGCAAGTGCGAGGATTTCCTGTTTAAAGCGACTGCGTTGATCGCGGAGTTGATAGAGTGTGTAAGCAAGCCAAATGACATAGCCACCACCGATGATAAAGGAGGTTGGTTGTGCTATTTCGTAGGCAATAAACGGAGCGATGATAATGGGTACGAAATGTAACCATTGAATCGGAGAGTAATGACTCTTGGCTTTTAATAAATCTTTGCTAAAGAAATAAAATGAGGGCGCCACGGTAAACAGGCAGAGATTGTATAAAACAGGATGGAGAAATTCACCGCTAAGCTGAGCAGGGTGCAGAAAGTGGTAATGGACTATTTGCAACCCTGTCAGACTGGTAAGGAGCGCGATTCCTGCTAATCGAGGTAGCCATTTATGTTGGTATTCCGAGCAACTAAAATGAGTGATCAGTAGCAATAATGCACTGAAAACAGAAAAACCGATTAAGAGTGTTGCCAGAGTTTGAATCATCAGTTTAAATCTGCGGGTAGGGGGTTAATTTTAGTGTGTGCATTTTGTTTCACATCGTCTTTTGCATTGTGTTTTGCATTGTCTTGTCCATTTCCTTGTGCACCCCAGAGTTTGCATAACGTTTCATGGTGCTGTTTTTCATTGAGGCTGCTGTAGAAAGTAATAGTGCCGACTTTTTTCTCATTGCTTCCATCGGCTCTTGTATGTTGAATGTTATTTTGTTCTAGAATGCGCTGCAACTGTGTTGCCACGGGCTTTCCGGTGTCTAAAATGGTGATTTCATCTCCTAATAGAGTTCTCATTTCGGCTAACAAAAAAGGGTAATGAGTACAGCCTAAAATAAGGGTGTCGACTTGCGCATCCACCATCTTCTGTGTGTACTTGCGAAGCAGCTGTATTGAATGCTCAACGTTGTTAGCGTCATGATTCTCGACAGCCTCCACCAGACCAGGGCAGGATTGTGCAACAATGGTACTATCTTTTGCATACAAGTCGATTAACTCCTGTAGGCGCTCGCTGTTGATGGTTCGATGAGTAGCAAGAATACCAATGATTTTGTTTCTACTTTGTTCTGCGGCGGGTTTAATAGCAGGTTCGACACCTACAACAGGAATATTAAGTTGCGCTCTTAAAAAACTGATAGCTTCTGTGGTAGCCGTGTTGCAGGCAACGACCAACACTTTGATATTTTGAGTTAAAAGGAACTGGCTTAATTGCAGACTGCGTTGTTGAATAAAATCTACCGGTTTATCACCATAAGGCGCTTTAGCCGAGTCCGCTATATAAATAAGGTCTTCATGGGGTAATTGTTTCTGGATTTCTTTTAAGATTGAAATACCACCCACGCCGGAGTCGAAGATTCCGATGGGCGATGATGATGGGAGACGTAGTTTTTTCAAAGTCAGTAATTGCTAATAGTGTGGGAGAGGAGAGCTGCTTATAAATGTAGCCTGCGTTGAGGTACGAAACGCGGGGAACTTATCGATTTCTCGTGTTTCTCCTACAAGACACACATTCTAAATAGTCGCTAAATTCCCTTTAGACTGCAACCATGATTTGCGATCAGCTGCCCGTTTCTTGCCTAACAGTTTATCCATAAGGGCATCGGCTGCACCTTCATCATCAATATTGAGTTGAAGAAGTCGTCGAGTATCAGGATCCATCGTGGTTTCACGGAGTTGCAAGGGATTCATCTCTCCTAATCCCTTGAAGCGTGTGACACTTATTTTACCGCGTTTTTTCTCAGCTTCAATGCGATCCAAAATAGCGACACGTTCATCAGCATCAAGCGCATAGAAAATTTCTTTCCCCACATCAATGCGATACAAAGGAGGCATGGCGATAAATAAATGTCCGGCTTTTACAACAGGACGGAAATGCTTAAGAAATAGGGCGCATATTAATGTTGCAATATGTGCGCCATCAGGATCAGCATCAGCAAGAATACATATCTTGCCATAACGAAGTTTGCTTAAGTCATCTTCTCCAGGGTCAACACCAATAGCAACTGAGATATCATGAATTTCTTGTGAACCTAAAACTTGATCTCGATGCACTTCCCAGGTATTCAGGATTTTCCCGCGCAAAGGCATAATAGCCTGAAAATCGCGTGATCGTGCTTGCTTGGCAGAGCCACCCGCTGAATCTCCTTCCACCAAAAACAGTTCGGTTAAATTCAAATCCTGAGAAGCACAATCAGCCAGTTTGCCGGGTAAAGTCGGGCCACTGGTGACTTTTTTGCGAACAATTTTTTTACTGGCGCGTAATCGTTTTAAACCGTTGGCAATACAATGTTCAGCGAGTTTTTCGCCAATATCAGCATTTTGATTTAAAAATAGACTGAACGCATCTTTAGTAACACCTGCAACAAAACTGGCAGCCTGACGAGAAGACAAACGTTCTTTGGTTTGCCCAGAGAATTGTGGTTCCTGCATTTTATAAGAGAGTACAAAACTGACTCTTTCCCAGACATCATCCGGTGCCAGTTTTAAGCCACGAGGCAATAAAGAACGGAATTCACAAAACTCTCGTAACGCTTCAGTTACGCCAGTACGCAAACCATTGACATGCGTGCCGCCCTGAACGGTTGGGATCAGGTTGACATAGCTTTCCTGTACACAATCTCCACCTTCGGGCAGCCAGATAATGGCCGCATCAGCCGCTTCCTTTTCACTGCTGAAGCTGGACATAAACGGAGTTTCAGGTAGTGTTTCAAATTCACTAACGGCTTCAATCAGATAGTCTTTTAGACCATCTTCGTAATACCACTCCGTTGTTTCCTGGTCAGTACCTTGTTTAGCCTCTTCAGTAAAGGTGATGCGTAGCCCAGGGCAAAGCACCGCCTTGGCACGTAAGATATGCAATAGCTTCTTAACAGAAAAGCGCACGCTATCAAAATACTGACTATCTGGCCAAAAGTGCAGGGTAGTGCCGGTGTTTTTCTTTCCCACCTTACCCATCACTTCAAGTTCAGAAGACTTATAGCCATCTTCAAAAACCATTTGATGCTCTTGCCCATCACGTTTAATACGCACTTCAAGACGTTTAGATAAACCGTTAACAACGGACACCCCCACACCGTGCAAACCACCAGAAAACTCATAGTTTTTGTCTGAAAATTTGCCACCCGCATGTAACGTCGCCAAAATCACCTCAACGCCCGGAACTTTCTTCTCAGGGTGTATATCAACGGGCATACCCCGACCATCATCCGTGACCGATACAGAGCCATCTATATACAGCGTAACGTCAATTTGCGAAGCATGACCAGCCAGCGCCTCATCAACACTGTTATCAATCACCTCTTGCGCGAGATGATTGGGGCGCGTCGTATCGGTATACATGCCGGGGCGCTTGCGGACGGGGTCAAGGCCACTCAGCACTTCAATGTCGGAGGCGTTATAATCTGTTGTCATAGAAGAGTATTAAATCAGTAAAATCAAGTCTGATATTACCTGTAATGAGCGTGTACAGCTAGAGGAATTCTTCGCCTATCGTTCGCGTATAGCATGAAGTAATATCTTAGCTAATTACCATCCAGAAATACCCATTATAAGGAGGGTAGGTCGGAAAAGCGTTAGCGTCTTCCGACAAAGCACAGCAAATTCAATCGTTGCCGGGTGGCGTTCCTTAACCGGCCTACACGACCTACAGAGAGTTTTTTCCTAGGTAGGGTAGAGGGTTCTAAGCGGTCAGTAAATTGCTTAAAGTTCGGCGAAAGTCCTGTGCTAATTCAGCATTATTAGGCTCAAGCATATTAATAACATTAACCACAAGCTCTTGAGCAGCGCCCTCTTTATAACTAGCATCTTGCTCTAAAATGGTAAACAACTGCTTCATTGCCTCTTCAAACTCATGTTCAGCCACATAACAAACGGCTAAATCGAAACGTGCGTCAAAGTTGTCAGGGTGATCGCCGACTTGTGCCAACAAATCCATTTTACCTGCTGTTTTAGCCGCCAAATCTTTAAAGGTAATCTGCCCAACCAAAGCACGACCCGTTTCTGATTCTTTATCTTTATCAGGTAACTTATTGAACAAGTCTTTAGCTTGATTCAGCAAACCGATATCCAACATAATTTGAATCATATCCATCGCTATTCTTGTGTTGCCAGGATCAGATTGAATGGCAGCAGTTAATATCTGGATCGCTTCATCCGTATTCCCGGACACATGCTTCTCACGCGCCTTTAAGCGTGCCTCGTCCGATGCACGATAAATACCGTGGGTTTTAAACAATTCAGTCAATTCATGATCTTGCAACAAGCCCATCTCTTGATGAACCACTTCCCCCGATTTAAAAACCTTCACTGTTGGCACATTCGTAATATTGTAGTCGTCACGTAGCGTTGTCTCCATATCTACATCAATACGCGCTAAAATAAATTGTCCAGCAAACTCTTTAGCAAAGGCAGACAAGCTATGTTCTAGCTGAATGGAACTGCTGATACTTGAACTCATAAACAAAGCAAACACAGGCAAAGTGTAGGAGTTCTTTAAAACAACATCGTCAAAGTTACCTTGTGATACTTCAAAGTTATAAATATCGGTTGTCATGCATAGCGTCCTTGTTCATGTTTAGGAATTAAGTGCAGTATTATATCTTTATATGGCTCAATGAGTAGATACACCATTTAATTTATTGATGTTTATTATCCACCCCTTCTTCCCCCTAGGGGCGTGTGACCTTTGTAGGGTGTGCCGACGAAGGAGGCGCACCATGAATCAATAACTTACGGTGCGCCTCGTACCTCGGCACACCCTACAAATGAGATTTTTCTTAATACTTGCACAAGTCTCTGAAGCTCACTTCCAGAAGTTGTTATACGTCGTCCGTTTGCGGTGGGTAGTTTATTTTTATTTGCACAGAAGAGACTGTGCCTCTTTGATTATTTCGGGGTGACAGCTAAAAGCTGTGAACCAATGATAGTGATAGCCAGAAAGAAATTAAGAATAGAATGAAATTAATCTTTATACGGATTAATAATAGAAACCCCTGTGGGCTTAAAATGACTAACATTACGGGTAGATACTGTTAGACCGTACTCCATAGCTGTGGCGGCTATCATCATGGCCGCATCTGATCTTCCCAATTCACCACAGAGCCTTCCCCAGCGTCTTGCAACAGGCGTAGAAAAAGGCAAAATTTGCTCAGCATAACTATTCAACAAGTTCTCTAACCAAGAGTTTAATTCGTTTGCAAATTCAGGATTCACTCGTTGCTGTTTTACGATGCCATTTTCAATTTCACCAATAGTGACAGCACTCAGAAAAACATCATCGGGCGAGAGCGAGCGAAACCAATTTACGACTTGTTTATTTCTTTTTTTACGACGTAACTCAGAAATAACCATAGTATCTAGCAAGTAAGACATTACCAAATGTCTCTTGGAGAGATATCTAAACGTTCAAATTCACCATCGTCTACCGGGATATTGAGCAAGTGCTCGGTAAATGAAGGGAGGTTTAATGACAGTAGCTTTTTATATTGACAGAAATCATCAATAGATAAAACCACTGCTGCAGGGACACCTCTACGAGTGACAATCTGTGGGTCGCCAGTGCTTGCGGCATTAACAACCTCACTAAACTTATTTTTTGCATCTTGTAATGCCCATTCTTTATTTTGCATTGCCCTTCCTTAATCTAGCTGATTAATCTAGCTGATTAATCTAGCTAGATTGTACCGCTTTCATATGGGTCATGCAAACAACCTACTAAGTTAAATGATCGCATTATTGTATTTAATGGCTCTTCTATAAACTTAACCTACTGAAATAATATAAGTTCTTCACGAACTGACCAAGTTTTTTTCTATTGCCCGTAAGTTCATGTAAATACAGATCCGGCAAATCCAAATCCTGTGGATTTGTAGAGGCATTTAAACGACCTAGAATTATTTGTAACCTAGATTCATGGGCAGGGCTGTTCAATGCTACTGACTAGCCCTCCCAAAATAGGGTTTTATCTATGTTTCTGGTAGGTCGGATAAGGAACGCCATCCGACAAGATGCTGAATTCAAACTGTTTGTCGGATGGCGCTATCGCTTATCCGACCTACCAGAAACGTGTATTGGTTACACTTGTACGATAAAAAGCTAGCATTGAACAGCCCTGGATTCATGGGTGGCTTGAATAGCACCCTTACTGCCTTAGTCAGCTTCTGCATTAGCTTGTTTTTCGGTCTTATCTTGGGTATGGATGCTGATGTGTTTATCTCTTGGTGACTGCTGATGCTTGGTTGATGGATAGCACAAGCCTGAAACACGTTTTCCGACTCGCTATCGCTCGTTCTAATAATTTAGCGAGCTAGCCAATTTTTTTAAAATTGGACTACTCGATTATTAAGTATGCTGTTGAGTACACCATTTCAGCAAAGCGTGAAATGGGTAGCTCACTAACGACTCGTTCCACTCGTTCTAATAATTGAGTCATCTATTTGCTATGGCAAATAGTGAGCTCACTAAATCCCGTTCATAAGTTGCCTTTAAGGGGGCTAGTACCCCCGGAAAGGTACATCGCTACATCTTCCGCAGGAAGTGTCGATGCTCGGTTGAGTCATAGCACAAGCCTGAAACACGTTTTCCGACTCGCTATCGCTCGTTCTAATAATTGAGCTCACTATTTGCTATGGCAAATAGTGAGCTCACTAAATCCCGTTCATAAGTTGCCTTTAAGGGGGCTAGTACCCCCGGAAAGGTACATCGCTACATCTTCCGCAGGAAGTGTCGATGCTCGGTTGAGTCATAGCACAAGCCTGAAACACGTTTTCCGACTCGCTATCGCTCGTTCTAATAATTGAGTACACCATTTCAGCAAAGCGTGAAATGGGTAGCTCACTAAATCCCGTTCATAAGTTGCCTTTAAGGGGGCTAGTACCCCCGGAAAGGTACATCGCTACATCTTCCGCAGGAAGTGTCGATGCTCGGTTGAGTCATAGCACAAGCCTGAAACACGTTTTCCGACTCGCTATCGCTCGTTCTAATAATTGAGTACACCATTTCAGCAAAGCGTGAAATGGGTAGCTCACTAAATCCCGTTCATAAGTTGCCTTTAAGGGGGCTAGTACCCCCGGAAAGGTACATCGCTACATCTTCCGCAGGAAGTGTCGATGCTCGGTTGAGTCATAGCACAAGCCTGAAACACGTTTTCCGACTCGCTATCGCTCGTTCTAATAATTGAGTACACCATTTCAGCAAAGCGTGAAATGGGTAGCTCACTAAATCCCGTTCATAAGTTGCCTTTAAGGGGGCTAGTACCCCCGGAAAGGTACATCGCTACATCTTCCGCAGGAAGTGTCGATGCTCGGTTGAGTCATAGCACAAGCCTGAAACACGTTTTCCGACTCGCTATCGCTCGTTCTAATAATTGAGTACACCATTTCAGCAAAGCGTGAAATGGGTAGCTCACTAAATCCCGTTCATAAGTCCGGTCAGTTCGCACCAAAAGCTCTAATACGCGCCGTCAACTCATCCTAATCATCCTGAGTTTTCATCCCGTTCATAAGTCCGGTCAGTTCGCACCACATTGTAAAAGGTGAATTCCAATGGAGCAGAGAAAGTTTTCATCCCGTTCATAAGTCCGGTCAGTTCGCACCCAAGCAGTGGGTAGCCAAATATTGAGCAGGTGAAGGACATGGCTAGCAAGAAGCTTCCGAGTTTTCATCCCGTTCATAAGTCCGGTCAGTTCGCACCAGTATGATGACAACGAAGTATTACCTTCCATCTTTAACAGGTTTTCATCCCGTTCATAAGTCCGGTCAGTTCGCACCTACACAGGATATTTAAACGTCATCAGCATGTACTTGGTGGTTTTCATCCCGTTCATAAGTCCGGTCAGTTCGCACCATGCCATCAATGCGATGGGAAAGACTGGGTGTACAAAAAGAACAAGTTTTCATCCCGTTCATAAGTCCGGTCAGTTCGCACCGCTGAAGCTGGAGAGGTAAGCTGAGCTTGCAAGGAGCTTTTGTTTTCATCCCGTTCATAAGTCCGGTCAGTTCGCACCCAAGACTCAGTCTGAGCATGGATTTAAGTGCACCTTTGCCTTAAAGAAGGACTTGCGTTTTCATCCCGTTCATAAGTCCGGTCAGTTCGCACCTGCCCCTTTGTAACCTTTTGATTCTAAAGGTTGAAAAAGGCTGTTTTCGGCGCGGGTCTGTTTTCTCATCCCAAGTCCTGTCAGTAGCATGTCAGTGGTGCGTGTTTTCCTTTTAAAATCAGTCTTCTGCGCGACTCTATCAGTTAACTTTAGTCTTATTTAATAGTATCAATAACTTAGAATACTCTTTCAATAGTCTGTATTAGCTCAAAGAAGTTGCGCCGATAATAATCATTCTCAGTTAAGATTTTTCTTATATAAACGACTGTTTTTAGGAAGGTTTCATTATATCTCATTGTGATTAGATGGGCAAATATGTGGATTGTTGATGGCAGTAAGGTGAATATTAAATACGGCTAACGTTTACCTTCTTATTACTTTTATAGCAGATGGTAGTCTCTGTTTGGGGTTAATGCCCCACGTCCATCTAGTAATATTTTCGGGGTATCTTTGTTGCATAAGCTGTAGTACCGAACATGATCTTCTTCCGGGGTTATGATGTTGGCTATTCTTTGCTGGAGTGTTTCTAGATCATTGGCATTTAGATGGCATTCAAATACGCTGTATTGTACCCGCTGTCCAAAATTTTCTAATTGAATGGCTACTTGTCGAAGTCGTTTTCGATCGGCTACATCAAAGCAGATGATATAAAAATTTCTCATGCTTTTTTCATACGATATAGAACTCATTGTTATCAATGACTTTACCTGATCCTTGCCATTGTACATCCGCTTCGCACCAGCTACAGAGCGGATACCAGCGTATGCGGTCATCACTATCAATAGTCTGACTGACTATTTTTCTGAGTTGTTGGAGTTGTTGTTTACTGAGCCGACATTCAAACACGCTGTATTGTACGCGTTGTCCATGATCGCGTAATAGATCGTGCACGGTTTTGCGGATTTTGTTATCCGTGATGTCGTAGGTGATCATCCATAAGTGACTCATCGTATGATCATCGGTTGGTAGGTTGTTTCTGTTTGGCGTATGACGGCGGCGAGGTGGTTGATTTGATGTTCCATGCAGCGTCGGTAATCTAGCTGTAACTGGCTATTGGGGTGACGAATGGGCGCGTTCAATTTTGTTTCCAGATAACGCACGAAAATGCCTCTGGCTTTGGGGGTTAATAAGCAGGGTTCGTCTGCTGTTTCGGGAATGATGAAGTCATCGGGCGTTAGTTTATGGTTAAACACCAGATTGAATACGACTGAATCTACTACGATGGAGCGAAATTCTTCCATCATGTCGGAGGCTAAGGCGGGGTGTCCCATGCGCATGGGGTGTAGGTAGCCTACGTGTGGGTTGAGTCCGCGTGTGCGGATGAAGGTGTATATATTGTAAAATAGCAGGGTGTAACCATAGGAAAATAGGGCGTTTACGGGATCAGTGGGCGGGCGTTTTTTGCGTTTTTTGAAACCCCAGGCAGAATCTAGTGTGGCTACTAGCGACTGAAAATAGATGCGCGCGGCATTGCCTTCATAGCCGCGTAGTTGGTCAAGAGTGCTTGCTGTTTCTAGTTGTTTGATTATTCGCTTGAGTTCATTAGCCGCTTTTTCAAATGCGGGGGCTTCTTTATTTCGTGCATGACGTTTTAGTAATAGTCGGCTATTGGCTATTTTGCCTTTTACGATTTGTTTTGCCAGTGTTAAGCAAAAGGTGGGGTCATCGGCGCGTAAAAATTGTTCTCGGTGTAATAAGACGGGTTCGGTGTCGAATGAATCTACCATGCCATAGAAGCGACCTTTTCCAGAGAGCAGGTAGATGGGGATGCGTTGTTGCAGGCAGAATTGCATCACTTGTGTGGTGAGTTGAGAGTTGCCGAAGACCATGATTTGATCGACATGAATGGCGGGGATTTCTTTAATGACCAGTCCTTTGCGTTTGACTACAAAGCGTTCGTATTCTTTACCTAGAACCGAGCCATGTTCCATTAGGTATAGGGTTTTTAGACGGGGCTGTTTTGATGCTGGGGTAAAGTTTTCTGGTGGTTCAAGCTGTTTCTCTGGCTCTGCTTCAGAGGGGAATTGTTGTGGCGCTAGACCCGCTTCGGCAAAGGCTTCGCGCATTTCAGCGGAGGTGGTGTGTGTTGAGCCTTGAGGAAGTGCATAGGAGAACCAGCCGGGAGATTGTTTGGAGTGCTGACTGCGCTTTTTACGTTGTTTTTTCTTGTTGGGTCGTGGCTGTGTTGTATTTGAGCTGTTCTTTTTGGTTTCTTTTTCTGCTCTGGTTTGTATTCGAGTTGCTGGGCGTTCTTTGCTTTTGAAAGCGAGTGAGCGGATAAACTTTACCCCAAGAAAACGGAATCCGGTATTAAAGTCAGTGACGCGGGTTTTCTTTTTGTTAAACCTTAGGCGGAGTTGTTCGAGTATCTCTCCGGTAAGTTCCAGTGCGTCTTCTGCTTTGTCAGCGGACTTGCAGAGTACGACAAAGTCATCGGCGTAGCGTACTAAGCGCAGGTTTTTGTCCAGTAAGGCTTCGTCAAGATGATCCAGAAACAGGTTGGCTAATAAGGGGGAAAGCGGTGAACCTTGGGGTACGCCTTTGGTTAAGCGATAGCGTTCATTGCGATCGACCACGGTGGCTTTTAGCCATTGTCTTATCAGCCGTAGAATGCCTGTATCAGCTACCAGTTTTTCGACTTCTTTTATTAATAAGTCGTGATTCACTTCATCAAAGTAACGATAAATATCGGCATCGACGACCCATTGATAGCCCTTGTCTCTGAGTCTTTCGATAAGATTGACAGCTTGGGCAACTGAGCGCCCTTGTCGATAGGCAAAACTGATGTCTTCAAACTCTTTTTCAAAAACGGGTGTGAGGATGAGGGTGACGGCTGTTTGTAAAACGCGATCACGAATAGTCGGGATGGATAAGGGGCGTTTTCCATTGCCGGAGGATTTTTCTATCTCAACGCGTAATAAGGGTAGGGGGCGGTAGGTGTCGTATTCGACTTCGTTTTTTAGGGTGTCTAGATTCTGCTGGAGATTGGCTTCAAAGCCCTGGAGGGAAACTCCGTCAACACCACCGGCTCCTTTGTTGCTACGCACTTTCTCCCAAGCTTCCAACAGGTTATGGGAAGTGAGTACGTCTGCAAGACAAATAGTAGACATCGCTTAAGCCCTGAATGTTCAGAAAAATCTGGGGTCGTATCCAGAAGTTATTTTTTGTAATTATCTAGTTAATTATAGTATATAAAACATAGTTTTGCAGTAGAGAACACGTCTGTTCAAATACTTCACGGTCACTCCAGCTTCATGCACTCAGTCTTTGACGACTCTGTCGTCTATTTAACCTGCTCCTCAAGCTCCAGTTGGGAGCTAGGAGTATGTATATATATATGTGCTATCATTGGGTAGCACATATTTAAGGAGTTATTCATGCAAACCTTTTCAATAAGAGATCTTCGAGAACGTACAGGGGAACTCAGCAAGGAAGCTGAGAAGGGAAATATCGCGCTTATTACGAAACATGGTCACCCGATGTTTGTAAGCCTCCCTTTTACCGAAAACTTGTTACAAAGTGGTGTTCTTGTGGCTTTAGCAGAGAGCCTTTATCAGAGTGGTTCACTTTCTATTGGTAAGGCGGCGAAACTTGCTGATCAATCTATCGCTGAATTTAGTGAGCATCTGTCTCGTTTAGGTATTGCTGTGGTTGATTATTCTGCTAATGAACTGGAAGATGAGTTGAGTTATTTCAAGACATGAAGCCTGTTATTGTGGCTGACACTGATCCACTAATCGCGTTAGCTAAACTGGACTTATTGTATTTATTGAATGAATTATTTTCCCATGTGTGCATACCTGAAGAGGTGGCGCATGAAGCTACTTACCAGTGCGAGCGTACCGATGCTCAAGCTATTCTGTCATTTGTAGATAGCTATGGTGTTCGGCTAGATAATAATGAAGGCGAGTGGGTTCGATCATTAAGGCAACATCTGGATGAAGGTGAGATTCAGGCAATCAGTCATGCCAGAGATTTATCCTGTGGTGTGCTGATGGATGAAAAACGCGGAAGAAAAATAGCCATGCACTACGGCATCCCGGTTATTGGAGTAATTGGCGTTTTGATTGAAGCAAAAGCACAAGATTTGATTGATAGGGTTAAGCCATTTTTGCAACAATTGATTCAATATGAGTATCGCTTGTCTGATACGTTGGTGGCAGAGGCGTTAAGGTTGGCTGGGGAGTAGTTGATCTTGTACGGATAGTGTGCCTTTGTATCAAAGAAGAAGCTTATGAGGTTTAATACGGGTTATGGTCAAAGATGATGATTTCTCCTGTAACAGGAGAGTCATAATGTAAGCTTTTGGCTTTGCCGTGTAGAACGTGGGCAATTCTCAGATATAACCAAACAGGTGCGGCTCCTGTTAGCGTAATATCATTTCCTTCACCTGCTAGTTTTTTTGCTTGTGTTTCGTAGTGGGGTAGTTTGCCTAACTTTGCGGTTTCTTGGTAGAAGGTGGAAAGATCGATGATCATAAATCAAAGCCTCTTACATCAAATCCTAGTTTTTTAATTTCTTCAATATCAAATTGTTCCATTTCTTCAGTGTCGCAATTAACGATAAGTTCTTTTCCTTCAGATGATACATACAGAGCATCAATAGCTCTGATGAATTCTTCTGTTGCATTTTTTTTAATTAAAAATCTTCTTTGGTCTTTCTTGGGGGTATCTGATTGAGAGGACGAAACTGGTATCATTGGCATCATACCAAGCCTTCCTAATACTTCAGCACGTGTTAACTCACCACGACGAATTTTATTAGGTAGATAAATTTTTCTATTGGTATTCTTTTCTTTTAGAATAATTTGCATATCTTCATTTTTTCTACGCTCCTCTTTGTTCTTTTTCTCTTGACTCTTTTTGAGTTCACTACGCCCTTTAATGATTTGATATGCAGTGATAGGAATACCTATTACTGCGATGATGTTGGCTAGGAAAGCTATGCAATCTACAATTGTCATTATTTTACCCTTGGTATCTGTTAAAGACTTTTTTTTTAGATTAATATCACATACAATATCATAAGATGAATATTGTTATCGACACTAATGTGGTTTTATCAGCTCTGTACTCAAAAAATGGAGCTTCGCATCTGTTGTTGCAATGGTTATTTCGTTCCAATGAGCGGGTTAATATTGTTTCGATTCCCTTGATAGCAGAATTTGAAGATGTTTTGACGCGACCTGAGCATCTGGCTAGATATTATCATTTGACAACTCAAGATATTAATTTGTTTATAGATGATATTTGTGCAGTATCTCATCATCAGAAAATCTATTTTTTATGGCGACCATTTTTGTCTGATTTAAAGGATGATATGGTGCTAGAAACAGCATTTAATGGCAATGCAGACTATATTGTTACTAATAATATTAAGGATTTTAAAAAAGTCCAAGAGTCTTTTTCAATCCTGCCTGTTACACCTAAACAGTTTCTTGAGATTATAGGAGAACTAAAATGAATTTTGCATTGAGAATTCCTGACTATTATAAAAAAGATATTCTGCAACTGAAGGGTGATACGTCGATCAATCAGTTTATTGTTAACGCAATTGCTGAAAAGCTGTCGGCTTTAAAAACAGAGGAGTATTTGCTAGAAAGAGCTAGCAGAGGTTCTAGGGAACATGCTTTGGCAGTTCTGGATAAAGTAGCTGATGTTGCGCCTGAGGATTATGATTGTATTGATTAAAACTACTTAATGGTTTGGCTTTTTTATCTAACACATAATCACTATTTTGATTAATTCTCTCTTATTAGTATAGGCATTTACTTTCACCCCTTTTCCTGAATTCAGCACACTCTGCTGTGCTTCTGATAGCTGTTGATTAATTGCATTCTTTTGCTCTAATGATGTTGCCATTGCAATCGTTTTTCTACTTTGTTCAATAAAAAATGACTGATTCCTGAGGTTCTTTTTAAGGTAAACGCCTTCTTTTAATTCTGCACTTTCAAGCGCGGCTTCTGCCTGTTGTTTTTGCTCTTCTTTTTGCTTCCTCTGTTCATCAAAGAAGTATCCATATCCCGATGAACCTTTTGCTCCTATTCCCCAGTCACACATGGCTTGTTGTAGAAGTTTTATGGCATAGTTTGCCCATTCCTTGCTGCCTTCCACAGAGAACATAAAGCTCCCTTGTATGGCAATTTGCGGGTTAGGATTTGGGGATTCAAAATCTGGATGTGGTGTGCCTTCGCCACCTTTTTTTTGATAATATTTTTCAGCATGTACGGTGATCATTTCTGCTGCAAGAGGAAAGGATGTGCCGTCAGGTATCCACCAGGCATGATTAAAAATGATATAGCCCGCTTCTCCACTATCCGCTTTTTCTGTCGCATTGGCTTCTTTGCCAAATAGTATCTGCTGAATTGCTTTCTCAATACTAATGGCTTTGGCATAGTGACTTAATACGCCTTTAATGGCTGAACCGGGGATAAAGGGGACTCCATAAATATGATGCAAAGTAATCCCTGCTTCTAATGGACTGGCTTCGCCCATACCGAGGAATAAACGATTTTCCAGTTTACCAATCCAGCATTGTGAGTTGTCACCGTTTTCAATTTGTTTTTTCTGCCAGTACTTATAGGATTTATTATAGAGCTTAGAGACTTCTATTTTAGAGGCGTTGATATGGTGCTCATGTGCTGCCTCATTGTGTTGTTTTATGAAAACCTGACCATTTCTTTTTTCTTCGTCTCGTGCCCAGGTTTTGAAGCCGCGATCCAAAAACAAACCCGCGTGATCACTATGCATATCAGGCAAGTCATGACGACGCATATTGATAATAAGGTTGTTAGGCATGATTTTCTCCTTGTGGCTCGCCTTCTTCTGTTTCCTCTCCAGCTTTGACTCCAAGAATACTTTCAGCAAAGCGTTTGTACCAGATGGATGCAGCAAGAATTTTTCGTGTCAGACGTTGGTATTCTATTAATTCGGCTTGATTGATTCGTTGCTGAAATTGCGATGCGGATTCGTTATGTGCTCCTTCAGTTAAATGAGACAAATGCTTGAGAAATTGCCCCTGAGGTGTGCTCTCCACCCCCTTTGATTTAACCCAGATAAAGGCTATTGCTTGTGATAAACCACTACGCAACACCATTAGCGGAAAGTTATGACAAAGACTTCCGTAGGTTTTTTTCTTGTCAGCGTCTAACACTAAGGAACTGATTTGCTCATAGACTTTTTTTGAATGCTGTTGTGAACGTGTCCTCATTGTGCGTTATCTCCATCATTATTAATAATCCAGCGAACTTGTCCTGCGCCGACGGTGGCATTGCCACCGATTTGTAGGCGTGTGTCGTCACTGGGTAATAATTGAAGCAGTTGTTCAGCATCTTTATCGCTCTTTGTATTACGTGAACGATCACAAGCCAGGATCCCCCAAAGTAGGGTTTCTGCGGGTAAGTATTCTTCATACCAGAGTCCGCCATCTTGCACGGTACGGGTAGCTTCCTTTATGCGGATACGAGCGCGGATTTCGGTAGCAGTTTCGGATAGAAAATCAAAAATATCATCTTTAACTATCAGGAAAACGTTGTTTAAAAAGTGTTTGCCAGTCATCATCTGTAAAAATTCGTGGGGCAATAAAGTTTGCCCACTCATCAGCTCCTGCCTCGGTGTTTAAATCAAGGTCTTCCAGATAGATTTTATTACCTTCCAGTAATGCTGAATCTGTGGTGTGTTTACACTGAGGATCATCATCGAAACTGACTCTGGATTCAGGAAAACCTGTTATTTTATTGTCTTGTAAATCTCGTTTATAACGCTCTAGTACCATCGGGCAAGTAACCCAGGAAAATGTCCCCCTCCATGAGCGAATCGGCAAGCATAATAAACGGGCATCACCTACTGCTAATGCTCCTGCAAATTCAGAGGCTTTATCTCCTGCTTCGGGACCGAACAGGGCTAAAATATGCTCTTTGTTGTTTTCATCAGCTTGGCATTCATCGCGTAAAACTCCCTTTATACCTGAACCCGGTACTTGCGGCAGGTTGGTAGCGCGTTCTCTGGCAATGGGCATGTCAATAACACCTATACCTTGCCCTGTGCCAACGTGTAATCCGCTAATGGTATGTAAGTGGTAGATTTTCTTTTCCATCGTTATTTCCTTTTATCACTTGTCGCTGGTATTTTCAGGGTTTGTCCAGATCCCGGGGAGCGTGAGTCCATAGCCGTCTTGTTCGTGACTATGTTCATCCGAGATGCTGGTGAGCCAGAATCCTTGTGCATCAAAACTTCCTGATTCTTTTTCAAACCAGTAAACGGTTCCGGCGGGGGCAAGGCGTTTTAGGCTACGCATACCTTTGCCTTTTTTGCTGTTGTGCTTTTCACCTGTAGCTGCCATATCCCAACTGATACCTGCTTGCCATCGGGGCACAGAAACGGCTTTTAGTTTGAGTTTCATATTGCGGAAAGTACCTTGCATGGTTGTTTCGTCCAGCCAGTCTGGGAGGTAGCCTTTTTTGAAAATGGCGGGGGTGACCAGTATGAGGCGAAAGTATTTAGCGGTAGCAAGAGTCGCGCTCAATTCTTGCGGGCATTCGGGGATGAGTTTTTCGTTTTTCTGGATATGTCCCAAACGGGATTCGCCACCAATGGTTCGGTAATCATCAGGGATTTCTTCCTGAAAGGCACAGGCTATACCATATTCGGCTGCTTCCCAGCCCCATTCTTTTTTATGGGTTAAACGGGTTTTACGTTGCCGTGAAAAATCCAGTCCAGCGGTTTGAAACAAGTGCCCTGGTTTGGCCGTATGGGTTGTAGCGTCGATGCTGACATGGGTGCGGGTTTCAATGGGAAGGTTTTGGATGCCTTGATCTTTTGCAGATAGTTCGCAAACTGAGTCATCTTTTAGCCAATCCAGCATGTTGTCAAAATGCCAGAATTTAGGGCTGTCTTTGGCGGGTTTGCCTTTATTATCGTTACTCAGAAATACGGGTAATAATCCGTCTGGCAGATCGGTACCTTCTTCCATAGTTTCTGTTGCATCATCTATGTTCTCTGGTTTCAGGCGATATATTTTATTGCCACTTTCACCATCGTTAAGACAAATAGAGTCCGCAGGGGCTGGAAATAGCAATGTTGTAACACTATTTTCTGTACAGGTTAGCATCGGGCCATAAACAGCCTTCTTTTTGATTTTAGCTATGTCTTCTGCTTTCGTATAATCAAGATTCTCGCTTTCTGCCCAGGCTGTTCGTAATGCACCTGCCAGTGTGGAAGGGAGGGGGAAGGGTAGCGTATCGGCAATATTGTCTTCTGTACCAAAAGGTTTGCCATCACGAAATATGAGAGGTGATTTGGGGGTGATGTGATAGTTAATCATACTTGCTCCTCATGCTCGCTTTCACCAGCTACTTTCCCTGCTAGTTTGTAGGCTTGTGCTATGCGGTAGGTCATAATGAGTTCATCGGCGGTTTGCTGTAGTCCTTTATTTGCTGCCCGGTCACAGACTTTGGCAATCCAGTCTTGTTTGATGTGTTCACCCTCTTTGGTACGTTTACGTTGCATAATGCGTTCGGTTTCTCCAGCAATAAATGATTTATGGCTTTCATCACACCAGTCAAAGGCGATAGCTGTTTCACGCAATTGATAACCAGCCTGTCTTGGAATGAGTCCTTTGTTGTGCGCATGAATCCATTCTTCCAGAATGGCTCCTGCACTTATTTTTTCGTTCTCATAGTTCCATTTTTCACGGAAGCTGATCGGTGCGCCAGAGCGAGGCTGAATGATGGACAGCTAGTGCGTTTTTTTTGTTCGTCACTGGGCAAATCATTGCTTTTTGCCAGCTTCTCAGCTTGGCGCGCAAGGTGTAGTTGTTTTGGCATGGGGTTCATAAAATGACTGATACCTAGTCCAACACTCAGTGTAGGAATAGTCTTGGTAGGAATGCCGTCAATTTCTTGCATGGTTTCTTTGAATGTCACCAGCTAACTCACGGCTGCATTCAATCGCAGTGTGCAGTGGCAACAGGGCAAGCACATCATCACCACCCGCATAAACACAATGTCCCTGATGTTTTCTTATAATGTCAGGGACTCCTGTTGCAAAGTTTGCCAAGGCTTTTGATATGTTTTGATGAGCAGGAAGGGCTTGCATTTTATCCAGCAGTTCGCCCATGCGATCACCATCAGCAGCTAGAATTACCATATAGGGTGAGGGTTCGCCGTGTTTTTTTGTGGAGTTCAGCATTTTTAATTGCTTTTTCCAAGTCATCAAGTAAAACCAGCGCTTGTTTTGATTCTGCATCTCCTTTTTCTTTTTCCAGTTTGTTTTGTTCTGCTTTTCGGCGAAAGGGATACAATAGTTGTCCATCAAAAGGGAAGTCTTTATAGGCTTGTTTATTTCCGTTAACGCGACTGCACAGACCCGTGCTGACCAGTTTTTCAAATATGTCTTTAATGTCCTGCGTGATTGCATCATCTGGTAGCCCACACAACCAGGGTTCAACTGCAAGCCGTGAAATGGGGGTAAATTGTTCAGGTTTTTGTCCTAAACGTTTAACGACACCTGGACAATCCAGATATTCACCTGCATTAAGTCCTGCTTTTCTTAATGACCAGCGTTTAAGCTTGTCAAAGTTAATGACGTTTTCACGCAAACCATCCAGTGAGGATTTTGGAATGCCGTTTGTTGTGATGGGGTTTTTGATAAAAATTACGAGTGTTTTTACGGGCATTGAGTAGCTGATCTAAACGCTTGCGACGTTCTTTATAGTAATCTGCCTGATTTGTCTCTTCGTATATTACCCATGAGCCATAGAGTTCCAGCACGTCATCGACTTGAAGATTCCATAGCGCATCAACTATTTTTACTTTTCCTTTAGCGTTTTCAGCAAAGTACAACCAGCGTTTTTTTTGCAGCTTCCCTTAGCCTTTTTTAATATTTGATCAGAATCGTTTGTTGTTACTTTGATTAGTATTTTATTGCCTACATTGAAGATGCCTTCTTTGAATTCATTTATAGGTTCTAAATCCTTTATATTCTTCGGGTTAGGAAAAATAAGTTCTGCTCCCTCATCAGCAAAGGATTTTGCGGGCTGCCTTGGAAATTTCTGATAGCAAGAATGATCCAGACCATAAATCACGAGTACGTCGAGCAGCAGCTATAAAATCCTGAACAGGGCCGATGGCGAGGGTAATGAGGTAATCCGGCATTTTTTATTTCCCCCTCTTTTTCAAAGTAGTTCATAAAGGCGGTTAGGGCATCTGAGCCGTTGTTGTCAGTGATGGGTATTACGTCTTTGGCTTTTTGAGTGTCCCACCATTGGTTTGGAGAAAGATCTCTTGGTAAATTCCTGTTTCTTGAACTACCACTATTCTTTAATCTTAAATTTAGGTTGTTAAGATGTGAGTGTGGCATTAGCAAAGCTATAGCCTGATACTTTCCATCACCTGTAGCCATTGCCTTCAAGACAATAGGGCTGGACATGCGAGTACCTTCTTCAATTGAGTCATTATTTTTGGAAAAATTGGAATTAGTTCTGTTTTTTCTGGTGGGGCATCGTTTACAAAGTCAAAAATAATTGGCAATCCAAAACTCGCTCGTGGAAAGCTTTTTTTAGCTGGATGCTCAGGGTGATGGCCATTTGGCCATGGTCTCCCAACCATTTCTCTGATTGAATCAGGCTCTGGCCAGTTACTACGACTAGGATATGATTTTTGAATATTATCATTGGCTTTTTGCTGGTTTTTTATTTTCCTACCAATACCGCTGATTTTATGATCTTGATTTGGATTTCTATTGTACTGAAACTCTACTTGTCTAAAGTGATGTAATTTACCTACAGCTTTATTCCAAGAGTCCATAGCCGAGGTTGCAGAAATAGTCTTTAAATCACATCTATACTCAGTGACATCACTATATTCCAGAGGCTTGAAATCAACTTCATCACCATTGCTATTTATGGTCTTAAGTATTTCAACAGACCCTAAGCCCCTGCGAGTTCTTGCACCAATACCACCAAAACAAACCCACCAGCGAATAGACAGGAGAATAGAATCCCATGCATCTTCAGATAAATGTTGTAGTGAAATAGTTAAGGTAAAAGTGTATCCAGCTTTAATCAATTTATGATTTTCATCATTTTGAATAGCTGAAAAAAGCGCGTAACCAATACCGTTATTATGACCAATTATGTCTTTTGCTGTTGTTATCTGCTGACTTGTTGTGGGTTTTGCATCTACTTTAATAAAGACCTTACTAGAAAAATCTTTACCTTTTATGAGCCGCTTCTTTAATTCCTTTGTATCTCCCATACCTCCCCATATCTCTCTCTCCGCTTCAAAAAGTGCTTTGTCAGACAGAGGTGAGTCTTCACGGTTAGTAGCTAGAAACCGCCACCAATAACGTAATTGTCCACGAATGGCAGAAGCTCGAATTGGCATGTTGTCATCGGGTTCGCCAGCCTTGACGCCACCACCATAGATAGGCGTAATTATCTTTACGTTATAAGTAATGGATTGACGCTTGTCTTTTTCAGTTACTTCTTCTGGTGGTGATATGTCTGGAATACGGACTCTCATACGGTTTCTCCTTGTTGACAATCCAATTCATATTTCCCCAACCCAAAGCTGGTTTTCCCACCAATATGCAACCATTCTCCCAACTTGAGATACTCCATAAAAGGTTGTAACTCGCCCGTATAGCTAACATCACCCATTAACCCACCAAACTTCATCCATTTCTTTTGGCGACCTGAAAAGCGATCCCAGTCATCCCATTGAATGGTATTGGATTTAATTTTGATATTTTGAGATTTGCTTATTAATTCTTGGTAGGTGTTCATGTCGATTGTTTGCTCTGCATAGGCTTTTTCCAGTGTTTTTAGTCGTCCTAAGAGTCTTGTCATAAGGAGTTGAAAATCAGGAGTCTGTTTGTAGAGTCGGTTGTTTGCTTTAAGCCGTAATCGGGTAGGGAGGTGTAAGGTGATTAGTTGGCTATTGGATGTAGAGGGGGAGGGCTGGAATGTTGGTTGTGATTTGCTGATGTCGATGATTTTATATTTTCCTTGTTCATATCCTAACCCCATTTCCATGCCTAAGTACTCAATCGCTGCTTGGGCTATTGCATAGTGTTGGGTGGCTTCCCCAAACATGGTGAGTTCGCAGTGGAATTGATGTCCTTTGGGGTATCTTTCAAGTTCGTCTAATGGAGGCAAGATGATAAAGGGTTTAGGCCAGTCTCCATTGCTGTTGGTGTTTGGTTCGAAGAAATAGCGATACCAGGTAGGGGAGATTTTCATGAGGGCATGGCCGAAACCGCCGTGAAAAGTGGAGCCTTTATAAGCGGGTAGGGTGATGTTGTCGATAGCTTCTAGTGTGAAGCGGTATTTGCTGAGTAATAACTTATCGTTAAGCACTTTTGCCCTGTAAGAAGTGGATTTTTATGGGGGACTATGGCTTATAATAGTAGATTTTGTGTTTGATTTCTATTGGATATTTCTATTTGTCTGCAAATAAGTACCGTTTGTTTTTTTATGTTTCCTCTACATTTTGATTCGGTAGCTTTTTACCTAGAATTTTAATGAGTTCTATGAATACTTGCACAGTCTCTTTAGCTTAGCCAAGGGCTTGATAAAAAACACTATGGCGAGCCTGAAGGCTCACCTTCCGAATAGCATTGGACAGGCCTGATTGCTAGGATGGTGTGAGAAATGGAATTTCTGGATAGCGTTCCCAAATGGAAACTTGGGAACGAGGATATACGGAAGGCAGAGCCTCGTAATTAGAGTTGAATGGATTATAATTCGGCTTCGCAGTAATACCAATCGGTACAGTATTTTGTATTTTTTTTGTACTTCATTGCAGTGTCGAATGATTTTGGTGTTGGCAATAAAACTTTGCTTTCAGGGGTCCAGCCTTCTGGTGTTGAGACGCCTCTGGCATCACTGGTTTGAATCGCTGTTACTAGGCGGAGCACTTCGTTGACTGAGCGTCCGTTGGTCATTGGGTAATAAAGCATAGAGCGTAAAATGCCTTTGTCGTCAATAACGAAGACACAGCGAACGGTAGAGGTATCACTAGCGGCGGTTTGGATCATTCCATATGATTTTGCTATTGCCATTGAAATATCTGAAATGATAGGAAATGGAATTGCTATATTGAATTTTTCTTGAATATTTAACATCCACGCGATATGCGATTGAGGACTGTCGATAGAAAGTCCTAAAAGTTCACAGTTTAATGCTTGAAAGAGTGGGTAGCTTTTAGCAAATGAGATGAACTCGGATGTACAAACGGGTGTGAAGTCTGCTGGATGTGAAAAAAGAACTAACCATCTTCCCAGAAAATCTTTAAGTGATATTGTGCCGTGTGTGGTTCTTGCATTGAAAGGTGGTGCGGGTTTATTCAATTGTGGGAAAGGAATGTACTCGACCGTGTCTTTTGTTTTCAATGTGATCTCCATTGTTATTACCAGTGTTGTGTCCCTAGCAGCCCTAGATGTGCTAGCTATATTAGGGAGTATGTTAGAGAGGTTGTCGGTACTAGTAAAAATTAACAGGCGAATGGCTCTGGAAACCTTTATTCAGGGGGATAGGCAATAAAGTTTCTAATCGAGAAACGCACAAAAAACTACTTGTCCCTAGATAAGATCAACGAGGGGAATTAATAGAGCCTAAGCGGATACTAATGCTAACAAGCTGTGATAGACTTCCCCCTCTTTTATTCAACCACTTCTGATTAAACATGCAAGCTATTCAAGAACCTCAAGAACGACTGCAACAGGCTCTTCAAAAAAGAATTTTAGTGCTTGATGGCGCTATGGGAACAATGATTCAACGACGCAAGCTGGAAGAGGCTGATTATCGTGGTGAGCGCTTCGCTGATTGGCCTTCAGATGTCAAGGGCAATAATGATTTATTAGTGTTATCTCAGCCACAGATTATTCAACAAATTCACGAAGAATATCTCGCTGCTGGTGCGGATATCTTAGAGACTAATACGTTCAATTCGACGCGTATTGCGATGGCTGATTACGACATGGAAGATTTGTCGTATGAGATGAATGTTGCTGCGGCTAAGCTGGCACGTGAGTCTTGCGATAAGTACAGCACGGACGATAAGCCACGTTTTGTGGCGGGTGTGTTAGGGCCTACTAACCGTACTGCTAGTATTTCTCCTGATGTGAATGATCCTGGTTTTCGTAATGTCAGTTTTCAGGAGCTAGTCGATGCGTATGTGGAGTCTACTAAAGCCTTAGTTGAAGGTGGTGCTGACATCATCATGATCGAAACTATTTTCGATACGTTGAATGCTAAGGCTGCTGTTTATGCGGTTAAACAAGCGTTTGATGAGATCGGAGAAGAATATCCGATTATGATTTCGGGGACGATTACGGATCGTTCTGGACGAACTTTGTCGGGGCAAACCACAGAGGCTTTCTACAACTCGCTAAACCATGCGGAGCCAATTTCTTTTGGTTTGAACTGTGCATTGGGGCCTGACTTGTTACGTCAATATGTCCAAGAGTTGTCGCGTATTTCTAATTCCTTTGTATCTGCTCATCCAAATGCAGGTTTGCCTAATGAGTTTGGTGAATATGATTTAGACCCTGATGGCATGGCCGAACATATTAAAGAATGGGCTGAAAGCGGATTTCTTAATATTGTTGGTGGTTGTTGTGGATCGTCACCTGATCATATCAAGGCGATTGCTGAAACCGTTGCAAACATTGCTCCTCGTGTTATTCCCGATTTACCTGCTGAATGTCGTTTAGCAGGGCTTGAACCCTTTAATATTAGCAAAGATAGTTTGTTCGTGAATGTCGGTGAGCGTACTAACGTGACGGGTTCTTTACGGTTTAAACGGCTGATCAAAGAAGAAGATTACGATACAGCACTTGAAGTGGCATTGGATCAGGTGAATGCGGGCGCGCAAGTCATCGACATTAACATGGATGAAGGCATGTTGGAGTCCAAAGAATGCATGGTGCGTTTTTTGAATCTGATTGCCTCTGAGCCTGATATTTCTCGTGTGCCGATTATGATTGACTCCTCTAAATGGGAAGTCATTGAAGCGGGTCTGCGTTGTATTCAGGGCAAGGGAATTGTGAACTCGATTTCTATGAAGGAAGGCGTTGATAACTTCTTGGATCAGGCTCGCTTGATTCGACGTTACGGCGCAGCCGTGATTGTGATGGCGTTTGACGAAGTAGGGCAGGCGGATACGCGTGAGCGCAAGGTTGAAATTTGTACCAACGCTTATAATTTGCTGACCAAAGAAGTCGGTTTCCCTCCTGAAGATATTATTTTCGACCCGAATATTTTTGCGGTGGGCACGGGCATTGAAGAGCACAATAACTACGCAGTTGATTTCATTGAAGCGACAAAAGATATTACTGATACATTACCTCATGCGATGATTTCGGGCGGTGTCTCTAATGTGTCGTTTGCTTTCAGAGGAAATAACCCAGTGCGTGAAGCGATTCATGCGGTGTTTTTATACCATGCAATTAAAAATGGTATGGGAATGGGGATTGTTAATGCAGCGCAGTTAGCTATTGTTGATGATTTGCCCAAAGCCTTACGCGATGCGGTTGAGGATTTAGTCTTAAATCGTCGCGAAGATTCGACTGAACGCTTGATGGATATTGCCGCTAACTATGTGGGTGATGGCAAAGTTGCCGAGAAAAAAGAAGATTTGGAGTGGCGTGAGCTACCTATCGCTAAACGTCTGGAACATGCGTTGGTTAAGGGCATAGATGCGTTTGTTATTGAAGATACAGAAGAAGCGCGTGTGGCTTTGGGAAGACCCATTTTTGTGATCGAAGGGCCATTGATGGATGGCATGAATGTGGTGGGTGATTTGTTTGGTGATGGCAAAATGTTCTTGCCACAAGTGGTTAAGTCAGCCCGTGTCATGAAAAAAGCAGTGGCTTATTTAATGCCTTATCTGGAAGCAGAAAAGGGCGGCACAATAGAGTCCAATGGCAAAATATTAATGGCAACCGTTAAGGGTGATGTACACGATATTGGTAAAAATATCGTGGGCGTGGTGTTGCAATGTAATAACTACGAAATCATTGATATGGGGGTAATGGTGCCCACTGATGATATTTTGCGCAAAGCTAAAGAAGAGAATGTCGATATTATCGGTTTGTCGGGACTCATTACTCCTTCGCTTGATGAAATGGTCAATGTGGGCAAGGAAATGGAGCGTCTGGGAATAGAGTTGCCTTTGCTCATCGGTGGTGCGACGACTTCAAAAATACATACGGCTGTTAAAATTGATCCTGAATATCATGGCGCGGTTATTCATGTGGCAGATGCTTCACGAGCTGTAGGCGTGGCTAGTAAATTGTTGTCAGAAGAGCATAGAGATGAATTTATCAAAGGCTATAAAGATGAATATGAGGCGTTGAGGATTAAGCGTGCAGCAAATCAACGTGTCAAAAAATCTTCGATGTTAGCGGTTGCTAGGGCGAATAAAGTGCCGATTGATTGGTCTGGACATCAACCTGTGAAACCTGTCTATCTGGACAAGTCGCAAGATGGTGAAGGTTTTGACCGTAAAGACTTTACTGTGAGCCAATTGGATTCCGGTGGCGTGATTGTACAATTTGATGATTATCCTCTGGAAGATATATTAGAACGCATTGACTGGACGCAGTTTTTCAGAAGTTGGGAACTGGCGGGGAAATTCCCGGCTATTCTGACGGATGAGGTGGTGGGTGAAGCTGCCACAAAGTTGTATGAAGAGGCTTTGGTATTGCTTGATACTGTCGTCAAAGAGAAATGGATTACAGCAAAAGCAGTCTTGGGTTTATTCCCTGCAAACTCAGTTAACGACGATGATATTGAGTTGTACACCGATGAAGGCCGCGGCACGGTAAGAATGGAATTACATCATATTCGTCAACAGCTTGATCGCGGTGGTCGTCGGCCTAATTTCTGTTTGGCTGATTTTGTTGCGCCTAAAGACAGTGGTGTCAACGACTGGTTAGGTGCATTTGCAGTCACGGCTGGTGTGGGCATAGAACCCCATTTAGAGAAATTCCGTGCTGAACATGATGATTACAATGCTATTTTATTGGAGGCATTGTGTGATCGCTTTGCCGAAGCAATGGCTGAACGTATGCATGAGCGTATGCGCAAGGAATTCTGGGCTTATGCGGGTGATGAAACGCTGTCAAATGCAGACTTGATCAAAGAGTCCTATCAGGGGATACGTCCTGCACCGGGTTATCCTGCTTGCCCAGATCATACCGAGAAGGCTTTGCTGTGGGAGTTATTGGAAGTGGAAGCGCGTATCGGCATGACTATTACAGAGTCTTACGCGATGTATCCTGCGGCATCGGTCTCCGGCTGGTATTTCTCGCATCCAGAAAGTGCGTATTTTGGTACGGGTAAAATTCAAAAAGATCAGGTTGAGGATTATGCTAAACGCAAAGGCATGAGTATTGAAGATACTGAAAAATGGTTATCTCCCATTTTGGGGTACTGATTGCAGATGCCCGTCGATCATCAATCTAACAAGACTAAAGATAAAGATATAGCGCATTTTTTAAAAGAGAATAGCTCTACTATCAAAAAGATTGCGGTAAAAGAAGGCATGGTGGTTTGTCACGAAGGTCAAATCTGTGCTGATTTAGTAGTGCTCACTGCGGGAGTGGTGCGTGTTTATAAACCAGCGGAGGATGGGCGTAGCATCAGTTTGTATCATATCTCAGCAGGTGAATCGTGCATTCTTACGGCGGGGTGTATTCTAAATCAGCAAGTATTTCCAGCGATTGCTGAAGCGAAAACGGATGTTGAAGGCTTTGCTATCCCAGCCAAACAGGTGAAGCAATGGATGAATGAAAGCGAAATCTGGCGCGATTATATTATTTCTATATTGAGCCAGCGTTTTGCAGATGTTATAGATCTGGCGAACTCATTAGCTTTTGAAGAGCTGAAACAACGTATAATTACCTGGATATTGCGTAACGTCAGCGGTGAAAATAATGAAATTATTATTACCCATCAGGAAATAGCTGAAGAATTGGGCACGAGTAGGGAAGTGGTTAGTCGAAAGCTTAAAAAACTCGAAAATGAACGTTTGATTACGTTATCACGTGGGAAATTGAGTCATGTTGATATAGAAGGTTTAAAAGGAGCCGCCATATCACAAGGGGTATAAGGGGAGTGATATAGGCGGCTAAAAACAAATCCGTAAAATCGGGAAGAGAATCGGATTTGTATTTTGAGTCTTTACGGTTATTTGCTTGGCTTGGTTGGGCAGGTCTTAATACCTAAAAGCGTATAAGCAGGGCACCATCCAAGTAAAGCTGTTACTACAGGAACGATGCCGATTGCACCCCACCAGTTTTTGAAATAGTAACCAGCACCCATGATGGCAACACCAACAACGATGCGAAGTATTTTATCGATTGAACCTACGTTTTTCATAGAATGTCCTTGTTAATCTTTATTGAGGAATTGAGATAATAACGACTATATTAGCAATAGGTATGTGATGAGAGTCACACATCTGTTTATAATCAATTGATATCCAGAAAGAGATACTATAACGGTGTCACTTGTAGGCCGGATAAGGAACGCCATCCGGCAAGATACTGTATTTGAAAACTTTGTCGGATGACGCTAGCGCTTATTCGACCTACAAACCTTAGCAAGGGGCGACTACAAGGATATAGGCGTCCCCAGCCCTCCCTGTTAGGTAGAGGGAGTTTTTGCTTTCCAAAAGGACATTAAATGGCAGGGATAATCCCCAGAAGTTTTATTGATGATTTATTGACTCGCGTTGACGTAGTCGAAGTCATCAATGCCAGAGTGCCACTGAAGAAGAAAGGTAGGGAATATACTGCCTGCTGCCCTTTTCATACCGAGAAAACCCCATCTTTCACAGTCAGTTCGATTAAACAGTTCTATCATTGTTTTGGCTGTGGTGTGCATGGGACGGCTATTAATTTCCTGATGGACTATGAACATCTGGATTTTGTTGAAGCAATAGAAACACTTGCACGCTTGCAAGGGCTGGATGTGCCTAGAGAGCAAGGGGGCAAGTCAGCTAAAGCTTATAAGAAAGATGCAAATCTGTATGATCTCCTAGAAGAAGTGTCTGCATATTATCAACAACAACTAAAAACTCATCCCGTTGCACAACAATACCTGACCCAGCGAGAGTTAAGCGATGATGTGATCGCTCGCTTTAAAATTGGCTATATCCCAGATGGTTGGGATAAGTTGTTAAAGCAGTTCACACCTCGCTATACAGTGCAACAATTATTGGATACCGGCTTACTCATTGAAAAAGATCAAGGTGGGCAATATGACCGTTTTCGTGATCGGATCATGTTTCCTATTCGTGATAAACGAGGACGTGTCATTGGCTTTGGTGGCCGCGTCCTTGGCGACGGTACGCCCAAATACCTAAATTCCCCAGAAACTACGGTTTTCCACAAAGGTAGTGAGCTTTATGGTTTCTACGAGGCTCGGCAAAATACCCGAAAGCTTGAACAAATATTAGTGGTTGAAGGCTATATGGATGTGATTGCCTTGGCGCAATACGATATTAGTTATGCAGTAGCCACTTTGGGCACAGCGACGACTAAAGATCACGTCACCCAAATATTTCGTGCTGTAGCAGAGGTTGTTTTCTGTTTTGATGGTGATAGAGCAGGGCGCGAGGCAGCCTGGCGCGCATTGCAAAACGTGTTACCGGTACTAAGGGATGGCAAGGAAATACGCTTTTTGTTTTTACCCATGGGGGAAGACCCTGATTCACAAGTCCGCAAAATCGGTAAGGACGCTTTTGAGCAATCGCTCAAACAAGACGCGGTATCGCTCACCGATTACATGCTAGAACACCTAGCAGAGCAATATAATATAAGCAATCGGGAAGGAAAAATACGTTATTTACAAGAAGTAGATAAATTAATGAAAAATATGCCGGATACCTTTATCAAGGATCAATTAATCGAAGATGTGGCTAAATTCACCTCGGTTGATACGACATTAATAAAACAAAGAAAAATAGGCTCGGCTCATATAGAACCCCAGCAAACCTTCTCTCGGCTGAGTGATCGTGAAGTGCGCCAGACACCGGTTAGATTTGCCCTCACATTGCTATTAAATAAACCAGATTTAGTGTCAGAAGTAGATGATCCTGAACAAATAGCATTATTTGACCTGCCAGGAACCAGTTTTTTAGCTACACTCATTGAAACCATTGAAGAGAATCCCCATGTTAACGCAGCGGGTCTTCTTGAAAGATGGCGCAACACAGAATATGAAGCCTCACTAGTTAGCTTGATGAAATGGCAGCCAGAATCACAAAATGATGAGATGCTGACCAAAGAATTTCAAGATTGCCTACGACAAATTCGTAAACAGGCTCATGAACAAAAATTAGAAAATTTATTGCATAAAGAACGTACTGAAGGACTAGATGATATTGAAAAGAAAGACCTGATTGCTTTGTTAGGGAGTCTCTGAATAAGTCTGATTGATTTCACAGGGTGAAATTAACAAGACCATCTATTCAAATCCCAAGCTTTGATGCTAAATGAAAGTCTGTTGGATTGATCCGAATATCAAAGGTTTATATCAGTTTTCTTAAGCGTTGATAATTAATAATGCCGGGTTAAGAACCTGTTGACAGGACTCACCTATAAATTAAATTTATTGTATTTATAGACTGATTTCCCTGTATAATTTCCGGCTATTTTTCAAAAAGGCACAGCATGAGCGACGATACTGAAAATCAAAAAACAAGTTTGCAAAAATTGATTGCCAAAGGCAAAGAGCAGGGTTACCTGACTTATGCTGAAGTGAATGATCATTTGCCTGATTCTATTGTTGATCCCGAGCAGATTGAAGATATTGTGAGCATGATTGGTGACATGGGAATTCCTGTTCACGAAAATGCTCCGGAAGAATCTGATCCTATTCTTAATGACGACAATGTTTCTGACAATGACGATGCAGCTGAAGAAGCAGCAGCAGCGATTGCCAATGTTGAAAACTTTGGTCGAACTACCGATCCAGTGCGTATGTATATGCGTGAAATGGGAACAGTAGAGCTGCTGACTCGTGAGGGCGAGATTGAGATCGCTATTCGTATTGAAGAAGGTCTAATAGAAGTTCGTAATTCATTGATCTGCTGTCCTAGTTCAACCGCCATGTTGCTCGAAAAATTCGATAAATACGAAGCGGAAGAAATGCGCCTAACCGACATCATTATCAGCTTTGTTGACCCGAATGCTGAAGAGCCTGGCATACAAAAACCTAATGTAAAATCCGCAGATAATAAAGATGACGATGATGAGGAAGAGGAAGTTGTTGATACGGGTATAGACCCTGAAGAAGCAAAGCAAAAGTTTGAAGAGCTTCGAACCTGTCATGATGCCGTATGCAGCGCTTGTGACTGCGGCGATGTAGATGCTTTTGCAACGTCTCGTCAGGTGCAATCTGATAAGCTGATGGAGTTTAAATTCACACCTCTCGTTATTGATGAATTTACTATTCGTTTAAACGGCGTTATCAATCAAATTCGCGCCTTTGAACGCGAAGCAATGAAGCTGTGCGTAAAGTACGGAAAAATGCCCCGCAAAGATTTCATTACCAGTTTTCCTAAAAATGAAACAGATTTAGAGTGGATGGAAAACTGGTTGAAAGACCATGAATCTGCTCGCGAATCGCTTGAAGTTTATAAAGAAGACGTGCAAGCCGTCCAGAATGAGTTGAAGAAAATTGAGAAAATGACGCGTTTAAGTATTTCTGAAATTAAAGAAATCAATAGAAACGTTTCAGTAGGTGAAGCGAAAGCACGTCGTGCCAAAAAAGAAATGGTCGAAGCAAACTTACGCCTCGTTATTTCTATTGCAAAGAAATACACTAACCGTGGATTACAATTCCTCGACCTTATTCAGGAAGGTAATATCGGTTTAATGAAAGCGGTAGACAAGTTTGAATACCGTCGTGGTTACAAGTTCTCGACTTATGCAACATGGTGGATTCGTCAGGCAATTACTCGCTCTATTGCAGATCAGGCACGTACCATTCGTATTCCTGTGCATATGATTGAAACCATCAATAAGCTCAATCGTATCTCGCGTAAGTTATTACAAGAAAAAGGTAGAGAAGCATTACCAGAGGAACTAGCGATTGAAATGGACATGCCGGAAAGCAAAGTCCGTAAAGTACTAAAAATAGCTAAAGAACCTATTTCAATGGAAACACCGATTGGCGATGATGAAGATTCATCACTAGGCGATTTCATTGAAGACGGCAATGTGTTGTCACCGGTAGACAAAGCAACCAGTAGTAACCTATCGGGTACAACACGTGAAGCACTCAGCAGCTTGACCTCGCGTGAAGCAAAAGTGCTACGCATGCGTTTCGGTATCGACATGAATACTGATCACACGTTAGAAGAAGTAGGTAAACAATTCGACGTAACCCGTGAACGTATACGACAAATTGAAGCCAAAGCGCTAAGAAAATTGCGTCATCCAACACGATCAGATATGCTACGCAGCTTCCTAGAAACGGACGGCGACACGCCTCGTGTTGATTAAGTAAAACTATTATTTAATCCCGTTTTTTGGTGGTTTAATGTTCTACATTAAACCACCTTAAACCCTCTAGGGGCCTGTAGCTCAGTTGGTTAGAGCACCGGACTCATAATCCGTTGGTCGAAGGTTCGAGTCCTTCCAGGCCCACCATTTCTTAACTCTATTACTTCATCATTTAGTCATAATAGGGCTTTTTTGTCTGTGTTTGGAATCTAAAGATAGCCTGTAGTCAGTACAGGTAAACTCATGAATCGCGCTGTGCTCTATGGCAATCATGATATTCCTGCTTACTTCATAAAATCGACCTTTTCCCTGATTTATAACACTTACCTCATAACCTTGTTACTGTCAAAGAGGTTGCATAGAATATAATATATAGCCAAAATATAAAATTATGGGATATGAGGTGACCTGATCACGGATGTTGGTGATTATAATATAGGAGCGATTTGTTAATAGCTTAGGGTTGACATATAATCCGTCTCCACTTTCGCAGTTTAGGCATCATTACTTATTAATTTAATGTGGTGTCTCACGCGGTCTTGGCTTGTGACGTAACAAGCCCCTGTCGACGCACCAGGTAAAAAACACAGGGAGTTTACTTCTCCCAAAGAAGGAAATATGAAAGCCCTAGTAGTATGCTCTGGCGGTCTTGATTCTGTCACTTTAGCTTATAAGGTGGCACATGAAAGCACGTTGGTATCTCTTTTGTCGTTTAACTACGGTCAACGTCATTTAAAAGAACTTGATTTTGCACGGCAGTGTGCCGATCAATTAGGTGTCTCGCACACTGTGATTGATTTGAGTCAAATTGGCGCACACCTCACCTCTGCTCTTACTCCTACCTCCGTTACTGATATTGATGTCCCAGAAGGGCATTATGCTGAGTCCAGCATGAAGGCTACTGTCGTGCCTAATCGTAATGCTATTATGATGACGATCGCGTTTGGTTTAGCAGCCTCTCAACAGGTAGATACGGTTGCTATGGCAGTTCATGGAGGCGATCACTTTATCTATCCTGATTGCCGTCCTGATTTCATTGAATCCTTTGCTAAAATGCAGGTTTTGGCATTAGATGATGTGGCTGCCGTATCGCTCTACACTCCATTTCTTCATCAAGATAAGGCTGAGATTGTACGTGAAGGCGTGAATCTTGACGTGCCGTTTTCGAGTACTTGGTCTTGTTATCAGGGTCTAGAGCAGCATTGTGGTCGATGTGGCACTTGCGTTGAGCGTCGAGAAGCTTTTCATTTAGCTACGACAATAGATCCAACCTTTTACGAAGATGCCGATTTTTGGCAGTCGGTGACTTAATATGTATAGCATCAGTAAACAATTTCATTTTAGTGCATCGCATCAATTACTTAATTTGCCGGGTGATCACCCTTGCGCGCGAATGCATGGGCATAACTACATTGTAGAAATAGAATTGCAGTCAGAAACGCTGGATGAATATGGTTTTGTACTTGATTACAATGATCTTGATGCTCTTAAGCATTTTATTGACGACACGTTAGATCATCGCCATCTCAATGATGTGATGGGGCACGATGATACAACAGCAGAAAACCTCGCTAAATATATCTATGATTGGGCCAAGCCACAGTGGTCAGAAGTCACTGCGATACGTGTTAGCGAAACACCTAAAACTTGGGCTGCTTATCAACCATGAACGCACCACTTACCTACCTGACTGCATCTGATGACAACGAGTCAGAATCTAGTCTTATTAGTATTTCTGAAATCTTCGGCCCTACTATTCAAGGTGAAGGTGCGTTAATAGGTGCGCCAACTGTATTCGTGCGAACAGGCGGCTGTGACTATCGTTGTAAATGGTGTGATACGGATTATGCTGTTTTACCAAAGTTTGAGCAGCACTGGCAATTGATGAATGCTGAATCCATTTTCCAGGAAATAAAAACCCTTAGTAAAAACCGCCCACTGTGGGTGACACTGTCAGGTGGAAATCCGGCATTACAAGACTTTGAAAAACTAATCAAACTAGGGCAGGACAAGGGCTATAAATTTTCCATGGAAACGCAAGGGAGTATCGCCAAGCCTTGGTTCTCAATGCTTAACCAACTCACACTGAGTCCAAAGCCACCATCCTCTGGTATGAGCTTTAAAAAACGTGGACTGGAGCGTTGTTTAGAAGCTTGTCTGTCTTTGTCTCCGTCTCATCCGCAAGCCTCGGTTGATGTGTCGTTGAAGTTTGTCGTTGCCGATCAAAGAGACCTACAATGGGCAAAACACATTGCAGATCAATACCCGCAAATTCCTTGTTTTGTACAGCCTTGCAATACGCAAGCATCGCTTGAAATCATTCAAACGAGTAGCGAGAAACTTAATAGCGAGAAAAGCAATCCACAGAATCAACTCCTTTGGTTAATTGAAGCCGTGCATGCTTTAAAATGGCATGAAGTACGTGTACTTCCTCAACTGCATAGATGGTTATGGGGTGATAAACCCGGTGTATAGAAATAACAACGCAAATGACTGCTTAAAGGCTTTCTGATACAGATATTTTGAGCAGGTCGATGTACTAGATTCCTTAGAATGAGAGTGATACAACTCATTGAGGGTTAAAGGATGAATAATTTTAATTCACAGTTGGACTACAATTTAACTATGAGTGAAGTAATTTGAACTAGTATTAAGTGTCGTTAGATGGTTTCTAGTGGATATTTTGATTGAGGCCGTAATTTTTAATCTTTTGGGGTTTATTTCCCTCCCTTGGGGCGTATGAAAATAGGCTGAGATGTTGTTTTTATGGAAGTGAGCCTTCAGAGACTGTGCAAGTATTAAGAAAAATCTCATTTGTAGGGTGTGCCGAGGTACGAGGCGCACCGTAAGTTATTGATTCATGGTGCGCCTCCTTCGTCGGCACACCCTACAAAGGAATACTTGCACAGTCTCTTCAGGCTCGCCATATGGTGAAAACAGCATGTTAGGCGAGCCTGAAGGCTTACTTCCATAAATAGCTAATACCCCGTCCGCTTGCAGCAGGAAGCTAAAGCCAGGATCACTGGATCAATCTTTACTTCGCATTTTATATAGCGCTTCGGAGGATTCATGAAAAAGCTCAGTTATTTCCACTTACTTTTGGGTTTAATCTTTTTTCTACTACAAGGCTCGCTTATTGCAGAACCCATAGAAATAAAACCTATAGAGACTAAACACCAACAAGGTACTTTTATTGGGGCTAAAGATGCCCAGCACCCCAACTGGTTTAAAGATAGCTTTCTGGATATTGAAGACGATATCGCGGATGCTACTGATGCTGGGAAACGTCTTGTAGTTTATTTCTGGCAGCCAGGTTGTCCCTATTGCAGCCAGTTGTGGGAAGATAATTTTTCACAACAAAAAATTGAAAGTGATTTTCGAAAACATTTTGAAATAGTGGCGTTAAATATGTGGGGAGACAGGGAAATAGTAAGCGTAGGCGGTAATGACTATTCTGAAAAATCTTTTGCCAATGCTTTACATATTGCCTATACACCGACCTTGCTTTTTTTCAATGAAAATAAAAAAGTAGTTCACAAAATGCAAGGTTACATACCGCCGGAAGATTTTCAGTTAGCTATGAGTTATGTCTCTGGTAAACATGATAAGCAAATGAAATTTGGTGAATTTATTGCTTCTAGGGCAAAAGAAACAAAAGAGAAAACGGTCGGAAAACTGCATGATGAAAGCTTTTATTCAACTACTACAATTTTTGATCGTAGAAGTGAATCTGATAAGAATAACTATCTCGCGGTTTATTTTGAAAAACCTAATTGTAAAAATTGCGACTTATTGCATGAAAAAACACTGCAAGACAAAACTACTCAAGCGCTCGCAAAACAATTTACTGCTGTACAATTGAATCGTTATGCTGATACAAAAATAACATTGCCCAATGGAAACAACAGTACCATTCTTGCATGGGCAAATGAATTAGGAATTGGCTATCTGCCCGCTATGGTCTTCTTCAATAAAAAAGGTGAAGAGGTCATGCGAATTGACACGCAAATGCGCACCTTTCATGTTCAGTCTGTATTTGATTATGTGTTATCCGGTGCATACAAAACCGAAAAAAACTTTCAGCGTTATATCTCTGATCGCTCGGAGAAAATTCGTGAATCTGGAAAAAATGTAGATATCAGTATTTATTAATTTAATTAATCCACATCCGTTTTGGCTTGTAAACTTAATGTGTAAAGTCTAACTTTACACATGTACAAAGCGTTAAGTGAGTGGAGTCCGAAAAGTGTGGAGGCGTATTATTTTACATTTCTCTCCACATAGATCATGGAAATGGAATTTCCAGCATGCGTTTCCAAACAGGAGTTTGGGAACGAGTGAAACCCTATCGGGCTATTCCACAGTAACAGACTTAGCTAAGTTCCTTGGTTTATCCACATCCGTTCCCTTAAAGACAGCGGTGTAATATGAAAGCAGTTGCAAAGGGATTGTGTAGACAATAGGCGCGAGCATTTCTGTTACCTCTGGCATTTCGATGACGTTGATATTATCTTTAGCTTCCATGGATATAGCCTTATCGGCAAAGAGATAGAGTACTCCGCCTCTGGAACGCACTTCTTCCAGATTTGATTTTAGTTTTTCTATCAGGCTGGTATTGGGCGCTACTGCGATAATGGGCATTTCGCTATCAACCAGTGCTAATGGCCCATGTTTGAGTTCCCCTGCGGGATAGGCTTCTGCGTGTATGTAGGAGATTTCTTTTAGCTTTAGCGCGCCTTCCATGGCTACGGGGTATTGCGCTCCACGTCCGAGAAATAGGGCATTATTCTTTTCAATAAAATCTTCTGCCATTTTTTCAATCGCAGCGTCTTGCTCTAGTGCTTGTTCTAGTAAAATAGGTAGTTTCTTTAGGTTGTCTACGATCTCTTTGACTTTTTCAGGGGCATCGCCTTTTGCTTGAATCAGTAAACCTATCAGCATTTGCAAGGCTACGAGTTGCGTTGTGAAGGCTTTGGTTGATGCGACCCCTATCTCTGGGCCTGCCAGTGTCATCAGTGAATAATCGGACTCACGTGTTAATGAGCTCTCTGCCACGTTACATATCGTTAGTGTGGCGAGCATGCTGTTGTCATGTTTAACTTTCTCTAAGGCCGCCAGAGTGTCTGCGGTTTCGCCTGATTGAGACAGCGTGATGAACAGCACGTTGTCTCTAGGTGGGCGTCGGCGATAGCGATATTCACTAGCGACTTCAACGCTGCAAGGAATGTCAGTCATATCCTCTAACCAGTAGCTAGCTATGAGCCCTGCATGGTAGCTTGTCCCACAAGCAACAATTTGAACTTCTTCGACCTTTTCCAGTGTCTCCATGATGTTGTCACCGGAGATGCAATGTTTAAGATCGTCCAGACCCAGTCTGCCTTCTAGTGTTGATTGAACGGCTGCTGGTTGTTCAAAAATTTCTTTATGCATGAAGTGTCGATATTCGCCTAGATCAGCCGTACACATACCAGCATTGGATTCTTTTATCTCGCGTTCTACCGCTTTACCCTTGTCATCAAATATAGTGTAGCTGTCGCGTTTGATAACACAAAAATCACCATTTTCTAAATAGATAAAGCGACTGGTGACAGGCAACATGGCTTGAATATCTGAACCTATAAAGGTTTCCCCTAATCCCAAGCCCAGTACAAGAGGGCTGCCCTGACGGGCGGCTATTAACGTATCGGGTTCTTCAATAGAAATGACACCCAAGGCATATGCACCACGAACCTCTTTGATGGTTGCACGAACGGCATCCGCCAATGTTGATCCTTGAGTCAAAAACATTTCGATCAGATGAACAAGTACTTCGGTATCGGTGTCGGAGGTGAACTCATAGCCTTTTGCTTTCAGCTCAACACGAAGTTCTTCGTAGTTTTCAATAATACCGTTGTGAACAATCGCGACACGATCATTGCTCATATGTGGGTGGGCATTGCGTTCAGCAGGTTTGCCGTGAGTTGCCCAGCGTGTGTGTGCAATGCCTATGTTGCCGATAACAGGAGCGTTATCGAGCTTTTCAGTGAGCGACGCTACTTTGCCTAACGCTCTACTACGGTTGATTTCATTAGTGTCATTTAATACGGCAACTCCGGCGGAGTCATATCCTCGATATTCTAAACGACGTAAACCTTCAAGCAGGATTTCTGTTACTGGACGTTGTGCTATAGCACCTACAATTCCACACATGTTGTTATTCTCTTGTTGTTTCTTTAATTTATGTTAGTTTTTTTGTGTAGCCTGCGTTGAGGAACGAAACGCGGGAGCGTGTATATCATTTCCTCATATTTATTTCTTCTTGGTTGGTCTGGCCCAGCCTTTTATAGTGATCTGTTTAGCGCGTGACAGGGTCAGCTCACCTTCGGGAGTATCTTTAGTAATCGTCGAGCCAGCTCCAATCGTGGTATTTTTCTCGACAATGACGGGAGCAATCAGTTGCGTTGAAGAACCAACAAAAACACCATCTCCAATAATGGTTTCAAACTTGTTGACACCATCATAGTTACAAGTAATGGTGCCAGCGCCAATATTGACATCAGTACCCATCGTCGTATCGCCGATATAGCTTAAATGACTCACTTTACTCCCTTCGCCAATGACCGATTTTTTAATCTCGACAAAGTTACCGATCTTGGCTTTATCCTTTAGCACAGCAAGCGGACGTATACGAGCAAAAGGTCCGACTTCACAATCACTACGGATTTCTGCTGACTCAATGACACAGTTGGGTTTAATGAGTGTGCCATCACCAATGGTAGCATTAGTAATCACACAGTTGGCTTGTATGCTGACATTGTCACCTAATACGACATCACCATTAAATACAGCGTTGATATCAATCTTTACATCTTGCCCGACTTGTACGTTGCCACGAATATCTACTCGCGCAGGGTCTGCAACAGTAGCGCCAGCAAGCATGATCTCATTGACCTTGTCTAGCTGATAAGCACGTTCTAACTCAGCTTGTTGAATACGGTTGTTCACTCCTTGTACTTCAATAGGGCTGTCACAAACCACCGCTTGCACGTTGCCGCCTTCTTCTACAGCCAGAGCGATGCAATCCGTTAAATAATATTCGCCCTGGGCATTTTCGGGGCTGAGTGCTTTTAACCAGCGTTTAAGGTCTTTACCTCGTGCTGCTATAAACCCGGTATTGCCTTCTTTGATTTGTCTGATTTCATCAGTAGCATCTTTTTCTTCAACAATACGAGTAATTTGTCCTTTATCGTTTCTAACGATACGGCCATATCCAAAAGGGTTGTCCAGATAAGTGGTCAACACACATAAATCAGCATCTGCCAGTTTTTCTACCAAGGCTTTTAGGGTCGCCGGTTTGATCAGCGGGACATCGCCATAGGCAATAACTACCTGATCATCATCTTCGATAATATCTATGGCTTGGGCAACCGCATGGCCCGTTCCTTTCTGTTCAGCCTGAAGCACCCACTGAATACGATCATCCGATATTGCTTGTTGTACGTATTCACCACCATGACCATAAACCACGGCAAGTTTGCTTGTCTCTAAAGAAGAACAGGCATCAATCACATGTTGTAGCATGGGCTTGCCGCCAATGGTATGTAGCACTTTGGGAAGTTGGGAGCGCATTCTGGTTCCCTGACCAGCAGCTAGGATAATAGGAAATGATTTCATTATAATAATATCTATATTGTCAGTGATTGAAATTATAGCGAATCAAACACTACGCTGTAACGGTTTGTGATAAATGGAGATAGTTGACGCTCTTGTAATGAATTTGAAACACACTCCATTGATAGAGTGAATAATAGCACCAAAATTGAAAAAAATGATTGGAATAATTGGGTAGATTTTCGTACTTCTTGTGTGGTTTTAGCGAAATTATAGTGAAGTCATGGCGAAGTTGTGGCAATTTAAGGGAACAAACTGAAAAATTAGCACTCTAAGGCGGAGAGTGCTAAAATTGAAAACTGATAAGGTGGAAAAAATGGGTAAATTGTTAATGTTACAAAATCATAATCTTGCTGTACCAGGAGCTAGTCTGGAAAACTATATGCACGCCGTGCATGATATTCCGGTATTAACGGTGCCAGAAGAAAAAGAGATTGCGACCCGCTTGCGTGAAAACGAAGATCTAGAATCTGCACGCTTATTAGTCATGCATAACCTACGTTTCGTTATCAAGGTAGCACGTGGCTACAGCGGCTACGGTTTACCTCTGGGCGATTTAGTTCAAGAAGGTAATGTAGGTTTAATGAAAGCGGTTAAACGCTTTGACCCTACCATGAATGTGCGTTTAATTTCATTTGCAGTGCATTGGATTCGTGCCGAGATTCATGAATATATCCTGCGTAATTGGAAAATCGTTAAAGTAGCGACAACCAAAGCCCAGCGTAAACTTTTCTTCAACCTGAGAAGTAGTAAAAAGCGCCTTGGCTGGTTTAATCAAGCACAGATTGATGACGTAGCTAAGGACCTTGGTGTGAGTAGCAAAGACGTTATTGAGATGGAAAAGCGGATGAGCGGTACCGATATCGGATTCGATCTTCCGGTAGGACAAGATGAAGAAACGAATACTTATTCGCCTAGTCAATATTTGACACATCAGTCCCAAGACCCAGCCGATGCGCTAGAAGATGAAGACTGGGAATCACATACAAAACAGCTTTTTTCTTCAGCACTAGGTGAGCTTGATGAAAGAAGCAAAGATATTATTACCTTGCGTTGGTTAAATGAGCCTAAGGCTACGTTGCAAGACTTGGCAGGTAAATATAGTGTTTCAGCCGAACGTATACGTCAGCTTGAAGCAGCGGCTATCATCAAGATCAAAGCGGCCGTTGCCACTCATTGATTTTGATCGTGGACTCAGGTGATCAGCGTAATATTTAACATCTAAGGGCAACCAATCTGGTTGTCCTTGTTTTTCAAGGTAAAAGCATAAACTTAAAGAAAGAACTAATCGGGGCATATAATAAGCTTGCAATATTAGAATATTGCTATATACTTATTTCGGAATTTAATAAATAGCTAATACGCACTAGGAGAATACAATGAAAATACAAGCAACTGCATTTGCAGCACTAATAGCTCTATCTGGAACTGCTTCAGCAGATTGGATGGACGGATTCAATAAAGGTAATGGTCAAGGAAACGCCGCTGGCAATGCAGCTGGCACGAGTACTGGTCAGGGTAACGCTGCTGGCGATACTAAAGGAAACGTAAAAGGTTGGGGAACGGGTAAAGGCGATGCAGACGGTGAAATTGATTTCGCTATCAAATTTAAAGGTAAAGGCCGTACCAACATGGATGCGAAAGGTGCAGCTGATGGACAAGGCGAAGGTAAAGGTAATACTGCTTCAAATTGGACAGGTAGTGGCAACACCACTGGTAACTCTGCGATGAACGGTTCTGGTGCTAACAACAACACAGGTGCTGGAAGCTCAATGCCGTGGAACAATAGTAACGGCGGAAACAACTTCAGCATGCCGTGGAACAACAACAATGGCAGCAACGGTTTCACAATGCCTTGGAACAATAGCAACGGTGGAAACAACTTCAGCATGCCATGGAACAACAACAATGGCAGCAACGGTTTTACAATGCCGTGGAACAATAGCAATGGTGGAAACAACTTCAGCATGCCATGGAACAACAACAATAATGGCAGCAACGGTTGGACTACAATGCCTTGGAACTGGGGTAACAACGCAACGTCATACGGATATGCTCCATACGGCTACGCTCCTTCATACGGATATGCCGCCCCTGCTGCATATGGTTATGCTCCATACGGCTACATGCCTGCTGCTCCTGTAGCATCTGCGCAAAAGCCAGCAGCTGCACCGACAGCTCCTGCTAAAAAATAATCTAAACTAACATTTAGATACTAAAAGGCCTGCATTATGCAGGCCTTTTTCGTTACAGGATTTTTAACTGCTAACGGGCTCGTGTCTTTAAATAGCACGGATAGGGTGGATTTTTTATCCTTGGTTCATCTCTGATATTTCCACACTTCTATCATCAGGATCATGAACAATGAAATAAATTCTATTACCTCGATCTAAAATGTCACTAATCAAAGGGCTTTGCAACATCAGAAATATTAGAATACGAAAAACCTAACCGACAAACTATCAACAGGGAATTCTCACTAGAAGGGTACAAGCTCCATCGTCATTGTATTTAGGTTCGTAGAAAAGTGAATGAGTCCACTTCCATGCTTGTCTTCAACAAAGGAACAGCCAAGTCGTTTATAAAAGCTTTTTGTGTCTTCAATGCTTCGGCATCTTAGTACTAGCAGATTGATTGTTGGTGCCGTCTTCATACTAGCATAAGCTTCTAAAAACTATTCGTTTTATGGCACTTACAGTAATCAAAGATCTTATTTCTCCAGCGTTTTCTATTCCCTTCCAAGTAATTGTATTCATTAGGACTATATCCTGCTCTCATTTTCGAAAGTATTCGATTTAATCTGGTTTTATAAATAGAACAGTTGCGTTTAGAAGTACATCCATTTTGAGATTGAGGCTTATTTTCTCTGTAGTTATTTATGTTATTGATAATTATTTTTTGTTGAGTTTGAGGTCTGGTTCTTACTGCATAGCCAGCTAGGTTACAGGATTCACTCATTAATCTTCTATTATAATCAGATGGTTCTTTTCTGTATTGATTGCTCCAATAATTACAAGTTTCTAAGCTTCTTCTTTGAGCGTCCGTTTTTATTCTTTGTGATCTAGCGAGCTTTTGTTGCTGAGTGTACGGGCTTTTTTGAAGTACATATTTCCTGCTAGATTTGTTTGGTTCGGTTTGTTCTATGTAGTTTTGATTAGATAATATTGGCTGCTTATATTGTTGAGGATTTACACTAGTTGTGGCTTTGTGATTATTAGTTATCTTCTCGGATTTAAAATCAACAGCGTTATTTCTAATATTGGCTTCTGCTACTAATTCTTCCATGTGTTTCAGATGGTAGTAATAGGATGCTCCTACAATGGATAAAGAAAGACTAACAATAATCAAAGCTAAGGTTAGATGGTTATCCTTTTGATTCCACTCCGGCTTTATGTATCTATTGTCGCTTATGACTTCATCATCATTATTGTTATACATACATAGACACTTCGCTGGTAAATTGAAGTGTGTTTATAACATGCTAAAAATAAGAATAAATATTAGTCAGATAAAACGGATTATCAAAAGAAAACTTGAGAGAGTCAAACTAGGTAATTTTCCTGCTATGACAGTGGAGCAAGCTAAAAAAGCCGTTGACCAAATTAATGCTCAAATATCATTAGGCAATAACCCCTATGATGGGAGGAGGACGGATCGGGCTGAATTAACGTTGAATGATTTATTCATTGAATATCTTGAAAGCCACGCAAAGCAATATAAAAAGTCTTGGGCTACTGATGAAATGAACTAACGCAACCATTTGTCACATTGGAATAATAGGAAGCTCTCACATATCACAAGAAAGGATGTACAGGGACTTCATAGAAAGATAGGTAAAAATAACACAGGTAAACCCAAGCAAATAGAATAGTGGCATCCATTGCTAAAGGTCCTGTTTAACAAAGCTACTGAGTGGTGCATGTTTGAAGGTGCGAATCCAGCACAAGAGATTAAGCAGTACAGAGAGAAATCCCTGCAAGCTGTTGAACTTCAAACGTTCTTTAAGTCGGTAGCTGATGAAGAGAACGAAACTATCAGAGACTATGTTCTTGTTAGCCTTCTGTGGCTTTTTCTATAGACTCCAGTACAGGATCATTATTAAGTCGTGCATAGATAGCTGTAGTACTAACATTCTTATGAGCCAATGTTTACCAATAATAGGCAATGATGCGCCTGTTGTGGCTTGTCATCTTCCAAGTGAACGCCTTAAATCATGGATTCTTAAATTGGTAATCTTTGCTCTCTTTAGGATTCGCGCCCAGCCTTTTTTAGCTTCAACTAAATGCCCCGTCTTTCCAGTTTCAGAAAATACAAAACTACTCGAATCAATATTTTTTCTATCATCTAGCATCTGAATAACTTCATTAGATATTAATGGCACGGTATGAGAATCACCGTTTTTAGGTTCAGGAATACGTCACTCTCTGCGATTAAAATCTATTTGCATTCCACTGCATAGCTAATACGTTTGCAAGCCTAGCACCTGTTAAGTGCGATGCTCAACGCTGGTAAAGAGAAAGCAGAAGTTGTGCCACTTGTAAGGAAGAAGAATTAAATAATTGTTTTCTATGGGAGACAATGCTTATTATAGAATATGAAATAGAGACAACTGATAAATTCCAAGAGTGGTTTGATGGCTTAGATAAAAAAACTGCGTTTCGCATTATTGCAAGGATTGACCGAGTTAAACAGGGTAACTTCGGAGATGCAAAAGGCTTACAGACTCACTGTCAGAATTAAGGTTTTTCTTTGGTTCTGGCTACCGTATCTACTACACCCTGCAAGCAGGGAAGGTTGTCTTATTGTTATCTGGTGGTGATAAATCCAACCAGAAGAAAGATATTAAAACAGCAAAAACGATGCTGGACAATTTGGAGTAATGATTATGACTATTAAAACAAAACCCTTTGATGTTTCTTCACACTTAAAAACAGATGAAGATATTAGAGAGTTCCTAGACATCATGCTTGAAGAAAATGGTATTGAAGGCTTTCAACGTGCATTGGGCTACGTTGCCAAAGCTAAGGGCATGAAAGAAATTGCAGAAAAAACAAAATATGAGCCGTTCCAGTTTATACAAGTCACTAGATGAAACTGGATCACCAAAACTAGAAACGATTGATAAGGTTATTCATGCACTTGGGTTTCGTTTGTCAGTAGAAAAAGCGGCTTAAATGAACGCAATCACACATACAACAAAAGGAAGTATCTTTGATGATCTTGGTTTTTCTAATGAGCAAGCGGAAAACCTAAAGATTAGAGCAAAACTGATGCAGGAACTTACACAGATCATTCAAGAATCATACAACACACAATCAGAAGCGGCTGAAAGCTTGGGTGTAACACAATCAAGAATAAGCGACCTGAAACGCGGAAAAATTCAGAAGTTCACTATTGATAATTTGGTCAACATGATGAGCAAGTCAGGTTACAGCGTGGAGCTTTGCACTAAGGCGGCTTAAAAGAGCATTGCTGGTTCAACAAATCAAAGAGGAGATAGACAAATGATGACAGAAAAAGAGTTATTAGAGCGTGATGCAAAGCGAGACATAGGTGCGGAACTGTTACAGTCTGTCAAAGAAATGAAGGCTGGAAATGTAGGGAATCGGTGGGTCGTTCTTTAGGAAGTCTTTTATTAATAATTCAAAATAAGTGCCTTTCTGACGTTGGTCTTTTGCTAAATTTCTATATTGGTTCAATAAGACAGTTAAATCTTTAGACATAATTAATCTTCTAGGGGTAAATAGATTAGGTTAAACGACTTGATAGCCCTTCACTCATGAGCCAAGCCACAATAGCAGACAAGTTAAACTTAACTCAATATAAGATACGGTAAAGTATTAAATTATAGGATGGTTATGCTAAAGAAGATCTTGATGGTATTTGAAATAGGGATAACTGCTGAAATCAGACCTAGGGTAGCAAATAGGTAGCAAAGCAAAAAAAAGGGCTGTAACGAAAAACGCTACAACCCTTATAGTATTTGGCTCCTCAGGCATGACTCGAACATGCGACCAATTGATTAACAGTCAACTGCTCTACCAACTGAGCTACTGAGGAATAGTTAGTGTCTCTGTTAAGAGAGGCGCAATATTACCGTTTTGAATTTTTCAGGTCAATGGCTTTTTGATGTTCGTGTTGAATTTCTTTTGCTTCTTGTAAAACTTCTATTCCAGCGCCTTTTTTTGTGGCATTTTCAGAGAGGTGTCGTCGCCATGCTTTAGCCCCAGATTGAGCGTGGAATAAGCCGAGTATATGTCGCGTCATGTGATTTAGAGGCACGCCTTTTGATAACTGTTGTTCAGTGTATTCTATCAACAATTCAATGATTTGTTTTCTATCAAGAAGGGGCTGGTTGTCTTGATAGAGTTGTTGGTCTACTTCAACGAGCAAGAAAGGATTGTGATAAGCCTCGCGTCCCAGCATAACGCCATCAACATGTTGCTGATGTTCTTCGGCTTCTTGAAGTGTTTTTATACCGCCATTGAGAATAAATTCTAGTTGCGGAAAATCTTTTTTAAGTTGATAGACGGTAGGATAACTAAGCGGTGGTATTTCTCTGTTCTGTTTTGGGCTTAGTCCCTTAAGTAGGGCTTTTCTGGCATGAATGATAAAGGTCTCACAACCTGCTGATGCGATAATGTCTACAAAGCGGGTGAGTTTATCGTAGGAGTCGTGATCGTCTACACCGATGCGGTTTTTTACGGTGATGGGTGTTTTACTTGCGGCAACTTGCATTTCGCCTATGCATTCTGCGATGAGTTCAGGCTCCAACATCAAGCAAGCTCCGAAGGCGCCTTTTTGGACGCGCTCACTGGGGCAGCCTAGATTGATATTGATCTCGTCATAGCCGTAGTCTTCTGCCATTTTTGCGCATTGTGCCATGTCTTTTGGATCGCTTCCGCCTAGTTGAATAGCTACTGGATGTTCTGCTTCGTTGTATTGAAGATAGCGGTCTCTGTCGCCATAGATCAACGCACCTGTGGTGATCATTTCGGTATATAGCACAGCATGTTTACTGAGTATGCGCATGAAGTAGCGCTGGTGCTGGGTGGTTAAATCCAATAGAGGAGCTACGCAAAATCTTCTATCTAGTGTGTTTTTTATTGACGCTTTCATTTCTGACACTGAGGACAGTAGTAGGTGCTGCGTTGTGCCTGAGTGATCTGTTTGATGGGTTTATTACAGTGTGTGCAGGGTTGGTCAGTCCGACCATAGACGGACAGTTTTAGTTGGAAGTAACCCGTTTGACCGTCGGCATTCACAAAGTCTTTTAAGGTAGTCCCACCTTGTTCAATGGCTAGGGTGAGTACTGTTTTAATAGCAAACACTAGCTTTTTGTAACGCTTTAAGGAGATTCTACCTGCTGTTATCTTGGGGTTTATGCCTGCCATAAAGAGTGATTCACTGGCGTAAATATTACCAACACCCACCACAATATGCGCATTCATTATAAACGTTTTGATGTTTACTTTACGGTTGCGGGATTGTTGATAGAGGTAATCTGCGTCGAAGTCATCGGTTAGTGGCTCTGGCCCTAAATTGCGTATCAGAGGGTGCTTTTCAATTTTCGAGGTTGTCCATAGTACTGAGCCAAAACGTCTTGGATCTTGCAGACGTAGCAGTAAACCATTGTTGAATTCAATATCTACATGGTCATGTTTACCGGGTTTTACGTTTTTATCGCAAACCCGTAAGTTGCCAGACATGCCAAGATGAATAATAGCCGTGCCTTTGGCTGTATGGAGTAGCAGATACTTTGCACGTCTATCAACGTGACTTATGGTTAGCCCTTCTAATTGCTGGAGTTCTTTGGGGACAGGCCAGCGTAGTTTTGGCTGGCGCACGGTGACTTTTGAGACCTGCTGGCCTTTGATGTGCGGGCTGATGCCTCGGCGTGTGGTTTCTACTTCGGGTAGTTCAGGCATGATGATTGTAGGGTCGATTCATTCGACTAGTATTATTGATACGGGTACGCGCCGAATGAATTCGACCCTACAGGTTGCTTTATTCGCTTTCTACTACAGGTTTGCGTACTTTAATATGTAATTCGCGTAGTTGCTTAGTGTCAACCTCTGAAGGCGCAGCTGTTAATGGGCATTGTGCGCTTTGGGTCTTAGGGAATGCCATTACTTCGCGGATGGAGCTGCTCCCCGTCATTAGCATGATCATTCGGTCTAGTCCAAATGCCAGTCCACCCAGAGGAGGGCAACCATATTTAAGTGCAGTCAACAGGAAGCCAAATTTGTTTTCAGCTTCTTCTTCTGAGATACCGAGTATTTCGAAGACTGCTTGTTGCATATCCGGTTTATGGATACGAATAGAACCGCCGCCCAATTCCGTACCATTAAGGATAATGTCATAAGCACGTGAAAGAGCATCTCCTGGATTCGCCTTGATCTGCTCGATATCATCGGTGTCCGCTGAAGTGAATGGATGATGTAGTGCTTGCCAGCGGTTGTTTTTGTCGTCCCATTCAAACATCGGGAAATCTACCACCCAAAGTGGCGCCCAGTCGCCTTCAATCAAGTCTCGGTCTTTACCGAGTTCAATGATTAAAGCGCCTAGTGCGTCATTCACAACCTTGGCTTTGTCCGCACCGAAGAAGACGAGATCGCCAGCTTCTGCACCCACGCGTTCCATAATCGCTAAAGCTACTTCATCCGGCAGGAATTTGAGAATCGGGGACTGCAAGCCTTCAATGCCTTCAGACATGCTGTTGACTTTAATATAAGCCAATCCGCGTGCACCGTACTTACTGACGAATTTAGTATAACCATCAATATTTTTACGGCTTAACTCGTTGCCTTTAGGTAAACGCAATGCCGCCACACGGCCTTTCTCGTCATTAGCAGGACCAGCGAAGACTTTGAAATCAACGTCTTTCATTAAGTCACTAACTTCGACTAGCTCTAGTGGTATGCGCAAGTCTGGCTTATCTGAGCCAAAACGCTGCATCGCTTCTGCGTAAGGCATACGCGGGAAGGGGCTTGGTAAGTCAACATCCAGCACTTCCTTGAAGAGCTGAGTTAGCATGGCTTCCATGGTGTTCATAATGTCTTCTTCATTAACAAAAGACATTTCCACATCAAGCTGAGTGAATTCAGGTTGACGGTCTGCGCGCAAATCTTCGTCACGGAAGCAACGAGCAATCTGATAATACTTTTCCATTCCACCCATCATTAACAACTGTTTAAACAATTGCGGGGATTGGGGTAGGGCGTAGAACTCACCGTCGTGAACTCGGCTAGGCACGAGATAATCGCGTGCGCCTTCAGGAGTGGCACGAGTGAGTGTAGGTGTTTCAATATCCAGAAAACCTTGATCTTCAAGGAAACGACGCATGAAGCCTGTCACTTTTGCTCGCGTTTGTAAGCGTTGTTGCATTTCCGGGCGACGTAAATCTACATAGCGGTATTGCAAGCGGATATCTTCACCCACTTCATCATCCTGTTGAAAAGGAGGTGTTTCTGAGGCGCTAAGGACTTCAAGTTTAAGACCAAAGACTTCAATTTTACCACTGACCATGTTTTCATTAATAGTGCCTTCTGGGCGCGGACGTACACGACCTGTGACGCGCAGAATAAACTCATTACGAATGCCTTCAGCCATTTTGAACATGTCCGCATCATCAGGATCAAAAACGACTTGGACGATACCTTCACGATCACGTAGATCGACAAAAATAACACCACCGTGGTCACGACGTTTATTCACCCATCCACAGAGGGTGATTTCTTGATCTAGTAATGTTTCGTCAACAGCACCACAGTAATGGCTACGCATAGTATTTTCTCATTATTTTTTCAGACGCAGAATGGTAAGCGTTGCGTTAACAATACGCAAGTTTTATGGATGATATTCGGGGTGTTTTAGCCGAACATGGGATCATTTAGGTTTATTCTGCAACTCGGATAAATCTAGATTAACCACTTCAGAATATTTTCTGGATGTAGAGCCTGGAGTTACCACACCCAATGACATAATAAATTTCAGTGCATCCTCAACATCTAAGTCTAATTTTTTGACGTCTTTTTCAGGCAACAAAATAACAACGCCGGATGTTGGATTGGGTGCGGTCGGGACAAAAACAGTGAGCAACTCTTCACCTGTCATTTCATTCAAGCTTGAGAGGGTATCACCTGTTTGAAAGGCTAACGTCCATATTCCTTTTCTGGGGTACTGAATCAAGAGGACTTGTCGTAATGAGTTGTTATCGGTAGATATTAATGTTTGGGTGACTTGCTTTACCGCAGAATAAATAGATCGAACTAAGGGAATTCGGTCGAGAATATTTTCTCCAAGGTTTACCATTTTGCGACCAGCAAAGTTAGTGACCACCAAGCCCGTCACCAGGATAACAACGGTACTGATTACAATACCTAGCCCGGGAAGAGGGAATCCTATTAACTGTTCTGGGCGAAGGCTCGGAGGGAGTAGCACTATACTGCGATCTAATAAATCGACCATTAACTTAATGGCAAATATAGTAATGCCCAGCGGAACCCATACAATCAAGCCCGCAATAATATATTTACGGATATAAACAAAGGGTTTGCTGAGAAGGGAAGCCATTTACAAGGTTAGTGGCAACCACAGCCAGTTTTACATGCGGGCTTTGTTGTTTTCTTTGCTGCTTTGTCAGTTGATTTCTTTTCGCTCGCAGGTTTGTCTTTTTTAGTGAGGTTCTTTTTGTTGCCGTCTTTAAAATCGGTTTCATACCAACCATTTCCACTAAGTCGAAATGAAGGTGCAGAGACTTGTTTTTGTAAAGTTGCATTGTCGCACTCAGGGCAATCGGTGAGAGGCGCATCACTGATTTTTTGGATCACCTCTACAATGTGGTCGCAAGATGTGCATTGATAATCATATATGGGCATTGCTTAATTCCATTCCGTACAGAGAAAATTAGTGTTCTTTCAAGCATGAATATAGCTTTTTTTTTCAAGATTTCAATACCAAGCTATTAAAAAATCATCATTGATTACCTTACATTCTGCTAGGATTACTCCCATGAAAAATGTATTAGTGACAGGTTGTTCAAGCGGCATCGGTTGTTGTGTTGCCAAAGGACTTAAGGAAAGAGGTTATAAAGTTTTTGCAACGGCACGCAAAGATGAAGACATTCAGCGTTTGGAAACGGAAGGCTTGACCGTGATAGCGCTGGATTATGCGGATGCTGAAAGTGTTGATGATTGTGCCAACGAGTTAATTCTTAGAACCAATAATGAAATCTATGCTGTCTTTCATAACGGCGCTTATGGACAACCGGGTGCCGTTGAAGATTTAACCAGAGCAGTGCTTGAAGAACAGTTTGCCAGTAATGTGTTTGGCTGGATTCAGTTGACCAATCGTTTAATACCGTTTATGCGACAGGTTAATGAAGGGCGAATTATTTTTAATAGTTCAGTACTAGGCTTGGTTTCGCTGCCTTATCGTGGCGCTTATAATGCCAGCAAATATGCCATAGAAGGTTTTGCCGATACACTTAGGCTAGAGCTGGCAAGTACGGATATTAAAGTCTCATTGATTGAGCCGGGGCCGGTAGAAAGTAAATTTCGGGAAAACAGCTTGATTAAGCTCAAAGAAAACATTCAAATCGAAAGTAGTTTTCATCGTGATAAATATCGAGCGGTACTAAAACGTTTGGAGATTATAGGTCCGGCTGTCCCTTTCACCTTGCCACCTGAAGCGGTATTGAAAAAAGTGGAACATGCTTTAGCAAGCAACGCACCTAAAGCACATTATTATGTAACATTTCCAACTTATTTATTTGGCTATCTGAAACGGATATTGCCTGCAAAATGGCTGGATAAAGTCATGTTGCAAGTTGGTGGAAATGAATAATCAGTGTAGTGGTAAGTTAAGGGTACCTCTATTAATTAGAATTTTCGTTCGAGTACAAGGCGGATGAATTTTGATAACTGCAGTGTATAAGAATACATGAGGATCGCACGACTGCATGGATGCAGAAGGTAGGGCAATGGCAGGAGCAACTTGCCGAGAAATTTATCCAACGCCGTAATCGGGCGAAAAGGCAATTACAAGAGGTGCCCTTAAGTAAGCTCTGAGCCGCATGTGTTAGGTTAGTGTAGGAGTATCTACCATGCCCCATTACGCAATGCCACAACGCAATACCACTACGCAATACCACAAAGCATCCGAAGGTGAGTGGCATACGTTCAAGTATTCAGAATATAAAACCAGCCTTGAGGCACAGCCGTTATGTCACATATCATTGTTATTGAAGATGATCGCTCTATCGCTGAAATGCTCCAGTTTCATATGCGCGAGCAGGGCTATGAAGTGACTCATTTTGCTGATGGGGAACAGGCTCGTCAGTATCTATTAAAAGAATCATACCATCTGGTGATATTGGATATTATGTTGCCGGGCTGTAACGGGCTGGATATATGCAAGCAACTGCGTCATGAAAAGCCAGAGACACCCATACTGATGCTCACATCACTTTCAGGTGAAGCCGATCGGGTAATAGGGCTTGAGCTAGGCGCTGATGATTATCTCACTAAACCGTTTAGTATGCGTGAATGTGTTGCTAGAGTTAAGGCGCTACTACGTCGTGCGCAAGTGACACAACCTGATCAGGATAAGAGGGCGGAGATAGAACAACTAAGTACAGAAGAATTAACCCTTGATGCTGGAAGCCGTACCGTGATTTTGGAAGAAAAATCGTTAGAGCTGACTGCCAGAGAGTTTGATTTATTGTTTTATTTGCTGAAAAACAAAGGTCGGGTGTTCTCACGAAATCAATTGCTGGATGCCGTTTGGGGCTATAGTCATGATGGTTATGAGCATACCGTTAACACCCATATTAACCGTCTGCGAAATAAACTAAAGCGTCAAAAAGACAAACCCGATTTTATTCAAACGGTGTGGGGAGTGGGCTATAAGTTTATTGATGAGAATGCTTTGCCAGTCAATGTTGATGAAGAAGCGGGAGGAAAAAAATGATTCAAAGCCTTTATAGACGTTTAGCACTCATTCTACTGTTTATGTTTATTATTCTCGGAACTATTTTGTTTTGGCTTTACGAGAGTTCTAATCAGGCTTTACAGCGAGAAACCTCGCAAAAAATTCATTTACACCTCGCTGAATATTTAGTTCAGGAAATTAAACTATTCGATGATGGGGAGCTTGATCATGACAGTGTGAAAGAAGCCTTTAGCAAAGTCATGCGGCTGGATCCGGGTACTGAATTATACGTCATTGATGAAGCAGGTCACGTGATGGCTTATGATGCGCCTCCTGAGAAAATAATACACAAGACCATCAGCCTCTCTCCCATAAAAAAATTCATAAAAAATAAAGATATATTGCCTATTTTGGGAGATGATCCGCGCTCCGATAAACAGAAAATATTTTCAGCGGCACCTATTTATGATGAAGATAACAATATGCTGTCCTATCTGTATATTATTATCAAAGGCGAGGCTTATGATGATGTCACTATGGCATTACAATCGAATAAAACCTGGTGGACTAGCCTTGGGATGATGGGTGCTGCAATGGTTTTTTTATTGCTAACGGCTTTGCTTTTATTCAATAAACTGACCCAGCCATTAGTCCGGCTAAGTAGGGAGGTTGCCAGCTTTGAAAAATCAAACTTTACGGTGTTACCTGAAGGGGCTAACCCATTTCTATCTTCTGAAAATAATTCCCATGACGAATTTCAGCATTTGCAACAATCCTTCTATCGCATGGCGCAGCACATCATTGATCAGTTGGGCTACTTAAAAAAGCATGATGATCTTCGCAGTGAATTTTTGGCGCATGTTTCACATGATTTGCGTACACCGTTGGCGGGTGTTCGCGCCTATTTGGAAACATTGCAACTGAAAGGTGAAGACCTCAGCGAGGAAGCCAGACAGGATTTTCTTAATAAAGCGTTGGTGACTAATAACCGCCTTAGCAAGATGATTGATGAACTTTTTGAATTGGCTCGATTGGAATACGGTGAAGTTGAAGTCAATCCAGAAATTATTCAACTGTCCGATTTGCTGAGTGACATGTATGCCGCATTAAGCAACTTGGCGGCAGAAAAAAATATAAAGCTACAGGTCAATATGGAACGCAATGATTTAACCGTGAGTGCTGATGTCGCACGCCTAGACAGGATTTTACAAAACCTTGTTGCCAATGCGATTCAGTATACACCTGTCAATGGTCAGGTGACGGTAGATGTTAAGCAGTTTACGCATAGACATAGTCAGCAGAAACAAGGTCAATCCATAAAAATATCCGTAAAGGATACCGGGCAGGGTATCGCAGAAGAAGATTTGCCCTATATCTTTGAACCGTACTTCCGTTCAAAATCTGGACGGCGAGTGAATCAGGAAGGGAAAGGTCTGGGGTTGGCGATTACAGCCGGTTTGTTGGAATTACATGGCAGTAAATTAATCGTAGAAAGCCATTTGAATCAAGGTTCTGAGTTTAGCTTTGTGCTTGATACTGAGTAGCAAGCTAAGGGGAGGCGTAGGTGGGAGAATCTTAGTAAATAATAATGAGTTTGTTCATAAATAGGTAATATTTTATGCTTGACATGATATGAGTGTTAAAGCAAAATGCGCGTCTCTTGGCTCGGGGCCATAGCTCAGCTGGGAGAGCGCTACAGTGGCACTGTAGAGGTCGGCGGTTCGATCCCGCCTGGCTCCACCAGGCCATACGCTCTTCAAAAGAGAGTTTTGGTTAGAGGAAAATTATGGCTCTGTTAGGACGTATCATACTTTATATAGGTTTGGTCATAACGGTAGTTTCGCTAGTACTTGGATTCGGTTTTATGTTTAATGACCAAGACAAGTTAGCGAAGTTTTTTTTGATGGCAATTCCCTTTGGATTTGTTATCCTGTTCGTGGGTGTATCGACAGTGGTTTTGTTTGCACCTAGAGAGAGTCAAGAGTAGCTAGTCAGTGATGTAATATTACCTAGCTAAAGTGATGTAATATTACCTAGCTAAAGTAGTATTAAAAATTAATGCAGTATAGTGAAGTAAAGTCAGCGTCCCCATCGTCTAGCGGTTAGGACATTGCCCTTTCACGGCAGTAACCGGGGTTCAAGTCCCCGTGGGGACGCCATTTTACACTCATTGTGCGATTAATTTTTTAAACCTTCAATATGCAAGATTCCCATTTTTCAATCTATTTATTTACGTATTGATCAATCTAGTCCAATTTAATATAGTCCCCATCGTCTAGTGGCCTAGGACACTGCCCTTTCACGGCGGCAACCGGGGTTCGAACCCCCGTGGGGACGCCACTTAATTAGTATATCTTGTTGATTATGTGGGGTTTTAATCATAACCCTGTTGACTTGATACCGTAACTTATACCGCATATTGATTTTGATGACAGAAAATATCAATGACTTACACGGTATAAACTTAACCCTCTATCATTCGCAAAACAGATTGATAATTGATAGTCATTCGATAATTAGTTAGGTTAGAAATCGATTCAACCACTTGGTCAGAATCCCATTCACATCAATTTAGCTGGGCTAGACAAATAAACACCTCCAATGAACCTTCTAGTGCTTTGGTGAAAAAGGATTGAAGTCACACAAGATTTTCCTCACTTGTCTTCTCAACAGCTCTAGGCGCTCTCAATCTTCCCAACTCCTGAAATATAGGCTCCAGTTGAGATTGAGGGTTCTTAAACCAATCAGTTGACCAGATACGTCGTATTGTCCAACCTAGGTTCTCCAGTATTTCCTGTCTTAACCGATCTCTATCCCTCGTTGATTTAGCCGAGTGATAACTTGCACCATCACATTCAATGCCCATCAAGAATCGACCTGGCATACCGGGGTCTTTCACTGCGATATCAAGAAAGTATCCTGTGACTCCTAACTGTGGCTCACACTCATAACCCCTTTGCGCCAATGCATCCATTACGGCTATTTCAAAATCACTGTCCACTGGCTTACCTGTGTGTTCATAGTGTTGAACAATACCTGTTTCACAGTAAGATAAAAATGCCTTGAGTGCGACAACACCTCGTGAACTATTTTCACTTGTTTTTATATGCCCGGATGTCATAGAAGAGAATATATGCATACGCATTTTTGAACGAGTAAACAATACATTTAACCGTCGCCATCCTACATCTGAATTAATCGGACCAAATCGCTGATGCATTGCCATTGCACTGTTTCTGGTCCATATGTCATAGATATAATAATCACATCACGTTCATCACCCTGAACATTCTCAAGATTCTTTATAAACAATGGCTCTTCATGCCCTTGATTCTGTTCATATGCTTTTTGAAACATTACATTGTCTTTTAATTCTGCTTGAATCTTTAAGTCTATTTCCTCACTCTGCACCGCGTTCATAGCGACTATCCCTACAGACTCCTCTGGGTGACTTATGAGTTGTTTCACTAGGTCATCAACGATAGCTAGTGCTTCTTTTGTGTTTGTCCTTTTAAGAAAACAACCATCGGCAACTTGACTATAGCGTACACCAAATTGCTTACTATCTCGTAGGGGTGAAGGGAATAGAATGAGGTTGTTGTCATAAAAGCTATAGTTTGAGAATGCGATTAGAGACTCATGGCGCGAACGATAATGCCAACGTAAGCGACGTGTTTTAAACATAGGTAATACTGAATCTAGAATACTCTCAGATTCTTCAAGCCCTACCATGTCGTCATTATCATCGTTATTCAATACTTTTTGGAAGAATGATGTTGGTGGCAACTGTTTAGGATCACCCACTACCACTAGGCTATCACCTCTAGCAATAGCACCTAATGCATCTTCAGGGCGAATTTGTGAGGCTTCATCCATCACCACAAGGTCAAAGTTAAACTGGCCTGCTTCCAGATATTGCGCAACGGACATGGGACTCATCATAAAGCATGGTTTCAATGCTTGGATTGATGTACCAGCACGTTTTAGCAATGAACGCACTGCAACTCTTGGACGTTTTAAACCCAAGTTATGCTCGATTAAACCAATCTCTGTATAGTCACCCACTCGTCCACTACTAACACCAGCAGGAACCTCAACACGAGAAGCTTTATAAGCAACTAACTGTTGTTGGAGTTTCATCAGTTTTTTATCATATTCCTGAAACTTCTTACGATGTACCATTTGTTCCATACCACTGAAAGATGCAATGGTTGGATGCTCTGCAAAAATCTCTTCGGCTAACTGATGATAAGTACAGAGCTGAACCACATCCTGTAATTGCTCAGCCGTTATCGAATCAGACTCAAGCCCATTAATAATATTCTCCAAACCTTCAGCAGAAAGCTTATTGCGAAGACGAACATAATCTAACCAAGTGTATAACCAGTCTGGTTTACCCAGTGCTTCTGTATTTTTAACGATAAGTGTATCAACACGCCCCTCAGATGATTCCATCCATTCACCTACATCAACTTGTCCAGTCTCCACAAAGGTTTGCTGTGCAACTGTACATGATTGCACATATTGATTAATTTCAGCGAAAGTACTTACCAACTCCTGATAGCGTTCTTTACTAGGGTTACTAGCAAGACTCGTGAGTAATGCGCTATCTTTTGCAAGTACCCTGCTAATCACAAGTGAGTTAACCGCAGCATCAAAATGAGGTTTAGACACTTCACTAGGAAGAATAGACAAAGGAAGCACATCACTTAACTCACTGGTAATAGAAGAGCTTAGCCATTCCTCAGTCATCTTTTGCTGGTCAGCAAGCATTGTTCGAATAGTGCTGATCCTGTCTAGTGAAAAAGTGTTTTCTTTGATAATAGGCTCTATAGAGTCAAGCGGTTCATCTATTGCCTGTGATAACGCCTGTAGTGAGGGCTGTAGTTTAGACTCTTTATCTTGCAGTACAGTAAAGCCATTACATTGACCCATATAACTATTTGTTTTTTGTATTACCTGATCAATACGTTGGCTTAACTGCTGTCTTGAACTATCTTGAATACTCATCGCAATATTTCTATCAAGTGTTAATAACGCATTTCCAATACCAACACGCTCACCGAAGCCTAAACCATATTCTTTACGTACCTTTTTATACCAATCCCGTAATTTAGAAACCTGAGAAATAGGAGTTTCCACACCCTTATATAAGTCCTGTAAAGCATCGTCTTGTTTATTCAATGAGTCCATATCATCAACACCTTCAGCGTATTGAACCAACTCAGGAATTAATGAGAATAAATGTTTAGTATTGGGTTTGGGAATGGACGATAGACTAAGCACCGCATTTCGAGTATCTCGCCAAGCTGATGAGAACCATTTAAACAATCCTGCATTACTAAGTGTGCTTTCGTATTCTCTAAGCGTGTCCGTATCAGGTAGACGATGTAAGTGAATATGATCGTGCAAGTTTTTATGCAAAGGGGTTAATGCACCCAATTGACGTGTCATCTTCTCTAATAAGGGATCTAGATCAGGATTGTCATACAACTCATTTCGATATCTCCATAAATTCTCAGGGAGTTCATCTATTAAACGAATCAATATTTTATATTCAGTAAAGCCTTGAAGTGTAGGCGTAAAGCAACAAGATAGATCGGCAGGTATGTTAGGTACAATATGTTCAAATTCAGTATTAACTTTTTCCAAGACATCCTGAGTGTCGTTAATTGAATTCTTTAACAGTGCAATTTCTTCGAGTGTTTTATTAGTATTAATTCCAAGCTTATTAAACGCACTAGTCACTTTATCCAGCTTTTCGATGCTGCTAGTCTCCAAAACAACATCTTGATAAATCATTGGAGCAATCGTCTTATGATTATTATGAATATCTCTATAATGCGTTAACCACAGCTCCATCTCTTCTATATGATCAACGAGATACTCAAACTTTGGAAAAATCTCACCCCCTTTTAATTCAGGTAAAGATTGAATGTGAGTAATAACTTCATTGATTTGATCAAGTGATACATCTTCAATGCCAAGTTGTAACTGATTATTAGTGTTTTGGAATTGCTTGTTTAATGTTTCTAGATGATTCGGGTGAATTCAACTTCTAAGTGCAACAGTCTTAGTCTTGAAAAAGACTTCGTAAGGTGTTCTGTACTTTAAACATTTCCTTGGGCGGTGATTAAGTTTATCAACTGCCTCTTGAATAAGACTATCATCTATCACATGAAAGTTGCAGCCTTTAGGGAAATATCTCCTCAATAATCCGTTGGTATTTTCATTCAATCCTCTTTGCCAAGGTGAATAAGGATCAGCAAAATAGACACGACTTTTGGTCGCTTTTTCGAGCAGTTTGAAATAGGCAAACTCACTACCATTATCAACCGTAAATGTTTTTATTAGTTCTGGATCTATGCCTTTAAATGCATCAATAGTGCTATTCATAAAGTTCTCTGAACCTTTGTTTTCAAGTTTTCCAACCACTAAAAAACGGCTCTTTCTCTCTACATGGGTTGCAAGCCCACCTAGTGATTTTCCACCTTCTACTGTGTCACTTTCCCAGTCTCCAAAACGCTTTTTATCACCCACTATTTTGGGTCTTTTATCTATCGACACTCTGTCTTTTATTTTGCTCTTCTTCCCACTACGACGCTGTTTACGTCGCTTTTTGTGATGCCTCACCAGATTCTTGTAATGCACCCCTCCCTGTCGTGCATCAAGATACAGCCACTGATAAATAGTTTCTGGACTCGCTCGCATTTTCTCACTTCTGTATTCACGCTTTAAGCGACCCGAAATAATCTCAGGTGAGAGTCCTTTTCCTACACTATTGATGACAACATCTAATAGGGGTTTATGAGATAGTCTCTTGGCTGTTCGGACAATTGACTTCCGTTCTTTGGCATAGTTATTGGCGCTTTTATACCAATAGACTCCATTACTTTCTTTGTTCCTGTTTATCTCTCTACTGACCGTACTGGCGGATCTATCTATTGAATCTGCTATGTCTCTGATCGTGTGATTTCGAAGGGATAAGTAATATATACAATAGCGTTCATTTGAGCTTAAATGGGTGTAAGACATCGTAGGTTCCTGACTTTTAAATTGTGGTAATTTAAAGTTATCAGATTCTTGCGATGTCTTCTTTATTTAGTCTAAGTGTTGCACTTGGTGTTGGAACTCAGGTCGTCCATTGCTGTAATTGTTCCTGCAATTCATCTACTTGATAACCCATAAGGCCAGTATTAGTGACACCATACCAGTAATGATTAGCAATATTTCCATCCAACGCTTGCTGTGAGATATGGTCATAGATTGATTTAAGATTATCAGCCTGATCAAAGAGCTGTCTTTGTTTAAGCCGTGTAAAACTCTTTCCTTCAACGCCCATTATTTTCAAAGCATCGGGCTTAATTTTTAATTGCTCGCGGTAACGAGTCGCTTTATTAAGAATCTCATGAATACTAAGCTCAGTTTCAGCCCAGTCAGCATTAATAAGATCGACATAGGTTTTTAGTTTTGTTTTTAAATCTTCAAAACGTGCAATATCCACTTTAATATCATCAGGCTCACGAAAAGCACTTTGCTCATTCATGCGAGTACCCAAGGCATTGAGAATCGCTACTTTATTTGTTTTATGACTATGTAACTCTAAACAAAAATCACCCAAACCTGCTTTATCAAGCCTATCTTTTACAACATTCAAAGCCGCCATTTTTTCCGCGACAAATAATACTTTTTTGCCATTAGCAATGGCAGCCGCAATAAGATTGGTAATCGTTTGTGATTTCCCAGAACCAGGAGGTCCCTCAATTACCAAGTTTTCACCATTCACTGCATCAATCAATGCACTATGCTGAGAGCTATCCGCATCAAAAATCAACGGGAATTTATTGTGGATATCAGGAATATCATCAATGGGATGTTCTTCCACATAGCTTAAAGCATTATCAGAATTACCCACTTCTCCCGAACCAAAGAACTTGGCTATCAGTGGATGATCTTGAATCTTTGCATGATCAGGCCAATTCTCAGGATCAAGGTCTTGATACATAGCTTGTTTAGTAAAATTAAGCATCAGGAGAGTGGCTTGTCGACGAATTTTCCAGTTTGGCTTATTTTTAAGAATGGTATCTTCAACTAGCTGGAAATAGTCCTCAGGAGAAATGTCATCTTCTACCAATGGTAAAGCCAAGTTGAAATCATTCGCCAGCTTTTCTTTCAAGGTGATATTGGTAATAAGACCATCATCTTTGAGTGAGATGGTGTATTGAAACTTGCCTTGCTTAGACATTTTCTTAGAGCGATCTAACTTAACAGGCAACGTGTAAAGCGGAGCTAATCGCTTCATATCTGAGCGGTCATTATCAAACCATTCCAGAAAACCGATACCAAGAAATAGCACACTCGCACCACTCTCCTCTATAGCCGTCTCAGCCGTACTACGCATCTTACGAAGATGGGCATCTAACTGAGAGGCGTAGAATACGGATTGCAAATTATTGTCTTGATGATGGTCTTTATCCTCATCACTAATCTGTTGCTCAGGTAAATCATAAGCCGTATCGAAACCAAGATGCTTTGCCCATTGTTTAGCCGTTGGGGGTTCTTTTAACTTGGTCTTTTCTTTGGTGTCTGCACCAATAGTGAGATATCCATTATCAATAAGATCTTGTTCAGTAGGTTCAGGAACATCAAGAAAAGTTAGTGATTTTTCTGATTTAAGAACCTCTACAATCTGATCAGGTAACTCATCAATAATTCGTATGCAAGAAGCTTTGGGGTGCCTGTAGCTTAGTAAGCTATTACGACCTGTTAAATCTAATAGTTTTTTTCTGAGCGATTCCAGTGAATCGAACGCAAAGTTGTTTTTTGATTCTACTTCACCAGTTTCCTGCATGATATTTGCCCTGTTTATATAATTTTTGCAAAGTGTTACTTAGTAGATTACTTTTACTTTGTAAACTAAAGCTTGATTATCACCAGCAAGCCAACTGTGGTATTGCATTGATTTAGATAGCCCATTGTGATGTTGATGTTTTGATCATACTTTCGTATGTGTTTGTTATCAAGGGGGTAAGTTCAATATTATTTACTTAGCTTGTAACATCAAGAAAAGAAGTGTCAAAGATTATTTGAAGGACTTGGTTTTAACTTCCTTGATTCATGGTGGATGGTCTATACGTGATAAGTCTGAAATAAATATCTCAAATGGTAAACTAATTAGTTACATTTTTGACCACGAGATCCTCTATTCCCTTTCCGAACTTGCGTCAGCTTCACATAAGCACCTTCACTGCTCACACCCTCAATAAACCCACCAAGGCAACCGTTGAAGGTTGTACGGCTTTCGGGTTGCATTCCCTAGCCTTGATGAAACTCTTTTATACTACATGCTTCTTAATATGTTCCTGCAATACAGCATCTAGCCTTGACTGCCAGCCTTTACCATCTGATTTAAAATAATCAATCACATCAGCACTTAAACGAATAGTTGTGGATATTTTTACAGGTGCTATTTGATTGCCTCTCTTGATGATGCTTGGCAATATTTCACTAGCTGGCTTTGCTTCCTTGAACATTTGCTCTGTCCATTCAGGGTTGTCAGTATCTACTTTTTCAGGATTCTTTGTTGTGGTTGTCATGTTGTTTGACCTCTCTTTTATTCGCTTTTCTCAAGCTAATTATTCTTAGGGCTTCATTCCTTGTAGTGAATACCAATACATGCAAACGGTTATTTATAAAGCCTATTGCGCTGTATCGCTTCTCTTTATAATCCTTACGGGTATCTTCCCAGACAAGCGCACTATCCCAATTAAAGAACTTGGCACTATCAAAATGAATACCTCTTTCATCAAAGTTCTTATCGCTCTTGTCTTGGTTAAACTCTATTTCAATATTCATATTGTAGTAACAATCAGGTTAATTAGCAATAATGGCGTATTAAGCTTTACGCTTTATTGGGATCACATTCGCACCCACTCTAAGCACATCCAGATAATCAGCGTATTGTTGCATCATTCCTGTTCTTTGCTTTAAATACTTAGCTCTGTTGTATGAGGATTTCACTTGGTTTTTATCAACATGCGCTAATTGCATTTCTATCCAGTCGCTTTTAGGACTAGAGTATTTTTCATTATGTGAGGATGTAGAAAATACCGTTCTAAATCCATGACCGCACATTTCTTTCTTGGTGTCATAGCCTAACTTCCGGAGTGCATTATTAATTGCATTCTCTGACATGCTTGGATTCTTCTTTTTTGTTCTTCCTCCGATGTTTGGGAATAGATATTCTCCATCCCCTGTAAACTCCCTAAGCCCATTTAATAGAGTTACTATCTGACTTGCCATCGGTACAACATGCGGCAACTTCCCCTTCATTACCTCTTTTGGAATATCAATTATTCCCTCGTCAAAGTTTACATAGTCCCATTTCAGACTTCTAAGCTCTTTAGATCGTAAAAAAATGTAAGGAAGTATTTTAAGCGCATACTGAATATGAATCATACCGTTAGGATAATTGTTTACATCCCTTAATAATTTACCTACCTTCTTTGGTTCTATAATGGCTGGTAAATGTTGCGTGTCTTTTTCCTTCAATGCTCCGTCCAGATCGGCACTAACATCTCTTTTAGCCCTTCCAGTAGCAACGGCATAGCGCAAAACCTGACTTATGGTTTGTTTTACCATATGTGCTGTATCTATCATTCCTTTGTTCTCAATAATACTGAGTAGATGGAATATTTCAGGTGGCTCTATCTCACCAACTGGAGTTACGCCAATATGAGGGCGAACGTAGTCTTGTAGTGCCTGTGTTTTCCTACGCAAAGCCTTTCAACCCACTTATGTTTTTTCTTTTCCAGCCATTCATCTGCGACAATATTAAAACTGTGAATGTTTAGCTTGTACTTCTGTTTCTGCTTTTGTTCTGCTGGATTGGTCCCTTTCCCCTCAAAACTAAAGAGTCTGAATGAAGCTCTCTAACTGCTGATAAACTGAAGTCTGGATAACTACCGTAAGTCAGCGTTTGACGCTTATCATTGAACGTATAGTCATACCGCCATGACTTTAAGCCTGACTTGAAACAGATTAAATAAAGCCCTTCACCATCATTATGCTTTTTAGGCTTTCCATTGCTTTTACATTTAGCACTTTTTGCCTGACTTGCCCGAAGTATATTTTTAGCCATGATTTTTCAACGCCGAAGTAAACAAGGCAAAACTATACCGTAACTTATACCGTAATTATATTGAAATGTACGGTATAAACATTGATGTCGTATTATTAAATACCTTTCTAAGGTAATGATAATACATAGTAATTTACACTATGGTATTTAGGTTGTGCGTTCCGTGGGGACGCCATTTCAGTATTGCTGTATCTCTTTTGTAAAAGAAACTACTATTCCCTTTAATCCATGCTTTGTCTTGATTTTTTTTAGTTTTATTTCTGCCCCTTGTGTATGTTCAATAGCGCATTGGAAGTGAGCCTTCAGGCTCGCCTAATGCTTGATAACACCATCTGGCGAGACTGAAGGCTCATTTCCAAGTATATATGCTCTTAGAATCCTAAGTTGCACTGGGAGTTTTTTATTACTTTGAATAGTTTTGAATCTATCAAAACTGCATGACGAATACTCACATCTCTGGTTCATTTTCCTCCGTACTTTGAATATAATCTAGGCTATAGTTAAGACAGAAGCTAAGACAGAAGCTAAGACAGAAGCTAAGACAGACTTTAGCGAGAATAAATCAAGTTTATTTTGATGGTATCCGAACCCGTTGGAGATAAGTTTTATGAGTAAGCATACTGTAACAATAACCGATAATAAAACAGGTGAAAGCATTGAGTTAGATGTGTTGCATCCTACTCAAGGCCCCAATGCTATTGATGTTACGACGCTCTATCGAGAAACGGGGATGTTTACTTATGATCCGGGTTTTATGTCAACAGCAAGTTGCTGGAGCGACATTACCTATCTGGATGGAGAAAAGGGTTTGCTTGAGTACCGAGGTTACCCTATCCAACAGTTGGCAGAGCAGGGTAGTTTTATGGAAACCTGTTATTTGCTACTTAATGGAGATCTACCCAATACGGCACAATTAGATGAATTCACCGATCGAGTCGTTCATCACACGATGTTGCATGAGCAAATCAAGCGATTCTATTCAGGCTTTCGAAGAGATGCTCATCCTATGGCGACTATGGTAGGTGTTGTGGGCGCATTGTCAGCTTTTTATCATGAGTATATGGAAATCCATGATTCTGTAAATCGTTATGAAACGGCCATATTGCTCATTGCGAAGATGCCCACTATAGCAGCCTGGAGTTTTCGATATGCGAATGGAACGCCTTTTGTTTATCCGGACAACACCTTAAGTTATGCCGATAATTTCTTGCAAATGATGTTTTCTTTGCCATCTGAAAAATATACGCCTGACCCGCGTATGTCACGTGCCCTAGAGGTTATATTAATAACCCATGCAGATCATGAACAGAACGCATCAACCTCAACCGTCAGGCTTGCGGGTAGTTCTGAAGTCAATCCATTTGCAGCGATTTCAGCGGGTATAGCATCACTTTGGGGGCCAGCACATGGTGGTGCAAACGAAGCGGTAGTCAAGATGTTGATTGATATCCGTGACTCTGGGAAACCCGTTCAATACTTCGTAGATAAAGCGAAAGACAAGACACAGAAATTCAGGCTCATGGGGTTTGGTCACCGCGTCTATAAAAACTATGATCCTAGGGCGGCTATTATTCGTGAATTGTGTCATGACATTATCGCTGAAAGCCCAGTTGCCGAAGAGCATAAAGAACTGTTAGAGATTGCCATGAAGCTTGAAGCGGTTGCTTTAGAAGACGAATACTTCGTAAGCAGAAAACTGTACCCCAATGTAGATTTCTATTCTGGAATTATTTTCTTGAGCATGGGTATTCCACTAAATATGTTTACTGTGATGTTTGCCATGGCAAGAACCGTTGGCTGGATATCCCATTGGCATGAAATGATGGGCGATGAAAAGACGCGAATCGCACGACCAAGACAGTTGTATACAGGTCAAACTAGTCGTGAATATTCATCTATCGATAAGCGTTAATACAATCTCAATCTATGGCATCAATCAGCATGTTTTTCTTCTTTGCTAGTTGCTTTAGTTTAGGTGGGTTAAATTGGAGTAATAATATACCAATCACTCCGGTGCAGAGTACGCTTGCAAATATGCGTGGTACCAGATGTCCCCAATTTATCGGCTTATCGTTTGAGTTTAATCCTAAAAAGTCTCCTCCAATAAACAAAAATATACTGGCAAGTGTTAGTAATACCGCGATATAAATCAGTCCAACACCTGCCAAATTAACAATCTTCCATTTCTTTTGCTCATGCTGCATATGCTGGACAAATTGTTCATTGATAGTGTGTAGTTTCGCTTTGGTTTTACTTTGTAAATTGGCTAGAAATTTCTCACTAATGGTTTCAGTTCGGCATAGTAGAGGATAAGGCTGATGTGAGAGCAAGGTTAAATGTTCATTATACGTTGTTTCAAAGACTTCTTGAGGGTTAAATTCATCAGGTAACTTTTGTTGCATTTGATGGCTGTTTTTCCATTTTTTGTAAGTGGTTTCTTTGATCGCTTCAAGTTTTGCAGAATGAAAACGGGTTAGTAGCTTATCTACCTCGGGACTATCTGCAAAGAAAGGGTCTGATTGGATATGGATGTAATACAAGGGAGAGTGTTTAATGAGTGCCTTGATATGACTTATAGCCGCATCTTTATTTGCTGTCAGGATGAGTTGCTGTGCTATCTCATAAAGATAATAAAGATTGTTAGTTTGATCAAGGCTGGCTGAACGTTGGAGCGCCGCTACTGCCTTGGTTGTGTCACCCATGAGATGATGGGTCATGCTGAGGTAACGAAGTGCTAGTTGTACGAGTGGGCTGTCATCTAATATACAGCGATCAACAACACGGCTAAAGTGCGTATTTGAAGCTTGATAGTCTTTAAAGAGATGAAAATAAATCCAGGCAAGATTAAATTCTGTTTGTAAATCTTCGGGATTGATATCTAGCTGGTTTATGAATTGCCATTCCAGATTATCTAATGCATCGTTCTTGTTTACAGCTTTACTTGTCTCTTGATTTCCTTCTCTGTTTTCTTCTTGGTTTCCTCCTGTTTTAGAATTAGCATCAAGATAATTACATAGTTCTTGTTGTAATTCTTCGGTATTGTTTATTTGTCTTTTCTGAAAAATATTTTTGTACTTGTCTGTCTGGATTTTTATTGTTGTTGCCTGTTTGTTGAGATCCTTTTGTACGTACCTTAATACTTCACTGTTAAAATGGGATTGTTTTAGGTTATGTTTCAATCCTTGCTGGTAACGCTGTAAAATTTGTGTGACATCCAAATCTCTGAGAAGCGTATAATATTCGAGGTAAAGTAGCTGAAATCCGCTTTGTTTTAAAAACAGGATGTCGTTTTCGCTAGTGTCACCTTCATTCTTATTGTTACTTGTTTTACTTGTTCGTTTTTTTAGTAGGGTAGAAGGAGGAGTTGTGGTAGTCATTGAAGTAGCCATGATCTTTTATTTTTATTTATTGAGTCATGTAAATATATCTGCTTTAAATGTAACCTAGAAGACGTTCCCTATAAATGAGTACAGAGTCTTGATAGACGGTTTTTTATTAGCAGTTTAGTAATACTTTAACAGTCTCAAATAGCCGCAAATGAACCAAAGAGTCATTAACTAGTCGAAAAATCGTTAACTAACAAAAAGCCGTCTACTAAAAAAGAGTTATAACGCTGAAATGAGCAATCAACTGAAAAATATCACCCAACATTTAAAGCGGCTAAAGGCGTGCCAGCTATGCCCAGAAATGATAGGCCCAGTTATAACAGGGGAACCTGTTTATTCAAAAGTGATGTCGGTAGGCCAGGCACCTGGGGTACATGAAGGCAAGTTGCAACAACCCTTTGCATGGACTGCGGGTAAGACATTGTTTAAGTGGTTTGAATCAATCGGTGTAAAAGAACAAAATTATCGTCAACATGTGCATATGGCAGCAGTATGTCGATGTTTTCCTGGAAAGAATCCGAAAGGTGGCGATCGCGTTCCTGCCAAACTTGAAATAGAACATTGTTCTCGCTGGTTAGAAGACGAATATCGTATACTGGAGCCTGATTTAATAATACCGATAGGCAAATTAGCGATACAACAGTATCTTGAATTTAATAAGCTTATCGAAGTGATTGGAAAAGAGCATCAGATCGAAGTTGCAGGTCGGTTGTGTTGTATTATTCCCTTACCGCACCCCTCCGGTGTTTCGACTTGGTTTAGGACGGATCCGGGTAAGCATCTTTTGCAGGATGCACTAGAATTGATCTCCAAACATCCTGCCTGGGTACGTGTCTTTGTTTAGTATTTGAACTAATTTGTGAGTGAAAGGAATAGGTCATATCGAAAATGTCAGCTTTTTCTGGATGAGAGCTGAGAAAAAGACAAAGAATAAGATGCTCAATGTTGTCTTGTTAATAATATTGTCTTGTTAATAAAGCAGTCTATAATAGCCTATTGAATTATTGTTCTTTGGTGACCCTCAAGCGTTCCCCGAGGAACTCTATCAAGTCTTAATCGTTTGCATGAAGCTATAAAAATAACATTAACGGAATTTAGAATTTTGTCTGAACACACTGATGTATCAAGCACTGAAGAGCTAGAGGCTACCGGTTCTTCACCTTTAAAAATAATCTTTAGTCTCTTTATTGGGCTACTGCGTATTTTACGCGTTGTATTTTTTGTGGCTATTATTGTGGGAGCCTTGCTGGCTGCTGCGTATGTATTGAAACAAGATGAAAAAGTAACCCGACAATTTGAGGGCAAGCGCTGGTCATTGCCAGCCCGTGTTTTTGCGCGCCCGCTAGAATTGTATGAAGGCAAAACATTGTTCGCACGGGATTTGGAAAAAGAATTACATCTCTTGCGTTATCGCAAAACAAAAGACCTGTCAGCAACAGGGCAATATAAAAAAAGTGGCAACAGTTTCCTGATTCATACACGGGGCTTCCAGTTTGCAGAAGATCTGGAACCAGAACGATTAATACGTATTAATCTGGGTAAAAATGGTCGTGTCACTTCATTGCAAAATGCTAATAATAAATCACCGTTGACGTTGATGCGGCTTGAACCTATTTTGATTGGTAACTTTTATCCTTCGCATAATGAAGATCGTGTTTTAGTTCGCTTGACTGACGTACCTCCATTATTAACCGAAGGTTTAATTGCGGTTGAAGATAAGAACTACTACAACCATTTTGGGATTAATCCAACGTCTATTATCCGGGCTGTTTTGGCTAATATCAAAGAAGGAAAAAAAGTACAAGGTGGTAGTACACTGACTCAACAGTTGGTGAAAAATTATTTTTTGACGAATGAGCAGTCCTACAAACGTAAAATTAATGAAGCCACTATGTCTATGCTGCTGGAGCTGCATTATAGTAAAGATGAGCTGCTCGAAGCCTACATGAACGAGATTTATCTGGGTCAAAATGGTCAGCGGGCTATTCATGGTTTTGGCCTGGCTTCGCAGTTTTATTTTGGTATACCTCTTAGAGAATTAAAATCAGATCAAGTTGCATTGCTGATTGGCATCGCAAAAGGGGCATCCTATTACAACCCCAGACGCTATCCTAACCGTGCTAAAGTACGTCGTAATTTAGTACTGGATGTCATGGCGCGTGAAGGCGTTATGAGCGCAGAACAGGCTACAGTAGCCAAGGCAAAACCTCTGGGAGTGTCACAATCCAGACCTTCTGCTAAAAACCCTTTTCCGGCCTATCTTGAGCTGGTGAAATTCCAGCTGCGGCGTGATTATCAAGAAGAAGATTTACACAACGAAGGTCTGCTGATTTTCACAGCGATGGATCCGATTATCCAACTTCAAGCTGAAAAAGTTGTGCGTAATCGAGTGCGTAAACTTGAGCGTGGTAACCGAATGCGCAAGGGTTCACTCAATGCAGCGATGGTGATAAGCAATATTCAGGATGGTGAGGTGTTGGCTATTGTCGGAGGTACAGATTCGCGTTTAGAAGGCTACAACCGTGCGTTATATGCAAAGCGACAAATTGGTTCGGTCGTTAAACCCGCTGTGTATTTAGCTGCACTGGAACGTACGAGAAAATTCAATCTGTCAACACGAATTAGCGATGGTCCTGTTGTCGTCAAAGTAGGGCGTGAATATTGGAAGCCGCGTAACTATGATCACCGTGATATCGGTGGTGTCTTACTGGTCAAAGCGCTTATTCTTTCCAGAAACACACCCACGGTACGCATAGGCATCCAGACGGGTCTGGATAATGTCATCCAGATGATGCATGACCTAGGCGTTAGGTCTGATATTCCTCCTTATCCCTCTATCTTACTGGGCACATCAGAATTATCTCCGGTTGAGGTGCAGCAGATGTTCCAGACTCTTGCCTCAGAAGGAACTTATACTCCTTTGAAAGGTATTCGTAGTGTCATGGATTCCTACGGTAAAAACCTTAAGCGATATCCACTTAATGTGAAGCAAGTGGCGTCTCCAGAATCGGTTTACCAGATAACCTATGCGATGAATCAGATTACTCGTATTGGTACGGCTAAATACCTGTCGACGGTGTTGCCAAAATGGAAAAATTCTGCGGGTAAAACAGGAACCACCAATAATAAACGAGATAGTTGGTATGCAGGTTTTACCGGTCAGCATGTCATGACGGTTTGGGTGGGACGGGATGATAACAAACCCACTAATTTAACCGGTAGTAGCGGCGCATTGCGTGTCTGGGCGGATATGATGCGTATTCTGCCGACTAAACCCTTTAGGCCTAAAAAGCCTAAAGGTATTCGCTGGATTAAAATCGATAAGCATTCTGGGCTGTTATACAATAGCCGTTGTGGTAGCGCTATATCGTTACCCTTTGATAAGAATAATATTCCGAAAAAGAAAAGGCATTGCGCTCCTGCACCGGTTGTCAAGCCCTCTGTAACTCCATCTGCACCTCAACAACCAAGCACAGAACCTCCCGCCGATAGGCCTATTTGGAAGGGTTTGGGGCAATGATTAATATTAATTCACACTATTGAACGATGAACAACATGATTACTTTTCGACAAAATTCTGTATTGCCTGTACTAAAAAGCAGTGGAGTGAAAAACAACCCTCTTTTTTACAAACAGGTGGGTCTTCTTTGTGGATTACTGACACTGGCTTCATGCACAGTAATAGAGCCACCACCACGGGCTTATCCCCCCGCGCATCAACCACCCGTGCAGACTAACAGACCCATGTCTGCACCCAAGCCTGTGACAAAACCATCTTCAAACAAACCTGTTATTAAATCAACACCCAAACCGGGGGTTGTAAAACCTCCGGTTGATGAACCAGAAGAAGGTGAAAACCCCTACGATGATGTTCCACAACGAACTTCTGCTTCCACGCCGGCAGCAACAAAACCAGCGCCTTCCAGTAATGTGTCTACATCCCCCGCTGTGAAAAGTTTATTGAGACAGGCTAAGCTGGATATGGTGCTAAAACGGAACACGGCTGCTATTAGTAAACTTGAACGTGCATTACGTATCGAATCACGTAATCCTGCTATTTGGCATCAGCTGGCCAAAGCTAATTACAATAACGGTAGTGATGGCACAGCTATATCGATGGCAAAAAAATCAAATATTTATACGGCTGCGGATAGCCCTTTGGAAAAATTAAACTGGCAGTTAATAAAATCGGCTAGTAAACGATCAGGTAATATCAAATCATTAAAAAATGCGATTCGGTATGAACGAAGCCACCCATAACCCTACAGATAACCCTGCACATAACTCCGCCCATAATCCCACCCCTGAGCCAAATAAAGACGCGATAGACTGGGAGGAGTTGTTCAGTAATACAGGGCCGCTCTCCAGCATCATCCCCGGTTTTACGGCGCGACCTCAACAGCAGCAAATGGCAGCGGCAGTAGGTCACGCTATTGAGCACTACAAAGCGACTATTATTGAAGCCGGAACGGGTGTGGGTAAGACCTTTGCTTATCTAGTTCCTGCTTTGTCATCGGGTGGTAAAGTGATCATCTCGACGGGTACGAAAACGCTACAAGACCAGCTATATTTCAAAGATTTACCACTGGTTAGAAAAGCCTTTCAAACTAGTGCAAAGTTGGCTCTATTAAAAGGTCGAGCGAATTATTTGTGTGTCTATCGATTAAAGCAGGCGCTTTATGATGGACAGTTTCGTGACAGACGTTCTATCAGCTATTTACATCGCATAGATGACTGGTCAACGATGACTCAAATGGGTGAGGTGGCTGAAGTTACCCATGTCCCCGATGATGCTGAAGTGTGGTCAAGTGTCACCTCAACAGCGGATAACTGTTTGGGCGCTGATTGCCCGGATTATGGCGATTGTTTTGTCGCTAATGCACGTAGAAAGGCGCAAGAGGCAGATGTCGTTGTTGTAAATCATCATCTATTTTTTGCCGACATGGCTTTGAAAGATGAAGGCTTTGGCGAACTATTGCCAAGCGCGAATACAGTGATTTTGGACGAATCACATCAGTTACCCGAAGTTGCTTCCAGTTTCTTTAGTGAAGTTTTTGCTAGTCGCCAGGTACGCGAACTAGCACGTGATATATTGGCAGAAACCATGACGCTGGGTGATATGCCAGAGTTGCGTGAAGCCTCACAGCAAATGGACAAAATAGTACAGGATTTTCGTTTAGCAATGGATAAACCTGGCTTACGTGAACCTTGGTATAAAATAAGCTCAAAGCCCGCCATTAAAACAGAAATCGCTAACCTCGAAGCGATTATGCTGGATTTGGATAAGCTACTGACTGCTTTGGATGAACGCAGCAAGGGCTTGCAAACCTGTCATGAACGTCTGGATATCCTGCTACATCGTTTGCAACAAATGCAAAAACCGGTGGAAAACGTGGTGCAGTGGTATGAAACATTTACCCGCTCTTTTTCGCTTGTGTCAACACCGCTTGAAATAGCCGAACAATTTAAAAAACAAATGGACAGTTCAACTTGTTCGTGGGTTTTCACCTCAGCAACATTGGCTGTTGATAGTCATTTTTCTCATTTTAGTGAGCGTTTGGGGATTACCGATGCCGACGAGTTACTATTGGATAGTCCCTTTGACTATTGGCATCATTCCTTAATGTACGCACCCCCGAACATGCCGGAGCCTCAACAACATGATTTTGTAGAAGCTGTAGTCGAAGCTTCTTTACCCGTTATAGATGCCTGTAATGGCGGTGTGTTTATGTTATTCACCAGCTATTATGCACTAAACAAAGCTGCTGAAATTATTCGGGATACGGTTACAGATCGTTTAATTCTGGTACAAGGTGATGCCACGCAGCATGAAATGATTGATCAATTTCGCAAAGAAGGCAATGCCTTGTTATTAGGCACTGGCAGTTTTTGGGAAGGTGTTGATGTAAGAGGCGATGCGCTTAGCTGTGTCATCATAGATAAACTCCCTTTTGCTGCGCCTAATGACCCTGTGATGGAAGCAAGAATACAATCCATCCGTGCTAACAAGGGTAATCCCTTTTATGATTATCAGTTGCCTCAGGCGGTGATTACCTTGAAGCAGGGCGTAGGTAGATTAATACGTGATCATACTGACCGGGGTGTACTGGTGGTATGCGACCCGAGGTTGCGTACTAAAAGTTATGGTAAGGTTTTTTTAGAAAGCCTGCCACGTATTCCACGTACCCAAAAAATTGATGTGGTAAAACGTTTTTTTGCGATCAAAGACGGTGATGCAGAGAAAGAGGGTGATGCAGAGAAAGAGGTAGATACAGATCAAGATAAAAGTAAGAACGAGAAAGATGTTGTTATTAATGACATTGCTGTTAAAAAAGAAAGTGATATAAAAAAAACGATAAAAGATAATGAAAATACTAGCGATTGAAACAGCCACGGATGCTTGTTCAGCAGCTTTGCTCATAGACAATGAGATAGCAGTTGAATACGAACTAGCACCCAGAAAACATACCCAGCTGTTGTTGCCGATGATAGAACGGCTAATGGCAAATGCCGAATTATCAATCGCAGGTCTGGACGCGATCGCATTCGGTCAAGGCCCTGGTGCTTTTACCGGCCTGAGAATTGCGGCGGGTGTGACTCAAGGTATTGCATTGTCAGCGGATCTTGCGGTGATTCCGGTGTCAACTCTGGCGAGTATGGCACAACAAAGTTATCAGCAGAATCAAACCCATCACATGTTGGTCGCATTAGATGCACGTATCAATGAGGTCTACTGGGGAAAGTATGAAGTCATCGACGACAGCGTGTTTCTGAGTGGCAGTGAGCAAGTCATTTTGCCAGAGAATATAGAAAGCATTGAAGTAGGGCAATGGACAGGAATAGGTTCTGGTTGGAAAGCCTACCAAGAAGAGCTAGAAAATAAAACCAGTGGACACTTACAACACGTTTATGCTGATTTAACACCTTCAGCAGAATTTGTAGCTCAATTAGCCGTGCGTAAATATGAGCAAGGTGATGTTGTATCAGCGGAACAAGCCCAACCTGTTTATTTGCGTAACAAGGTCGCAGATACTATTAAAGAAAGGCGCTTAAAGAAAGGCATTAAAAAGTAGAGTAACCAGTCAATGTCACGATCAATGACTACGTTGTGGGCTAAGAACCTGCGAATCGGTGAAATCAGTTCGGCAGATAGTAGCGAACAGTATTATTTGATTTATATCGATTTTAGAACTACATACTATAAAGAGTTGCAAAAATATATTCAGCTCTTGAACCTTGAAAAGCTATCATTACAAGCTTTTATCAAGAAATGACTGAACAGACTTTTGCAATTATTAATATAGTGAATATTTATAGTGAAAGGAGAAAAAATGTTTAGTAAATTCCTGCCTGGTGCAGTATTGCTCGTTAGCGCGTTATCTTATCAACCTGTTTTTGCAGATAAGTCTTTAGTTTCAGAATCATCTACCATCAGTTTTGTTTCCATTAAAAAAGGAGCGGTAGGTGAGTCACATACCTTTAAAAAAATGGCAGGTAAACTAACAGACGAGGGTGAATTCACACTTGAAATTGATCTTTCCAGCGTTGATACAAAAATAGAAATCCGAGATACAAGGATGAAAAGACATCTATTTGAAACAGAAAAATTTCCAAAGTTGACATTAACAGCCAAGGTAGACGCAGACGTTGCTGAAGGGAAAATGAAAACAATCTCAACGGAAGCTACTCTGGATTTACACGGTGTCAAAGAAAAAGTTCAGGTTGAGGTCATGGTGGTGAATGTCGGTGGTAAATTGATTGCAGTGAGTCAGAAACCGGTGATTATTTCCGCTGCAACTTTTGGTCTTGAGGGTGGAATAAAAAAGCTTCAGGAATTAGCTAAATTACCCAGTATTGCTACAGCTATTCCGGTTACTTTTACGTTGGTGTTTGAGTAGTTCAGACATCTATCCCCACCCTAACCCTTCCTTGCTAAGGGGAGGGAACCTTGTACCCCTTTTACAGCGCACCAAATAGAAGTGAAATGGATGTAAATACTTATGCAACAATGAATACTATCCCCTTTGGATAGTAGATTACAAATAACTGGGTATGTATACTATTTAGACAAACCTAAAACTCATTTCAAGAAAGGGCTTCTAAGATGAATAATAATTTCAACTGGGCGGGTGTATTATGTATTGGCGCGAGTTTTTTTGCGATTCTAATAACCTTAAGTAGCTCCGAGAATAACTCTGTCGTGTACGCCGTTGCATCCCTGTTTCTTGCATTATTTGCTATTCCATTTTCTTATAAGAGCATCACTGAAAAATAGCTGACCTTATGAGCCAAGCCATTTAATAAACTGTATTTTGCCGAAGAAATATCCTGCTTTGAATTTCGAATACACTTCTTGATACTTTGGCTTGTTTAAAAGAAAAAGAAGAAATAATGCAACTATGGAGCAGTTAACGACCCCGTATTAGTCAACCTTTAAAACATTCTAGATTCAGTCAATGACGACCCCTTCTCCTCCATATTTCAGATTATCCCTTTACTATTTATTCTATTTTGCAGCTATCGGTGTCTTTGTTCCTTATTGGTCGGTGTACCTGCAACATTTAGATTTTAGTGCTATTGAGATAGGTGAGTTGATTGCTATTTTTATGTTTAGCAAGTTTCTGGCGCCTCTGGTTTGGGGGTGGCTGACAGATCACTGCGGGCAACGTTTAAAATGGATACGGATAGCGACTTTTCTGTCTATAGTGACATTGTTGCCTATTTTTTTTAGACAAAACTATGCTTGGATGGCAGGTATTATGCTGCTGTTTGGTTTCTTCTGGAATGCTTCGTTGCCTCAGTTTGAGGCTATTACACTGAATCACTTAGGGAATAAAAGTAGCCGTTATAGCTGGATCAGGCTATGGGGATCTATCGGTTTTATTATAGCTGTGGCGAGCCTTCCTTTTGTCTTCGAATGGCAGGGAATTACTATCTTGCCGTTGATTCTCATGCTGTTATTCATCACCATTTGGATGTCAACCTGGCTAATTGACGATAAACCGCATCACGATGATTTGAATGATCAACAAGGGTTAAAGAAAGTGCTTAAGCATCCTATGGTCATTGCGTTATTGCTGGCTTGTCTTCTGCAAACGGCTAGTCATGGGGCTTATTATACGTTCTTTAGTATTTATCTTGAGGATCAGGGGTACTCCCGCATATTTGTTGGCTGGATGTGGGCGTTGGGTGTGATAGCGGAAGTTGTTCTTTTTATGTTTCTCTACCGCCTGTTTGATCGTTTTCAAGCCTATCAGTTATTTACGTTGTCATTATTAATGACTGCGATCCGCTGGGTATTGTTGGCAGAATTTACCCAACACACGACTATCTTGTGGTTCTCACAATTATTGCATGCGGCTAGTTATGGTTTATTTCATGCCAGTGCCATACACTTGATACATGACTGGTTTCCCGGCCGTTTGCAAGGTCGAGGACAAGCTATTTATGCAGGTCTTAGCTTTGGTTTAGGAGGGGCTATTGGTAGTGTGATGAGTGGTTACCTTTGGGAGTTTACATCCACTTCTGTCACTTTCTTAACCATGGGGGGTATCGCGTTTATTGCCTGGTTGGTTGCTACTGTTTTTATTAAAAAGAGTGTTTTATGGAGTGTTTAGATTCACAGGTTATTTTTGCCGAATTATCTGCAAGTAGTAAAGAACTTGTTCGTGACATAACGTGCTTTGATGAATTGGTGTCAACCAATAGCTGGTTGTTAGAGCATAAACTGTGTAATGCTGTTTGCCTGGCTGAAAAACAATTAGCAGGAAGAGGTCGGCGCGGTAATTCTTGGTCTTCTCCTGATGAAGGAAATATATATCTTTCTTTAAGCTGGTGTTTTGATGAAGTACCGAAGCATTTGTCTTTAATTAGTTTGATGACGGGCATTAGTCTCTGTGAGTCACTAAGTGACCACGGTTTGCAAGGCCATGGTTTAAAATGGCCGAATGATATCTATATCAAGAAACAGAAATTGGCAGGGATATTGGTTGAGACGGCAGGTAGTTTACAACGTGTTGTTATAGGTATAGGGCTTAATCTTCATCATCAAAATGAATCTAGTTGGTGTGGTTTAACTGATGTTTTAGAGCACGCGCCGGATAGAAATACATTAATTGCCTCAATTCTGGATGGATGGGTTAAAAATCTTGTCGGCTTGAATCAATTATCTTTTACTAAGTTTAATAATCAATGGCGACGATGGGATATCGTATTAGATAAAGAAGTTTTGGTTTTGCAGAGCCATCAGCGAGATAAGAGCCATCAGCAAGATAAGAGCCATCAGCAAGATAAGAACAAGAGCCAACAACCGATAAAAGGCATAGCCAGAGGTATTGATGAAAAAGGTCAGATCAGGGTTGAAATAGATAACGGAGAGCTACAGCATTTTCATTCTGCGGAGATAAGTTTACGATGGTAATGCTGATTGATGCGGGCAATAGTCGTTTAAAGTGGATGTGGTATGAATCTGGGGTTTCTACCGATTTGTCCACTACTATCAGCTTTGAAGACTATCAAAGTCAGGATAAGATAAAATCAGTTAAGGCATTGTTATTGGATCAAGTATTGGATCAAAAGCCAGCTAGGATCCGCATTGTACACGTGCTGGGAGAAAGCTTTGAATATGAGCTTCATAGTTTTTGCGTCAAACATAAGATTCATTGTGATGTTGTTTTATCTACAGCCCCGTGTTGCGGTGTAACCAATGGCTATGAAGTACCCAAACAATTAGGAGCTGATCGATGGGTAGCACTTATTGGTGCACATCAACGATATCCTGACGATAACTTGATTGTTATTGATACAGGTACAGCGGTTACCATTGATGGTTTGGATGATCAGGGGCAGCATTTGGGCGGGGTTATCATGCCCGGTTTGCAATTGTGGTCAGATACCCTTATAAAGAACACACAGTTGTCGACCATGCCTGTTTTAACAACAAACGGGGAACAGGTGGATGTGTTTGCGACTAGTACAAAAAGGGGCGTTAATAGTGGCAGTCTTTATGGGCTGGCTGGGGCAATTGAGCATGTTTGTCATGTGATGGAAGACAGCACGTCAACTATGCCAACCACATCAACTATGCCAACCACATCATCATGCCAGCAAGGTTGGAAACGTATCTTATGTGGTGGGAACAGTCGTTTAATTGCGGGCTATATTGCTAATAAAAATTATATTCTTCTACCTGATCTTGTCATGCATGGGTTAATAATAATAGAGAAAAACAATGCGTAATGTGATTATCGCACTTGCAGTTTTAAATATACTGCTTATTTTGGCTAACCTGTTTAGCCACTTTAGTAACGGTAGGGATAAAGACCTAACCGTTGAGGGGATTCCTTCGCTTAGTATCTTGGCAGAGACACCCAGCATAAAATATTCTGCAGGGAATGCTACAGGTACAAGCAGTTGTTTTACAGTGGGCCCCTATTATAGTGAGAAAGCTGCTCAGCTTGTCGCGGGTAATATCCGAGCTTTTGATTTAGCAGTCACTATTCGCAGTATGAATAGCAAGAAAACACTCAATTATCTGGTTTATATTGTCAACGTGCCTAGCTTTGAAGCAGCAGAAAAAATGACCAAAGATTTGAAGACACAGGCAGTAGGTGAATATAGTATCGTTAAGAGTGGACCTTATAAGAACACCATTACCTTTGGTTTTTATAAGAGTATCGACAAGGCTAAAAGAAAAACCGAATACATTCGTTACCTCGGTTATGACGCTAAATATAATGAACAAAAAGTATTGCGCAAGGTGTACTGGGTGGATTACGACGAGCCTATAGGGACTTCGACGCCAGTGTTATCATGGAGTAAAGCGATTGATCCGGATACAAATGTACAAATTATTCCACGTAACTGTGATCAACAAGCATGGTATGGTTCTGGCGCTTTTGCCAATAGTGCTTACAACCATGACCAATAGCGGTTGTTACAAAGAAGCCACAAAGAAATAGCAAAGAAAATTGATGAACTATTACATCTAAGTAGGTATTATCCACCGAGCTTAATTAACAAAGGAAGGGCATGAAACGATTTATTTATATGATGAGCTTTTTAGTGTTGTCATTAACTGCATGTAGTGCAGATAACACAACTTCTGTAGAAGCAACAAATGCAACGCAATCACATGGAGATACAATGACTGCGAATCCACAAGTAAAAATTGAAACAACACTCGGCGATATTACGTTGGAATTGGATGCAAAGAATGCACCGGTTTCTACTGAGAACTTTATTTCTTATGTGAAAGAGGGTCATTATGACGGCACTATTTTTCATAGGGTAATACCTAATTTCATGGTGCAGGGCGGTGGAATGAACCCTGACATGTCAGAAAAAGCTTCTAAAGCTCCCATCAAAAATGAAGCTAACAATGGCCTGAAAAATGATAAGGGTACGGTTGCTATGGCGCGTACAAATGATCCGCATTCAGCATCTGCACAGTTTTTCATTAACATAAAGGATAACGACTTCCTCAACTTCAGAAGTGAAGATATGCAAGGTTGGGGTTATGCGGTGTTTGGCAAGGTTGTTGATGGTATGGATGTTGTTGATAGAATAGAAAAAGTACAAACAGGTGATAATGGATTTCATCAGGATGTACCGCAAGATCCTATTATTCTAAATAAAGTGACGGTTATTGAATAAGTCCTAAAGGCTAGATTATCTAGGCTTAATCATTAATTTAGAGAGTCGGTTATGCTTGCGCTAACCGGCTCTATTATGGTTCCGGGTGGGTTCCATCCATCCTACGTGAGTGAATCTCAGTTAACTTACTAGCCTCACGCCTTCCGCATCTGCGACAATAAAGCTGGCTTTGTCATGCCAATCTCCCAGAACAATTCTTTTGGCTTTTTTACTCTCAAGTTTGAATTCATGTATGGCTGGACGATGGGTGTGCCCGTGTATCATCTGAGTGACATGACTCTCTTTCATCAATGTTTCTACGGCTCGCTGATTGACATCTAATATCTCATAGCGCTTTTCATTTACTTGTTTACGTGTCACTTTACGTACACCGCTGGCTTTTTTTGCGCGTTTTTCGAGGCTCATCGAAAGATAAAGAAACTGTATAAATTTAATACGGAACAATGTGCGCATGCGCTGATAATTTTTATCATCAACACACAGTGTATCGCCATGCAGTACCACTGTGGGCGTGCCATAAAGATCGATGACTAACGTGTCGGGTAGCAGTTCTGCACCGATGTCACTAATAAACTGATCACGAATAAGAAAGTCCCGGTTGCCCTGAGTAAAATAAAGTTTTATTCCTGCATCAGATAGCTTTCTAAGATGCGCTATAACAGGGAGATAGGGCTTACCTATAGGAGAAAGGGTTATATCATCACCTATCCAAAATTCAAATAGATCACCCAAAATGTAGAGTGCTTCGGCTTGATGTTCGATGTCATCAAGGAATTCATGTAGTAATGTAAAAATTTCTGGACGAGAGGGATCAAGGTGCAAATCTGATATAAACCACGTTTTTTTCATAGCATGATGATACCTCATTTTATCGGTTAATCATTCATGCTTTAACCTAGAATCCTCAGTTAGGCAGCTTATTTAAATTTTATCAGTAGCTTACTTATATCTTGAAGCGGTTAACTGAGGATTCTAGGTTTAAGAACATCTCGGTAGTATTTGCCATGGGTGGTGAAAAACCGGCTTCTCTGAGACGTTCATACATGTATAGATCAGCAAGTGTCAGTATGCGTTTTACCTCTTTCACTGAGATAAATAAAATATGCTCTGCGATGTCATCAACAGCCATCCTTTCCTTGTGAACGAGCAAAATAGTGCGTCGCCATTGAATCGGAAGTCCTGCCAAGTATTTATAAAAATGATCGTGGTAGCCTTCTGCTGATACTTCTGGATTAAGTGCATGGGTATCTGGAATTAAATCCTGTATGTGTAGCACTTCATCCGGTTGGTAGAATTCCTCATCTTCTTCGCCCACCATAGCTTCAGCTTGATCCATCGCATCAGGTTTTATCGTGTCATCTAATGATATTTGATTCTTGCTGATAAGCATTTGCTCAACTTCTTGAGACAAAATATGGGTGGTTTCTTTGAGTAGTTTTTTGTATAAAACTTCATCCGAACCGTCGAGTTGATGCCAGTCTATGTGTAATCGTGCGACAGCTTCATCACGCACATCAGCAAGGCTAGGATAGTCTGACAATAAATCACCGTTATTGCGAAGATAAGTCAGCTCATGACGAATGAATTGTTCAAGACGGGGTTGTAAAGGCGCAATGGTTTCATCTACATGTTGACGTGCAACTATGGGAGTAAGCTGTTGTATATCTTGATAGAGAGCCTCAATTCTCTTGTCCCGACCTTTACGCTTCCAGTTTTGCTTTCCAGAAACGTGGGCTTTATGGCGTTTTACTTGACGGGTTAATTCGGCGGTAACCTCTTGAATAGAGGTTCTTAAGTCATCATTACATTCCTTCGCCACCAAGATTTTTTTAGGCGGCAAGTGTAGTCGGTAGGTAACGCAATAATCATCTTTTGAGGTGTGTTCCACGGTCACATGTATTTCCAGATGTCCCACGTTAAAGGTACTGAGCTTGGGAGACAAATGGCGTTCTGTATAGTGTTCGATAGTGGATCGAGTGGATTCGTGAGATTCTTTGTTAAGATTACGGTAGGTAATATCTATTTTCATCAGCGTACTCCTTCTGCATAGCCCTAATAGGGCATCTCTATTAATTGTACCCAAAGGGCATAGCAACCTTTTTGCCCGATTTCGTCGTTGGATGGATTTCGGCGATCCTCATGTATGCCTATACATTGTGGTTCTCGAAATTCATCCGCCTAGAACTCGAACAAAAATTCGAATTATTAGAGGTACCCTTACTAAGTAGTAGTACAATTATCCGGAAAATGCTTGGCTGTTAGCCGACTTAGATCAATAAAAACGAGATGTTTATCTCTGGCTGAAAAAAGCTAGATTCAGACCCAGAGGGTTTAATCATTAGATTTCATGGCATTGCGAACGGGAGCAAAACTTTGCCGATGAATTGATAACACGCCGTGCTGAATCAGCGCTTCACGATGTTGTTTGGTTGGATAACCTTTATTGCTGGAAAAACCATATTCTGGATACATAATATCAAAGCCCATCATTTCATCATCACGGGCAACTTTGGCTATGATTGAAGCAGCACTGATTTCTGCTACTGTTAAGTCACCTTTGATAATGGCTTCCATTGAACAGTTGAGCTCTGGACATCGGTTACCATCTACTTTTACATGATCTGGCTTAATGGGAAGCGCCTCCACCGCCCGTTTCATGGCTAACATACTCGCATGAAGAATATTCAGTTGATCAATTTCTTCAACTTCTGCCCGGCCGAGTGCCCAAGCGAGAGCCGATTGATAAATTTCTTTTGCTAGTAGCTCCCGTTTTTTTGCAGACAATAGTTTTGAGTCTGTTAACCCCTCGATAGGTCTATTGGGATCTAGTATGACGGCAGCTGCAATAACAGGGCCTGCCAGCGGGCCTCGACCTACTTCGTCTACTCCTGCTATTAGTAGATTATTTAGCAGGCTGTTGTTGACTAAAGTAACGGCCATGTGAGTTATTCCTTTAACTTAATCACAAGATTACCTTCAACCACTTTTATGTTTTCGACACCTTCGGCAAATGATTTCCAGAAACCGTCCTGATTGCCAAATTCTTTAATGAGATCAACATTCTTTAAACCACCCAACCAGGCATTAGGTATCGGTACTCCCCAAACACTGACACCTTTAAGAATCACTATGGGTCGTTCATTTTTATAGGCTAACTCCATTCCTGCGGAGGCCTTTAATGTTTTCCCGCCAAAGAAGGGAAAGTCAGCATCCAGAGGAAGCAAGAGTTTGGCACTGGCTAAGTTATCCGATAAATCAATCGCTAGTTTATTTGCCATGTCTGTGTTTTTTGCCAGCATGGCGTTTAACTCACGCTCAGTGAAAGAAACTTCACGTTTGGCACCTTCTTCACTATAGACTTCCGGCTCTAGTGTTGTTTGAGTCTCCTCTTGACCTGAAGCAATTTCAGGGCTAATACCAAACTGTCGTAATTTACGCACCAACACTGTTTCTTCTTTATTGTCTAACGCGACAGGCTCAAAGGGTTTGGGAAAGAGATATGAAGTGACCACCCAATAGGTAATTGCGATAGTGACCAGCATAGTTAGCAGGACAACTGCCAATGTTTTCAGGCATCCTCCTTTGGGCGGGTTAGGGACATGTGGTGTGTTATCGACATGAGTTACTGTTGTGGGTGTTTGTGGTTGATTGTCTGACATAGCTTTTTATCCATAGTCTTTAGGGCATCTCTATTATTTTAAGAACCGCAGTGTACAAGAGTACATGAGGATCGTAGAAAGTCATCCAACACCGAAATCGAACGAAAAGACAATTAATAGAGATGCCCTTTATACGATTGTTGCTAAGTATTATACCTAATACTTGTATTATTACTGATCTCTATTAGACTTAATCAGTAGGTTCCTAATAATTAACTGGAACTATTAACAGAAGTTATGATGATCTATGACAACCCTTGCAAAAAACGAAATAGAAAAATTACTTATCAAGGCACAAGCAGGTGAACTTGATAATGAAACCTTTATGAATGAACTTATGGAATCACAGCTGTTTATGCCGATTTACGGAGAACAGGAAATCGGCGGGTTGCAGACCAGCAATCAGCCAACACCTCTCATTCTTAAGGATGGATCAGGTGTTGAAGTGCTTATTCTGTTTACTAGCCCGGATCGAGCCAGAAACTTCGTCAAGAATTATCCGGGCTACGATCATGGCGGCTTATCAGCTGAGTTTAAGTGGATAGCAGCAAAATTGGCTATAGGTTATGCTATTTCTATCAATCCTGACCATGAATTAGGGTTTGACCTTGAAGCGGGTAGTGTTGACAGGTTTGGTTAGAGAAGCGTCTGATCCAGTAAAGCCATTAATTTTTCATCCTGAGATAATCAAATAAGAAGAGAGCATATAATGAAAGTACATCTTGTCGATCAAACTGAAGTCCACCTCTCTGATCTTTTGGGTGAAGGTTTTCAGCAGACTCAGGAAAAAAAGGGGCTTTATTATGGCGCTATAGCCATGTGGGTTACTTCATTAGGTCGTTGTACTTTTGCTGTTTTGGACAACTATGGGCTACGCTTGGAGCTGGAGCCCGATGACATTACTATGCAATTGAACTGGGAATTCAGTCACGAGCCTACCGCCATTAAGAGTATAGATTTGAAGATCAACTGGCCGGGTTTGCCCGATAATAGGGTGAAAGCAGTACAAAGAGCGTCGCACAAATGTACTATACATACTACTATAAAGGATTGTGTGGATGTCACTGTTTCGGTAGAGAATAACGCGGTTGATTAATTCATAATAGCTAGAAATAGCAGGAAAAAATAGAGAGAGAATAACGCCATGCCAAAGCTCAGTTCCAGTGCCTCGCTTATTCATACATTGGATATTGAGCCATCCGTGCCACTCTGGAAACGAGTCCCGACTAGAGATGAAAACGGACATTATCTGAATGACTTCATCATGATTATTCCCAAGCTTAATAAACAAGGAAAATTCTATATTGGTCAAACGATTAATAAATTGGGTGAAGTGTTAAAATATTACGAAAAAACAGTAGTCTTTGCCGATCTTAGTATGAAAAAAAATGTGTTATGGGTTTCCATCCGACCCATCAAAGGTATGTGTATAGAGATACCTGCGGCTATTAAGATAGTGGTTCCAGAAGCTAAGCTTATTGGCGAAAACCCTGAAATATTTAATGGATAGTTTGCCGGATATACATTCTGTGTGTCCCTGCCAATCCGGATTTTTGTTTGTAGATTGCTGCAAGCCATTCCTTATCAGCAAGAAGCATCCGACCACTGCTGAAGCGCTAATGCGATCTCGGTTTGCCGCTTATTACTATGCAGACTGGAAATATGTGTTTAAAACCTGGCATAAAAATACTCGTCCCCCTATGCGTGAACTGCGCACAGGCAGAGAGATAGAATGGTTAAGTCTAAAAGTTCTCTCTCGTGAAAAGGGTTTGCTTAATGATTTAACCGGACGAGTTGAATTTGTTGCAACCTATAAAGATGATCAGGGAATGGCTCAAATAAAAGAAAACAGCGAGTTTATATTTGAAAATGCTCAGTGGTTTTATGTGAATGCCAAGCCCTGAACCGTCACAGCGCACTTGGCTTATAGATGCCAGCATCTATGTTTTTCGGCCTTGGTATACTTGGTCGAATACACATAAAGACAGTCAAGGTCGCAGCATTAATGCCGTGCTGGGCTTTATCGCTTTTGTTGATGATCTGTTAGCAAAAGAGAATCCTGCACGAATAGCGTTTGCCTTTGACGAAAGTCTGAAATCATCCCATCGCAAAGCAATCTATCCTGACTATAAGGCTAACCGCGAATCAGCACCTAAAAATCTTCGCTTTCAGTTCTCTTTATGCCGTCGTTATATCCGTGCTTTAGGAATGGTCGAAGCGGCAAGCCCCTATTACGAAGGTGATGACATCCTCGCAACATGGGCGCAGCAGTGTGAATCTATCACAGTTATTACTGCGGATAAGGATTTGGTGCAGCTAGTGCGAGGGCAAGAAGACATCTGGAGTGATTATCCCAATCAGTTATCATTAGACTACAAAGATATCATTAAGAAGTTTGGAGTACGTCCGGATCAGATTGCCGATCAACTCGCTTTAGCGGGTGATAAATCAGACAATATTCCAGGTGTTCCTGGTGTGGGTATGGCTATTGCCGCTAAACTGTTACGGTATTTCGATACGATTGAAATCATGCTCAATTCAATAGATAAGATTGGAAAAATGAATTTCAGGGGAGCTATGAAGATACAAGCACTTATTCAACAATATGAGCAGCAAATCGGGCAATATCGACAAGTAACCGCATTAGTGGTTGATGTGCCTGATCTTGAGGTGAACCTTGATCGAAGAAAGACCGATGAAAATGCACTAAAGCAATTGTATTTTGAGTTAGGTAAAGCTAGTTAGGTTGATGCTATTCTGAACCATAGCCCAGCTATATCCACAGAATACTAGTTGACATAAGATTAAACAGGAGATATTTCTAAATATGACAGGCAAAAAAATATGCGGACATAAAGCCCGCATATTTTGTGAAGACAGGACGTGTAGTGTATCCTGATATTCGACAGATTATATATTACCGGGCCAGCTCCCCAATGTGCCGGAAACCGGTGATAATCTGCAAGTACTTCAGCGTGTCATTTATTGAAAATCTCATTTACGCCACAGAGTGTCAGAATGGCTATTAAACTTTTATTGTTAGAAGACTGAAATTTTCTAATGAGCAGAGCTGTACCACAAACCCCTAAAACAGCGTCTTGCTGAAGTGGCATCAGAATATCCTTAAACTCCTGAACATTAACTTAATCCTTTAATTTTTCTTATAAATAAATCGTTTTTATCGGCAAACAACGACAGTTCATAAGAAAATGTTTTTACGCTATTCGGCACGACCGCTTGTCTTGTTCGACGTTTTGGTGGTAGACAAGGAGCTCAAAAACTATCTGGGCAATGTTTAAATTCCTTCTTCACTAAACGTGTCACACTTTCTCATGCTTCCATATTTCATACCAATTTTAAACCACTGAGTGCGTTCAACTGAAGAGCCATGTGTAAATGAATCAGGGTTAACACGTTGTCCCGCATTTCTTTGCATTCTATCGTCGCCGATACTACCAGCGGCGCGAATCCCTTCTTCGATGTCTCCGCGTTGTAGTATGTCAGCTTGTTTTTCGTAATTATGTATCCAGATACCCGCATAGCAGTCTGCTTGTAACTCAGTTAGAACTGACAACCTGTTCGCTTGTTTTTTGCTTACACGACGTTGCAACCCTTGAATTTTCATGGAAATACCTTGTAAATTTTGGATGTGATGTCCAATCTCGTGGGCAACGACATAAGCTCTGGCGAAATCACCTTTAGCTCCCATACGGTTAAGTTCCTGGAAGAAACCCAGGTCAATATATACCTTATGATCACCCGGACAGTAGAAAGGTCCTGTCGCAGCAGATGTCATGCCGCAGGCTGAGCTGACAGCGTCATTAAACAATACCAGTGTCGGAGTTTCATAGTTGTATCCAGCCTTACGAAATACACTAGACCATGCATCTTCGGTACTAGCGAGGATGACAGAAACAAATTCTGAATTATCATCAGTAGCCGCAGTACCACTGCGGCTTGAAGCTGATGATTGTTCAGAAGAAGAAGACATGGAGCCGCCATTACCACCCAATCCAATAAGGTTTAAAGGGTTTTTTCCCATTAGAAAAAACAGCCCAAGGACAATGAGTAACATAAAGCCACCACCCATTTTTTTTCTACCGCGGGGGCGTTTTTGGCCTCTTCGGTCTTCAACATTGGTACTTCTTCTTTTGTCTCTCCATTTCATGGGGAATCCTCGGTGGTTTTGGTTTATGGCAAAGGGTTTAACTAGTACTGGAATTATGAACAAGCTATCAACAAACTATGAACATTTACTTAATATTAGTCCAGATTAATAATATACAGTGTTTATATTCACTTATCAGGATGCTTATAATATTTTAAATATAGACAAAAGCCATAGGTATATCAATCAGCCGAGTCCAAGTAATCGCTACCAAGATGATATTGGCGATGAATTGAACCGTTCAATTTCCAGTTTCATTAAATCATCAACATTAAGTTATAAATGTCAACGTAACCAGTAATAAAACGTCAGAATTATATTAAATGAAGATAATGGGTAGTTATATTTACTAGCTTGGTTAGTAGCAGAATTGAGATGAGTAAAATATACACACAATTAGTCTAAAATTTATCCATATGTTGGCTATAATCACAGCAATCTAATAACCAGAAATAGAAATAAGTAGTTTATCAAATATTCATCATAGGTAAGTTTTGGTAAGTTATTGTTTCCGGGGCTAAGGAGCTGATACTGAATTCAACCGTCGATATGGATACTTTCTTGAAAAGTATCGAGCAACGTGCCTTTGTAATGGCGCGCTTTGCAACTAACCAAGAAGAGGAAGCCTTGGATATTGTCCAGGACGCTATGTTTAAATTGGTACAAAAATATTCCCATCTTCATAAAGATGATTGGCCGAAGTATTTTTACCGAATTTTGCATAACAAAATTAATGACTGGTATCGTCGCGAAGCTGTGCGTAATCGCTGGCGTGTGTTTTTCAATAACAGAGCTGATAATGACAACTTTAATATTGAAGATATGGTGCCGCAGACGTCTGTCAGAGAACCTGAACATGCTTTGATCGGTGAGCAGGACAGCATAGAGTTGCTTGCTGCTATTGACCGTTTAGCGTTGCGTCAACAACAAGCTGTAACCCTTAGATTGTGGGAAGGCTTCAGTGTTGCTGAAACAGCAAAAATTATGGGATGTTCCGAAGGAAGTGTAAAAACACACTTTTCAAGAGCAGTACATCGTTTACGAGAGGAGCTTGAAAGACCGTATGTTGGTTTGGTATTTTGATAAGGACTTTGTTGCCAAACATGTTTAATTAACTAGAGATATAAAATAGGGATGCCTATTGACGTTTTTTATTTGGGGATATGCTAAATACAATGAATAGATCAGATGAAAATAAAGTCCTACATGAAGAAGTAAAAAGAACGCTTGATAACCAAGTGGATTTACTGGATTTACCGATTCGTAGTCGACTTACTCAGGCGCGGTTTCATGCCATTGATCGTGGTTTGTTGAGCAGTAATAATTGGTTTAATCATAATAAAAATATCATTAGTTATTTTACTGGGGACAGGTTGTCTAGTGGCAGACGTGTTGTTTTATCTGGCGTAACATTTGTTGGTGCAATAGCGCTTACTTTTCTGATCTCATCAAATATAGAAAGTCAGCTTATATCGGCTAATAAAATGGTTTCTTTAGTACCCGTACAGTCTGAAGATACTAAGGAAGAGATAGAAATATACCATTGGCTTTTCGAGCACTATGGCGTGGAAAGTTAATATAATCTCGCTACTCAAGATTACGGTGTTTCTGACAGTAGCTAAGTAGATTCACTGTTTCTGCTACAAGTTCAAGGTTCAAAAATTCAGAAGTCGTACTTTGATAGTACGCACCATACCTTAGGATGAGGATGGTTCAACTACCAATAACAAGGAGTGTTATTATGAATATTCGCAAAAAAATTATGTTGGTTACTAGCAGTATCTTACTGTCATTATCACTAAACATAGCTCAAGCCTCTTATATCCAATGGAAAGATTTAAGTTCGATCCAAAAAAATGTACTGCAATCACACAAGTCTAAATGGAATAACTACAGTGAGGCTAGGCAAACAACCCTTCTGAAACAATCTAGTCGAATTATTAGCGGGCTAAACTCCTATAAACACTGGTTTAATAGTAAACTGACCGTCGCAGAAAGACGGACATTTCTTAATAATAAAAAAACAATGAGTGCAGCAAGGTTTCAGAAGTATGTTGATACTCTAATTAAAAAACATGGTAAACCTAGCTGACCCTTTGTTTTACCGGTCTTCGACAGGTGTCAAATTAAACTACCCCGCCGAGCGGACGGGGTATTAGCTCTTTATGGAAGTGAGCCTGAAGGCTCACTTCCATATAAAATAACTTCTCACCCTATTTTCATACGCCCCAAGGGGCGGGGAATAAAACCCCAAAAGATTAAAGGCAGCATCCTGTACCGGATGTCAGAGAATCATTGTGTATTTTATTTAGAAATAGTCCAATAGGCTCGTAGCTTAATTTCAATTGAACCTAGCCCGAAAAACCCGCCTAAAAGTCAATAAAATATGGCTTGATAGCGAAACTCGGAAAGAATCCCAGTTACATGAATATTACAGGCTTCTGGACGGTAACCTGTTCAGCAGATTGGTAAAGAATAAGAATAATAAAAACATCGATATGATAAGAGCGCAAAAACAAAGAACGATAATGGGGGTGTTAATAGTACTGAGTATTATTGTCTTTACTAGTCTTGTTCATGCAAAAACCTATCGATGGGTCGATAAAAATGGCAAAGTTCATTATTCCGAAACTATACCACCTTCAGAAGCGCAGTACGGGCATCAAGAGCTAAATGAAAAAAATGGCATGACTATCAATCAAGTCGAGTCCAGCGATATCCGCAAGCAGCGTTTGAAAGAAGAGCAACTGGAAAAAGAAAAAAATATAATAAATAAGAAAGCATTGCGTGAAGAATTAATGGTTTATATGTTTTCTTCAAAACAGGAACTGGTTTCACATTTTGAAGAACGCCTGAGTATGATTAGCGTCAACATACGACTGCTGGAATATCATCAAAAAAAATTAAGGAACAATATAGCTTCTACGGGTGAAAAAATTAAACAAGTTAAAGCAGATAAGCTAAAAGCCAAATTGTTAGCTGGATTACAAGATTCTCAACGCTCTCTTCTTGATCACTCTCGCGCAATTACAACCAACGAAACTGAAAGACATGAAGTGAATGGGCAAATGACACGAGCCATGAAAACTTATGATAGGAAATTTGGTAAATCACAACTCAATGTAGGGAGTTTGATTGGCAGCAGTGTGTTAGACAAGTTTAGAGGTAAATCTACCCTGTCAGCCAGTTCTCTTGCCTCTAAAACAAAGGGTATGTGTTCCTGCCCATGTAGTGTTAAAAATTGATATTTGCTGCGCTAACTTAACTAATTATTCGATAACAAGGTACATAATCCGTACCCGGCAATTTCATTCGATGCTGCTCAACAAATGACTGTAGCAGTTTATCCATACCTTGCATTATCTCCTTATCACCCTGTAGTTCAAATAAGCCCTTTTCTTCAATCGCACGTATACCTTCATCTTTTACATTACCTGCAACGATGCCAGAAAAGGCTCTACGCAGGTTAGCTGCGAGTACGTGTGTGTCCTGATCTGCACTTAGATTAAGCCCAGTCATGCTTTCATGAGTGGGATGAAATGGTTGCTGGAATTCATCATCAATTTTCAGCAGCCAATTATAATAGTAGGCATCACTATTGCTACGCCTGAAATCTCGTACCTTCTTCATTCCTTTAATCATTTCTTTGGCTACTTTCTTGGGATTATCTATAATTATCTGATAGCGTTGCTGTGCTTTTTCACCCAATGTCTGACCGATAAACTGATCAATTTGAGTAAAGTAATCTCTGGATTTTTCGGGAGCAGAAAAAATAAGCGGAAAGGGTAAATATCTATTATCGGGGTGTAGTAGAACACCAAGAATATACAGAATTTCTTCGGTGGTTCCCGCGCCTCCAGGGAAAATCACAATCCCATGCCCCACCCGTACAAATGCTTCTAATCGTTTTTCAATATCAGGGAGGATGACAAGTTCATTGACAATGGGGTTAGGAGATTCAGCGGCAATAATGCCAGGCTCTGTAATGCCCAAATACTGACCGTCAGTAATACGTTGTTTGCCATGACCAAAAGTAGCACCCTTCATAGGGCCCTTCATAGCACCAGGGCCACACCCGGTACAAATATTTAACTCTCGTAGACCCAATTGATAGCCAACCTCTTTTGTATATTCATATTCATTGGGTGAGATGGAATGGCCTCCCCAGCATACGATGAGATTGGGTTTCTCGCATTGATGCAGGATGCCCGCATTCCGCATAATATGAAACACAGCATTAGTAATGCCATCACTGGTTGCTAGATTAAATTTGGGGTTATCAATGATAGTGTCGTTTGCGTAAACAATATCGCGTAGTACTGCAAATAAGTGTTCGCTGATGCCCCTGATCATTTTGCCGTCAACAAAAGCACTGGCTGGAGCATTTTTAACTTCCAGTTTGATACCCCGTTCCTGTTGAATGACGCGAATATCAAAAGCTTTGTGTCGTTCTAGTAATTCTTTTGCATCATCTGTGTAATCACCATGACTCAGAACGGCTAACGAGCAACTTCTGAATAATTGATAGAGACCATCTTTACTTGAATCGCTGGAATCCAAAAGTTTAGCCACTTCAATTTTTGAAAGAACATCAAGATGTCCTTCTGGAGTGATACGGGCATCGATCAGCTTTGCGCTCATGAGGTTGTTCCAGCGCTTTTTTCTACATCATTTGCAGGTTTTTCTTCGATCAGTCCAATGGATTTGATGGTTTTCTTATAAGTGATCATGAAATCAGGCATTAACACTTGTTGTATATAGTCTAGCGCCCACTTACGATCTTTAGGGCCAAGTGTTTCAGCAATATGGTTGGCGAATACCCGCCCCATATTAAATCCGGGTTCATTCGTTCCATCAGTCCAGCTAGTCTCCGCATAGTCTTGCATGCGCATATTAAGTTTTTCAATAAAGGGAGTGCGATAATCGCCTGGCCCACTAAAATCACGAGCATTGTCTTGTACATGATCAGACAGTTTTTCCGCATACATCGTGATCAGCGCGGCTCGGCCTTCATCATCTATGGTTTCATAAACCATACGATCCACGGTATGTACCATAAAGGCCATAATCTCTTCCATGACTTCGATACGTTGAACCTGTGTGTCTATTTGAAAGTTTTCATTTTCAATTTCTAACAAGACTTGCATACCTATTTTCCAGGCATTAAATGCGAGTATGCTAACAGAGTCCTCAACCGAGATTTCTCGTTCGTATTTACTCCATTTGGTTTTAATACGTATTCGCACGTCAGTTTTCTCCAGATGTTTGGTTATGTATTCGTTATGTATTCATTAGGAACATTATAAGGGCTAAATATGAGGAATAGCGAATTATGTTCCTAACACTGTTATTATTCTAATTCACAGAGATTTCGACCAGAATTAATCAGAGTTTCCTAAATTCGCAACACACTTTTCATTAACATTATGCTCAACTTTTTGAATGAATATGAATGAATATGAATGAAGACATCCAAACTATCATCGAAACCGTTCAGCACAATTGCCATATTGCCGATGCTCAATATGCTGGTGATTACACCCTGTGTGTTTATTTATTGAAAATGCGTGAAATGTATCGCTGGGAGCAACAAGAAAGTTTCAACGTCAGTTTAACTACCGATGATGTGGGGGATTGGCTGACTGATCGCGAAGGGTTGTGGGATGACGCCGAAAAACTTGAATATAAGGCATTGAATATTGATGGTGTTGAGTATGAGCCTTTTGATAATGAAGCGATAAATGTGCTGATCGAAAATAAAGGTTTAGTCTATAACGCAGGGCTTGGCGTGCGTTGTCGACCGCATTTTTTTCTAGCTGAACTAGAAGCAATAAAAAAAGAGGGCAATCAAACAGTCATCATTGCAGGGAAAGAATATGCACGTGATATGGCGGCACCACCTGCTATGGTTCAGCAAGACCGAATCTATATTCGACGCGAATCCCTACGCAGAATGTTATGGGAAAAAGTTGAAGAGTGGCGGATGAGTGGATTGGATAACCCTATTGGACGTGCAGCAAAACACTATGACTTTGATAATGATGTTGAATCTTCATTAGACGAAATGGCGAATGCAGAAACCGAGATGATTATTGCCCACGAAAAAGGTGAGGCCATGGCAGGTGACGTTCTGGGCAATGGCTGGTTAGATATGATCGCAGCAATGCCCAATACACATGCAGAGATCATGTTGCGAGCGGTTCGAGATCACTATGCTGATGCATTAATAACACTCCCGTTATTGATAAAGAATAACCGGCCTGCCTCGATACATTTCTACTTCGGCAATTTAACGGCGATGCGAAAGAAGCTTGCGCCGAGCCTTATTGATGCTTACGAAAGCTGGCACAAAAACGAAAACCTGGCTGCTTTGAAAAGCTTGTTACCCGCCCTAAAGAAACATTGGGAATCAATTGCACAGGATGCTCTGGGTTTATATAAAAAAAATCAGCAAGGAGTCAGTGCGGATGTCAGTGCGGATATAGAAGCCATGATTAATTCGAGGATTTTGGACTAATGAGTTTACATGAACTAAAACCCGGCAGTTTTATTTTTGAAAAGAAAAATGCACTACCCGATTTTTTATGTAACGACATGATGGCTCGTTTTGAAGCTCAACAGCAGGATCAAAACACCGGTAAAGTGGGCTCTGAAGCAGGCGACAATGCGTTGCTAAAAAAAACCACCGATATTTTCGTTAGTAATAAAGATCATTGGAAGGATGTCGATAATAATTTATTCCGTTCTTTTGCAATGGCACTAAAAGAATTCCAGCAACTCTATCCTTTTTTTAGTGATATCAGTCGTTTTAAGGACATGGGTTATAACCTCCAACGGTATCAGCAAGGCGAATATTATCATTGGCATGTCGATGCTGATAATCCCACATTAGCACCGAGACAACTCGTCGCATTATGGTATCTCAATGATGTGGTGGATGCAGGCGGAGAAACCGAGTTCACTTTTCAGGATGTCAAAGTAACTCCCGAACAAGGGAAATTAGTGCTGTTCCCTCCGTTCTGGACTCATGAACATCGTGCCGCAGTGATCAATAAGGGAACTAAATATATCGCAACAACATGGCTCACTTTCAGATAAGACACCCAATGGGTTATATTTCCACTCGAAACTCAATTTTCTCATTACCTAGGCTAGATCAATTACTTTGTAAACTCCATGCCCTAGATTTTTTTCCTTAGTATCAATGAGCCGAATCAATAATCCCACCTCCCAAACAAATATTAGCATTATAAAAGACAATAGATTGCCCGGGTGTTATTGCTCTTTGTGCCTCCTTAAATACAACTTCACAATGATTTTCATCAATGAGGCGAACGGAACAACTCTGCTCAGTTTGTCGATATCGAATCTTGGCTTTACAAGAAAAGCTGCTGGCAGGAGTCTGTTCGCTCACCCATTCAAGCTGTGATGCTTGTAAGTGTGTTTTTAAGAGAAGAGGGTGGTTATGCCCTTGACCTGCAATAAGTCTATTGGTATCCAGGTCTTTGTCGACGACAAACCAAGGTGCGTCGTTGCTATCCTTTAAACCACCAATACCCAAACCTTGGCGCTGTCCCAAGGTGTAATACATCAAACCACTGTGTTTGCCGATTACCTTTCCTTCGGGGGTAACGATTTCTCCCGGTTGAGCGGGTAGAAATCGTTGCAAAAAATCTTTAAATTTTCTCTCTCCAATAAAACAAATCCCTGTGCTGTCTTTCTTTTTTGCGGTTGTGAAGCCCGCTTTCTCAGCAAGTTCTCTGACAACAGGTTTTTCAAGCTCGCCTACTGGAAATAATGTTTTGCTTAACTGAGCTTGTCCCAAGGTGTAGAGAAAATAGGTTTGATCTTTATTATTATCTACTCCTTTGAGCATTCTTATTTCATTGTTATGGGTATCAATGCGTGCGTAATGACCCGTAGCAATAAAATCAGCGCCCAGATCGATAGCGTAATTTAAAAAGGCTTTAAATTTGATTTCCTTATTACACATGATATCGGGATTAGGGGTTCTCCCCGATTGGTATTCTTCTAGAAAATAGGCAAAGACACGATCCCAGTATTCACTTGAAAAATTAACGGTGTGTAATTTGATGTTGAGTTGATCGCAAACAGATTGTGCGTCAGCAAGATCTACTTCAGCAGAACAATATTCACTAGTGTCATCTTCCTCCCAGTTTTTCATAAACAAGCCTTCTACCTGATAACCTTGTTCAAGCAGGAGGAGAGCGGCTACTGAGGAATCAACTCCTCCTGATATGCCGACGATGACTTTTTGTCCGCTGAGGGTTCTTTGTTCGCTGAGGGCTCTTTGTTCGCTGAGGGCTCTTTGTTCGCTGAGGGCTCTTGTGCTTCCGCTGATGGCTCTTGTGCTTCCGTTGATGGCTCTTGTGCTTCCGCTGATGGCTCTATTTCCAGGCATGGTTCGGCATCAATTTGCAGGGTATGAATGAGATCCAGTGGGTAGCGTTTGCCAGCACGATATTCATCCAGTGAACGCATAACCAATGGGCTACGCCATGATAGTTTTTCTTGGGATTTGATTTCCTCATAAGTCATCCATCGTGGGGTAATGATGTCAGGGTCGATTTGGTAGTCAGGAACCTCATTGAGCAACTTGCCAGTAAAGGTGAATCGGATGAATATACGTTTGGTGTTAGCGTTTAGCAAGTGCATGATGCCTACAATATGCGTAGGTTCAAAGTTCCAGCCGGTTTCTTCCAAGGTTTCACGGCGAACGGCATCAATAATGCTTTCATTGGGTTCCAGATGTCCAGAGGGCTGATTAATGACATTTTTATCGTCAACCCTTTCTTCAACAACGAGATATTTGCCGTCTTTTTCTAGAACCGCTGCTGCTACAACCCGAGGTTTCCACACCATTGTATTCTCCGGAATTATTATTCTAAGTTTCAAGCCTGTTAGACTGCCTATTCGACGTTTTTGTGATGTCTAATGTGATGCTTTTATGAGTAGTATCGTTAAATATTCATAAGTATAGCGCCCTGATACTGAAGTGAAAGTACCTCTAAATACTTATTATTCATGTCGATAGGGGTCAATATAATGACATAATTTCTACATTATTGCATTCCAAAATACTTGACTGGTATCATTCTAAAGATGAAGGCTGGGGTTTTTATTCTATATCTGATAGTAGTTTAAGCGTTGTTTCCTGTTTCTGCTGGGTGGTTTTTCGTGCCGTTTCTTCCAGCTTAAAGCCAAAGGAATATTGTTCGTCTATCTTAAACGCTCGTTTCATGAGTTCATCCTGAGTCAAATCCAACGAGTTAGAACCCAGATAGACATGGTTGACTTCAAAACTGAATGAGTAGGTGTATTTAAAAGAAGCACAGAAGGTTTGTATTTTTTGATTAAACAGAGGGTTATTGTCTACCAGATTAGTGGCAACAACCCCATGCTGAGCAAGTTTAGTATTACAAAGTTGATAAAACTCCAGTGAAGATAAATTGTTGGGATGTTTGCCAGCACCCGAAAAGCTATCCAGAAAAATAATATCGAATTGCTGTTGTTGAAAACTTTGCAGATGTTGCCGACCATCGATCATCTCTATTCTTAGCCTGTTGTCCTGCTTCAGGCCAAAGCACATTTCCAGTATAGATAGAACACCTTCACTTAACTCTGATGATTCAATAATGAGTTTAGGAAAATGATGATGCAAAACCATTGGAATTCGTCCACCTCCAAAACCTAGCATGTAGCATTGTTTGGGTGAGGGGACAAAAAGCAATGACAACATCATTGCGTGGGCATATTGACTATGCAACATCAGTGGGTTGCTAACATCAATAAACGACATCACATCACTGATTTCATCTTCACCGGTTTGGGGGTCGTTTTCTACAAAATGTAAAAACACAAAATTATCATTTTTAGTAATGATAATTTCTTCCTTGCCATCATCGTTATGCAACAACAGTCCATTTTCTTTACTGCGTATCCAGGCGAGACGCTGAGAGATATTCCGCCTGTTTTCGATCATCCAGCTTCTTTTGTCTTGTTTCATCAACTAAAATCCGTGTATTTAGAGTTGCAATTCCATTGGTGATTCGAGGGCACTCAATGATAGCCTTGTAGAAAGCATATTATGACTTTGCAAAATAATAAATCGTCTGTAAACAGATGAAAACCACCGAAATCAGTATAAACGATAAGTTTTCTTAGCTTTCCCAACTGGTATACTCCACTGCATGAAATTTCACTTTGAAAAGGATCTCCCTGAGATAGATGATCTAGATGGATTGTTTGTTAATAATATCCCACTGCTTGATGTACGTGCACCGGTAGAATATACACAGGGCGCATTTGACTTAGCAGAGAATAACCCTCTTCTTACGGATAATGAGCGCCATGAGATTGGTATTCGCTACAAAGACAAAGGTCAGGATGAAGCCATTCAACTTGCTGCTGAACTCATTAGCGAAGATATGCGCGAACAGCGTACAAACGAGTGGATAGATTTTATCAATAAACATCCATCCGGTGTTTTATATTGCTTTCGTGGCGGCATGCGTTCGAAAATAAGTCAGCAATGGGTCTATGAAAAAACAGGTATTAAATACCCTCGTGTGAAGGGTGGTTACAAAGCGATGCGCCGTTCCCTGATAGAAAATAGTGATCGATTAGTTGAACAGACAGATTTCGTCTTGCTGGGCGGAAGCACAGGATCAGGCAAGACCCGGTTACTGCATCATATTCCACAGTCGCTAGATTTAGAGGGTTTGGCAAACCATAGAGGCTCTGCGTTTGGTGCAAATGCTTCCCCGCAACCCAGCCAAATCAATTTTGAAAACACCCTGGCAGTACAACAACTAAAGCATGAAAAGAAAAAGACTCAAACCCTTATGCTTGAAGACGAAGGCAGAAACATAGGTCGAATAAACTTACCCGTAGTCCTCTATGAGAAAATGGCGAAATCACCGATTTTGTTATTAGAAATAAGTAAAGAAGAAAGACTCAGAACAAGCATGCAAGAATATGCTATCGACATGCTAGAAGACTTTCAAAACCATTATGGAGAAGAGGAAGGTTTTAATCACTTCAGAACTGCGCTTTTAGACAGTTTAGACAAAATTCAAAAGAGACTAGGCGGTGAGCGCCACAAAGTGTTGCGTAAATTAGCGGAAGCATCGCTGGATCAACATGAAAAAACAGGCTCACCCGAAGCGCATATTTCATGGGTGAGCAGCTTACTCTTAGACTACTATGATCCCATGTACAGCTATCAACTTGAGCAGAAAAAAGAGCGAATAGTTTTCACGGGAAATCAACAGGAAGTTCTAGAGTATTTCAAATCGGAGTATAATCGTCTACAGGCTTAGGCTTCATAACCTGACAAATAGCTTCTTCAGGCTCGCCAACATGATTGAGTGAACTCGATTAGAGTCCTTGAACAGAGACTAACATTTACATCAAAACCAAAGTCGTATAAGCTCCTGCACTCAAAAACTGGTAGTGACTCTTATACTACTAGACAATATTGGAGAGGTGTTCGAGTGGCCTATGGAGCACGCTTGGAAAGCGTGTGTACGTTTATCCGTACCGAGGGTTCGAATCCCTCCCTCTCCGCCAACTTTAAATTTCAGGGTATCCAATGTTACCCTGAAACCCTTTTCAAACAGTGCTTCAATGCTATAACCAAAACTGAGAATCGGTTAAACAAGCAACGTTCTGATGGCTTGAATAACTTCCTTATTAATCAAAATCCGATTATGCCCGTAACCTTTTGTGGTGATCAGCTGGGCTTCTGGCCATGCTGTTGAAAGCTCTTTTGCTTGAGCATATGGAATGAGCCGATCTTTAACGTCATGTGCAATGATACCTTTGATGCCTTTCTTATTAAAATATGCGACTAACCTTATTAATGAAACTTCTTTATACGAGCCTTGTAAAATAGCCTCAATCTGTTTAATTAATCCTTTCTTTGTTTTGTTTGATGCGCCAATTGTCGAGCAAAATTGATCGAAGATAAAATCCATGTTGGTTGGTGAACTGATAGAAATGAAGTGATCTGTTTTTACCCCCTTTTTGATAGCATGACCCGCACAGGCAGCGCCGAAAGAATGAGCGATGATTGCCTTAAAGTATCCATCCCCTCCTTCTGTTTCAGCCAACTTTTTTATGATATGGCTAATTTCCAAAAGGTTGGTTTTTTTGCCAGGAGAGAAACCATGCGCAGGTAGATCAAATAATACAACTTTCAGATCTGCTGCCAATAAGGATTTTGCCAGTGTCGATAGATTACTCGTAGAGCCTTCCCAACCATGGACTAACAGAACTACGGGGCCATTGCCTGCGGTATACACTTTGCATTTATCAACCACTCCGGTGATTTTTTGGTAGCTAAGCCAACTCTGTTGTAGATAGGGTATATCTGGTATTCGAGCCTTCTTTGATAGTCGGGGTGAGAAGAATAATTTGCTTGTCCACGATAGAGCCAACTTGGGCGATATGAATTCAAGTATTGAGGTAATATTACGGATGGCTGTTAGTAGAATGGATTGCATAATTTCTTCCTTAAAGACCGTTCGGTCTTATTTTAAATGTTGGTCACAAAATAGGGTAAATCTACAGGCTCCTAATTTCGGTAACTAGTTTAGTTTATGAGTTGAGTCGTTGCTTGCAGTACAAGGTGTTTTCTAAATATGAGTGTAAGCAGTTAATCATCGCATCTATAGCCTGATTGTCTTCGCAAGCTTTGGTTAATAACAAGGCACCTTCAATGCCTGAGAATATGACTAGTGCAATGGAACGTGGCTTTACATGTTGGTGAAACTCACCTTGTGATTGACCTTGCTGGATGATGACTTCAAGGTTTCTTAAAAGTCTTTCTGTTTTTTTTCGCGCTAGAGAGATTAAGGTGGGATTCGTATGATCAGCATCAACAATAGTGTTTAAAATAGGACAACCGCCTTGGATAATGGGTTGTGACGCGTAGTCTCGGTAGAAATCTAAAATATGTGTCAGGCTTGCCTGATGGCTATCCGCTGATTGAACGATTTGGGCTAGAGTGTTTTCTATTTTTGCGAAGGAATACTTAAAAGCTTCAATGGATATTTCATCTTTATTCGTGAAATGATTGTATATACCTCCCTTTTTAAGCCCCGTAGCCGTCATTAAATCCGCTAGAGAACAACCGGAGTACCCCTTTGTATTAAAGAGTACAGCCGCTTTTTCTATAATCATTTCTTTGGTGTGTTGACCTTTGTTCATCTATAACTCTATTTTTACAGCTTTAGTGCTACTCTATTTTGGACTTGGAATTATAAAAGACCGATTGGTTTGTTAATAATAGGTTGTAACTTTAGCAAGGTCAAATAGTTGTACAGATAGATAAACAATCGTAATCTTGCTTTGCGAATAAATCTAGTGAGAACAATAATGAGAATCCATCATTTACAGCATGTACCTTTCGAAGGGCTCAGTAGCATAGAACCTGTTCTAAAAGAAAAAGGACATCAATTAACGGCAACTCACCTCTATAAAAATGAAGCACTACCAGCTGTTGATGAAGTCGATTGGTTGATCGTCATGGGTGGACCAATGGGTATTTATGATGAGGAGCAATACCTATGGTTAGACGCTGAAAAGCAATTTATAAAAGAGGTGATTGATGCAGGAAAAAGAGTACTAGGCATTTGTTTGGGTGCGCAAATAATAGCTGATGTACTGGGAGCGAAAGTCTACAAAGGTGAACATAGAGAAATAGGGTGGTTTGATATTCATCGTGCAGTAGAGATAATCGGCACAATATTGGGGTCTGCAATACCAGAGAAAATAGCCGTGTTTCATTGGCATGGTGATACGTTTGATATACCCAAAGATGCTGTTGCATTGGCAACAAGTGAGGCCTGTAAAAATCAGGGTTTTATTTATGATAATCGTGTCGTTGCTTTGCAGTTCCATTTGGAAACTACCCCAGAATCCGCTAAGGCGTTGATTGAAAACTGTGGAGATGAGCTTGATGGCTCTCAGTTTGTACAATCTGCAGATGAAATACTTGCTGAACCTCAACGCTTTACTGCTATTAATAGAGCCATGCTGTCTGTTTTGGAGGCCATTGAGGGCTGAGAGTAAATGTATTGAAAACAGGAGTTCCTGACTGAGTTCCCAAATCGGAATTTGGAACAAGGAATAGGGTAGTGACAACGGGTATGGTCTGAATTGGCACATCTCATACGATACATCATGCTTCTTTACTGGTTGACATTTCACTATGGCAAATCAGCTTAAGGGCATCTCTATTAATTGCCAAAATCCAGTATAATCTACGCACCCATTCAATTCAGAGATTCCCTGTGATGCTAGATATTTTTGATCCCCTTTTTGAGCTACAAGATAATCGACTAAAGAAATTGGGAAATCCCTTATTAGAACTTGAGCACACGATAGATTGGGAATCCTTCCGTAGTGTCTTAGATCAAGTCTATAAAAAAGAACGCAAGAGCAATGCAGGAGCGCCTCCTAAAGATGTGGTGATGAAGTTCAAAGGGCTAGTCATACAGAACCTGTATGGTCTGAGTGATGATCAACTTGAGTTTCAAATAGAAGACCGTCGTAGTTTCCAACAGTTTATGGGCTTAAGTAACCACCAGCGTTCACCTGATGCAAAGACTTTTTGGCTGTTCAAAGATCAACTCAGTGAATTGAAATTAGTAGATAACCTGTTTGAGAAGTTCTCTCGACAACTCAGCAAAGCGGGATATATCGCCCGAAAAGGACAGATAGTAGATGCCTCCATAGTTCCAGCACCCATTCAGAGAAACAGCCGTGAGGAAAACCAACAGATAAAAGAAGGTGATATTCCTGAAAACTGGGAAGATAACAAACAACGCCAGAAAGATACGGATGCCCGATGGACTAAGAAAAATGGCAAGAGTTACTTTGGCTATAAGAATCACATCCAGATTGACAATGATAATAAGCTCATCCGAGATTATCAGGTAACGGATGCGAGTGTGCATGACTCCAATGTCTTTGAAGACATACTAGATCCCAGTAATACCAGTAAGGATGTCTGGGTCGATAGTGCTTATCGATCAAAAAAGGAAGAGGAGAACTTAAAAAAGCAAGGCTACCGAAGTAGAATACAGCGTAAGGGGACCCGTAATAAGCCCTTATCGAAGTGGGAACAACAAGGTAATCGTACGCGCTCTAGAATACGTAGTCGGGTAGAGCATATATTTGGCGCCCAAAGTAACTTGAGGAATAAAGCCATTAAATGTATTGGGCTTGCTAGAACTCAAATGAATATTGGCATGATGAATCTGACTTACAACATGAGGCGCTTGTGTTTTCTAGAGAGGATTAGTGCGTCTTGAGAATAGAATATAGCCCCAAAAGGGGGCTATATTGCTAAATCCAGGCGATAATTGATAAAATATGTCTATTTATTGACCAATTTAGATTTGTAGCTGAGGAATCAGCTGATTTTTAGAGGTTCCCTTTAGGATATTAGGTTTCTTTGATGAAGGTCAGTTCATCATTCTAACAAACGGGTTTCAAAAAAAGACACAAAAAACACCTAAATCAGAAATAACACTCTCAGAAAAGAGAAAGAGTGATTACTTAGAGAGAAAGAAAAAATGAGCGACTTAAAAAAATACATAGATAAGAGGAAAGAAAATGACAAGGATTTTTCTTTAAACTTTGATGAGGGTTATCAGGCCTTTAAAATTGGTGTCATGCTAAAGGAGGCTCGAAAATCTGCGGGTGTAACTCAAGAAGAACTAGCTTCTATGCTAAAAACAAAAAAATCAGCTATCTCTAGAATTGAGAATCATGCCGAAGATGTAAAGCTTTCTACTCTCGAGAGGTTTGCTGCATCATTAGGTAAGAATCTTGAAGTACGTATATATTAGATCTATTGTGGTGTCTAAAGTTGAATGAATTTTATACTAGTTTTTTAGAAATAATAAAAGTCCTCTTTCCCTTAATAACAACGGGCGCAATGGTAGGGGGTATTTTTATATGGTTTGCAAAATCAACCTTTTCTAAAATAATAAGTAATAGCATTGACTCTAACTATAAAAAACAATTATTAAGGATAGAAACTAGACTAAAAACAATTTTAGGTCATGGTCAAAAATATTAGTTACTTACGTTGATAAATATATAGAGATGTCAGAAGAAGTTGCCGATCTAACGCATAGTTATCACCAATTAACATCTAGAATGTTGTATGAGTATAATGAAAAGCTAAAGCAAGGAAAGGCTATAACGCATCTCCTTATACATAAGTTACAAAATCTTGAAGCTCCGTAGCAAGCTGTATTCCGTAAATGCAGTCTTGTATTCGCTGAAAACCTTTCCAGATGCTTTTAGCACCCGGTTCACCATCTGACTTTCTTGCGAGAAAGCCTCCCAGCATGGCTAAATTTCTAAGGACTTCATTAATAGAGGGAATACCGTCAGGTAGCTTTTTCTTACCCAGTAGATAAAGGACTTCCATAGAGGATCAAAGATAAGATCGGCAAGTAATTCTGGACAGTTACGCCCGAGTCGCATCAGATACATAACACGCCAAGTCACTATCATATAGAGTGCCAATGCCTTTTCAACGCGATCTTTGTTGCCTAGTTGTAATTTTTCTACCTTGCATCCTACTTTCAAGACATCAAAGAACATTTCAATTTCCCATCGGCAACGATACCAATCAATGATTTCGCCCGCTTGCTCTTCTGTCACGACCTGTCTATTGGTCAACAGTCGCCAAACAATGGGGTGACTACCTTTCGGGGGATTCATTTCCTTTGCTTGAACCAGCGTCATTTCAACGGGTGATTTGCCCTTTGGTGAAAGCGTATACCGTAGCACCTTAACTTCTTGTAGAATCGTCCTTGCCTTTTCTCCCCGTTTGCGTGGCTTGATGAAGGTGATTTTTGTGAGAGCTTCTTGCTCATCCACAGCATCCCATAGCTTGGCTTGATTAGGTAGCAAACGGTTATGTCTTGCTCGAATCAACCAGTCGGCAGGACAGTCAAGTTGTTGAGCACGCTCCATCAGCTCATACATGTCACCTTCTCGATCAACGACATAGACAAGTTGTTGCTCAGGGCAACGTTCGGCCATCTCTGCGACACGTTCATAGCCCTCGACCCAGCGAACGCTTTCTTTAAGAGTAGGGTCAGCTTATCTTCAGCTTTACTTTGACCTCGCGCCCACATCCAGGAGTCTGTAATACCAAGAGGTAAGCGTTCGGGCGTGACACACAGCGTAGGGTGAAGGTACATGCCTCTTTGAGCATCATAGGATAATCGCCCCATGCCTTCGGTTTGCTTACCGTTGAAATCCAGTTCTGACGTGTCTTGGATACAGAGAATAGTCGGTGATTCACTGGTTCTTATGCGTTGTTCTGTCGCTTCGTAGTGCGGCTCAAGAAGATCATTACTGTCAAATGATTCGTTAGAGTAAAAACGATAAGTGGCTAGTGTTTCAGCCCAGCCTTGACAAGCTTCAGGGATACTGGATTGAGGTGATTTCGCTATGGAGTTTATTATCTTAATGGTCCGAGCATTAGTACGTTTGTCGCCTAAATCCAAGTTCTGGAATTCCATTTCTGACCAAGTCATAAGTATAAAAAGTCAGTATGTTACACGATATTCTTAAACTTATGTATAAGGAGATGGCTATAACGGAAGTAAATGAGTTTGCAAACAGATTTATAGATAAACCATCTCAAAAAATAATAGAAAAAGCTATGTTGTTAAAAAAGCACTATGTTTTTTTACCATCAGAAGTAATAGAAAGTCTTCAAAGTTATGAAGATTCAATTTTTCAGGTTTTAAGAATGAGGAAGTTTGACAGAATCAAGGATGTTGAGACTTGCCGTGAAAATCTCATTAAAGTGATAAGGCAGTCTACTGCGAACTTATTATCGGGTGAAACTACGTTAGATAAAGTCTTAAAAGAAAATCCAGTTAATGGCTTTACTCCAAAATATCTACAAGAAATGTTAGGCCAGAATACTCCTAGTAACGACCAAACATAACAAGTAAATTCGAGAGGCGCTTGAACTTGCCCCGTTTAAGTGGACAAAAAAACCTAACTAACTTTAGGAGTCCACATGGCCCAATTTACACAACACAAGAAGACAGCAGCATATACCCAGCACTTCAAAGTCACCACCGTTCACCTTTCATTATTAGAGTCTGAGACAGTGAAGGGGGTTGCATCATCACTAGATATTCATCCCTATATGCTGTCACGATGGCGAAAGGAATATAGAGAAGGAAAACTTATGGCTGATAAACGCCGAAAATCTATTCACCCCCCTAAAAGCACTTCAGATAACACACGCATTCAAGCACTAGAAAAAGAACTGCATCGCTTGACCATGGAGAATGAATTACTAAAAAAGTGGCAACGGTATCTGGCGGAAGTAAAGTCGACAAATTCACCTTTATCGACCGAGAAAAAGCCCGATACCGAATAACCTATCTATGCCAATTTCTAGAGGTATCACGCAGTGGCTATTATGCTTGGCTAGCGCGGCCAGAAAACCCAAGAATAGCCAGTGATCAGCATCTTTTGGATACAATAAAAACCATTTTTAAAGACAACTTGGGCACCTTTGGTAGTCCACGTATCTATCAGGCATTGCGTAAGCTAGGGATCTTCGTCAGTCGTAAACGCATAGCCCGCTTGATGCGAGACAATGCTTTAGTCGCACGAGCGAACCGTATCTATCGACACAAACCGGGGACCAAGCGCTACTTAGAAAGCATGGTAAATATCCGTAAAGATTTACCAAAGCCCACGAGGATCAATCAACAATGGGCGGCTGATCTTACGTACTTGAAGCTTAGCCAGAGATGGATTTATCTATCGGTAGTTATTGATTTATACTCAAGGCGAGTCATCGGTTGGGCGATGGGTCATAAGAAAGATGTGGCACTTACCCAAGAGTCAATACGTCGTGCCATAGCCAATCGCAAACCAGAACCTGGTTTGATATTCCATACAGACAGGGGCACAGAATATCGTGCCTATGCCATCGGGGAATTACTCAATAAACACCACATCATTGCCAGTGCTAACCGACCTGGGCGCTGTACGGATAACGCAGAGATGGAATCCTTTTTTCATACTCTGAAAAGTGATGTGATCCATGGATATCGCTTTGATGATTACTGGACCTTGCGCGATTTAATAGCTGGTTATATTCAGCACTTTTATAACCGAAAAAGAATACACTCTAGTTTAGATTTTTATTCGCCCGTTGAGTATGAAACAATGGCAAGGAAGTAGCATCATTTTGTCTACTTATTCGGGGCAAGATCACTTTTTAACTCAGCGGTTGATTTAAGAACAGTGAGTTCGGTAAAATTATCATTACCCAGAGTAAGGGTGGCTTCGAACCAAAAGCCCCTTATGAGGTCGTTAGATTCGCAAATAACAAAGTAAGTGCCATGAGTAAATTTAGAAAAGCTAGCAGAGATGACTTCAATGCAATATGTAGACTTATAAAGAATAAAGAAGAACTGCATTTAGTTTATCCAAGTGGTACATATCCATTAACAGTAGATCAACTTAGGGATTTATCTGAAAGAAGAAATGAATTAACTGTAATGGTTGAAAACAGAAATATTATTGGTTTTGCCAACTTCTATAATCATGAACCAAATAAGTCAGCATATATCGGCAATGTCATCATTGATAAAGAATATCGAGGCAGGGGCTTTGGAAAAGAAATTATTACTTATATGCTAAGAGCAGCAAGAAATAAATATAATATTAAAGTAATAAAAATATCTGTTTTCAGTGAAAATGTCCAGCCTTATTGCTTTATTCTGAGTTTGGATTTATTCCATACGAAGTTGAAGAAAGGAAAAATCTAAACGGAGACAGAGTTGCTCTTATCCATTTAAAAACAGAATTATAAAAAATTGACCCGTAGTATAACTGTGGTTATACTGCTTTCATGAAAACAGCAATTTCAATACCAGACCCTATCTTTCAAGCTGCCGAAAATATGGCAAAACGTCTAGGCATGTCTAGAAGTGAGCTTTTCACTGTGGCAATGTCAAAATACATGAAAGAGAATAAATATCATAATGTTACAGAATCTTTAAATAAAATATACTCTCAAAATATAAACAATCTAGATACAGAGTTACTATCTATGCAACTAAAATCACTGCCTAAAGAGGAGTGGTAGTGAAGAGGGGAGAAATTTGGTGGGCTTCCTTGGAAGAACCTAGAGGCTCAGAGCCTGGTTACCGCCGCCCAGTTATTATTATTTCTTCAAACTCGTTTAATGAAAGTTTTATTAATACCGTAACAGTCGTAGCAATAACATCCAATCTTAGGTTAGTTGACGCTCCAGGAAATTTCAAACTAGCAAAATCAAAAGCAGGTTTGAATAAAGATTCAGTAGTTAATATTTCACAACTTCTTACACTTGATAAATCCTTTTTAACTGAGCAAGTAGGAAAGCTCAACTCAAAGCAAATTAATCTGTTAAATGAAGGGCTTAAGCTTGCTCTAAGTGTATAGAAATCTAACAAGACGTTCGAGGAAGGACTTGCTAGCTCAGCGGTTTATTGTCGGTCAGTGAGTTCGGGAAGTTCACCGTAGATTTACGTTCAGTGGCTTCGAACCGCAAGCCCCTCAACTGGGCGTTAGAGCCTCAAAATTCAAACATCGCCATAATATCAAGCATAAACAATATGGATATCAGCACATCAAAGTGTAATTCCTGAATAAGATTATTTGATGAGATAATATGAAAACACCAATTGCTATCATTTTCGGATATTCATTAGTGATATTAGCTAATCTTATTTGGTATCGTTCCAAGTTTATTCTTAAGAAAAAGGTTATAAAATTGGTTGGTTTAGCGGGCATTTTAGTGATTTCTCTAACTTGGATAAAGCTATAGAAGCTGAAGAAAATGAAAAAGAATTACATAAGTTGGTATTTCAAAGAAAACTCATGCTTTCAATTTGAGTGATTTTTCCAATGGGTATAATTCTTATGTTTTCAAACAACTTGTTCAATATTCAATGACTGTGTAACTGCTGAGTATAATCTTAAAATATATAAACACTCTATTGATATTGTGTATACCTGACGAATCATTGATCATAATTGACATAGTACCAATATATAGTACTATAAAGAGATGAAGAAAAAGCATCAAAGAACTTTAGAACAAATATTCACTCATCCTACCAGTGCAAACATACACTGGAGCGATATAGAGTCACTTTTTATAGCTTTAGGTGCAGAAATAACAGAAAGGGCCGGTTCTCGAATAGCGGTGGTTTTATTCGATGAAATCCAAGTTTATCATCGACCACACCCATCACCTTCTACAGATAAAGGTGCTGTAGCCAGTGTACGAAAATGGCTAGAAGAAAATGAGGTAACACCATGAATATGATGAAAATAGATAATTATAAAGCAAAAATAGAGTATGACTCCGACATTGATATGTTCCGTGGAGAAATCCTTGGTATAAATGGTGGTGCAGACTTTTATGGTGAAACACCATCTCAACTTAAAAGAGAATTTAAAAAGTCTCTAGAGGTCTTTCTGGAAGTATGCGAAGAAAAAGGAATATCTCCAAAAAAGGAATATTCTGGAAAGTTCAATCTAAGAATTCCTCCTAAGCTACATAGTGACATCGCGGCAATAGCTACAACACAAGAAAAAAGCATCAATCAGTGGGTTGCTGAAACACTAGAACATTCTGTCCATGTTTAAGCTTAGAAATTGAGCTAGGGCGAACATCTGGCTCTAACAAGACGTTCGAAGGGACTTTTTTACTCAGCGGTTGATTTAAATTATATGAATTATGTGAAGTATTTCATAGGCTTATGTTCATCTCTGTCTGTCCAAAAAGCCCCTCAACTGGTCGTTAGGCCCCAAAGCTCAAACATCGCCACAATAGCAAGCGTACAAAGCGTCAGTACTTAGTAGCCCCCAAAAAGTAGTATTACCCTCGATTAAATTTCATCTGGAAATATATGTATGGAATATGTATAGTTGGTAGATGGAAATTGAATATGACCCTCACAAAGCCGAATCAAATTTAAAGAAACATGGTGTTTCATTTGATGAAGCTACAACAGCACTATATGACCCAATGGCACTTGTACAAGAAGATATAGATTCGGTAGGTGAAAGTCGCTGGATATTAATTGGATTAAGTAGCAAAGCAAAGCTTCTTACTGTGGTTTATGCACTGCGGAACGAGGAAAATATTCGTTTAATCTCAGCAAGGAAAGCAACTCGTAAAGAGGTAAAATATTATGCGTAAAGAATATGATTTCTCAAATGCAAAACGTGCTAAAGATATTCCGCATCTTGCAAAATTACAATCTGAAGAAAAAGGAAAGACCCGAATTACCATTATGTTAGATAATGATATTTTAAATAACTTTCGTTCTAGAGCAAAGACAGAGGGACTTGGCTATCAAACACTTATAAACCAAGTTCTTAAAAGCTATACAAATTCATCATTATTGAATGAGGAGACTTTAAGAAAAGTTATTCGAGAAGAATTACAAAAGGCATAATTTTTTATGCTTTGTGAGGCAAGTAATAGCTCGGCTTTGTGTGGTGAAAATATGAAATATCATTCAGAATATACGAAGTTGATTTTTGCTCAAAGCTCCATGTATGAGTGTTCAGAGTATTTACAACTATATAAATCTGGCTATCAGGGAAATAGTCAGACCACAAGAGCTTTTCAAAGAGCAATTTCGAAAGCGTTTGTTATTACATATGCAAAACCTTTTTTAAAATCGAATAAAGGAACTAAAGAAAATTTTGGCGGCGGTAGTATTCAATCAAAATGGGTTAACTGTGACCTTGAGATAAAGAAAACACATGAGCAGATTGTTAAACATTCTAGAAACCTATGGGTTGCACATACCGATTTATCTTCACTAGAACCAGAAATAAAGTTATCAGGTTCAATGAAAACTATTGTAACAACAAGCCAAGAATATTATTTAGACGAGTTCGGTTTTTCAAATCTGCACAAGCTTTTAACTCTTTGCGAGAACTCTATTGCTGAAAATATGAAAAAACTTAGAAAGCATATCCTGAGTTCCAACACCAAGTGCAACACTTAGACTAAATAAAGAAGACATCGCAAGAATCTGATAACTTTAAATTACCACAATTTAAAAGTCAGGAACCTACGATGTCTTACACCCATTTAAGCTCAAATGAACGCTATTGTATATATTACTTATCCCTTCGAAATCACACGATCAGAGACATAGCAGATTCAATAGATAGATCCGCCAGTACGGTCAGTAGAGAGATAAACAGGAACAAAGAAAGTAATGGAGTCTATTGGTATAAAAGCGCCAATAACTATGCCAAAGAACGGAAGTCAATTGTCCGAACAGCCAAGAGACTATCTCATAAACCCCTATTAGATGTTGTCATCAATAGTGTAGGAAAAGGACTCTCACCTGAGATTATTTCGGGTCGCTTAAAGCGTGAATACAGAAGTGAGAAAATTCGAGCGAGTCCAGAAACTATTTATCAGTGGCTGTATCTTGATGCACGACAGGGAGGGGTGCATTACAAGAATCTGGTGAGGCATCACAAAAAGCGACGTAAACAGCGTCGTAGTGGGAAGAAGAGCAAAATAAAAGACAGAGTGTCGATAGATAAAAGACCCAAAATAGTGGGTGATAAAAAGCGTTTTGGAGACTGGGAAAGTGACACAGTAGAAGGTGGAAAATCACTAGGTGGGCTTGCAACCCATGTAGAGAGAAAGAGCCGTTTTTTAGTGGTTGGAAAACTTGAAAACAAAGGTTCAGAGAACTTTATGAATAGCACTATTGATGCATTTAAAGGCATAGATCCAGAACTAATAAAAACATTTACGGTTGATAATGGTAGTGAGTTTGCCTATTTCAAACTGCTCGAAAAAGCGACCAAAAGTCGTGTCTATTTTGCTGATCCTTATTCACCTTGGCAAAGAGGATTGAATGAAAATACCAACGGATTATTGAGGAGATATTTCCCTAAAGGCTGCAACTTTCATGTGATAGATGATAGTCTTATTCAAGAGGCAGTTGATAAACTTAATCACCGCCCAAGGAAATGTTTAAAGTACAGAACACCTTACGAAGTCTTTTTCAAGACTAAGACTGTTGCACTTAGAAGTTGAATTCACCCCTGAACAGCTATTTAGCCTAACAAGACGTTCGAAGGGACTTTTTGACTCACCGGCTCTCATAGTTCATTGAATTCTATAAACTTTTTCTTAGTGTTGAGTTCAGTGAATTCTATGTCAAAAAGCCCCTCAACTGGGCGTTATGCCTAAAAACTCCACCTACGTTATTTTGTACGCTATACTGTACTAGATAAAACATAGGAGAGTAATTGTGCAAAGACTAAGAGTTGATGAAGACATCCGCCCTCTATCAGAGTTTAGAGCTGGAGTTGCAACATTTTTTAAACAAATTCAAGATACTAAGAGACCGTTAGTTATAACACAACACGGTAAAGGTGTTGGCGTTTTACTTGGCGTTGCGGAATATGAAGCAATGCAAGAGAAAATTGAGTTACTACAGGATATTCATACATCTGTTATACAAATAGAAGAAGGTAAAGGTATAGAGCAAAATGAAGCAAGAAATATGGTTCTCAAAAGGATCGGTTACTAATGAAAATAGAGTGGTCACCACTTGCTGTTGAAAGAGTAACTGTAATTGCGGAATATATAGCTTTAGACAAACCTAGTGTTGCTAATAAATGGGCAAATGAAATATTCGATTATGTCGAAAAAATATCTGATTTCCCTGAACTAGGAAGGATTGTCCCAGAAATGAAAAACCCAAACTACCGAGAGTTATTGAAAGGAAATTACAGAATTATATATAGAATTGGTGATACTAAAATTTCTATTCTAACAGTCCGCCATGGTATGCAAATTTTACCTATAGATGAGTTGAAATAACAATATGGAAGAAGTATTTAAAAACTGGTTAATTAAAAGAGGTTACTCTGAAACTGGTGCAGCAAATAGTTACTCCCGTGCGATTCACCAAATATCACAGCACTATTCAAAGAATGAAAATAAGACTATAGATATCTATACAATAACAAACCAAGAAAAAATTAGCGAAATATCACATTCCTATAGTCAATCAGGTATTTATTCTAAGTTCGGTTATGAGCAACACTCTAGGTTTCGTAATGCTAAGGTAGACCTCTTAACCCTGATGGTTGGTCTAGTACACTACCAGCAAGTATGGGGGGAAATCGAACTCCGATAATAGATGAAGATCATTTATACAATAATGAGCCTAGTTGGGTAGAGGGATATCACAAAAAAATAATGTCTGGAGAGGTAAAAGGTCAATATAAAGAAGCTCCTTCAACACTCAGGAGGCTTACAATTGATGAAGCAGCAATTTTACAAACATTCCCTAAAAACTATACCTTTACTGGTCCTCAAACAAGAATATTTAGCCAAATAGGAAATGCTGTACCGTGTAAATTAGCTGAAGTAGTTACAAGTGTTGTAAAACAATCATTACTGGGACAGAAAAAAACTGTTTTTACTTCTTTTCAGCAAGGTAGTTTAGGTTCATCCGGAAAGTGCGTACCTTACTCCGCCAGTTGAAATTCAAAAAAGAGTGTGAACATGCCTAAATACAATCTTTGCTACCAACAGAGATTACGGCATGTCCACTTCACTACTTTACCATGCATGGGGGATTGATCACTGTGATTACTCCCGAACCAACTATCAACAAGGGGCCATCAATTTCAAAATAGAAGTACGAGATAGACTTATTTGTTGCTCCCACTGCAAGTCACGAGAGGTCATTCAAAAAGGTAAAATAAACCGAAGGATTAAGACATTACCCATTGGCAGGAAACCTGTTTTCATAGAGCTTGAAATACCAAGAGTGTACTGCTTGCACTGTCAAGTAACCCGACAAATAGAGTTGCCCTTTGCCAGAGCGCACAGCCGAACCACTAAAGCACTGGAGCGCTATGTTATAGAATTGTCCGGTATGATGACCATCAAGGATATTGCCCACTTGCTCCAAACGAGCTGGGACTTTATCAAGAACATCATTAAAAGACATTTAAAAAAGAAGTATGACAAACCCAAGCTTGGAAAACTCAAATATATAGCGATTGATGAAATTTATCTCGGTAAGAAACAAGGCTACATGACACTTGTTCTTGATCTGAAATCAGGAGCAGTTGTCTTCACCGCTCTGGGGAAAAAAGGAGAAGTACTTAATCCTTTTTGGAAGCGGTTAAAGCGATTCAAAACCACCATCCAAGCCGTAGCAACAGATATGGGACCCGCCTATATCAAAGCGGTACAAGATAACTTACCCAATGCCACATTGGTCTTTGATCACTTCCATATCATCAAGCTGTTTAATGAAAAGCTGACAAAGCTACGAAGAGACTTACATACACAGGTTGAAAATGTTGAGCAGAAAAAAGTCCTCAAAGGAACCCGGTGGCTATTATTAAAACGGGCAGATAACCTGAATGAAGAAACCAATGAGAAACAACGGCTAGAGGAGGCACTAAAGCTCAATGCACCACTAGCTACAGCGTATTATCTCAAAGAGGATCTTGGCTTACTCTGGAAACAGGAGAGCAAAGAAGATGCTACAAACTACCTTAAAGGTTGGATAAAAAGAGCTGAAGCATCAGGGATCAATATGCTGATAAAGTTTGCCAAGAAACTAGCTACATGGCGTAGCTGTGTATTGGCTTATTATGATACGGGTGGTTTATCAACAGGCCCTCTGGAAGGAGTAAACAATAAGGTGAAAACTTTGAAAAGAATGGCTTATGGTTATCGCGATATGGAATTCTTTCAACTTAAAATTAAGGCTCTACATGAATGTAGGTACGCACTTTCCTGATGAACCGGAAA